>NZ_JBFWVQ010000035.1:0-50923 GCF_050246655.1 Pseudonocardia sp.
GGTGCTGGTCCTCCTCGGCGGCGGCGCCGTGGTGGGCCTGCTCGCGCTGCTCGTCCGGCTGCTGGGCGGGGACTCGCAGGCCCTGCTGTTCTCGGGCCAGGCGGCGGTGCCGGAGGTGGCTGCGGAGACCGCGGTGGGGCCGATCCTGCTGCTGGTGCTGGCCAAGGCCATCGGCTACGGGATCTGCCTCGGCTGCGGGTACCGCGGCGGACCGGTGTTCCCGCCGATCTTCCTCGGCATCGGGATCTGCGCGGTCGCCACGGTCGTCATCGGCGTCTCCCCCACCGCCGCCGTCGCGATCGGGACGGCAGCGGGGATGGCCGCGCAGACCAGGCTGCTGTTCGCCCCGGTGCTCTTCGCGGCACTGCTCGTGGGCACCGCGGGCTTCGACACCATCCCGGCCGCCGTGCTCGCGGCGGCGAGCGCGTGGCTCACGGGCGCCGTCCTCGACGACATCGGCAAGCGGCGGGCGGCGGCGGGCGAGCCCGCCGTCACCCCGGACCGGCCGGCGGCGAAGGGCTCGCCGGGCCACGACCGCTGAAACCCGGGACGCCCGCTGACGAGATGTCCAACTCGCGGTAACGAGAAGCGGAACTCGCGCTGACGAGATCGTCAACTCGCGCCGGCGAGACGCGCAACTCGCGGCGAGTCACCCCGGTCGGATGAGCGCGTCCGCCGGGCGGACGGCGACCCTGGGCGCCGCGACGAAAGGGGCGGACATGGCGGCCGAGAAGTCCGGTTCCGGCGGCTCATCGGGCGTCGACGACACGCGGGGCCGCGGTTCGGTCAGCGCGACGTCGCCGCAGTACATCGCCGCGATGGCGCTGGCCCTGATGACGGTGTCGTCGGTGGCGAGCCTGCGGCCCGCACCGACCATGGCCGTCTACGGCCTGGCGTGCGTCTTCCTCTACCTCCTGCCCGCGATCGTGTTCCTCGTCCCGACGGCCCTGGTCTCGGCCGAGCTCGCGTCCGGCTGGTCCGGCGGTGTCTACCGCTGGGTCACCGAGGGCATCTCGCCGAACATGGGCTTCGCCGCGGCCTGGCACCAGTTCGCGATGACGATCTTCTACTACCCGACGCCCCGCACACACCCGGCGGTGCTCGCACACACCCGCGAGCGTGTGCCACCGCTCGCACATATGTGCCACCAGCCCCGCCCGCGACCCGGAGGGACACGGTCGTCGCGGGCCTACCACCACGAGCACGGGAACGCGGCGGATCCGCCGGGGCGAGCCCGCCCGGCGGTGTGAGCCGGGTCGGCCTCCCCCGCCGCTCGCGCATGTGTGCCATTACCCCAACCGGGAGCCGGGGGCCCACACACACCCGGCGGTGCTCGCACACACCCGGCGGTGCTCGCACACCATGCTGGCGGTGTGTGCCACCACCCGCGAGTCGGTGTCACCGCTCGCACATATGTGCCACCACCCCCCAACCGCGACCCGGCGGGGCCCCGCACCCACCCGGCGGCACCCGCACACACCCGGCGGCGCTCGCACACCCTGCCGGCAGTGTGCGCCACCACCCACAAACGTGTGCCACCGCTCGCACATATGTGCCACCACGCACACAGGTGCCCCGATGCAAGCGTCTCCTCCGCCGGATCGCCCTGGTGATCATCAGACGGGCGCGCGGGTTATCCGGCAGCGACAACGAATCGGACGAACATCAGCCGTACGCGGGAAGCCAGGGCGAACGGTGCGCACCTACCGTCGGTCCACCAGACGCGACGGAGGGCGACGACGTGGACATCCGGAACCAGCATCTCAATCTCGGCGAGTGGATGGAGCTGATCGACCGAAGCCTGACAGAGCCGGATTCCGAGCCGCTGGTGAACCTGGTCGACGATCCCGAGCCCTACGACGCGATCTTCGTGGGCGGCGGCGCGGGTGGCCGGTTCGGCGCGGCCTACATGCGGGCGATGGGCGGGCGACCGCTGATCATCGACTCCTGGCCGTTCCTCGGCGGGTCGTGCCCGCACCAGGCGTGCGTGCCGCACCACCTGTTCTCCGAGGCCGCCGAGGAGCTCGACCGGATGCGCTGGTTCTCCGACGAGCTGTTCTTCCCGAAGTTCGACGCCTCGCGCGCGTCGATCCTGGACATGATCAAGCTGTTCCTGGACGGGCGCGGCAGCGCGCACGCGTTCATGAACTGGCAGACCAAGGAGCAGCTCGACGTCGAGTACGTCCTCAACGCCCGGGCGACCGTCATCGACAAGAACACCGTGCAGGCCGCCGGGCGCACGTTCACGACGCGCAACCTGATCCTCGCGATGGGGGCCCGGCCGGTCGACCCGGGCATCCCCGGCCTGGACCTGCGCGGGGTGTACGACTTCGTCAGCCTCGTCGAGGAGCTCGACTACGAGCCCACCCGCTGCGTGATCATCGGCGGCAGCAAGGTCGCGATGGAGTACGGCTCGTTCTTCCACGCCACCGGGTGCGAGACCACGATCGTGTCGCGCTCGCCGCTGATGCGGACCAAGGCGCTGCACCACGTCGACGAGGAACTGCGCCGCTACGTCGTCGACGGGATGCGCAAGCGCGGCATGACGATCCTGGAGGGCGCGCACCCGGTCTCGGTCAACGACAACGGCAGCGGTGCGGTGGCGAGCGTGACCGTCCGGCTGGCCTCGGGCGAGACCGTCGACCTGGAGACCGACTTCGTGTTCCTCGGCACCGGGGAACGTCCTCAGCTGCAGGGTACCCAGGAGACGCTGGGCTACGAGGTCAACGAGGCGGGCCGGATCGTGGTCAACAAGCGGATGCAGACGTCCGTGCCGGGCGTGTACGCGATCGGGGACATGATCGGTGGCCCGATGGAGATGTTCAAGGCGCGCAAGTCCGGGGTCTGCGCGTCGCGCAACATCATGGGCGAGGACCTGGAGTTCGACTACACCGAGTTCCCGGACTTCCTGCACACCACCTACGAGGTGACCTGGGTGGGGCTCACCGAGGAGGAGGCCAGGGAGCGCTTCGACGACGTGATCATCATCAGGATGCCCCCGTACGTCGAGGGGCTGGACACCGAGAACCTGCCCCTGCCGTGCGCGGAGGGCACCATGCTCTACGCGTTCTCGAAGCCCGAGCTGTCCGGGTTCCAGAAGCTCGTCGTCGACGGCGCCAGCCGCCGGATCGTGGGGGCGCACCACGTCGGCTACGGCGCCAAAGACGCCTTCCAGTACATCGACCACCTCATCCACCGGCCCGAGGGGCTCACCATCGACCAGCTCGGCTGGATGAACGAGCTCTTCCTCAACCCCGAACACTTCGTCCAGCTCTCCCGCCTGCGCGCGGGGAAGCCGAAGCTGACCCACCTCTGAGAGGTGCTGAGCCGGCAGGTCACCGTCGCGCCCGGGCTGTCCGGCCGGGGCGCGGCGGGCGAAGATGGCGCTGTGCCAGCCGACGGATCTGCCGACTGGGCGACAACCTGCCTGCAGGTCCTCGCGGCCGGGGCCGAGGGCACCGACCGGGTGTTCGCGGTCCTGGTCGGCGCCGCCCGCAGGCTCACCGGCGCGGGTGGTGCGAGCGTGGTCGGCTGGCAGCCGACCGGGCCGGTGCCGCTCGCGGCCAGCGGCCCGCCGCTGCCACTGCCGTCGCGCCGCCTCGCCGAGGGGACGACCACCGACCCGCAGCGGTCGGTGGTCTCCGTCACGGTCCACGGCGAGATCGACCTGATCACCTGGTGGCGTGCCGGCGGTGCCGGGCCGACCACGGAGGACGGCGAGCAGCTGCGGCTGCTCGCCGCGCTGGCCGCGACGGCGTCGCGCCGGGCGGGGGCGGCACTCTCCTCGCTCTACGCCGTCGCGCGCCGGCTGCTCGCCTCCAGCGACCCGGAGGAGATCCTGCTCGGCCTGGCCACGGCGACCGCGGACGTGCTGCGCGCCGAGATCGCCGGGGTGTTCCTCGCCACGGCGGACGGGGAGGCCGTCGAGGCCAAGGCGGTGGTCGGCCACCGCACGATCGACACCGCCCGGCTGCGGCTGGCCCGGGGCGAGAGCCTGATCGGCCACGTCTACGCCACCGGCGAGGTGTACCGCACCGACGACTGGACGACCGACCCCGTCGTGAGCAGGGCGCTCGTCCCGCTCGCCAGCATGGAGGGGACGCAGGCCGCGATCGGCGCGCCGATGCGGGTCGGGGGCACGACCGTCGGGGTGCTCGCCGCCTGGCGGCGCAGGCGCTCGCACTACACCGACGAGGACGTCGAGCAGATCGGCACCCTCGCCGACCTCGCCGCGCTGGGGGTGCAGCGCACGCTCGCCGAGGAGCGGCTGCGCGAGCTCTCCGGGCAGCTGATGACGGCCAACGAGGCCCTCTCCGAGCGCTACGAGGAGGCCCGCCAGACCCTCGAGATCCACCAGCGGCTGGTGCGGCTGGTCGCCGACGGTGCGGACCTCGAGTCGGTCGTGGGGGCGCTGGCCGCCATCACCGACCAGCCCGTCCGGTTCGTCGGGGTCGAGGGCACCTCGGCCGGCCGGGGCGGGTGGCTGGCCGACCTGCTGACCGCCGGCGACGGCGCCGACCTCCCCCGGCTCGGGACGGAGGCCGTCCTGCTCGGCCCGGACCGCGAGGGCAGGCACGCGATCGCGGTGACGGTGCGCTCGGCCGCCTTGCGCTGGGGTGAGCTGGCCGTCGCCACGCGGATGCCGGTCGCGACCCGGGACGTGATCGCGATCGAGCAGGCGGCCGTCGCCTGCGCGCTGCTGCTCTCGCGCCAGGACGCGGTGGCGGGGGCGGGGCGGCGCCTGGAGTCGGAGTTCGTGTGGGACCTCCTCGACGGCCGGATCGTCGACGGGGCGGACGCGCTCGTGCGGTCGCGCCAGCTGGCGCGCGAGCTGCCGGCCGCCGCGCGGGTGCTGCTGCTCTCGGCCCGCGGCACCGACCCCCGCGCGCGCCGGGGCACGAGCTCCCCGGAGGGCATCGAACACCTGCGCACCGAGCTCGCCCGCCGGACGTCCCGCCTGCTCGCCGGGCACGGGGTGCACGCGCCGATGGGCTGGCGCGGGGACACTCTGGCGATGATCGTCCCGGACCGCCCGCCCGAGGTGGTGCGGCGGATGGGCCACGAGCTCTGCGCCCTGGGCCCGGAGCTGGACCGGGAGCTCACGCTGGGCGTCAGCGCGGCGGTGCACGGCATCGCGCAGTACGGCGTCGCCGGCAGGCAGGCGACCTACGCGAAGGCGGCGACCCGCCCGCCGGAGGCGCCGGTGGTCGTCTTCGAGGATCTCGGCGCGGTGCAGTTCCTGCTCGAACCGGCACTCGGCGAGGACCTGGACCGCTACGCGGAGCAGCAGCTCGGGGTGCTGCTCGCCTACGACCGCGACCACGGCGCCGATCTCGTCGGGACGCTGCGTGCCTACCTGGACTGCGACGGGAGCGTCCAGCGGGCGGCGCGGTCGCTGTGCATCCACCCGAAGACGATGAGCTACCGGCTCGGCCGCATCGAGACCCTGGCCGGCATCGTCACCACCCGCCAGGAGGACCGCTTCAACGCCCAGCTGGCGCTCAAGATCCTCGACATGCGGGGGCGTCCGTGAAGGCCCGGTCGGACCGTCCGCCGGATGCGCGCGCCGCGCCGGGCAGGGACCATCGGACGGTGGCCGTACCGATCACGCGCAAGCACCTGTCCCACTGGGGCGCCTTCGCCGCCGACGTCGACGCCCGCGGCGAGATCACCGCCGTGCGGCCCGACCCGGCGGACCCCGACCCGTCCCCGCTGCTGGGGAACTTCGTCGGAGCGCTGCGCCACCCGCTGCGGGTCGCCTCGCCCATGGTGCGCCGCGGCTGGCTGGAGGACGGACCCGGGCCGGACGAGCGCCGCGGCAGCGACGGCCACGGGGGCGAGTTCGTCGCGCTGGGCTGGGACGAGGTCCTGGACCGGCTGGCCGCCGAGCTGCGCCGGGTCTACGACGGCCCGGGCCCGGAGGCCGTCTACGGCGGCTCCTACGGCTGGTCGAGCGCCGGGCGGTTCCACCACGCGCAGAGCCAGGTGCACCGCTTCCTCGCCTGCCTGGGCGGCTACGTCCGCTCGGTCAACACCTACAGCGTCGGCACGTCCGAGGTGCTGCTCCCGCACATCTTCGGCCGCCGCGCCGACGTGCTGCGCTCGCTCACGGCCTGGCCGCTGCTCGCGAAGCACACCGAGCTGCTGGTGTGCTTCGGTGGCATCCCCGCGAAGAACCTCGCGGTGGCGCCCGGCGGGGTCACGGCGCACCGCTCGGTGGGCCACCTCGCCGAGCTCGTGGACCGCGGCGCCGAGGTCGTGCTGGCCGGCCCGGACCGTTCGGACATGCCGCCCGACCTGCGCGCGCGCTGGCTGCCGGTGCGCCCGGGCACCGACCCCGCGCTGATCCTGGCGCTGTGCCGGGTCCTCGTCGCCGAGGGCCTGCACGACGCGGCCTTCCTGTCGACCCACTGCGCGGGCGGGCCGGAGGCGCTGGCCTACCTGGACGGGAGCGCCGACGGCGTCGAGAAGACCCCGGGGTGGGCGGAACAGATCTGCGGTGTCCCGGCGGACACGATCACCGCGCTGGCCCGCGAGATGGCGGCACGGCACACGATGGTGACGGTGGGCTGGTCGCTGCAGCGCGCCGAGCACGGTGAGCAGCCGGTGTGGGCGGCCGTGCTGCTGGCCGCGCTGCTGGGGCGCATCGGGCTGCCCGGCGCCGGGTTCGGGCACGGGTACGGGTCGATGGCCGACAGCGGCGCTCCACTGGCCGCGGTGTCGCCCCCGACCCTGTCCCGGCTGGCCAACCCCGTCCGTACGGCCGTGCCCGTCGCCCGCGTCGCCGACATGCTGCTGCGCCCCGGCGAGACCTACGACTACGACGGCGAACGCCGCCGCTACCCGCGGATCGAGCTCGTCTACTGGTGCGGCGGCAACCCGTTCCACCACCACCAGGACCTGGCCCGGCTGCAGCGGGCGTTCCGGGCCGCGGCCACCGTCGTCGTGCACGAGCCGTACCGGACCGCCACCGCCCGGCACGCGGACATCGTCCTGCCCTCGACGGTGACGCTGGAACGCGACGACATCGGGGCAGCGCGCACCGACCCGTACCTGACGGCGATGCACCGCCACGCCGCGCCGTACGCACTGGCCCGCGACGACTACGACATCTTCTCCGCGCTGGCCTGCCGGCTCGGCGTCGCGGAGCGGTTCACCGAAGGCCGCGACGCCGCGGGCTGGCTGCACCATCTCTACGAGGGCTGGCGGGGCCGCGTCGGGGCGGAACGGGTCCCGGACTTCGACGCGTTCTGGGCCGCCGGGCGGGTCGAGCTGGCTCCCCCGCCGGACGCCGTGCTGCTCGCGAGCTTCCGCTCGGACCCCGTGGCCCATCCGCTGGCCACGCCCAGCGGGCGCATCGAGCTGCACTCCGCGACCGTCGCGGGCTTCGGCCTGGCGGACTGCCCCGGCCACCCGGTGTGGCTCGAACCCGGCGAGTGGCACGGCGCCGCCCGGGCCGTGCGTTTCCCACTGGTACTGCTCGCGAACAACCCGGCGACCCGCCTGCACAGCCAGCTGGACTTCGGCCCGCACAGCGCGGCGGGCAAGGTCGCGGGCCGCGAGCCGCTGCGGATGCACCCCGACGACGCCGACGTCCGCGGGCTCGCCGACGGCGACCTCGTCCGGGTGTTCAACGAGCGCGGCGCGTGCCTCGCCGGCCTGCGGGTGGACGACGCCCTGCTCGCCGGCGTCGTCCAGATGTCCACGGGCGCCTGGTTCACCCCGGTCGAGGACCCGGGCGGCACGCCGGTGCTGTGCACCGCGGGCAACGTGAACGTGCTCACGCCGGACGTCGGCTCCTCGGGCCTGTCCCAAGGCTGCGCGGGCTCGCGCGCCCTCGTCGAGGTGCAGCGGGTCGACGGTCCGGTGCCGGGCGCGCCCTGACGGGCGGCTGCCGGCCCGACGATCCCGCAACTCGCCGCCACGGGATGCGCAACTCGCGGCGGCGAAACCCGCAACTCGCCGCCGCAGGATCCGCAACTCGCGGGCCGGGGCGCGAGTTGCGCATCCGATCCGCGCGAGTTGCGCATCCGATCAGGGCGAGTTGCGGATCCGATCAGGCCGTGAGCGCCTCCCGCACGGCGGATGCGCGGCGGGGCCGCGCGGCGAGCCGGTGGCGGCGGAAGAACTGCCACATCACCGTCGCCGCGCGGGGACCTCGCGGATCGGCGAACGACCCACCCGGCTGTCCACCCGACCACGCGTGCCCGAGGCCCTGTACGGACCAGTACTCCAGCGACACGCGGCCGCGCGCGGCGTACCAACGGCGGACCGTGTACCGGGTGCCGTCGGAGCTGCGTCCGCGGACCCGGCGCGACCGGACGGTGCGGGTGGCGCCGTGGTCGGCGGCCGCCCGGTGGGCGAGCCACTGCTCGACGACCTGGTCGCCGTTCGCCGGTCGCACGACGGTGTCCTCCGTGCCCTGGAGGCACACGACGGGTGCCATGCGCTCGCCGGCCGCCGGACGGGGCGCGCTTCCGCGCCCGGCCATCGCGCCGAGCGCCTCGGTGAGGCGGGTCGCGGCCCGGTACGGCGGCGCCGAGTGCACCCCGACGGCGGCGAACACGTCCGGGTACGCCGCGGCCAGGATCAGCGCCATCGCTCCCCCGGCCGAGATCCCGGCCGCGTAGACCCGCGCCGGGTCGGCCCGCCAGCGCTCACGCTCGTCGAGCACCTGCGCGACGATGCCGGCGAGGATGCCGGGCTCCCCGGCGTCCCGCTGCTGGTGTGCAGCCTCGTACCAGCGCCAACAGCGCCGGGCCTGGTGGCACGGCTCCTGGTGCGGGACGACCAGGAGCACCCCGTTGCGGTCCGCGACCTGCGGGAAGCGGCTGGCGTGCGCGAACTCGTCCGCAGTCTGGAGACAGCCGTGCAGCAGCACGACGACCGGCATCCGGCCGCGGCGGCGCACGGCGGGCACGTAGACGTCGAACACCCGCCTGCCCGCCGCGCCGACATGGACGTCGCGCAGCCAGCGGCCCGGTCGGGTCACCGCGGCGGACCGGGACGGCCGGCGCCGGTGTGGCAGGGACCGGGGCAGGGACCGGGGCAGCGTCCGCGGCAGGGTCCGCGGCGCGGGCCGCTTCGAGGAACGCGGCCGTGACACCGACGACCCGGCCGACCCGGCCGACTGTGCGGGGACGAACAGCTCCCGTACCCGCGCGACCGTGCGGGCCGGGCGCCCCCGGCCGCGGCGGGACAGGCGCGAGAGCAGGGACAGCGGGGACATGGTGGCGGCTCCAGTGATCGGGAATCCGGCGGCCGGTGCGTCGCCGGACCGCGGAGCGCGACACGCCGTGCCCGGGCGGATCGGGTGGCCCGGGCGGCGCGCTCCCCGTCGAGAGCGCCCCGCGACGAACCAGGGTAGTCACCCGGTGTCGCGACTGACCCCGGTTCCCGTCACACCGTGTCGCCGAACGGGCGCCTTCCCGCAGGCCACGCCGTCCTCGAAGGGCCTGCTGTGTCCTCGCACACCGCGGGCGTTGACCGGACGTGTCCCTGCTAGATCCCGCCGGTGTCCTCCTCCGCGGCGCTGCCCGCGCGCAGCGGGAGCGACCCGAACACGTCCGGTGGTTCGCGCCACACGTCGGCGAGCCGCCCGGCCCGGGCGTCCTGCACCGCCCGCCAGACCCGCTCCGGCGTGCAGGGCAGGTCGACGTGGCGCACGCCGAGCGGGCGCAGCGCGTCGACCACGGCGTTCTGCACCGCAGGCGTGGCGCCGACGGTGGCGGACTCGCCGATCCCCTTGGCCCCGAGCCGGTTGAGCGGGGTGGGGGTCTCGGTGTTCCAGGTCTCGCCGCCGATCAGGTCCGCGGCGCTGGGGGTCCGGTAGTCGGCGAGGGTCGCGGTGAGCGGCTGGCCGTCCGGGTCGAAGAGCACCTCCTCGTAGAGGGCCTGCGCGATGCCCTGCGCCAGGCCGCCGTGCTGCTGGCCCTCCACGAGGAGCGGGTTGAGCACGCGCCCGCAGTCGTCCACCGCGACGTGGCGCCGCGGCGTGACGCGGCCGGTCTCGATGTCGACCTCCACGACCGACACGTGCGCGCCGAAGGGGAAGCTCGGCCCGTCCTGGACCAGGTCGAGGCCCGCCGAGAGCTCCGCCCCCGCGGCGACCTGCTCCCACGTCACCGTCACGCCGGGCACACCGGTGACGCTGAACTCCCCGTCCGCGGTGAGCGCGACGTCGTCGGCCGCGGCCTCCAGCAGGGCCGCCGCGCGCGACCGGGCCTGCTCCAGGACCTCCTCCGCGGCCGCGGCGACGGCGCTGCCCCCCACCTGCAGCGACCGCGACCCGCTCGTGCCCCCGCCGCGCGGCACGGCCGCCGTGTCGGACTGCACGTAGGTGATCCGCTCCAGCGGGATGCCGAGTGCGTCCGACACGATCATCCCGAACGCGGTCGCGTGCCCCTGGCCGTGCGCGGACGTCCCTGCCGAGACGGTCGCCGTGCCGTCCGGGTGCACCGACACCGATCCGTACTCCCCGCCGCTCGCGCCCGCCGTGATCTCGACGTACACGCTCACGCCGATGCCCAGCCGGACGGGGTCGTCGCGCTCGCACCGGCGCGCCTGCTCCGCGCGCAGCTCGTCGTAGCCCGCGATCCGCAGCGCCTCCCGCAGCGGCAGGTCGTAGTCGCCCGAGTCGTAGGTCGAGCCGACGGCCGTGCGCACCGGGAAGGCGTCGGGAGCCAGGAGGTTGCGCCGCCGCAGCGCCACCGGGTCCATGCCCAGCTCGGCCGCGGCGAGGTCGACGATCCGCTCCAGGTGCGCGGCAGCCTCGGGCCGCCCGGCGCCGCGGAAGGCCCCCATCGGCGTCGTGTTCGTCATGACGCCCACGGCGGCGTAGCCGACCACCGGGATGTCGTAGACCCCGGGGACCATCTGGTAGGTCACGGCGACGGGCAGCAACCCGCCGAACCCGGCGTAGGCCCCGGCATCGCCGACCACCCGGGCCCGCAGGCCGGTCATCCGGCCGTCCCGGGTGAGCCCCAGCTCGTAGTAGCCGACCTGGCCACGCCCGTGCGGCATCGACACCATGTTCTCCGAGCGGGCCTCCACCCACCCGACCGGACGGCGGAGCGCCCGCGCCGCCGCCACGGTGGCCGTGTGCTCGGCCAGCACCCCCGCCTTGCCCCCGAACCCGCCGCCGACGTGCGGGGCGACCACCCGCACCCGCTCCGGGTCCAGCCCGAGGATCGTGCTGAGCTGGTCGCGGAAGCGGTGCGGCATCTGCGTGGAGACGTGTACGACGATGCCGTCCCCGCCGGGCTCCACGAGGATCGCGTTGCCCTCCATCGGCAGCACCGCGACGCGCTGGTTCACCATCCGCGCCCTGACGACCACCTCGGCCCCGGCGAGCGGGTCCGGGGTGGCGGGCGACCGCGAGCCGGTGGCGAGGTTCGTCCCCAGCTCGGGGAACTGCAGCGGCGCGTCCGGGGCGAGCGCGGCCTCGGGGTCGACGGCGGCGGGCAGCGGCTCGTAGTCTACCTCGACGAGCTCGGCGGCGTCCGCTGCGACCGACACCGACTCCGCGACGACCAGCGCCACCGCCTCACCGACGAACCGCACGCGGTCCGTCGCGAGCGGTGGGCGCAGCACGCGCGGGTTCGTGGGCAGGAAGGTGTGGTGGGCCGGCAGCGCGAGACCTGCCGCGGTGAACACGGCCACGACGCCGGGCTGCGACGACGCCGGGCCCGTGTCGATGCCGGTGATGCGCGCGTGCGCCATCGGGGAGCGGACGAACGTGGCGTGCAACAACCCGTCGGGGCGCAGGTTGCCGACGAACGTCGACGCCCCGGTGAGCAGGGCACGGTCCTCCACCCGCCGGACCCGCGTCCCCAGGATCGATCCGCGGGTCTGCGCTGCGGTGTGCGTCACCGTCTCCCCGTTCTCCGGCTCGGACCTCGCCGATGCCACGCTCCCACGCGGCCGCCCGTCACGCGCGGCGCAACGTCAGCACCGTGATCTCGCTCGGCGCGAACACGCGCAGCGGCGGGCCCCAGAACCCGGTGCCCCGACTCGTGTAGAGCTGCGTGCGCGGGCCGTGGCGGCTGAGCCCGGAGAGCACCGGCTGCTCGGTACGGACCAGGAGGTGGAACGGCCAGATCTGGCCGCCGTGGGTGTGGCCGGAGACCTGCAGGTCCACTCCGGCGGAGACGGCGTCGACCACCTGGCGGGGCTGGTGGGCGAGCAGCAGCACCGGCGACGCCGGATCGGCGCCGTCCAGCGCCGCGGGCAGGTCGGGACCGCCGCCCGGTTCCTTGCCCACGCCGGTCGGGTCGTCGATCCCCGCGAGCACGAGCCGATCCCCGCCGCGTTCGACCACCCGGTGGGTGTTGACCAGCGGCTGCCATCCCAGCCGCTGCAGGTACTCGATCCATTGCACCGCGCCGGAGAAGTGCTCGTGGTTGCCGGGGATGTAGAACCGGCCGAGCGGGGCCCGCACGTCACCCAGCGGGCGCACCTGGCCGTCCCGGGCGGCGACGGACCCGTCGGCGAGATCGCCCGCGTGCACCACGACGTCGGGGCGCAGCCCGTTGACCACCTCCACCACCCGCGCCGACCAACGGGAACGCTCGATCGGCCCGAAGTGGGTGTCGGCGAGCACGACGACCCGCAGCCCGTCCAGCCCCGGCCCGAGCCGCTCCAGCCGGACCTCCCGCTCCCGCACCCGCGGCACCCGCCGCGCCTCGATCACCCCGTGCACGAGCAGCACGGCGACGACGCCGAGCACGGCGGCGGTCACGTCCCGGGAGCGCAGCGGGTCCGCCACCCCGGCGGCAGCGAGCACGCTCTCGGCGAGCAGCCCCAGCACGCTCCAGGTGAACACCACCCAGACCACGCCGAGCAGGGTGACCCCGACCCGGGCCGCCGCGTCGCTGTGGCGGCGCCCGTGGCCGAGCGTCAGCAGCACCGGGAGCGCGACGGCGCCCGCCGCGCAGAGCACCGTCGCGGCCGCGAACACCGGTCCCGGCCAGCCCTGCCCACCGGCGACGAGCACCCACCAGGGCACCGCGAACAGCAACGCCGGGATCACCACCAGCATAAGCGCCGGCGGCCGCAGCCTGCCCGCCCGCGGGCGCCGCGGCGCCCGCTCGCCCGTCGTCGTCACGCCCGCTCCCCCGCCGGTCACCCCCGCGCGTCCGGTCCGGACGCCCACCGCCAGGATGCCAGCCCGGCGGCGGCGCCCGCCGGGATCGGCCGCCTGTGCCGATCAGATGAACGCCGCGGCGGTAGCGTCCGGCTCATGACCGCGCCGAAGACCCAGCGCCGGGGCCGGACCATCGCGATGACCCCCGAGGAGCTCGACACCTACCTCGCCGCGGAACGGACGTGCCGCGTCGCCACGGTCGGCCCGCACGGGCCGCACGCCACTCCGCTGTGGTTCCACTGGGACGGCGAGGCGATGTGGCTGACGTCGATCGTGCGGGCGCAGCGCTGGACGGACCTGCAGCGCGACCCGCGGATCGCTGCGGTCGTGGACTCGGGGGACTCCTACGCCGAGCTGCGCGGCATCGAGCTGCGCGGCCGGGTGGAGCCGGTCGGGGAAATCCCGCGCACCGGTGAGCCGGACCCCGTGCTGGAGCGGGTCGAGCAGGCGTTCGCCGACAAGTACACCGGCGGGCAGGTGCTGATCGACGGGCGGCACGCGTGGCTCCGGCTGGTTCCCGAGAAGATCACCAGCTGGGACTTCCGCAAGCTGCCCACCGCACGGCGCGAGCCCGGCGGCTGAGGGGCGGCTGGCCCCCTCAGTGGGCCTCGGCGTCGCGCTTCAGCGTGTCGACGGTCGCGCGCAGGATCGACCGGACGAACGGCCGCACGAGGACCCAGTAGCGCGCGAACCGCCGCCGCGAGCGCGGGTCGCCGGTCGCCGTGCGCGCCTCGTAGGAGATCAGCGTGCGGTGCCGGCCGTAGGGCCGCAGGGAGAACGACGCCGCGATCCGGCCCCAGCCGGGCTCGTCGAACGCGGCGAACCCGTCCGGCGTCATCGACGACACGTCGTACCACCGGATGTCGGGCTGCCAGAACCGCCCGACCGCGCCGAACGCGATCTCCTGCCCGTCGCGCTCGCCGAGCGACAGCCACCCCTCGAGCGCGAGCCCGCCGCCCAGCGTCAGGCGCGGCGGTGGCTCGGGCGGCGGGCGGCGGCCCAGGTGGGCCGCGAGCGCTGCGGGCAGCCGGCGGACGGACATCGCCGCGTCGGTGAGCGGCGAGTGCACGTCGAGCAGGTCGAACCGCCGCAGCGCCTCCCAGGTACGCGCGAGGTCGGCGTCGGCCACGGCGTGCTCGATCAGAGTGACGTCGAACCGTGGCAGGTACCGGTCCACGAGCAGCTCATCGGCCAGCTCGTCGGTCACGGCCGCGACGTCGGCGCGCCCCTCGCCCATGTCCCCCGTCCCTTCCGCTCGCCCGGGCTCCAGCCTGCGGCAGGAGCATGCGCCACCGGCAGGGGCCGAACGCCCCGGCCGGTAGGGCCGCTGAGCCCGGGTGGAACGGTGCGGGCCGGGCGATCGTTCACAGGACGGCGAGACTGTGGAGGTGGCTGCCATGCTGTGGACGATCATCGGCTGGATCGTGTTCGGCCTGATCGCGGGCTTCATCGCCCGCGCGCTCGTCCCGGGCCGCGACGACATCGGCCTGATGCGCACGATCCTGCTCGGGGTGGCCGGTTCGGTCGTCGGTGGATTGATCTTCGGCTTGCTGACGGTCGGCCTGCGCGGCTTCCACCCGGCGGGCCTGATCGGGTCGGTCATCGGCGCGATCCTCGTGCTCGTGATCTACAACCAGGTCACCGGGCGCAAGCGCAACCGGCTCTGACCGGTCACCGAGCCGATCACCGACGCGGGGTTCGCGGTGACCGCCACCGGCGACCTGAACGGCAGCGGGCGGTGGACGTTCGAGCAGGACGGTCCCGGGCACGAGGCACCACCGCGGCTCGGCCCGCCCCGGGAGTCCCGAACACATGTGCGAGCGCCCGACCCGACCTCGCACACACCGCACGGTGCTCGCACACACCGCCGACACCATGTGCGAGCACCACGGGACATGTGCCAGCGCCGAACACACGTGCGAGCGCCTACTCCCCGCACGCGAGCCCCGGCCACCGGGTGAGGCACGAGCCCCGGCCACCGGGCAAAGCACCGAACACACGTGCGAGCACCGGCCCGGACCTCAGCCCCGGCCACCCGACCCGACACCCCCGGCCACCGTGTGGCGCGAGCACCGAACACCTGTGCGAGCCCCACCCGGCGCCCCCGCCCGGCCGCACCCAGCCCCCGGCGGCGGTCGCCTGCCGCGTGCGGTAGACCGACCACGTGACCGTACGGGCCGTGGTGTTCGACCTCGACGGGGTTCTCGTCGACTCCGAGGGGCTCTGGGACGACGTACGCCGCGACCTCGCCGCGTCCGCCGGGCGCGGGTGGCCCGACGGCGCGACCCGGGCCATGCAGGGCATGAGCACGGCCGAGTGGTCGAGCTACCTGACCGGCACGGTCGGGGTGCCCGGCGCGCCCGAGGAGGTGGCGCGCGAGGTCGTCGGCCGGATGGCGGCTCGCTACCGGGAACGGCTGCCGCTGCTGCCCGGTGCGGTGGCGGCCGTGGACCGGCTGGCCGCGGACTTCGTCCTGGGGTTGGCCTCGTCCTCGCCCCGGGAGCTGATCGACACCGTCCTCGCCGCCGCCGGCGTCGCGGAGCGTTTCCGCGCCACGCTCTCCACCGAGCAGGTGTCCGCGGGCAAGCCGTCGCCCGAGGTCTACGAGCAGGTGGTGCGCCTGCTCGGCGTGGCGCCCGCGGACGCGGTGGCGATCGAGGACTCCAGCAACGGCCTGCGCTCCGCCGCCGGCGCCGGGCTGGGGCTCATCGCCGTCCCGCACGCGGCCTTCCCGCCGGCGCGGGACGCCCTCGCGCTCGCCGACGTCACGGTCGCGTCCCTCGACGACATCACCGCTGCACTCGTCCGCAGCGTGCAGGCCTGAGCAGCAGGGGCGTTCGGGGATGTACGGCGATCGCGGCGCCCCATAGGTTCGCATCGGTCGCCCGTGGGGGCGTTCCGGGTGGAGGAGACGCGACGATGATCACCGCGCACGAGGCGGAGCAGGTCGAGGCGGCGAACGCGAGCGGTCGGACGCCGGTGGTGTTCGTCCACGGGCTGTGGCTGCTGCCCAGCAGCTGGGACAGATGGGCGACGCTGTTCGAGGAGGCGGGCTTCACGGCGCTGACCCCCGGATGGCCCGACGATCCCGAGACCGTCGAGGAGGCCAACGCGAACCCCGAAGCGTTCGCGGGCAAGACGGTCGGCCAGGTCGCCGACCACTTCGAGGAGGTCATCCGGACGCTGGACCGCACGCCGGCCGTCGTCGGGCACTCGTTCGGCGGACTGCTCACGCAGATCCTGGCCGGTCGCGGCTGCTCGGCGGTCTCGGTCGCCATCGACCCCGCGCCGTTCCGCGGGGTGCTGCCGCTGCCGATCTCGGCGTTGAAGGCGTCCCTGCCCGTGCTCGGCAACCCGGCCAACCGGCACCGCGCCATCCCGCTGACCTACGACCAGTTCCGCTTCGCCTTCGCCAACGCCGTGTCGGAGGACGAGGCGAAGGAGCTCTACGAGACCTTCGCGGTCCCGGCGCCGGGCGCGCCGCTGTTCCAGGCGGCCACCTCGAACCTCAACCCCTGGACCGAGGCGAAGGTCGACACCGCCAACCCGGACCGCGGCCCCCTGCTGATCATCAGCGGGGAGAACGACAACACCGTGCCCTGGGCGATCGCGAACGCGTCGTTCAAGCGCCAGCAGGGCAACCCCGGCGTCACCGAGATCGTGGAGATCCCCGGGCGGGGCCACGCCCTCACGATCGACAGCGGGTGGCGCGAGGTCGCGACGACCGCTCTCGACTTCGTCCGCCGGTTCACCTGAGGGCTGGTCCTGGAACCCGTGTCGTCTAGGCGGGCCGGCTGTCCGTCGACTCGGCCGCGCCGGGGGCCATCCGGTGGGCCGGCGCGCGCCGCGCTGCCGCCGGCCTGCTCTCGAGGGTGAGGAGCAGCCGGGGCGGACCCCCGTTCGGGTGCGTCCCCGGAGCGTCGAAGGACATGGCGCTCACCTGTGCCCTCCGCCCCAGGACGGCCGCCGTGAGCAGCATCTGCTGCATGGCGAGCCCGATCCGCAGGTCGGCGGTGGCCGGTTCGCCCTCCGCGCCGAGGGTGACGTAGAGCGTCGGGCCGTCGTGCGGCCAGGGCATCTGGTCGCGCAGTCGCGACCCGACCACCTCGGCGGGTTCGCTGGTCGTGCGCGACCAGGTGCCCTCGGCCCCGGCTGCCCTGCGCAGCGCGTACAGCGCGGCCGCGTCGTCGACCTCCACGGCGCGGACGTCGGACGTGCCGAGCAGCGCGTAGAGCTGGCGATGGAACGGCGACGGCGTATCCGGCCTGCCGCGGCGCAGCACGGCGAGCACGCCCGGCCGGGTGGGATCGGGCTGGAGCGCGACGTGGGGCCGGTGCCCGCGCCGCGCGACCGTGAGCCGCATGCCGAACAGCGCCGCGCCCGCCGTGATGCGCGTCCTGCGCAGCAGCCCCGGCTTGCCGGCCCGGTCCGGCGTGAGGTCGGTCCGCAGCAGGATCGCCTGGTCCTCGCACTCGACCCACCACCCGCGGGAACTTGCGAGCCGGGGCGCCGCCTGCGCGGCGTTCAGCAGCGCCGAGATGTCGCTCTCCGGCCACCGTTCCTCGGCGTCCCGCCCGCCGCCCCCTCGCACGCGCCCTGCCCCCATTGCCGCCTCCACCGCCGCAGTCTCACCCCGCGCCGGGGCCGCGACGACGGCCGAAGGCCCTCCCCCCGCGTGCGGTGCAGGCCCGTGACGTGCGGGTCCGCCGTCTCGGCGCGGCAAGGCCCTTCGGCCGGTGCGGGGAACGTGGCCCGTCATGTGCCGGTCCGGCCGGACAGGGGCGCGTCTCCGCGGTCCCCGGACGGCGGCGGGGCGCCCTCGCCCGCGTCGACCGGCCGCGGTTCGGCACCGCCCTGGTCGAGTCGGAACGGCGGGTACGCGTCGGTCATCAGCGCGACGTAGGCGAACACCCGCATGGACCACCGGTCGATGCCGAGGACCAGGTTGTAGATCCCTCGCGGGTAGCGGGCGGTGAACAGCAGCGCCAGCGCGGCGAAGAACACGAGCAGCGTCAGGAGGCCGATGCTGTAGGTCACGATCGTGAGGCCGTTCTCCGTGGTGCTGGTGCTGGGGGTCCCACCGACGAGCACGGCCAGGATCATGTAGTGCGGGATGGCCAGCAGCCACCACTTGACCAGCGCGAGACCGCGGGAGAGCCGTTCGGGGTAGGCGACGTCGATCCGCGCCGGGTAGTCCGGCACGTCGCTCAGGGTGAACGGTGGATAGCGGTCGGTGCCCAGCCCTGCGTAGCCGTAGTACTGCACCCGCCAGGTCCAGCGCAGCACGCCGAGGGCGAAGTCGAACAGCGCACGCGGGTAGCGCGCGGTGACGAGGATCGCGACCCAGGCGACGAGGGTGACGAACCCGAACGCGATCCACAGGAACAGCAGCACGACGATGTGCGGGATCAGCAGCAGCCACTTGACCAGCCACAGCCAGCGTGACAGGCCCGGATCCAGCCGGGCGTCCACGCGGACCGGAGAGCTGGGGGTGGCCTCGGCCGTCGTCATCGGGCCAGGTTCCGCGCGCCACGGTCGGCCCGCCCAGGGTCACGCGCACCGCGTTCGAGGGGCCGAAGGGCCCCCTCCCGGTCCGCCTCGCCACGGCGTCAGCAGGATCGACGGCGCCACCGAGCGGATGGCGCGCGGGACTCTCGGTCCCTTCGGAGCGGGCACCTCGGTCCTCCCGGGCTCGCCCGCCCGGTGGCAGCGTCGCTCCTGGTCGCTCCTGGTCGTTCCTGCGGGCCGGGAGGACCCCCGGTGAGCGGGTCGAGAAGCTGTCGAGGAGGACCGCCATGCAGGCACGAGACGTCATGAGCCGCCCCGTGATCAGCGTCCGGCCGCACTGGCCCACCGGCGCCGCTGCAGCCCAGCTCGTCGCGTACGGGTTCGCGTCGATGCCCGTCACCGACGCCGAGGGCCGCGTGCACGGCGTCGTCACCGACGCCGACCTGCTGCGCGTGCACGCCGGGCAGGAGCAGCGCGAGATGGCGGTCCGCGACGCCATGCGCCCGGCGGGCAGCCTGCCCCCCGACACCGCTCTCACCGAGGTCGCCGCCTACCTCATCGACTCCGGCATGCCGTCGGTGCCCGTCGTGGACCGCGGGCGGCTCGTCGGCGTGGTCACCCGCCGCGACCTGCTGCGCGTCCTCGCCTGCCGGCCGGACACCGCGCAGAGGCCGCGGGACGACCTCGCGGCCACGACGAGCTGATCCGGTCGCAGGGGCGGACGATGACCGATCGCGGCCGGCTGGAGACCCTCGACCGGCAGGGCTGCCTGGACCTGCTGCGCACCGTGACCGTCGGCAGGCTGGCGTGGGCGGACCGCGACGAGCGGATCCAGGTACGGCCGGTCAACTTCACGCTCGACTCCACGCTCGGCACGGCCTGCGTCCTCGTCCGGTGTGGCGACGGGGAGATGCTCGCCGCCGCCCGCGACGGCAGGCCGTTCAGCTTCGAGGCCGACCAGATCGAACCCGCGCTGCGGGGTGGCTGGAGCGTGCTCGTCGTCACGGACGGCGTGGAGATCAGCACCACCATCAGCACCGCCGGCACGGGCGACACCGCCGATGCCGACCTTCCCGAGCCGTGGGCCGCGGGCGAACGTCCCCACGTCCTGCGGCTGGCCACCGGACACGGCGCGACGATCACCGGGAGGTGGCTGCGGCTGGCGGGCGGCGACATCAGCGTCGTGCGGGTGGAGCCGGAGCCGGACTGACACCGCCGCGACCGAGCGTGGATCACCCGATTGCCGCAGACGTCTGCAACCTTGCGTAACGAGCACGCCGGGCACCGCGAGTCCACCCCTGGCGCAGTGGCACGGGCAAGGGAGATCACACCATGGCGGATCCGAGGCCCCTCGACGACATCCCCAGCCCCAAGGGCGTCCCGCTGCTGGGCAACATGTTCGACATCAAGCAGGCGACGCTCGTCCAGGACCTCATGCGGCTCGCCCGCGAGCTCGGCCCGATCTTCCGGCTCGACACCCCCACCGGGCCGCGCTACGTCGCCCACGGCCTGGAGATGGTCGACGACCTCTGCGACGACGCCCGCTTCGACAAGCTCGTCGGGCTCAGCCAGCGCGAGTTCCGCAAGACGCACAAGAGCGCGGGGCTGTTCACCGCCGACACCGACGACCCGTTGTGGAAGTCGGCGCACGACATCCTGCTGCCCAGCTTCAGCACCTGGGCGATGAAGGGCTACCTCGATCCGATGATCGACATCGCCGAGCAGCTCTGCCTGAAGTGGGAGCGGCTGAACCCGGACGAGCCGGTCGACGTCGTCGCCGACATGACCCGGCTGACGCTGGACACGATCGCGCTCTGCGGGTTCAGCTACCGGTTCAACTCGTTCTACCGCGACTCCCAGCACCCCTTCGTCGCGGCCATGATGGGCGCGCTGCACGAGACGCAGGCCCGCCAGCGGCTGCTGCCGATCGCGGTCAAGATGCGCCGCGGGGCGCAGCGGCAGCTGCTCGCGAACGCGAAGTACATGGACGACACCGTCCAGACGATCCTCGACGAGCGCAAGGCGAGCGGCGACCCCGGGACGGACCTGCTCGGCCACATGCTCGTCGGCACCGACAAGCAGGGCAACCCGCTGCCCGACCACAACATCGTCGCCCAGTGCGCGACGTTCCTGGTCGCGGGCCACGAGACCACCAGTGGCCTGCTGTCGTTCACGATCAGCTTCCTGCTCAAGAGCCCCGACGTCGTCGCCCGCGCGCACGAGGAGATCGACCGGGTGCTGGGCACGGACCCGTCGGTGCCACCCACCGTCGCCCAGGTCCAGCAGCTGGCCTACGTCCGCCAGATCCTCGACGAGACGTTGCGGCTCTGGCCGACCGCACCGGCGTTCACCCGCCAGCCCCGCAAGCCCGACACGGTCGGCGGCTGGGGCCCGTTCCACCCCGGCGACTCGATCATCGCGCTGACGCCGATGCTGCACCGGCTGCCCGACATCTGGGGCTCCGACGCCGAGGACTTCAACCCCGACCACTTCGCACCGGAGCGCCGGGACACCCTGCCACCCAACGCGTTCCGGCCGTTCGGGTCCGGTCAACGCGCCTGCATCGGCCGCCAGTTCGCCCTGCAGGAGGCGACGCTGGTGCTCGGGATGCTCATGCAGCGCTTCGAGTTCGTCGATCACGCCAACTACCAGCTCAAGATCAAGGAGTCGCTGACCCTCAAGCCCGAAGGGTTGACGATCACCCTCCGCCCCCGGCCGGGGCGGACGGGGGGGACGGCGCAGCGCCCGGCCGCGGCGGCCACCGCGCCCCGGACGCCCTCGCTGGCCGTCGCCCCTGCCGACCGGCACGGCACGCCGCTGCTGGTGCTGTTCGGCTCGAACCTCGGCGCCTCGGAGGAGCTCGCCACCCGGATCACGCGCGAGGCCACCGACCGCGGCTACACCGCCCGCTCCGCCGCCCTGGACGACGCGGTGGGCGAGCTGCCGGCCGAGGGCGCCGTCGTGGTTGTCACCTCCTCCTACAACGGGGAGCCGCCGGACAACGCCGCGAGGTTCTGCGCCTGGATCGACGACCCGGAGAGCTCGGCGACCGGGGTGCGCTACACGGTCTTCGGCTGCGGCAACCGGGACTGGGCGGCGACCTACCAGGCCGTGCCGACCCGGGTGGACGCCGCGCTGGAGGCACGCGGAGCGACGCGCGTGTTCCCGCGCGGCGAGGGCGACGCCCGCGGCGACTTCGACGCCCAGTTCGAGGCCTGGTACGCGGGCCTCTTTGACGCGCTGGGGACCGCGCTGGGGCTGGCCGCGGACGCGACGGCCGCGGCGGGCGGCGGGCCACGGCTGGCCGTGGAGCTGGAGCAGCGCCGCACGACGAGCCCCATCCTGCAGTCCTACCGCGGCCAGGCCGCGACCGTGCGGGTCAACCGGGAGCTCACCGCGCGCGCCGGCAAGCCGGGCGGGCGCTCCGTGCGGCACGTGGAGATCACGCTGCCCACCGGGACGTCCTACGGCACGGGCGACCACCTCGGCGTGCTGCCGCGCAACGACGTGTCCCTGATCAACCGGGTGCTCGCCAGGTTCGGCCTGGATGCGGGCCACTACGTCACGCTGACCGCGACGGGTGGCGTGCCGACCCACCTGCCCGTCGGCGAGCCCTACCCGCTCCTCGCCATCCTCGGTGGCTGCGTCGAGCTGCAGGACGTCGCGAGCCGTGCGGGCCTCGCGGCGATGGCCGCGCACCTGCCCGAGGGTCCGGCGCGCGACGAGCTGGCGGGCCTCGCGGGTACCGACGACGAGTCGAAGGCCCGCTACCGGGAGCGGGTCGCGATCCCCCGGCGCACGCTGCTCGACATGCTCGAGCAGTACCCCGACTGCGAGCTGCCGTTCGCGGAGTTCCTCGACCTGCTGCCCCCGCTGCGCCCGCGCTTCTACTCGATCTCCTCCTCGCCCGCGGCGAGCGCCGACGTCGCGCTGACCGTCGGCGTGCTGGAGGGCCCGGCGCGCTCCGGGGACGGCACCTACCGGGGCGTGTGCTCGGGTCACCTGCGCGAGGTCCCCGACGGCGGCACGGTGTTCGTCTTCGTCCGCTCGCCGAGCATCGCGTTCCGCCCGCCGGAGAACCCGCACGTCCCGATGATCATGGTGGGTGCGGGGACCGGGATGGCCCCGTTCCGCGGTTTCCTCCAGGAGCGGGAGTCGCTGCGGGCCCGGGGCGTCCCGATCGCCACGTCGCTGCTGTTCCTCGGCTGCCGCGACCCCGAGGACGACCTGCTCTACGCCGACGAGCTGAAGGCCTTCGAGGCGAGCGGTGTCGCGACGCTGCTCCCGGCGTTCTCCCGGGTCGACGGCTACCCGCACCGCTACGTCCAGCACGCCATGGAGGCGGCGGCGGACCAGGTGTGGGCGACGCTGCAGGAGGGTGCGGTGGTCTACGTGTGCGGCAACGCCTCGACCATGGCCCCCGGGGTCCGGGCGGCCCTGGTCGCGGTGTTCCGCGCCAAGACCGGCGCCGGAGCGGCGGACGGCGAAGCGTGGCTCGCGGGCCTGCGCTCCACCGACCGCTACCTCGAGGACATCTGGGGCGAGAAGGCCGTCGTGTAGGCCCGCCCGCCGCTACCCGACGCGCGCGGCGAGCAGCTCGTCGAGCGCCCCGCCGCGGACATCCGCGACGAGATCGGCCAGCTGCTCCAGGCTCATCTGGATGCGCTGGCCGAAGTCGTCGGTGATCACGACCCGGCGCTGGGGCTCGGCGGCCTCGTCGACGTACAGCTCGGGGCAGCCGCAGCTGCACTGGCCGCAGAAGGTGGCGATGTGGCGCATGGGGGACTCCTCCGGTCGTCCGTCAGATGTGCTGCAGTGGTCGCCCGCCGCCATGCCTAGGTTCCCGGTCTCCCCCGAGGAGCCCGGAACGGGTGAGCGGCGCCAGTTCGTGCAGGGCGGCGAGATGGGCGTCGAACCCGGCCTCGGCGGGCTGGACCGAGACGACCAGCTCGGTCGACACACCGCGCACCGGGTCGTCGTGCCACCGGGCGGCGAGCCGGTCGACGGGCTCGCCCTCGCCGAGGATCCGGCACGCGGCCACCCGAGCCGTGCGCCCCGCCCGGATCCGGTAGCGCGCGAGATCGGCCGCCACGTCCGGTCCCTCGCGGCCGCTGAGGACGCCCGCGCCTGCTGCGGCGGCCCGGTCCACGCCTGCCGCGGAGCCGGTCGCCCACCACAGCCGCTCCCGCAGCCCCCTCGCGGTCCGCGCGAGCCCGGGCGCGACGAGCTCACGCACGAGCGCGTCGACGGCGGCGGCGCAGTCGGCGTGACGCCGGGCGTGGTCGCGACCGAACCGGGCCGACGCGTCGGCGTCCGCGCCGGCGCCGACGCCCAGCTCCAGGCGGCCGCCGCTCAGCGCGTCCAGCACCGCTGCGTCCTCGGCGAGCCGGACGGGGTCCTCCAGACCGGCGGTGACGACGGCCGTGCCGAGGCGGATGACCGACGTCCGCGCCGCGACGGCGGCGAGCAGGACGAGCGGCGACGGCAGCAGCCCACCGAGGGCTCCGCCGTGGTGCTGGGCGACCCAGAACGACGAGAAGCCGAGCTCCTCGGCCGCCACGGCGAGCGCGACGGTCTCGCGGAACGCACGGGCCGGCTCGGAGGGGCCGGTCACGTGCGTGAAGTAGCCCAGCGGGGTGCTCATACCGGGCACCGTCGTCGTCGCGGCCGTCGTGGTTCCCGCGTCCCCTGCGCGCGCGGTGACCGGCCGGTTGCGTGGGGCGACCGGCACCCGGGACGGTGACTCCGTCACGACCGGGCCCGGCCGAGGCGGGCTGAAGACCCGGAGTGAGGCAGTACATGAACATCTGAACAGATGAGAGAATAACCAGATGAGCAGCCGACGCCCGCCCCTCGACATCGTCCTGCTCGGCGACATCGGCATCGCCCTCGCCGGTGAGCCGGACCTGCCGTTCGTGGCCGGATCCTGGCTGGCCACGGCCTCGGTGCGGGGGGTGGGGATCGGGCACGCCCGTGCCGTACCGACGCCTGCGCCGTTCCCACCCGGCCATCCCACGGCCGCCGGGCGCACGCTCGGCCCGGACCGCTGCGACGAGTGGCTCGCCGGTGGCCTGGAGCTGGTCGAGCTGTCCGTCGCGACGGGGATGCGCCGGTGCGGGGTCGGCGCATCCCTGCTCGAGGCGGTGTGCACCCCGGCCCGCGCGGGCCGGGTGTGGGTCGCGCTCGACCCCGGCCGGCACGGGCACGTCGCCGACTTCCTGGCCGGTCGGGGCTGGACGTGCCCTGCGGACGGCGATCCCGTCGTCCTCCTCGGCCCGCGCCACCCGGCGGGCCGCAGGGCGGTGCGGGCCTGAGCGGGCTCCACGGACCCGCCGACGGCGGGGTCAGCGGTAGCAGTAGGAGTCCGACGAGGCGTCGCCGCCCTGCAGCCGGATCTGGTGGGGCCGCAGGCCGCGGAAGTCGTCGCCGTGCGGGAAGAACGACTCGTCGATCGAGAGCCCGCCGTTCGGGTCCGCGTCGAGCTTTGCCATCCAGGCGCCCACGCCGTCGGGGAAGAACTGGTCGTCCCACGCGCCGTAGAGGGAGTTGGTGAAGTAGACGCGGCGCCCGTCGCGGCTCACCTCGACCATCTGCGGACCGCCCGCGAGCGGCAGGTCCGGCCGCGCCGGGTGCGGTGTGCGCCCGACGATGCCGCCGAGCCGGACGGAGCCGACCTGCACCGGGTGCGCCGGGTCGGTCACGTCGAACTGCTTCATCTCGCCGGTGGCCCAGCAGGAGACGTAGAGGAACCGGTCGTCGACCGACAGGTCGATGTCGGTGATCACCGGCGGGACCGCGCCGAACCCCTTGAGCAGGGGCGGGAGCAGGTCCGGGTCGGCCGGCTCTGGCGGGATCGTGATGACCTTCTCCATCTTCCACTCCGCCGTCGACCCGGTGCCCTCGCGGAACCACCGCCACACCGAGCCGGTCAGGTCCTTGGTGGACACGACGACCCCGACGAACCCCCACGTCGCGTCGGGGTC
This sequence comes from Pseudonocardia sp., assembly GCF_050246655.1. Taxonomy (GTDB): domain Bacteria; phylum Actinomycetota; class Actinomycetes; order Mycobacteriales; family Pseudonocardiaceae; genus Pseudonocardia. The sequence continues at coordinate 25,636 of NZ_JBFWVQ010000035.1, forward strand.
GTGCGACGGCCGGACCTCCAGCGCCATCTGGTGCTCGGCCCCGAGGTCGATCCGCTGGACGTGACGGCCCTCCTCGAGGTCCCAGAAGTGCACGGCGTGGCCGTACTTCCCGCCCAGCAGCAGCTCGGGGACCAGCCCGTTCTCGATCATCGAGGGGCTGCCCCACTCGCTGGAGATCAGCACGTTCTGGTTGAGGTGCCACCACGCGTCGTAGTGGAAGTGCTGCGGGCCCCGGTCGGTCTCCCAGGCCCGGACGACGTCGAAGGTCGTGTGGTCGAGCAGCGCGATGCCGCCGGGACCGTCCTCGTCCCCCTCGGGCCCGCCGAGGCAGGTGAGGAACACCCCGTCCGGACCGCAGTGCAGCGTGTGCGGGCGGGAGTAGCCGGCCTTCGCCGAGAGCTCCTTGCCGTCGATGGTCTTGACCAGCCGGGGCGAGCGCGGGTCGTCGGCGGTGTCCAGGACGTAGATGTTCGACGAGCGCAGGCCCGGCACCAGCAGGTAGCGCCGCGCGAGGCCGGACATGTCGTGGCCCTCGTGCCTGAGCGCGCTGGAGCAGGCGTTCCAGCCGAAGTGGTGCAGCTCGTCGCCCAGCCCGGGCATGTCGGTCCAGCCGACGACCCGTCCGTAGTCGGCCGAGCCCCGCCCGACGTCGACGACGGTCATCGCGTCGTGCCGCTCGCCCGAGCGGTCGAACGCGACGACGTAGGCCAGCTCCTCCGCCGGGGCGGCGGCGGCATCGGCCGCTGAGCGGTAGAAGGTGGGGTCGAGCGCAGGTTCGGTCACGGCCGGCTCCTCGTGGTCCCGGCAGCCCGGCGGCCGCCGGGAGCGGGGGCCACGGTGCCACCAAATGATCGGACATTCCCACCGTGAGCCTAGTCACATCGGACAGCCGGAACAAGGCACGATCCCGGGCCGATGACCGGACACGGGTCGGTCAGAGCGCCGTCCAGCCGCCGTCGACGTTCAGGGCGTGGCCGGTCATGTACCGCATCCGGCCGGACGCCAGCACCGCGATCGCGTCGGCGATCTCGTCGGGTTGGGCGACCCGGTCCAGCGGGATGCGGGCCTCCACCTCCTTGCGCAGCTCCGGGATCTCCATCCGCCACCGCGTCATCGGTGTCTCGGTGTAGCCGGGGCACACGGCGTTGGACCGGATGCCGTGCGCCGCGTAGTCCACCGCGATCGACCTGGCCAGCATCAGCGCGGCGCCCTTGGACGCGTTGTAGGCGGCCTTGCCGGGGAACACGATCTGCGCGGCGACGGACGCGACCGTGATGATGTGCCCGCCGCCCTGGCGGATCATCGCCGGGATCACGGCCTTGCTGCAGAGGAACACACCGCGGCTGTTCACCGCGGCGATCCGGTCGTAGTCCTCGACCGAGGTGGTGTGCAGCAACGTCGCGGCCTGGCCGCCGTGGATGCCGGCGTTGTTCACCTGGACGTCGACGCGGCCGAAGCGGTCGAACACCGCCTCGTACGCGCGCTGCACGTCGGCCTCCTCGGCGACGTCCGCGGCGAGCCCGAGGCCGTCCGGCCCGGCCGCCTCTGCGGCCGCGTCACCGTCCAGGTCCAGCACCGCGAGGCGCATCCCGTCGGCGAGCAGCCGCGCGCAGGTAGCCCTGCCGATCCCGGATGCACCCCCGGTCACCACCGCAACCGGCGGCCGCCCGTCACCGTCCGCGACACCGTCGTCGACCACTCCCACCACCGCCCTTTCGGCCCGCTTGGGGATCGACGCTAGGTCCGGGCCCGCTCCCGGGTGAATGGCCCGGCGGGAAAACCGCGGCCCGTTCCTTGGTGTGCGGCAGACAACGGCAGCGATCAACGGGGGCTCGGGTACGGGCTGCGGTAGGCGCCGAAGAACCCGCGCACCTCACGCAGCCGCCCGTCCGGTCCGGCGATCACCACGTCGATGCCCTCGTGCACGGTCACGCCGTCCGGCCCGCACACCCGCCAGGTGAAGCACGCGCCGTCGCCGTGCACGTCGACGGCGCTGGTCCGTTCGATCACCGCGCCGGGCCACCGCGTCGCGAACCGCCGGGCGTGCCCGACCAGGGCCTCGCGCCCCTCGATCCGCGCGGTGGGATCGAGGTAGCGGCCGTCCGCGGCGAAGGAGCGCTCCAGCAACGCACGCCGGTCGGACTCGTCGGCGCTGTTCCACGCCGCGACGTAGTCCGCCACGACGGTGCCGAGAGCGTGGTCGGGATCGTCGGACATCAGGACCTCCGGGAGCCGGGCTTGTGCGTGCGGGAAACGACGGAGCCGATCTTTCGTGTACTCGCGCATGTCGCGCCGGACATCGCGGTGGTTCACTGGGCGTGTGACCGGCTCGACGCAGACCGTCGGCAGGACGGTGACGACCCCGCGATCGGGCGAGCCGAGACGCAGGCCGCGCTGGCCGCGGGTGATCGACGACTTCGCCGCCGCGGCGGCAGGCGGGCTTCCCGCCGTCGCGGAGACCGCCGTGCGCGCGGTGCGCCCGCTGGTCGGGGCGGACGCCGCCGCGGTCGTCCGCTGGCAGGACGGGCAGCCGGTGGTGCTGGCCGTGCGCGGCGACCTCGCAGGCGTCCTGGAGCGCCGGCCCGAGGAGGGGACGAGCGCGCACGCCGGACGGCCGGTCGCGGCGGTCACCGTGGACCCGCGCACCGACGTCGTGGTGACCCGGTCGGCGCTGGTCCCGTTCTCCGACGCCGACATGGAGGCGCTGCGCGCGGTCGGTGAGCTGGTCGACTGGGCCGGCGGCGGGCACCGCCCGGACCTCCTGGCGCGCGGGTTCGCGGGCCGGGTGGTCGGCTCGCTCGACCCGGACGAGGTGATGGTCTCGGTCGCCGACGGCATCGCGGCGCTGATGCGCGCCGAGATCGCCGGGGTGATGCTCTGCGACGCCTCCGGCGACTACGTCGAGATGCAGCGGGTGATCGGAGCGACCCGCCAGGAGGTCTCCCGGCTGCGGATCCGGACCGGTCAGGGCCTCGCCGGGCGCGTGATGGAGTCGGGCCGCCCGGAACGTCTCGACGACTACTCGACCGATCCGCGCTCGGCGCCGGAGTTCATGGCACTGTCCGACGTGGAGGGGACCTGCTCGGCGATCGCCGTGCCGCTGGTCTGGGACGGCGCGCTGACGGGCGTGCTGTGCGGCTGGCGCCGCCGCCGCCAGCCCTTCACCGACGCCGACGAGGCGCTGTTCGCCGGGTTCGCCGAGCTGTGCGGCGCGGCGATCCACAACGCGCAGCGCCACCACGCGCAACGCGTCCGCGCGGACCGGCTGGAGGCGGCCCACCGCACCCTGGAGGAACGCCACCAGGCCGCACAGCGCGACCTGCAGGTCTACGGCGAGCTCACCCGCGTCGCCGTGGAGGGCGGGGACGTCGGTGCGCTGGTGCGCGCGGTCGGCACGCTCACCGGCGGCACCGCGGTCGTCGTCACCGAGGACGGCCGGGTGCTGGGTTCCCCGGCGCGGGGGCCGGACCCGGTGACCCGGGCCGTGCAGCGGGCCGCGACGGACGCGGGCGAGCTCGACGACAACGGCGCCCCGCTCTGCCTGCGCCAGGACGACGGGTCGTGGCTGCTGGTCGTCCCGGTCCGGGCGGCCGGGGTGACGTTCGGGCGGCTGGGCCTGGCGCTCCCGGCAGCGCCGACGGCGGGCGACCGGCTCGCCGCCACCCAGGCGGCGGTGGTCAGCGCCCTGCTGCTGGCCCGCGAGGAGGCCGCGGTCGCCGCCGCCCGACGGCTGCAGGCCGAGTTCGTCTGGGACCTGCTCGACGGGCGGCTGCCGGACTCGGTGGAGGCCGGGGTGCGGGCGCGCCACCTCGGCGCCGCCTTCGCGCTGCCCGCCCGCGTGGTGGCGATCACCCTGCGCGGCCTGGCGTGCGGTGCTGCGGCCGACGGGTGGAGCCCGGAGCTGCTCGAACGCGCCCGCGGCACCTGCGCGAGGTTGATCACCCAGGCGCTGGACGCGGCCAGGGCCGGTGCCGTCCTGGCGCGGCGGGCCAACACGTTCGCCCTGGTGGTCCCCTGCGGGCCGGGCGACTCGCTCGACAACGCGCGGCGGCTGGGCGCCGCGCTGGCGACGATCCGCTGGCCCGAGGGGATGACCGCGGCGATCGGCGTCGGCGGCGCCGTCGGCGAGGTCGCCGGGTTCCCACAGGGTTGGCGGCAGGCGCAGCTCGCCCGCTCCGCGGTGGCGGAGTCGGGCGAGCCCGCGGTCTTCGAGGACCTGGGTGTGCTGCAGTTCCTGCTCTCCCCGAGCTCGCGCGACGACCTCGACGGCTTCGCCCATCGCCAGCTGGGGCCCGTGCTCGCCTACGACGCCCGGCGCGGCACCGAGCTGACCCGCACCCTCGGCGTCTACATCTCGGCGGGGTGCAGCACGCGACGCACCGCGGAGCTGATGTGCATCCACCACCGCACCGTGTCGTACCGGCTCAAGCGCGTGTGCGACCTGACGGGGTTCTCCCTCGACGACCAGGAGGACCTGTTCCGGATCCAGCTGGCCTGCAAGATCCTGGCCCTGTCGGCACCGGGAGTGTCGACAGGGCCGGGCGGCTGAGGAACCGGCGGCGATCAGCTCACCGCGACCGGCTCCGGAGCCACCTGCGCGGCCTGCGCGGCGTACTCCGTCCTGATGATCTCGGCTGCCTCCACCATCGCGGTGAGCTTGCACTGCGCGATCCACCGCTTGAGGTTGGGCAGGCCGCAGTCCGGCATGATCCCGAGGCGCTCGATCGGCACGTAGTTCAGCACGCCGCGGATCCGCTCGGCGATCTCCTCCGCGGTCTCCACGGTGACCTGCTTGACGTCGACCACACCGGCGACGAACGGCTTGTCCCAGCCGTTCTCGGCGAGCGGCGCGAGATCGTGCACCCCGACCCGGCCGACCTCGTAGTTCAGCACGTCGATGTCGGCACCGAACACCTTCGGGAAGATGTTGCGCGCCCGCTGCGTCGCGTCGGTCGCCCCGCGCGGGCGGCGGGCCACGTCGTACACGCCGAGCTCGCTGCGGTGTTCGTCGTCGCCCTCGTAGGGCAGATAGGACGGCGACGAGCCCAGGTTGCCCCAGCACACGTGCAGCCAGATCTGCGCGTCGACGTCCTTGACCGCCATGTTCAGGCAGTCGATCTCCCAGTCGCCCATGCCGTAGGGCCAGACGAACTCGTCGAGCTGGATGATGTCCACGCCCAGCCCTGCGAGCGCCTTGAGATCCTCGTTGACCGCCTTGGCGATGGCGGCGCCGAGCGCCTTGATGTCGTTGTAGTAGGTGTCGTTCGTCGCCGCGGTCATCGCGCCGACCCCCGTGTAGGAGACCTTGATGGGCCGGTCGGTCACCCGACGCATCGCCTTGAGCGTGTCGAGGTGGAACGGGTAGCGGCGGCGCACCTCGCCGACGCACGTCGGCGCGTAGAGCATGCTGTAGATCGGTACGCCGATGTTGGGGCCGTCGAGCTCCATCCCGGTCATCCGCTCCATGTAGTGATAGAGCAGCTGCCCGTAGGAGTCCTCGCCGTCGAAGACGCGCCCGTCGGCGACGATGTCCAGGCCGGCGCGTTCCTGGTCACCGACGATGCATTCGATGCAGTCCTGGTAGGCCTCCTCGGAGATCGAGTCGAAGGCGATTCTCCCGGGCCGGCCGGGGTAGCGCGCGAACGCGTGCCCCTTCCACCATCGCGGCTCCGGGTACTTACCCACCATCGTCACAGGGAGCAAGATCTCCTGATTTCCGACCCGCATTCCTGGCCTCCTCGCCGACAAACGCGTCCACCCGGTGGTCCGACGATGAACTGAACCACCGGGCCGAGGACGTCCGACATGTCCGTTCGGGAAAAACCGCGGCGGTCCGGTTGCCCAGGGGTGATAGCCGCCACACCTGACCGTGGGTCAGGGCCAGACCTGCGGGAACATGTCGCACTCGATGGAGCCGCCCACCTCCAGATCGGGCGCGGTGACGTGCCCGGTCAGGTTCTTGTTGCGGAACATGTTCGCGGCGTGCGGGTTCCAGGTCGCCCCGTCGCCGACGTAGAAACTGGTGATCGCACGGCGGTAGCGCTCGGTCCGGTTGCCCCGCGAGCCGTGCACCGTCCGCGGGTCGTGCAGCAGCAGGTCGCCCGGCTCGGCCTCGGCCACCAGCCAGTCGTAGGAGTCGTACTCGGCCTCGAAGTCGGGCATGTCCTCGTAGGGCGAGTTCTTGTAGGTCTCGACGATCTCCGGCAGCGGCTTGAAGCCGATCGGATGGTAGATCTTCCCCCACAGGTGCGATCCCCGCAGGTAGTGGACGGCGCCGCCATCGGCGGTCGCCGTGTCGAACGGCACCCAGATGCGGACCTGCTGCTCCCCCTTCACCGGCAGGAACGGCAGGTCCTGGTGCCACGGGGTGGCCTTGGTGGCTCCCGGCTCCTTCGCGAAGATCTGGTCGTAGAAGAAGATGATCTTATTGGCGTCGGTGAGCACCTGCCGCGCCACCTCGGCCAGTGGGCCGTGGATCGCCCAGGCCTTGAACGCGTCGTCGAACATCCACGGGAATGTCAGCGAGAAGAACCGAGGATCGCCGTCGTCGGCGTAGTTCTGCGACGAGGGGTCGGATTCCTCGATCAGCCGGGTCACGGCCTCCCGCATGAACTCCACCCAGTCCTGCGGGATGACCCCCCGGACGACCGCCGCGCCGTCGCGGGCGTAGGCGGCCCGCTCCTCGTCGGACACCGGGCGAATCAGTCCGGATCGCGGATAATCGATTCCGATGTCGGCGATTGCGGTGCTCATGAAGATCTCCTTCGCTCGGTGCGCCGACGACCGGCGCCGCTCGGCAGCCGCCATGCAACCAGCGCCGTCCGGAAAGGCACATGTACGTGGGGGAAAACCTGCCGCCGTCGATTTGCCTTTCCGGCGGGCGTGCGCCGGATCCGGGCGCGATTACGCTGCGCCGGAAGGCGGAGGGCGGGAAGGCGGGAGCCGATGAACGTCGCAGGGTTGCTCGCACAGGGCGCGATCCGGAAGCCGGGACGGCCAGCCTGGACCTTCGGCGACCGTTCGGCGAGCTACGCCGCGTTCGGCGACCGGGTCGCCGGGCTCGCCGCCGGGCTGGTCCGGACGGGCCTGAAGCCGGGCGACCGGCTGGTGCTCCTGCTGCCGAACACCCCCGAGCTGGTGGAGGCGCTGTTCGCGGCGATGTGGGCGGGGCTGGTCGCGGTCCCGCTCAACTGGCACCTGCACCCGCGGGAGGTCTCCTACGTCGTCGAACACTGCGCGGCCGCGGCCATCCTGGTGGCGCCCGAGACCGCGGCCGCCGCCGAGGACCTGCCGGCCGGCACGCACGTCTTCCACGCCGGTGGCGGGCCCGGCACCGACCTCGCGGACGTCTCGGACCCGCCGATCGCGCTCGCCGAGACCGCACCCGACGACCCGGCGTGGCTGTTTTACACCTCCGGCACGACGGGGCGGCCCAAGGGCGCGACGCTGACGCACCGCAACCTGCTCGGCATGACGCTGCGCTACTACGCCGACATCGACCAGGTCGCGGCCGGCAGCGTGTTCGTGCACGCGGCACCGCTCACCCACGGCAGCGGCCTGTACCTGCTGCCGGCGGTCGGCCGGGCCGCGCACAACGTGATCTCGACGCACCGCAGCTTCGACCCCGGCGACTACCTCGCGCTGCTCGCCCGCCACCGGGCGAGCCACGCGGCGTTCGTCGCGCCGACCATGCTCAAGCGGCTGCTCCTGGCGGGCGATCCGACGGGCCACGACCTGTCCGCGCTACGCAGCATCGTCGTCGGCGGGGCCCCGCTCTACCTGGCCGACCTGCGCGCGGCGACCGCGGCGTTCGGCCCGGTCGTCACCCAGATCTACGGGCAGGGCGAGTCGCCCATGACGATCACCGTGATGCCGCCCGCGACGACGGCCGAGCTCGACGCCGACCCGGACCGGGCGCTGTCGTGCGGCCGGGCGTTCACCGGCCTCGAGGTGCGCGTGGTCGACCCGGACGGGCGGCCGGTCGCCACCGGCGTGGACGGCGAGGTGTGCGTGCGCGGCGACGTCGTCATGCGCGGGTACTGGGCGGACACCGCGGCGACCGACGGCGCCCTGCGCGACGGCTGGCTGCACACCGGCGACCTGGGCCACCTGGACGCGGGCGGCCACCTCTACCTCACCGACCGCGCCAAGGACGTGATCATCACGGGCGGGAGCAACGTGTACCCGCGCGAGGTGGAGGAGGTCCTGCTCACCCATGCCGACGTCCGCGAGGTCGCGGTGATCGGCCGGCCCGATCCCGACTGGGGCGAGTCGGTGTGCGCCTTCGTCGTCGCCGAGCCGGGCCGGCCGCAGCCGGACCCCGCGGTGCTGATCGCGCACTGCCGGGACCGGCTCGCGTCGTTCAAGAAGCCGAAGGAGATCGTCTTCATCGACGCGCTGCCGAAGAGCGCGGCCGGGAAGATCCTCAAACGGGAGCTGCGCGGGAGCCGGCCCGGGTCATGATCGCCGGATTCGGGACGTGGCGTGCACCGGCGCACCCCATGTCCCGAATCCGGCGATCTTCCGGCCGACCCGGACGAGGTCACCTGGGCCGTGCGGTCGGGAGCCGGCGCACCGCGGGCCCGTCAGCGGCGGCGCAGCAGGTAGGTGTCCATGATCCAGCCCTTGCGCGCCCGACACGCCGCGCGGACCCGGGCGATCTGCGGGCCGACCGTGCGCAGCTCTCCGCTCATCAGCACCTCGTCGGGCAGGCCCAGGTAGGCGCCCCAGTAGATGTCCAGCCCGGCGGTGACGGAGTCGGGCAGGCCGAGGAAGGCGTCGCCCCCGTCGAGCATGACCAGCACGTCCGGGACGTCGGCGGGCATGCCGCGCTCCGCGAGCCGCCGTCCCGTGGTGATGAGGACGGGCTCGCCGATCCGGTTCAGGATCAGCCGGTGGCGGGCCGCGAGCACCTGCACGGCGCTGATCCCCGGCACGGACACGACCTCGACGGGGCGACCGCCGGCCGCGACGGCGCGCTCGCCGATGCGCTGCAGGATGCGCAGCGTGCCGTCGTAGAGCGCCGGATCCCCCCAGACCAGGAACCCGCCCACCTCGCCCGGCGCGAGCGCGTCCAGCAGCTCCTCGTAGGCGGCCTCGCGGCGGCCCTGCCAGTCCGCGACGGTGCCGGGGTAGTCGGCGGGCCGCCGGTCCCGGGGCAGCTCCGGCGTCGTGGCGACGCGGTAGGGCCGGGTGACGTGGCGGGCCAGCAGCTCGGCGCGCAGCCCGGCGAGGTCGCTGGTCGCCTCGCCCTTGTCGACGGCGAGGAACACGTCCACCCGGTTCATCGCCTCGATCGCCTCGACCGTGATGTGCCGGGGATCGCCTGCGCCGATCCCGATGACGAGGACGAGGCGCGGGTCGGTGCCGGGATCGGTGCGGTCAGCCACGCTCGGACCCCGTCGCCACGTCCATCCGGTAGCCCTCCCGGTCCGACCAGTGCGCCGTGACGGTGAACCGGTCGCCCCGGACCACCGTCTCGCGCCACTCGACGGGCCGGTTGCGCAGGCAGCCCAACCGGTGGATCTCGAAAGCCGCCATGCCGGCGGGCATGCCGAGCAGGCGCCGGACCGCCGCGGGTGGCACGACGGCCCGGATCGTCTCGGTCCCGCCGGTCAGCCGGGTGCCGGTGAGCCGGGCCAGCTCGTCGTAGAGCCCGGAGCGGGTGAGGTCCGCCTCCAGCAGCGGCCCGGCCACCGACCGCGGCAGCCAGGCCCGGTCGACGGCGAGCGGCTCGCCGCCCGCAAGGCGCAGCCGTTCGAGATGGACGAGCTCGGTGCCAGCGGGCCGGTGCAGCCGGGCCGCGAGATCCGCGTCCACCCGCACGTCCAGCACGCGCACGACGCTGCGTTGCTCGACGCCCTGCGCCTCGACCGAGCGGAACAGCGAGTAGAGCGCGCCGAGCGGCTGCTCGATGCCGGGGCGGCGCAGCCGTGTCCCGCGCCCGCGGCCCGACTCGAGGATCCCGTCCGCCCGCAGGCGCCGCAGCGCCTCGCGGACGGTGTGCCTGCTCACCCCGTAGTCCGCGACGAGCTCCTGCTCACCGGGGAAGCGGTCCTCGAACGCCCCCGCCCGCAAGCGGCGCAGGACGTCCGCCTGCAGCTGTGCCCACAGCGGGAGCGGGTGGTCGCGGTCCAGCGGCCGCGACCGGGGGCTGCGCGCCATCACCACCCCGCAGGAAGTCCGTACCCACCGTCCGGTCGTCCGGCCAGGCTAGCGCGGTCCTCCCGGTGCGCCGGGCCGGCCGTCGATCACCCCGCCGACCCAGGCGCGCAGCTGCGCGGCCGGCACCGCCCCCACCTGCCTGCCGATCTCGCGCCCGTCGCGCAGCAGGAGCAGGGTCGGGATGCTGCGGGCCGCGTACCGGTTCGCCACGCCGGGCGCCCGGTCCACGTCGACCTTCACGACCTTGACCCGGCCGGCCAGCTCGCGCGCGACCTGCTCCACGGCCGGCGCGACGGCCCGGCACGGGCCGCACCAGTCGGCCCAGAGATCGACGAGGACCGGTAGCCGGGCGGCTCCGGCGATCTCGGCGAAGTCGGCGTCGTCCGCCGCGACGACCCACGGCAGCGGCGCCGAGCACGAACCGCAGCGGGGCGTGCCCGCCGCGGCCCGGGGCACGCGGTTGCGCCGGCCGCACGCCGGGCACGCGACCACGTCCGTCGCGGGGTTCGTGGTGGGTTGCGGGCTCATGACTCCATCGTCCCCGTCATCGTCCCCGTCATCGTCACCGCCGAGGTCAGGCGCTGGGCGCGGGGACGAGGGTGGCCCAGGCGGCGTAGCCGCCGAGGAGGTCGGACACATCGCGGAAGCCCTCGCGGCGCAGCAGGCTCGCCGCGACTCCGGAGCGGTAGCCGCCCGCGCAGTAGGTGACGACCGGCCGGTCGCGCGGGATCTCCGCGAGCCGGTGCGGCAGCTGCGCCAGCGGGACGGCGAGCGCCTCGGGGATCCGGCCCGCGGTCACCTCGCCGGGGTTGCGCACGTCCACGACGACCGGGGCGGCGGGCCCCGCGAGCACGGCCGCGAGCTCCGGTGCGGTGAGCCGGCTCGCCCGCGCGAGCCGGTCCGGCACGGCGAGGAAGGCCCCCTCCGGCTCGCGCAGGTACCCCGAGACCCGGTCGAACCCGATCCGCGCCAGGCGGATCACGATCTCCTCCTCGCGATCCTGCGGGGCGACGACCACGACCTCCTGCTCGGGGCGCACCACCGTGCCCGCGGTCTCGGCGAACCGGCCGTCGGCGGGCACGTTCAGCGAGCCCGGCAGGTGACCGGCGGCGAACTCCTGCGGCTCCCGGGCGTCCACCACGACCGCGCCGGCGGCCTGGCGGGCCAGCGCCTCGTCCAGCTCGAGCGGGACCGGCGCCGCCGTCGGGTCGAGGACGTCGTGCTGCTTGCGGTTCTGCACCGCGTCGTAGACGAAGTAGTCCGGCGCGGCCGGCTGGCCCTCGGTGACCACGGCGAGGAACTCCTCGCACGACATCGGCCGGCACGCGTAGTTGGTGCGGCGCTGGTCGCCGATCGTCGACCAGCGCTGCGTCGACAGGTTCTTGCCGCACGCCGAACCCGCCCCGTGCGCGGGGAACACCCGGACCTCGTCGGGCAGCTCCATCAGCCGCGCGATCGAGTGGTACAGCAGCCGGCCCAGCTCGTCCGCGGTGAACCCGATCGAGGCCAGCAGGTCGGGGCGGCCGACGTCGCCGATGAAGAGCGCGTCACCGGTCAGCACGCCGTACGGGACGGCGTCGTCCGCGTGCTCGTGGACCAGGACGCTGATCGACTCCGGGGTGTGGCCCGGGGTCTCCAGGACCTGCAGGACGACACCGTCGTCCGGGTCGCCGAGGACGATCCGCTCGCCGTCGGCGAGGTGGCGGACCGGGTACTCGGCCTGCGCGCGGGTGCCGTACCCGATCCAGGCGCCGGTCGCGGCCGCCAGTTCCAGGTGGCCCGCGAGGAAGTCGGCGTGGAAGTGCGTGTTGATGACGCCGACGATGGTGAGCCCGTGCGCGCGGGCGTCCGCGAGGTACTCGGCGACGTCGCGGCGGGGATCGACGACCACCGCCCGGCCGGTCGTCTCGTCCCCGACCAGGTAGGAGGCCTGCGACAGGCAGTCGAGGTAGTACTGCACGAACTTCACGGTGTCCTCCCGGGCGATCGGCGGTCCCGACGACCAGTTCAACCCGGAGCAGCACGACATCCATCCCGCCGAAGGTCCCGACCTCCCAGGGTCGGAATCCTGCACGTCGACGGCCTTGTGTCCGTGCATCACGACCGGGTGGAACGCGTCCGATTGTCCGGACATCAAGTCCGTACTCGTGCCCGAGACCTCCCGGGGAGCGGTCAGGCCACCCGTCGCCCGGCCGGGGCGACGCCGGGGCGGCGCCGCGCCCGCCGCCGCGCTCGGGCCCCGGGCACGCCCGTCGCCGCGCCGCGCACGCCTGCGGGGCGTGCCGCGTCCCCCCGCCCGTCCCGGTCGAGGCACCACAGCAGGAGCAGCAGCAGGAACCCGGCCAGGACGGGGACATGGCCGACGAGCCGTCCCGGATCGACCCGGTTGGAGAGCACGTCGAGCACCGAGAGCAGCCCGAGCAGGCCGAGGAACGCGCCGACCACCGGTACCAGGCCCGCCGGTCGGGTGCGCGACGCCGCGACGACGGCGAACGCGACTCCCAGCGCGAGGTTCCATGCGGAGCTCTCGTGGACCAGGTGCGCGGAGCTGGCCCCCGCGAGCTGGCCGCCGCCGTGCTGGGCCTGCCCGACCGCGACGACGCCGCTGACGACGAGCGCCACCTGCCCGGCGGCGACCCCGCCGAGCCCGAGCCGGACCAGGTCCGGGAGCCGCCGCCGCATCCGGTCGGCGCCCTGGGCCTCGCTGGTGCGGGGGCCGGGGGTGGGGCCCGCGGCGGCCGCCGCGGAACCCGCGGAGGGACCGGCCGCAGAACCGGCGGCGTCGAGGGCCGCCGCGACGGCGTCCGTGAGATCGGGGCCGGGCACGACCGGCGCCATCCGCGCGAGCCTGGTGATCCGGGCCGCCCGCTCGACGAACTCCCGGCACGGCGGGCACTGCGCGAGGTGCGCGTCGGCACCGCCCACCTCCTCCGGCCCCGCCTCGCCGTCCAGCCGGGCCGAGACGATCTCCCGGCACTCGCGACATTCGGGGCGGTCCCGCTGCTCGTCACCCATGCCCTCATGGTCGCCGCGGCGCACCTCGCGGTTCCGGCGGGAGTCGGGCGGTTACGCTGCCCGCATGGCCGGTCGCCCCGACGACGCGATGCTCACCGAGTGGGCGCTCGCCGCCGGGCGCGGGGACCGCACCGCGCTCGCCGCGTTCGTCCGGGCCACCCAGCGCGACGTGCTGCGGTTCGTCACCCACCTCGCCGGGGCCGCCGACGCCGAGGACCTCGCCCAGGAGACCTACGTCCGCGCCCTGCGGTCGATCGCCACGTTCACCGGCCGGTCGGGGGCGCGCAGCTGGCTGCTGTCGGTCGCCCGGCACACCTGCGCCGACGCGGTGCGCACCGCCCGGCGGCGCCCGCGGTGCAACCCCGTCGCGGACTGGGAGGCCCACACCGCGTCCGCCGTCACGGCCCGGTCCGGCGCGGAGGAGGCCGTGGCGCTGCGGGCGCTGGTCGCCGCGCTGGACCCGGCGCGGCGGGAGGCGTTCGTCCTCACCCAGGTGCTGGGGCTGGGCTACGCCGAGGCCGCCGAGGTCTGCGGCTGCCCCATCGGGACGATCCGGTCGCGGGTGGCCCGGGCCCGCGAGGACCTCGTCGCGGCGCTCGACGGTCGCGCCGGTGCGCGCACCGCCAAGGGCTGAGCCCGCGCGGGCAGGCATGGCCGCACGTATCGACGTCGACGCCGTCGTCGTCGGTGCCGGGCATCACGGGCTGGTCGCCGCGGCGATCCTCGCCGACGCCGGGTGGGACGTCCTGGTGCTGGAGGCGCAGGACGAGATCGGCGGCGCGGTCCGGTCGACGCTTCTGTGCCCCGGGTTCGTCGCGGACCGGTTCAGCTCCTTCCACCCGCTCGCCGTGGCGTCACCGGTGCTGCGCGCGCTGGAGCTGCAGGCCCACGGGCTGCGCTGGGCGCACGCGCCCGTGGTGCTCGCCCACCCGCTGGGCGAGCACGCCGCCGTGCTCCACCGCGACCCCGAGCGCACGGCCGCGGGCCTCGCCGCCATGCACCCGCGCGACGGCGACACGTGGCTCGCGCTCGTGCGCAGGTGGGAGCGGATCGAGGAGCCGCTGCTGCAGACGCTCTTCGCGGCGTTCCCGCCGGTGCGGGGGCCGGCGGGGCTGCTGCGCCGCGTCGGCACCCCCGAGGCGCTGCGGATCGCGCGGTTCGCGGCCCTGCCCGCGACCCGGATGGTCCGCGAGCTGTTCGACGGGGAGCCCGCACGGATGCTGCTGCTCGGCAACGCCGCGCACGGCGACGCCCCGCCGGTCGCGCCGGTCAGCGGGGCGCTGGGCTGGCTGCTCGCGATGCTCGGCCAGCGCCACGGCTTCCCCGCTCCGGTCGGCGGCGCGGGTCGCCTCGCGGCGGCGCTGCGGCGCCGGGCGGAGACCGCGGGGGCGCAGATCCGCACCGGCGAGCGCGTCGAGCGGGTCGTCGTGCGCGCCGGTCGGGCCGTCGGGGTGCGGACGGCGACCGGGCTCACCGTGCGGGCCCGCCGCGCCGTCGTCGCGGACGTGTCGGCGCCCGCGCTGTTCGGGCGCCTCCTGCCGCCGGACGCCGTCCCCGCCCGGCTGCGCGACGACCTGCGCCGGTTCGAGTGGGACGGCCCGACCGTGAAGATCGACTGGGCACTGGACGGCCCGATCCCGTGGCGCTCACCCGGCGTCGCCGGCGCCGGGACGGTGCACCTGTGCGGCGGCGCGGACGGCGACGACCACCGTGCCGGCCACAGTGCCGACCACAGTGCCGACCACAGTGCCGAGCACCGCCTCGTCCGGTGGTCGGCCGATCTCGAGACCGGGCGGCTGCCGCGGGAACCGTTCGTGCTGCTCGGCCAGATGACCACGACGGACCCCGGCCGCTCCCCCGCGGGCACCGAGTGCGCGTGGGCGTACTCGCACCTGCCGCCGGGGCGCACCGGCGCCGCGGACGCCGACGAGCTCGCCCGCCGGATCGTCGCCACCGTGGAGGCGCACGCGCCGGGCTTCGGCGACCTGATCCGCCACCAGGCCGTCCGCGGGCCCGCCGAGCTGGAGGCGGCCGACGCGAACCTCGTGGGCGGCGCGGTGAACGGCGGCACCGCGCAGCTGCACCAGCAGCTGCTGTTCCGGCCGGTCCCCGGCCTCGGGCGGGCCGAGACGCCCGTCGCGCACCTCTTCCTGGCGAGCGCCTCGGCGCATCCCGGCGGCGGGGTGCACGGGGTCTGCGGGCAGCTCGCCGCCCGTGCGGCGCTCGCCGAGCACGGGGGGCTCGGGGCCGCGCGCCGGGCGCTGCGCTCCGCCGCGATGCGCCACCTGTTCCGGGACACCCCCGCGCGACCATGATCGCCGAAATCGGGACACCAGCTGCATATCCGCAGCTCATGTCCCCATTACGACGATCATGGTCCAGGCCCGGCGTCCCGGGCGGCGCCCGCGCGGGCGGCCCGGCGCGCCGGCAGCGGCAGCACGAACCACAGCAGCACGAGCAGCACCAGCACCGGCGCGGCGACGGCGATCGCCATCCCCCGGCCCAGCGTCACGTCCAGGACCAGCAGGACGGCGGCGGCGAGGGCGAGCGCGAGCGCGACGAGGCCGACCTGGAAGAGCCGGTGGCCCAGCCGCACGACCTCCGCCTTCACCCCCAGCGAGAACGTCATGCGATGGGCCGCGGCCGGCGCGATGAGCAGGCCGACGCTCACCACGGTCAGGATCACGGCGATGGTGTAGGTCCAGCGCTGCAACTGGTCCGCGCGGGCGAACCGCTCCGAGAACGCGAGCGAGATCAGGCCGGCGAACAGGATCGTCACGCCGATCTGGGCGACGCGCAGCTCCTGCAGGAGCTCGGCGAGGTTGCGGTCGGCACGCTCCGCATCGGTCTCCGAGCGGCGAGCGGTGGCGTCCGCCTGCCACGGGGGACTTCCCGCGATCGGGCTGGACATGACGCGGAGTACCCGGTCGCGCTCCAGACCACACTCGTTGGAGTGATCAGGTCGGCGACGTCGAGCCGGAGCGTCACCTCCTGGCCTGCGACCCGGCGTCCGGACACGCCCCGCGCGGACCGATCAGCCCGCACCCGGGGCCGCGGCGCGCATCGCTTCCGCGCGGCGGACGTGCCCGAGTGCCCGGGCCCGGCGCTGCGCGTCGAGCTGCAGCCCGCGCAGGTCCAGGGTGAGCACGCGCGTCGACTCGTCGCCGGTCCGGGACCCGAACGGGATCCCGAGCCGGTGCAGCAGGCCGAGCATGGCCTTGTTCTCGACGAGGACCTCGGCCACGAGCTCGTCCAGCCCGCGGACGACGGCCACGTCGACCAGGCGCAGCAGCAGGGCCCGTCCGACGCCCTGGTGCTGCAGCGCGTCGTCCACCACGACGGCCAGCTCGGCGTCGGTGGCCCCGGGGCTGCCCTCGTAGCGGGCCACGGCGACGAGGTCGGCGGGCTCACGCACCGCGACCAGCGCGAACCGCCACTCCTCCGGCACCTGGGTGAACCGCTCGACGACGGACGGCGCGAGCGCCGGGCGGGCCCCGAAGTAGCGCCGGTAGATCGTGTCGCCCGACAGCCGCGCGTGCAGCTCGACGAGCCCGTCGGCGTCGCCGGGGGCGATGGGGCGCACGGTCAGCGCGGTGCTGTCGCGGGTGACGACGGTGTCGGGGTCGGGCGCGGGTCCCGGCAGCGGCGGCATCATGCCCCGACCCCGGCGGCGGCGAGCACGGCGGTCGCGGCCGCCGCTGCACGGGCCGCCGCCTCGCCGACGGGCAGCGCCCGGAACTGCGGAGTGTTCACCTCGACGCAGTACGGGCCGCGGAACCCGGTGGCGTCGACGGCGCGCACGAGCCCGACGACGTCCAGCTCGCCCTCGCCGGGCAGCCGGCGTGCGGTGCGGGCGTGGTGCAGGAAGTCCGCGTGGACGCGGGGGCCGTCGTTGAGCTGCACAGCGGCGATCCCGCAGCCCGGGAGGTCCGCGAGCAGCGACGGGTCGGCGCCGCCGTTGGCGAAGTGCCAGACGTCGACGAGCAGGCCGGCGTTGGGTGCCCCGGCCCGGCGCAGCACCTCGACGGCCGTACCAGCATCGCGCAGGGCCGACCACGGGAACGCCTCGACCGCGACGAGCAGGCCGCGGCGGCGCAGCCGCAGGGCGAGGGCCCGCAACCGGTCCGCCGCGGCGTCGAGGTCCGGGTCGGTGTCGAGCGCGCCGTCGCGGAACTCCCCGGCGCTCACGTGGCGCCCGCCGAAGGCGTCCGCGACGGCCTCGATCCCGGCCACGGTGTGTTCGAGGACCACCTCGTCGGGCTCGACCACCCACCCGCCGAGGAACTCGATCTCCACCAGCCGCAGGCCGGTGTCGGCGAGCACCGCGCACATCTGCGCGGCGTCCAGGCCCTGGGCCCGGGTGCGCGGCAGGTCCTCGGCGTGCATCCCGACGCCTGCGAATCCGGCCTCGGCCGCCGCGACGCAGCGCTGCACGAACCCGTGGCGCGGCTCCTCGGCGAACCCGGCCCCGGTGAGCGTGAAGAAGCTCGCAACCAGCTCCGGCCGGTCAGCCACGGTAGGCCGCCACCTCCACCATGAACCGGGCGTTCTCGCCCGCCCGGCCGAAGTCGGGGGCCTCGATCGCCGAGCGCGCGGGGCGGTGGTCGCCGAACCGTTCGGCCCAGACCGCGTTGAAGACCGGCCGGTCGCGCTGCAGGTCGCGCATGACGATGCCGACGTGCACCACGTCGGTCAGCCGCGCGTCCGCGGCGGCGAGGATCGCCTCCAGGTTGTCGAAGAGCTGCTCGGCCTCCGCCCGGGCCTGCGCGGGGATCGCGTGGTCGGTGGGCGCGGCCCCGAACAGGGCCGACACGTGGATCCAGCCGCCCGCCTCCACGGCCTGCGGGACAGGTCCGGTGTGCGCCGGGGCGTGGTCGGTCCGGACGGTCCTCATCCACGGCCCCATTCGACGGTCAGCTCGCGCCGGGCACCGAAGCGCTCCAGGTGCCTGCCGACGACGTCCTGCACCCGGGCCAGCGCCTCGGCGTCGGCCGCCTCGGCGATCAGCTCCAGGCCGTCCGGGCCGGGTCGCACCGTCGCCGTCCCGTAGGCGAACCGCAGCCGCCCGCCGTCGGGAGCGCCGTCGAGCGGCTCCACCGCCGTCTTGCGCCCGAGGTGGGCGAGCAGCTGCTTGGCGTACCGCGCGGCCGCGTCGGTCGCGACGACGGCCCGCGCGCTCTGCGGCCCGTCGCCGGTCACGTGCCCTGCACCTCGATGACGCCGAGGCCGTCGAACTCGAAGGTGACGCTGCCGCCCGCGACGACCGGCACCGGTGCGGTCACCCCGCCGGAGAACACGAGCTGGCCCGCCTTGAGCTGCTCGCCCTGCAGCGCGAGCCGGCCGGCGAGCCAGGCGACCGATGCGGCCGGATGCCCCATGACCGCGGCCCCGGCCGCCGTCATCACCACCTCGCCGTCGACGCGCACGACGCAGCCGAGCAGCCGCAGGTCGACCAGCTCAGCTGGCCGCCGGGCGACCGGCCCGAGGTAGAACGCGCCCGCGCTGGCGTTGTCGGCGACCACGTCCTCCAGGGTGAACCGGAATCCCTCGTAGCGCGAGTCCAGCACGTCCACTGCGCCGAAGACGGCCTCGGTCGCGGCGAGCACGGAGGTGACCGTCGCAGGCGCGGGGACGTCGCGGGCGAGCAGGAAGGCGATCTCGGACTCCACCCGCGGGTGGATGAACGAGTCCAGGCGCACCGGCTCGCCGTAGGGGGCGAGCATGCCACTGGTGACCCGGCCGAACAGGGGCGCGTCCACGCCCATCGCCTGTTGCTTGTTGCGGCTGGTGAGGCCCAGCTTGTAGCCGACGAACCGCTCCCCGTCGGCCAGCTTCGACGCGACGAACAGCCGCTGGGCCTCGTAGGCGGTGTCCAGATCGAGGTCGGGATGGTGGTCGCTGAACTGCGGGATGGTCTTGCGCTCCCGCTCGGCGGCGATGAGGTCGTTCGCGACGGCCTGGGCGTCGATCATGCCGCGGACTCCTTCGAGAAGCGCACGGTCACCGCGCCCAGGTGGGCGAACTCCGCGCGGAACGTGTCGCCGGGGACGACCGTGACCATGGCGTGCGGCGAGCCCGGCAGCACGACGTCCCCGGCGCGCAGCCCGGAGCCGAACGCGCCGAGCTTGTTCGCGAGCCAGGCCACGCAGCGGGCGGGGTTGCCCAGCACGGCCGCACCCGCGCCGGTGTGCAGGACCTCGCCGCCCCGGCTCACGACGACGCCGACCAGCCGCAGGTCCACCCGGTCCACCGGGGTCAGCTTCCCGCCCATGACGAGCAGCCCGGACGAGGCGTTGTCGGCCACCGTGTCGACCAGCTTGATCTTCCAGTCCGCGACGCGGCTGTCCACGATCTCGATGGCGGGCAGGACGCCCGCGATCGCCGCGAGCGCGGTGGCGGTGGAGACCCCGGGCCCGGCGAGGTCACGGCCGAGGACGAAGGCCATCTCGGCCTCGACGCGGGGCTGCACCAGGCGCGCCAGGTCGACCTCGTCGCCGTCCTCGACGATCATGTCCTCGGTGAGCACGCCGAAGTCCGGCTCGTCCACCCCGAGGAGCTGCTGCATCGGCCGCGAGGTGAGGCCGACCTTGCGGCCCACGATCCGTCGCCCGTCGGCCACCCGGCGCTCGACGTTGACGGTCTGGATCGCGTAGGCGTCCTCCAGGCCGAGGTCGGGATGGCGATCGGTCAGCGGCGGGATCGGCACCGCGGTGCGGTCGGCGTCCCAGAGCTCGCCTGCCAGGTCGCGGTGCAACTGTGTGGGTGGCACCAGGGCAGGCTCGCCGCCCGCGCCCCGGCCGGGCAACGGCCCGGCCACCCCCTTCCACGCAGTGGGAAGGCAACCGGGGGCCGGTCAGGACACGGGCTCGGCGAGGCGCGCGGCGAGCTGGCGGCGCCGGTTCACCCCGAGCTTCTGGTAGGCGTTGCGCAGGTGGAACTCGACCGTCTTCACGCTCACCACGAGCTCGGCGGCGATCTCCCGGTTCGTCCGCCCCACGGCCGCGAGCCGCGCCACGACCAGCTCCTGGGAGGTGAGGGCCGTCCCGTCGCGGCCGGTGCGCTTCGCCGGGTGCAGCCCCGACGCGGCCATCTCCGTGCGGCACCGCCGCGCGTAGGGCTCGGCGCCGAGGGCATCGAAGGCCTCCAGGGCCGCGGCGAGCAGCTCCGCACCCCGGCGGCGCTGCCCGCTGCGGCGGGCGAACTCGCCGGCGGCGAGCTGCACCTTGGCCCGCTCCAGCGGCAGCCCCACCCGGCCCGACGCGTCCAGCGCGAGCGCGAACGCCTCGTCCGCGCGCTCCGGGCGCCCGCAGGCCGCCTCGACGCGGCCGCGGGCCCGCGCGATGCGCGCGATCGACGAGAACCGCCCCCGGTCCGCCGCGGCCTCCTCGTGCGGGTGCAGCAGCGCGTCCGCCTCCTGCGCGCGACCGACGCCGACGAGGCCCTCGGCGTAGAGGTCCTGCCAGGCCCAGAACCCCGGCTCGTCCGTCGCGTCCCGGACCGGGAACGAGCGCACCGGCTCCAGCGCGGCGACCACGGCGGCGGGATCACCGCGGGCCTCGGCGAGCCGGGCCGTGCTCATCGCGATCGCGACCACGGACCGCTCGTAGTCGCCCGGGTACCGCGTCGCCGACTCGGCGATCGCGGCTTCGGCGACCGTCCACTCACCGCGCGCCGCCGGGACGAGAGCGGCGATACCCAACGCCATCGCGCGCGTGAAGCCCCAGTCCGACTCGGAGTTGATCGCGACGGCGCGCTCGGCGTGCACGACCGCGTCGTCCCAGGCCCCGGCCAGGTACTCGGCGCGGGCCAGCGTCGCGAACGCGAACGCCGCGGTGTTGAGCACGCCCAGCCGGTACGCGGTGGTGGCGACTGCGGCGAGGTCGCTGCGCGCCCCGTCGAGGTCGTCCTCGACAAGGCGCAGGTGGCCGCGTGCCGAGCGCGGCTGCAACCAGGCCACCTCGGGGTCGTCCGGATCCCCATCGGCACCCGCGATGGCACCGAACGCCTCAGCGCGATGCCCGCTGTAGCCGAGCGCGTGGGCCAGGTACGTCTGCGCGGTGCGGCGGACCTCGGTGCCCGCGGCGGCGTGCTCCAGGGCACGCCGGCACCACTCGACGGTGCCCGCGCCGTCGAGGCGGCCGTAGCGGTGGATCGCGGTCTGCAGCGCGATCGCCGCCACCACCTCGCGGGCCGTCCCGCTGTCGCAGCGCTTCCAGGCCCCGTCGAGCAGCTCCTCCGCGGCGGCGGGGTCCTCACGCGCCATCGCGAGGCCCGCGAGGACGCTGTCGCGCCGCGCGCTGCCGGGCATCTCGACGACCTCGGCCGCATGTGCCGCCGCGCTCGCGGCGTCCCCGGTCTGGATCATCCACATGAGCGCGCCGAGCAGCCGGTCCCGACCCTCCTCGCGGTCCGAACAGAGCCGTCCGGACTCGACGAGATGGCGTGCCGCGCTCGGCCACGCCTGGCGCGACGCCGCGCGCCGGGCGAAGGACAGCAGGTCCGCGGAGAGGTCCGCATCCGGTGCGGGCGCCGCGGCGACGCGGTGCGCGAGCACCGTCGCCTCGTCCTCGACGAGCGTGGCGGCCCGGGTGTGCAGGGCGCTGCGCCGCGCCGGGCCGAGCGCGTCGTACACGGCCGAGCGCACCAGCGGGTGCGGGAACGACAGCATCCACGGGTGCCGGGCCGCCGAGGTGACGAGGAGGTTGCGCGCCACCGCCTCGTCCGCGGCCGCGACCGGGTCGGCGACCTCGCCGAGCTCGGCCGCCAACGGCAGCGACGAGCGGCTGCCCAGCACGGCGGCGGCGTCGACCAGGCGGCGGGCGCCCTCACCGCAGGACGCGTAGCGCCCCCGCACCACCAGCCGGAACGAGCGCGGGGACGGCAGCGGGCGCCCCTCGGTCCAGCCCCACTCCTCGGTCGGCACCTCCTCGAGCACCGCGCGGGCGTGCAGCGGGTTGCCCCGCGTGTGGCTGCGCAGCCGGTGGGCGGCCTGGGCCGGGAACCTCGCGATGCCGAGGACGGTGGCGAGGTCGGTGATGTCGCGCTCGTCGAGGCCCGCCAGCCGCAGGGTGACGCCACGGCGGCCGGAGAGCAGCCTGCGCAGGCTCCCGGGCAGCGCCGCGACGTCCTCCTCGCGCACCGTGAGGAGGGCGAGGACCTGGTCGGCGATCAGCCGACGGAGGGCGAAGACCAGCGCACGCACGGAGAGCTGGTCGGCCCACTGCAGGTCGTCGACCACGAGGACGACCGGACCCGCCGTCTCCATCTCGCCGATCAGCTCGAGCAGGCGCGTGCCGACCGCGACGGGATCGGCAGCGTCCCCGGGACGGGTCGCCGCGCGCAGCGGGTCGCCCCGCACGCCCGCGGACCGGGCGAGCTGGTCGATCACCCCGCAGGCGAGCAGCGTCTCCCCCTCCTCGCCGCTGGCACGCACGACGGTGACACCCTCCGCGCCGTCGAGGAAGCGCTCGACGAGGGCGGTCTTCCCGATCCCGGGCGGGCCCTGGATCTGTACGATCCGCGGCCGTCCGGCCCGCACGTCGGCGAGGCGCTCCTGCAGGAGCGACAGCTCGGGCCGACGGCCGACGAAGGGGTCCACTGCGCGCTCTTCTCGGGACGGCGTGCGCCGCGGCGCGGGCCACGGCGCCCGTGTGGGGCAGAGCGCCTCGACCCTAGCGGACCGGCAGGGCCCCCGGGGGCATCGCGGCGAGGACCGCCGCGTGCAGCGTGCGCCCGACCCGGGTGGCGAGCAGGACGTCGTACCAGTAGGCCGCGACCTCACGGCCGAGCCGGGCGTCGTCGATCTCCAGCACGGTGAGGCCGTCCGACTCCGCCTTGCCGGCCGCGACGGCGTTGACGACGCCGATCCCCAGGCCGGCCTTCACGAGCCCCACCAGCGTCCCGATGGTGTCGGTGGTCGCGCGGGGCCGGATCGCCGCGCCGTGCTCGGCGAGCAGCCGCACGACCTCGGGCCCGCCCTCGGAGGAGGTCCCGCAGAGCAGCAGCGGCGAGCACAGCACGCGATCGAAGGTGACCGGCCCGTCCGCTCGGGCCAGCGGGTCGTCGGCACGGACGAGGGCACGGAACGGCTCCCGCCACAGCACGCGCTCGCGCAGCCCGGCCGGGAGCGGGTGCGGCAGCCGCGGGAGCAGCGCGAGCGCCACCCCCTCCCCGAGGCTGCGGCTGTCGGCGTCGTGACGGGCGTGCTCGGCGAGGCCGAAGCGGACGCGGGGCAGTTCAGGGGCGATCGTCGCGAGCAGGTCGGGGAACACGGTCGTGCCGATGGACGGGGTGGTGAGCAGCGTGACCGCGCCCTGGTCCAGGCCGCGCAGGGCGCTCACCGCGGAGCGCGCCGTACCGACCCCGCTGACGATCTCGCGCGCGTGCCGGGCGAACACCTCGCCCGCCGGGGTGAGCGTGGCGGGGCGGTGCGTCCGGTCGATCAGGCGCACGCCCAGATCGCGTTCCAGCGCCGCGATGTGCGCGCTCACCCGCGACTGCGAGCGGTGCAGCTGCTCCGACGCAGCGGTGAAGCCCCCGCGGTCGACGACCGCGAGGAAGGTCTCGAGCCAGTCCAGTTCCATCGCATCCGGGATGGTGCTCCCCGCGCCGCAGCTTCGCCCCCGGGAGCGACCCCAGGATTTCACCGGCCGCAACCCCAGGAACAGATCCGACGATCCGGGTTCCGGATGGTGTCCTCCGGATCACGCGCTGGTCACCTCGCCGTAGTGCGAGGTTTGCTTTCCGTGAACCGATCGCGGCTGCCGGTGATCCGACCGATCCCGCACGCGGCGGCGCCGACACAGGGAGGTGTCCTCGACGTGGCAGGGAACTCCGCCGAGGCCGGCAGATCGGTCACGAGCAAGATCACCGCGATCCTCATGACCTTCACCGAGGGCAGCGAGCACACCCTCACCGAGATCGCCCGCCTCGCGGGGCTGCCCATCTCCACGGCCCACCGGCTGACCTCCGAGCTGGCGTCCTGGCGGCTGCTGGAGCGCACCGAGAACGGCAACTACCGGGCGGGACTCCCGCTGCGGGTGATCGGCGGTTCCGACGCGGACCCGCCCACGGTCGCCGACCGCGCCCCGCACGTCCTCGAGGACCTCGTGCAGTCCACCGGCTGCCGGGGGCGCGTCGGCGTGCTCCAGGAGCTGGAGGTCTCCTACATCGAGAAGCAGCCAGGGCTGCGCCCGGTGACCACCTTCCATCCGGCGGCCACGCTGCCCGCCCACCCGACCGCACTGGGACGGGCGCTGCTGGCGTTCGCCCCGGCCAGCACCGTGGAGCTGACGATCCTTCGGGGGCTGCGCCCGTACACCCCGTACACGGTCACCGCACCGGACCGCTTCCGGCGCGCGCTGGCCGTCGCCCGGCTCACCCGCGTGGCCGTGGCACGCCGGGAGCTCGAGGCGGACGTGTGCGGCGTCGCGATGCCGGTCTTCGGGCCCGGAGGCGAGATCGTCGCCGCCATCGAGCTGAGCGCCCGCGACCTCAGCCACCCGCTCCAGCCCGTGGTCGCGGCGCTGTCCATCGCCGCACGCAGCCTCTCGCGCGAGCTCGCGGGCGGCGGGCGCCCGGCCACCGCCTTCGCGGACGTCGCGGATACGCCGGCCCGGCTGGCCGACGCGGTCGGGCGGGCCCTCCAGCACGCCTGATCGGGCACCCGCGCTCTTCTGGCGGGGCGGGAGCTCTGGCGATGTGGCGCGGACCCCCGCCCCTCACGAGCCCCACCCCCGCGAGCCCCCGCGAGCCCCACCCCTGGCCGCGCGAACGGCACGTACGGGAAGACCTATTTCCCGTACGTGCCGTTCGCGGCTGACGAGCCGCCCGGGCACCGCGACCTCGCAGAGGCCGGACACACTTCGCAGAGGCCGGACGCACTTCGCAGAGGCCGGACGCACCCCGCAGAGGCTGCAGCCCGTGCGAGGCGTGTGCTGTCCCTGCGAGGACCGCCCGTCACTGCGTGCCGTTCGCGGCTGCCGAGCCGCCCGGGCACCGCGACCTCGCAGAGGCCGGACACACTTCGCAGAGGCCGGACGCACTTCGCAGAGGCCGGACGCACCCCGCAGAGGCTGCAGCCCGTGCGAGGCGTGTGCTGTCCCTGCGA
>NZ_JBFWVQ010000036.1:0-50557 GCF_050246655.1 Pseudonocardia sp.
AGGCCCGCGCGGCGGAGGTCGGCAGGCTGCTGGCCACCCGGGCGCGCGAGGCCGGGGTCACGAAGGTCGTGTTCGACCGGGGTGGCTACGAGTACCACGGCCGCGTCGCTGCGCTGGCCGACGCCGCCCGCGAGGGCGGTCTGGAGTTCTAGATGACGACACTGCTCTCGATCCACTCGATTCACTCGATTCACACTGAAGGGAACGTCTGATGCCGGGACGTGCACGGCGTGACGGCGGAGGTCCCGGGGGCGGCAGCGGGGACAACCGCGACCGCCGGGACCGCCGCGACGGGGGCCGTGGCGGGGCGGCCCAGGACAAGACCCCGTACATCGAGCGTCTGGTGACGATCAACCGTGTCGCCAAGGTCGTCAAGGGCGGCCGGCGGTTCAGCTTCACCGCGCTGATGATCGTCGGTGACGGCGACGGCCTGGTGGGCGTCGGCTACGGCAAGGCCAAGGAGGTGCCGGCCGCGATCGCCAAGGGCGTGGAGGAGGCGAAGAAGAACTTCTTCCGCGTCCCGCGCATCGGCGGCACCATCGTGCACCGCGTGCAGGGCGAGGCGGCCGCTGGCGTGGTCATGCTCCGCCCGGCGAGCCCCGGTACCGGCGTCATCGCCGGTGGCCCGGTGCGTGCCGTGCTGGAGTGCGCCGGCATCCACGACGTCCTGTCGAAGTCGCTGGGCAGCGACAACGCGATCAACATCGTGCACGCCACGGTGGCCGCGCTGAAGCAGCTGCAGCGTCCGGAGGAGGTCGCGGCCCGCCGCGGCCTGCCGCTGGAGGACGTGGCTCCTGCCAAGATGCTGCAGGCCCGGGCCGCCGCCGCGGCGGCGTCGAGGGCGTGATCGGCGTGGCTGAATCGACAGGCAAGTTGAAGATCACGCAGGAGCGCAGCTCCATCGGGTGCAAGCTGAACCAGCGCGAGACGCTGCGTGCGCTCGGACTGCGCAAGATCCGCCAGTCGGTGGAGCGGGACGACACCCCGCAGATCCGCGGCATGATCCGGACCGTCCGGCACCTCGTGGCGGTCGAGGAGGTGACCTCCTGATGGCGCCCATCAAGATCCACCACCTGCGCCCGGCCCCCGGGGCAAAGACCGAGAAGACCCGCGTGGGTCGCGGTGAGGGCGGCAAGGGCGGCAAGACCGCCGGTCGCGGTACCAAGGGCACGAAGGCCCGCAAGACGGTCCCGGCCACCTTCGAGGGCGGGCAGATGCCGCTGCACATGCGGCTGCCCAAGCTCAAGGGCTTCCGCAACCGCTTCCGCACCGAGTACCAGGTCGTGAACGTCGGCGACCTGGCGCGGCTGTTCCCGGACGGCGGCGAGGTCGGCCCCGCGGAGCTCGCCGCGGCCGGCGCGGTGCGCCGCAACGAGCTGGTGAAGGTGCTGGGCGACGGTGACCTCGAGGGCGTGGCCCTCACGGTCTCGGCCCACAAGTTCTCCGGCAGCGCCCGCGAGAAGATCGCGGCCGCGGGCGGGAGCACCACCGAGCTGTAGTCGACGGCCGCGCCCGCTCCCCGTGGGCGGGCGCGGTCGGGCGGCTCGTTAGAGTCGGGACCGTTCGGCCCCAGGCCGGCTGCTCCGGCCGCCATGTCAGGAGGATCCACTTGCTCAGCGCCTTCCGGTCGGCCCTGGCCACGCCGGATCTCCGGAAGAAGATCCTCTTCACGCTCGGGATCGTGGCCGTCTACCGTCTCGGCGCAGCCATCCCGTCGCCGGGGGTCTCCTACCCGAACGTGCAGGAGTGCCTGCGCCAGGTCGAGGGTGGCGAGAACTCCAGCGTTTACTCGCTGATCAACCTGTTCTCCGGCGGAGCGCTGCTGCAGCTGTCGATCTTCGCGCTGGGGATCATGCCGTACATCACGGCGAGCATCATCGTCCAGCTGCTCACGGTCGTCATCCCGCGCTTCGAGCAGCTGAAGAAGGAAGGGCAGTCGGGTCAGAGCAAGCTGACCCAGTACACCCGCTACCTCACCATCGCGCTGGCGGTCCTGCAGTCCACGGGCATCGTGGCGCTGGCCGACCGCGGGCAGCTGTTCGGCAACTGCACGCTGCCGATCATCCCGGACTCCAGCGTGTGGTCGCTGTCGATCATCGTCATCGTGATGACCGCGGGCACGGCGGTCATCATGTGGCTGGGCGAGCAGGTCACCGAGCGCGGGATCGGCAACGGCATGTCGCTGCTGATCTTCGCGTCGATCGCGGCCCGCATCCCGGCCGAGGGTGCGAACATCCTGCAGAACTCCAGCCCGCTGGTCTTCGCGGGCGTCTGCGTGTTCGGTCTCGCGATCATCGCGAGCGTCGTGTTCGTCGAGCAGGGCCAGCGCCGGATCCCGGTGCAGTACGCGAAGCGGATGATCGGCCGTCGGATGTACGGCGGCACCTCCACCTACCTCCCGCTGAAGGTCAACCAGGCGGGCGTCATCCCCGTGATCTTCGGTTCGTCGCTGCTCTACCTGCCGGACCTGATCTCACGGCTGGCCGGCGCGACGGGTGGCGGGATGCAGCAGTTCGTGCAGACCTATCTGGTCGATCAGTCCAATCCCGTGCACATCCTGTTGTATATCGCACTGATCATCTTCTTCACCTACTTCTACGTCGGCATCACGTTCAACCCCGAGGAGCGGGCCGACGAGATGAAGAAGTTCGGCGGATTCATCCCGGGCATCCGCCCGGGGCGCCCCACCGCCGAGTACCTGCAGTACGTCCTTTCCCGCATCACGTTGCCCGGATCGCTCTACCTGGGCATCGTCGCGGTGCTGCCGAACTTCTTCCTCGGCATCACCGGCTCGGGCGCCAACCAGAACTTCCCGTTCGGCGGCACCGCGGTGCTGATCATGGTCGGTGTGGGGCTTGACACGGTCAAGCAGATCGAGAGCCAGCTCATGCAGCGTAATTACGAGGGATTCCTGCGCTAACGTCGGTCGTTCCGGCCCTCCGCGACGGTGTGGGCCGCGGTATCCCTTCGGCAACAGGAGGTCGGTCGCGTGCGTCTGGTTCTGGTGGGTCCGCCCGGTGCGGGCAAGGGCACTCAGGCGGAACGGCTCGCCGAGCGGCTCGAGGTCCCGCACATCTCGACGGGTGATCTCTTCCGCGCCAACCTCAAGCAGGAGACGGCGCTGGGCGTCGAGGCAAAGCGCTACATGGACGCGGGAGAGCTCGTTCCGGACGAGGTGACGGTCGGCATGGTCCGGGACCGGCTGGACTCCGGCGACGCCGCCAAGGGCTTCATCCTCGACGGCTTCCCCCGCAACGTCCCCCAGGCGGTCGCGCTCGGCGAGCTGCTGGCGAGCCGGGGCGAGGCGCTCGACGCCGTCGTCGAGCTCCAGGTGCCGGAGGAGCTGCTGGTGCAGCGCCTCCTCGGCCGGGGGCGCGCGGACGACACCGAGGAGGTCATCCGGCGCCGCCAGCAGGTGTACCGCGACGAGACGGCGCCGCTGCTCGCGCACTACCGCGACCAGCTGCTCACCATCGACGCCGTCGGGACGGTCGAGGAGATCACCGGGCGCGTCACGGCGGCATTGGGGCGGTAGCAGGCGGTGCGGGTCATCTCACGTGCGCGAGGGGTCTTCGCCCGGTGGCGCGGGCGCGACATCGAGCTGAAGGCTCCCGCCGAGATCGAGGCGATGCGCGTCGCGGGCGCGCTCGTGGCCCGCACCCTCGCCGCCGTCGTCGAGCAGACCAAGCCGGGCGTGAGCACCGGCGAGCTGGACGAGCTGGCGGAGCAGACGATCCGCGACGGCGGCGGCGTGCCGTCGTTCCTCGGCTACCACGGCTATCCGGCGAGCATCTGCGCATCGGTGAACGAGCAGATCGTGCACGGAATCCCGGCGCGGGAGCGGATCCTCGCCGAGGGCGACCTGATCTCGGTGGACTGCGGGGCGATCGTCGACGGATGGCACGGCGACTCCGCGGTCACCATCGGAGTGGGCACGGTCTCGGAGGCCGACCGTGCGCTCTCCGCCGCCTGCCGCGCAGCCCTGGACGCGGGGAGCGCCGCCGTCCTCGCGGGCGGGCGGCTCACCGACATCTCCCACGCCGTGCAGACGGCGGCGATCGATGCCGGCCGCCGCGACGGCGTCACGTACGGGATCGTCGCGGAGTACGGCGGGCACGGCATCGGCACGTCGATGCACATGGACCCGTTCCTGCCCAACCACGGCGACCCGGGACGCGGTCCGCGGCTGCGGCCCGGCATGGCCCTGGCCGTCGAGCCGATGCTCACGGCGGGCGACCCCGAGGCGCTGGAGCTGGCGGACGGCTGGACGGTCGTGACGGTCGACGGCAGCCGGGCCGTCCACTGGGAGCACACCGTCGCCGTCACCGAGGACGGTCCGCGGGTCCTCACCCTGCCGTAACGGCCAGGAGTGCTGGGCCACCTGCACGGTACGTTCCGGGACTTCCTGCACTAGGTTCCTGCCATGACCGCTGATCCAACTGTCGTCGGCGTGCCCCGGGAATCGGGTGCGGGCGAACGCCGCGTGGCGCTGGTGCCCAAGGTGGTGGAACGCCTCCGGTCGCGGGGCGTCGCCGTCGTCGTGGAGCCCGGCGCGGGCGAGGGCGCGTTGATGCCCGACGCCCTGTACGAGCAGGCCGGCGCGACGATCGGCGACCCGTGGTCGGCGGGCGTGGTGGTGAAGGTGGCCCCGCCCACCGCCGAGGAGATCGCGAACCTGAAGCAGGGCACGGCCTACATCGGGTTCCTGGCCCCGCTGACGTCGCCGGAGACGGTCGCGGCGCTCACGGACGCCGGGATCGTCGCGTTCGCGATGGAGGCGATCCCGCGCATCTCGCGTGCGCAGTCGATGGACGCGCTGTCCTCGCAGGCCAACGTCGCGGGCTACAAGGCCGTGCTGCTCGCCGCCGAGCGCTCGACCCGGTTCTTCCCGATGCTGACCACGGCGGCGGGCACCGTGAAGCCGGCGACGGCGCTGGTGCTCGGCGTGGGCGTCGCGGGCCTGCAGGCGCTCGCGACGGCGAAGCGGCTCGGCGCCCGCACCACCGGCTACGACGTGCGTCCCGAGGTGGCCGACCAGGTGCGCTCGCTGGGCGCGCAGTGGCTGGACCTGGGGATCGAGGCGGCGGGCGAGGGCGGGTACGCGCGCGAGCTGACGGAGTCCGAGCGGGCCGAGCAGCAGAAGCGCCTGGAGGACGCGATCACCGGGTTCGACATCGTCATCACGACGGCGAACGTGCCCGGCCGCAAGGCCCCGACCCTGGTCACGGCGGCCGCGGTCGAGGGCATGAAGCCCGGCAGCGTCGTCGTCGACATGGCGGGGGAGAGCGGCGGCAACTGCGAGCTCACCGTGCCGGGCGAGACGATCGTGCGCCACGACGTGACGATCGCCTCGCCGCTGAACCTGCCCGCGACGATGCCCGAGCATGCGAGCGAGCTGTACGCGCGCAACGTGTCGGCGCTGCTGGAGCTGATGCTCGACGAGAACGGCGCCGTCGCACCGGACTGGGACGACGAGGTGCTGGCGAAGTCCTGCGTGACCCGAGGGGAAGGCTGATGGATCACATGCTGCTTGCCGCTGCGGCGGAGGCGGGGGACTCCTCGGAGCTGCTGTCGAACATCGCGATCCTGGTGCTGGCCGGGTTCGTCGGGTTCGCCGTGATCTCGAAGGTGCCGAACACCCTGCACACGCCGCTGATGTCGGGAACCAACGCCATCCACGGCATCGTGCTGCTCGGCGGCATCATCGTCCTGGGGGAGCTGGAGAACCCGGGCGTGGCCGACGCGATCATCCTGGTGGTCGCGATCGCGTTCGGCATGATCAACGTCGTCGGCGGCTTCCTGGTCACCGACCGGATGCTGGGGATGTTCAAGGGCGGGCCCGCCCGCGGCGCGGGGAAGGGTGGCGAGTCCTGATGGACGTCCTGGTCCCGATCCTCTACATCGTCGCGTTCTCGCTGTTCATCTACGGCCTGATGGGGCTGACCGGCCCGAAGACGGCCGTGCGCGGCAACAAGATCGCCGCGGTCGGTATGACGATCGCGGTGCTGGCGACGCTGCTGCTCGTCACGCACAACTGGTTGCTGATCATCGTCGGCCTCGTCGTCGGGACGCTGCTGGGCGTGCCGTCGGCGCGACAGGTGAAGATGACGGCGATGCCGCAGATGGTGGCGCTGTTCAACGGCGTCGGCGGTGGCGCGGTCGCGTTGATCGCGTGGTCGGAGTTCCGCTCCACGGACGGGTTCGCCGAGGAGGCGCTCTACGTCGTCATCGCGTCGCTGTTCGCCGCGATCGTCGGCTCGGTGTCGTTCTGGGGCTCGCTGATCGCGTTCGGCAAGCTCCAGGAGCTCCTGCCAGGGCGCCCGATCGGGTTGGGCAGGGCGCAGCAGGGGGTCAACGCCCTGCTCCTGGTGGCGGCCGTGGTGTCTGCGGTCCTCTCCTACCGCAGCGGCGCGGAGCTGTGGATCATCGCGCTGCTCCTGCTGGCGGCCCTGCTCGGCGTGCTGGTGGTGCTGCCGATCGGCGGCGCGGACATGCCTGTCGTGATCTCGCTGCTCAACGCTCTCACGGGCCTGTCGGCGGCTGCGGCCGGTCTCGCCCTCGACAACACCGCGATGATCGTCGCGGGCATGATCGTCGGCGCCTCGGGTTCCATCCTCACCAACCAGATGGCCGTGGCGATGAACCGCACGATCCCCGCGATCGTCGCGGGCGGTTTCGGTGGTGGCGGGCTCGTCGCGTCGGACGACGGCGTGGAGCGCACCGTCAAGTCGACGAGCGCGTCGGACGCGGCGATCCAGATGGCCTACGCGTCGCAGGTGATCGTCGTGCCCGGGTACGGCATGGCGGTCGCGCAGGCCCAGCACGCGGTGAAGGACATGGCGAAGCTGCTGGAGGCCAAGGGGGTGGAGGTCAAGTACGCCATCCACCCGGTGGCCGGGCGCATGCCCGGCCACATGAACGTGCTGCTGGCCGAGGCCGACGTGCCCTACGAGCAACTCAAGGAGATGGACGACATCAACGGCGAGTTCGCCCGCACCGACGTCACGCTGGTGATCGGGGCGAACGACGTCACGAACCCGGCGGCGCGCAAGGACTCCAGCAGCCCGATCTACGGGATGCCGATCCTCAACGTGGACGAGTCCCGCTCGGTGATCGTGCTGAAGCGGTCGATGAACTCCGGGTTCGCCGGGATCGACAACCCGCTGTTCTACGCCGACAACACCGCGATGCTGTTCGGGGACGCGAAGAAGTCGGTCGGGGAGGTCACCGAGGAGCTCAAGGCCCTCTAGGACCCGGACCGTGGCAGCAGCCGGCCGGACCGCTCCCGAGGCGGTCCGGCCGCGTCCGGCG
The DNA here is from genome assembly GCF_050246655.1 of Pseudonocardia sp. Taxonomy (GTDB): domain Bacteria; phylum Actinomycetota; class Actinomycetes; order Mycobacteriales; family Pseudonocardiaceae; genus Pseudonocardia. Next base: position 7,312 of record NZ_JBFWVQ010000036.1, read on the forward strand.
ACGGGGGCTGTCGGGATGCGGAACTCGGCCTGATGGATTGCCCAACTCGGGCTGATGGATTGCGGAACTCGCGGGTCAGGCGGCGGGAACCGGCGCCTCGGCGACGAGGACCCGGCCGGTCCGTTCGGCCAGCACCGCGTCCACCTGCTCGATCCCGCGCCACACCGCGGTGAGCAGGAAGAGCGCCCGGCCGTCCGGCCCGCCGAGGGCGGTGGCGAAGCAGCTGTCCTCCACCGGGACGCGGTCCAGCACCGTGCCGCCTTCGCGCACCCGGATCGCCGCGTTGTCGACGGGCACACCGTCCGGATCGAAGCCGCCCGCGGCGCCCGTCCAGATCGCGCCCTCGGCGTCCAGGCTGATGCCGTCCGGGGCGAGGCCGTCCGCCCACACCCGCCGGTGGGCGAGGCCGCCGTCCGCCTCGATGTCGAACGCGGTGAGGCACCCGGCGAAGGACTCGGCCACGACCATCGTGCGCCCGTCCGGGGTGAGGACCATCCCGTTGGGGAAGTGCACGTCGCGCGCGACGATCCGGGCGCGCTCGTCCGGGGTGACCAGGGCGATCACGCCGGGCTCGGGGGCGGCCCCGCCGAGGAAGTCGAACCCGAAGCCGTTGACGTAGACGCTGCCGTCCGCGGCCACGGCGATCTCGTTCCAGCCGTGGTCGGCGACCGTGTGCAGGTCGCCGTACGGGCGGACCGTGCCGTCCGGTTCGTGCACGACGAGGCGCTCGCCGCTGACGAGCAGCCGCCCGTCGGGCAGGTGGTCCACCGACCAGCCCAGCCCGGGCGGGCCCTCGGCGACCACCTCGCTGCGCCCGTCGAGGTCGACGGCGATGATCTCGCCCGCGCCCCAGTGGGCGAACCAGAGCCGGCCGTCGTGCCAGCGGGGCGACTCGACGTAGGCCAGGCCGTCGAGCAGGACGCGCGGGTCGTCCATCTCTCTCCTCCTCCTCCGACCGGGTACCGGACCCTACGACGGGGCGGACCTCCTCGCGGACCTACGGGTGGGATCGGGTGCCGGTCAGGGTGAGGAACTCCTGACGGGAGCGGGGATCGTCGCGCAGCTGCCCGAGCAGCGCCGAGGTGATGGTGCGGGCGCCGGTGGCGCGGACCCCGCGCATCGACATGCAGTGGTGCTCGGCCTCGATCACGACGCCGACGCCGCGCGGGGCGAGGTGCTCGTCGAGCCAGTCCGCGACCTGGCGGGTGAGGCGTTCCTGGACCTGCAGGTCGCGGGCGAACAGCTCGAGCACCCGGGCGAGCTTGGAGAGCCCCAGGATCCGCTCGCCCGGCAGATAGCCGATGTGCGCGACGCCGGAGAACGGCAGCAGGTGGTGCTCGCACAGCGACTGGACGGGCAGGTGGGTGGCCAGGACGAGCTCGTCGTAGCCCTCGTCGTTGGGGAAGGTGGTCAGGTCGAACTGCCGGGCGGTGAGCAGCTCGAGGTAGGAGTCCACGACGCGGCGCGGGGTGTCGGCCAGGTGCGGCGACTCCGGGTCCCGGCCCAGCGCGCGGAGCAGGTCGGCGACCGCCTCACGGGCCGCTGCGACGTCGATGCCGGTGCGGTCGCGGACGATGCGCAACCGCAGCGGGGAGTCGACCTGCCGTGCGGGCCGGATCACGAGCGGGACCCCGGCGCGAGCCGGTGAGGGGCGGGACGCGCCGCCGGAAGGGCGGCGGCCGGGTCGGGCGCCATCGGGGCCTCCTTCGGGAACCGACGATGGCTAGGAGTAGATCCCCTGCGGCGGCATATTGTCAATCAGAATTGTTTTTAGAGAGCAGTACGCAGCACCGGTCGGGGTTCGGCGCCGGCCGGGCGGTGAGGCCGGTGGGCGCGAGCGCGTCCAGGAGGCCGGCGAGCAGCTGCAGGTTCATCCCGCAGACGAGCTCGGTGTGCGCGTGGGCGAGGGCGTGGAACGGGCAGTTGGTCAGCATGATGTCGCCGTCCTCGACGACGGGGGCGAAGCCGCTCTCCTCCAGCGTCGTGATGAGCTCGGTGCCGGCCGCGCCGAGCTCGCGACCGCCGCGATAGGCCCGCTCGTCCAGAACGGCGCGCGGAGACGACCCGGAGCGCTCGGCCTCGACGACCGCGTCCGCGAGCAGCCGGGCGGCGAGCTCGTAGCGGCGCTCGGGCACGGACACCGCCACCTGGCAGCCGGACCGCCGGTAGAGCTTGCTCGGCCGGCCAGCACCCGGGCCCGACCGGCCCGTACGCCGCCCGAACTCGACGCCGAGCAGGCCCTCGTCGACGAGCCGGTCCAGGTGGAACGCCGCGGTGGTCCGCGCCAGCCCCAGTGCGCCGGCGGCCTCGTCGCGGCTCACCGCCTCGTGCTGCCGCACGACGTGGTCGTAGAGACGGCGGCGGGTCGGTTCGGCGAGCGCAGCGATGGCATCGAGTTGCGCTGCGCGTTCGGGGTTCACGCCATCACTCTAGAACCAATGTGCGTTGGAGATAACGTCGTCGCTCACTCGGGGCCGTGCCAGGCGGGCAGTGCGAGGGCCGAGTTCATCCGGCGCAGCTCGTCGCGGTGCAGCGCCGCCAGTGCGGTCAGGACGCGCTCGCCGCGCGCGGTGGGGACGATGCGGACGGCGCGCGCGTCCTCGGGATGGTCCGCGCGGTCGACGAGTCCCTGGGTCTGCGCCCGGTTGACGAGCTCCACGACGCTGTGGTGGCGCAGCTGCAGCCGCTCGGCCAGCTCGCGCACCGTCGCCCACTCCCGCTCGGGGAAGCCCTTGAGGGCGAGCAGGAGCTGGTACTGCTGCGGCGTGACGCCGTGGCGGCGCACCGTCTCCTCGCTGAAGCGCAGGTAGCGACGGATCGCGAAGCGGAACCGGGCCAGGGCTTCGAAGTCCTGCTTGGTCAGCGGGGCCTGGTCTGCTCGACCGTCCTGCGTCACCGCGTCATGACACCACATCGGCCCGCCTTTCCGTGCCCGCACTTTCATATCGTGTTACGATATTTCATCCTCGGTGCGACGGTCCTCCCCGTGGCGGAGGGAGCGAGATGATCACAATCGTGGCGATCGCGGTGATCGGGGTGCTGGCGGCGGTCCTGCTCCTCCTCGGCACCAGCGTCCGCGTGGTGCGTCAGTACGAACGTGGGGTGGTCCTGCGCTTCGGCCGGGTCCGGCCGCACGCCCTGGGGCCGGGGCTCGCCGTGCTCGCGCCGATCGCGGACCGGCTCTACAAGGTCAACATGCAGATCGTCACGATGCCGGTGCCCGCCCAGGAGGGGATCACGCGCGACAACGTCACCGTCCGCGTCGACGCGGTCGTCTACTACCGCGTCATCGACCCGGTGAAGGCCGTCATCGACGTGCAGAACTACGAGTCGGCCATCGGGCAGGTCGCGCAGGCGTCGCTGCGCTCGATCATCGGCAAGAGCGAGTTGGACGACCTGCTGTCCAACCGGGAACGGCTCAACCAGGGACTGGAGCTGATGATCGACAACCCGGCGCTGGAATGGGGCGTCCAGATCGACCGCGTCGAGATCAAGGACGTCGCGCTGCCCGAGTCGATGAAGCGGTCCATGTCGCGGCAGGCCGAGGCGGAGCGCGAGCGGCGGTCCCGGGTGATCACCGCTGACGGCGAGCTGCAGGCTTCCCAGACCCTCGCCCGCGCCGCCCGGGCCATGGCCGAGCAGCCTGCGGCGCTGCAGCTGCGCCTGCTGCAGACCGTCGTCGAGGTGGCGGCGGAGCGCAACTCCACGCTCGTGCTTCCGTTCCCCGTCGAGCTGCTCCGCTTCCTCGAACGTGCCACACCGGGGGAGACGGGTGGTGGGTCCGGTGCCCAGGCGGCGGGCGGGCAGGAGCCGGTCCGCGAGCCGGGGGCGTCCGACGGGGTCGGGCCGGCCGACCGTGCCGATGCCGGGGCCGATGCCGGCTATCGGAGTGTGAGCGCTCCGGGCAGTCCGTCGAACCACTCCAGCACCGCGCGCTCGTAGCGGCGGCCGAAGTCGAGCACCGCGCGCGCGTACGGGTCCGCGCCGGGATCCGCAGCGTCGTACCCCGCGAGCCGCTCGGCGTGCGCAGCCCGCTGCCCGGCCAGGACCTCCGCGAGGCGCTCCGGCGGGAGGTGGCGGCCGAAGAGCACGGTGAGCAGCAGCGGGAACCGGATCGTCTCCGCGCCCGGACCGCGCTCCAGCCACGCGGCGAACGCCGCGCGCCCGTGCGCGGTCAGCGTGTATGGGCGGGCGTCGCGCCGCCCGCGCGGGCCCGCCTCCAGCAGCCCGGCGGCGGTCATCGCGGAGAGCTCGCGGTAGACCTGGCTGCGGGTGAGCGACCAGAACGGGCCGATCGCCGTCTCCGCGGTCGACACCAGCTCCCAGCCCGTCATCGGACCGCCGTGCAGCAGCCCCAGGAGGGACGCGGCGGTCGGGTTGAGGGCGTCGGTCGCGGTCGTCACCTGTCTATCTTGACATGTCGAAGTGGAAGGTGGAAGGTGGGTGCAGGCGACCAGGGGGAAGGTGCGCGATGAACCAGCCGGTCCGTCCCGAGGACGTTCGTATCGGGGACAGCGACCGTGAGGCCGTGGCCGGCCGGCTCGGCCGGGCACAGGCGGAGGGGCGGCTCGACCTCGCCGAGTACGACGCGCGCCTGCAGGCGGCGTACGCCGCGCGCACGGCCGGGGAGCTCGCCCGCGTCACCGCGGACCTGCCAGCCGAGCGCGGCCCGCAGGCCGTGCAACCTGCGCGGCCGGGAAAGGCGGAGCGCAGACGCACCGCCCAGCGGGCCGCCGTCGCCTCGTGGGCGTCGGTCAGCACGGTCACCCTCCTCATCTGGGCCGTCACCTGCATCGCCAGCGCCTCCTGGATCTACCCGTGGTGGATCTGGGTGGCCGGGCCGTGGGGCGCGGTGCTGCTGGCCGGGTGGATCGGCGGGCGCGTCGCAGGCGTGGGCCCCGACCGGCGCTGACGGCTCACGCCGCCCCCGTGCGGACGGGGGCGCCGGTCTCGCTCTCGGTGTCGAGCGGGTGCGCGATCTCGTCCGCGGGCAGCCGCCAGATGAGGATCGCGGCCACGCCGAGGAACACGGGCACCACACCGGCCAGCACGAACGTCGGGCCCAGCCCGATCGCCTCGCCCACCGGGCCCGCCGCGGCCATCGACACCGGTAGCAGCGCCAGCGACACGAAGAAGTCCAGGCTCGACACGCGACCCATGAGGTGCGGTGGCACGCGCCGCTGCAGCAGCGTCCCCCAGATCACGATCGCGGCGCCGCCCGTCGCGCCGGCCACGAAGGCGGCCACCGCCATGAGCCACAGCCGTTCGGTGTAGCCGATGACGGCGATGGGCGTGATGCCCACCGCCCAGAGCAGGATCATCCACGTGAGGTAGCGGCGCGGGAGCTGCATCGACGACACCGCGAGCGACCCGAGCGCCCCGCCCACGCCGAACGCGCCCAGCACGAGCGCGTACCCGCCGGCGCCTGCGCCCGTCTGGTCGCGCACCGCGAAGGGCAGCAGCACCTCGATCGGTCCCATGAGCACCAGCACGTACAGCGATGCGAACGCCAACGTCGCGAACAGCCAGCCGGTGCGGAACATGTACGCGAAGCCCTCGCGCAGGTCGCCCAGCACCGACCGGGCGACCTCCGGAGCGGGCACGGGCGGAGTGCGGATCAGGGCGACGAGCACGAGTGCGACGAGGTAGAACCCGCCGGCCGCGGCGAGCGCCGCGCCCGGGACGAAGGCGCCGACGACGGCACCCGCGACGGCGGGGCCCAGAGCGTTCTGTGTCGCCGGCCGCAGCGCGCCCTCCACACCGTTCGCGGCGAGCAGCTCGTCCCGGGGCAGCAGTGTGGGCAGCAGCGCCGTGTAGGCGGGGAAGAAGAACGCCTCGGCGGCCCCGACCAGGAAGGTGATCGCCGCGAGCTGCCAGATCTGCAGCTCGCCCAGGAGCGCAAGGCAGCCCGCCCCGAGCGCCGTCACCACGCGGACGCACTCCACCACGACGAGCAGCGCCCGCCGCGACAACCGGTCCGCCGCCACGCCGCCGACCAGGATCGCGCCGAGCATCCCGACGCTCGTCGCCGTGGCGACCACCGACAGCTCCGACGGCGTCCCGCCCATCGCGACGACCTGCCACACCACCGCGACGATCCACATCCCGCTCGCGAACAGCGACAGCGCCATCGAGCCGATGAGCAGCCGATAGTCGCGATGTCGGAAGGGGCGCAACGCCCGTGGGAGGCGGGTCACGCGCGACATGTGACCACCTCGAGGCGGGTTCAGGTCAAGCGTGTTTCCGGCGGGTTCGCCGCCGTCGCAGGCCTCGTCGAGGCCTAGGGTGGCCGCGTGCGCGATCTCGCCCCGCTGCTCGACGTGGCCCTCGACGAGGCCCGGGCCGGCCTCGCCGCCGGCGGTATCCCGATCGGCGCCGCCCTGTTCCGCGCCGACGGCACGCTGCTCGGGCGCGGTCACAACCGCCGCGTCCAGGACGGGGACCCGTCCATGCACGCCGAGACGTCCGCGTTCCGCGCGGCCGGACGCCAGCGCGACTACCGCACCACGATCATGGTGACGACCCTGTCACCCTGCTGGTACTGCTCCGGGCTGGTGCGCCAGTTCGGCATCGGCGCGGTCGTCATCGGCGAGGCGCGCACGTTCCACGGTGGGCACGACTGGCTCGCCGAGCACGGCGTCGCCGTCACGCTGCTCGACGACGAGCGGTGCGTCGCGCTCATGACGGACTTCGTGCGGGAGCACCCCGCGCTGTGGAACGAGGACATCGGCGAGCCGAGCTGACGGCCGGGCTCTGCCGGGCTCTGCCGCCCGGGAGGGCCGGCTCCCGGGGGCGTGTCGATCCCGGCGGTTCGGGCCTGCGGGGTGCGGCGTGGCTCGGCGGGTCGGGGCGTCGCGGGTCACGGCGCGTCGCGGGGTCGGGGCGCTGCGGGTCCGGGGCGCGTCGCGGGCGGTGCCTCGCAGCGGCTTGGTGCGCCTCGCAGAGACTGAGTGCGCGTCGCAGAGGCTGCAGCGTCTGCGAGGGGTGTGCAGGCTCTGCGAGGCGGGCCGGGGGCGTCTGCGAGGGGTGTGCAGGCTCTGCGAGGTGGATCCGCGACCGCCGCGGCGGGATTCTGCCGCGCCGTCGGCGGTGACCCGGCGGATCGGAGACCGAACCGCCGGGTCACCGACCGGCCTCGGGGCTAGCTCATGTCGCCGGGAGGGGTGTCGGTGCCGGGCAGGCCCATGTCGCCGGGAGGGGTGTCGGTGCCCGGGTCGCTCATCGGGTCGTGGCCCGGGTCGCCCATGGGGTCGCTCATCGGGTCGTGGCCCGGGTCGCCCATCGGATCATGGCCCGGGTCGCCCATGGGGCTGGTCTCGTGGCCAGGGTCCGGCTGGTACTCGCCCGGGTCCGGCGCCGGCGCCTCGCCGGAGCCCTCGTATTCGACCGGTGCGGGACCCGGGTCGTCGGACGCCGCGGCGAGCGGATCGCCGACGTCGCAGGTCGCCGCCGGGATGCCGTCGCCGTCCACCAGCACCTCGGTACCGGCGGGCAGGTCGGCCTCGTGCGGGGCGTAGCCGCCGTCCTCGTAGGTGAAGCGGGTGAACGCGGCGTCGCCGTCGAGAGCCACCGGGCTCAGCGTGACGAGGTACCCGCCCGCCTCCTCGGGGGCGATCCCCCGCACGCCCGCCCATGCGGCGGCCCGCTCCGGGTCCTCGGTCAGGGCCGTCGCCAGCGCGGCGACGTCGCAGGCCTGCTCGGGGCTCTCGCCGCCGGAGTCGGTGACACCGGAGGCGTCGGACACGAGGTGCAGGCCGCCGGTCGACGCGGCGGGCCCGCCGGCGAGGCCGAACGCGGCGAAGGCGGCCGTCGCCGCGAGCGCGAGCGTGAGGCCGGGTACGCGGCGGGCGGTGGGCGCGGCGGGGCCGCGGCCGGTGAGGGTCGTGCGGGTCGGCCTGGGGGTCATGGCTGTGGGCTCCTCGGGAGGCTCGGTCCGCCTCTGGAGGCGGCCCACCCAGCGTCGCGATCCCCGCCGCGCGTCACGATGGTGCGCGCACCCGCGCGGCCACCGGCGTCCCCCCGAACCTGCCGCGGGTCCACCCCGGGTGCGGGCCCCACCCCATGTGCGGGGGCCCGTGCAACCGACGTACACTGGTACTTCGCGCGCGCCCGATGGCGCCGGTTCCGTCGTGCCCTCCAGCACTTCGCGGTCCGGGGAGTGCTGTGTCCACCACAGTGCCGTAGGTCTGTCAGGCGTGTCGAACCGACAGAAGCACGCACACCGTCTGCAGGAACGCGGAGGACATGGCCAAGAAGGACGGGGCGATCGAGGTTGAGGGCCGGGTCGTCGAACCCCTGCCCAACGCGATGTTCCGCGTGGAACTGGAGAACGGACACCGGGTCCTCGCGCACATCAGCGGCAAGATGCGGCAGCACTACATCCGGATCCTCCCCGAGGACCGGGTCGTGGTGGAGCTGTCGCCGTACGACCTCACCCGCGGCCGCATCGTCTACCGCTACAAGTAAGAGAGAACAGGGACGTGAAGGTCAAGCCGAGCGTCAAGCCGATCTGCGACAAGTGCAAGGTGATCCGCCGCCACGGGCGGGTCATGGTGATCTGCGAGAACCTGCGCCACAAGCAGCGCCAGGGCTGATCACCCGCACCTCGTCGGCGGCGCGCGTTCCCCGTGGACGTGACGACCGCGGGCAGAGCGGCAGCACCACCAGAGCAACATCCAGAGCAACACCGAGGACCCCGACGCACCTCCCGCGCCACACGGGCGCGGGTCACCTCCGGAGCCAGGCCGGAGCCCGGGAACGAGTCACCCCGGGGCGGGCGTCGGCCAGACCTGGTGAGGACACGACAGGAGAACACGCCTACATGGCACGACTCGTCGGCGTCGACCTCCCCCGCGACAAGCGGATGGAGATCGCGCTCACCTACATCTACGGGGTCGGACGCACCCGCTCCCTGGAGATCCTGAAGGCCACCGGCATCGACCGGGACATGCGCTCGAAGGACCTGACCGAGGACCAGCTCGCCGCCCTGCGCGAGTACATCGAGGCCAACCTCCAGGTCGAGGGCGACCTGCGCCGCGAGGTGCAGGCCGACATCCGCCGCAAGATCGAGATCGGCTGCTACCAGGGGATCCGGCACCGCCGGGGCCTGCCGGTGCGCGGCCAGCGGACCAAGACCAACGCCCGCAGCCGCAAGGGTCCGAAGAAGACCGTCGCCGGCAAGAAGAAGGCAGGTAAGAAGTAATGCCGCCCCGCAGCCGTCAGCAGGCCGGGCCGAAGAAGGTCCGCCGCAAGGAGAAGAAGAACGTCGCGCACGGCCACGCGCACATCAAGAGCACCTTCAACAACACCATCGTGTCCATCACGGACCCGACCGGTGCGGTGATCGCGTGGGCGTCGGCCGGGCAGGTGGGCTTCAAGGGTTCCCGCAAGTCCACGCCCTACGCCGCGCAGATGTGCGCCGAGAGCTGCGCCCGCAAGGCCGCCGAGCACGGCATGAAGAAGGTCGACGTGTTCGTCAAGGGCCCGGGCTCCGGCCGCGAGACGGCGATCCGCTCGCTGCAGGCCGCGGGCCTGGAGGTCGGCACGATCTCCGACGTCACGCCGCAGCCGCACAACGGGTGCCGCCCGCCCAAGCGGCGCCGGGTCTGAGGGGGTAGAGAACATGGCTCGCTACACCGGACCCATGACCCGCAAGTCCCGCCGGCTGAAGGTCGACCTCGTCGGCGGCGACCAGGCGTTCGAGCGCCGTCCCTACCCGCCCGGCCAGCACGGCCGGATCCGGATCAAGGAGACCGAATACCTCCTGCAGATGCAGGAGAAGCAGAAGGCCCGATTCGCGTACGGCGTGCTGGAGAAGCAGTTCCGCCGCTACTACGAGGAGGCCAACCGGCGCCAGGGCAAGACCGGCGACAACCTGCTGCAGATCCTCGAGTCGCGCCTGGACAACGTCGTCTACCGGGCGGGGCTGGCCCGCACCCGGCGGATGGCCCGCCAGCTCGTCAGCCACGGGCACTTCCTGGTCAACGGGCAGAAGGTCGACATCCCGAGCTACCGCGTGTCGCAGTACGACGTCATCGACGTGCGGCCCAAGTCGCTGTCCACCGACCCGTTCATCATCGCCAAGGAGCTGCTGGGCGACCGGCCGATCCCGGCGTGGCTGCAGGTCGTCCCGTCGAACCTGCGCATCCTGGTCCACCAGCTGCCCGAGCGTGCGCAGATCGACACGCAGGTCACCGAGCAGCTGATCGTCGAGCTCTACTCGAAGTAACCGTCGCGAGGGCTCGCGAGCAGTTCCCGGAGTGCTCCGGCACCCCGGTCCCCCCGCTCTGCAGTGGGGCGGGGGGCTCACTGCGGCATCAAATAGTGGTTGCCGCGGCACCCGAAGGAGTCACGTTCCATGCTGATCTCTCAGCGACCCACCCTGACCGAGGACCCGGTCGTCGACACCCGTTCCCGGTTCGTCATCGAGCCGCTGGAGCCGGGCTTCGGCTACACCCTCGGCAACTCCCTGCGCCGCACCCTGCTCTCGTCCATCCCGGGCGCGGCCGTCACCAGCATCCGCATCGACGGCGTGCTGCACGAGTTCACCACCGTGCCGGGGGTCAAGGAGGACGTCACCGACATCATCCTCAACCTCAAGGAGCTCGTCGTGAGCTCCGAGGAGGACGAGCCGGTGACGATGTACCTGCGCAAGCAGGGCCCCGGCCCGGTCACGGCGGGCGACATCGTGCCGCCAGCCGGCGTCACCGTGCACAACCCGGACCTGCACATCGCCACGCTCAACGACAAGGGCCGCCTCGAGGTGGAGCTCGTCGTCGAGCGGGGCCGTGGCTACGTCCCGGCCATGCAGAACAAGGCCACCGGCGCCGAGATCGGCCGCATCCCGGTGGACTCGATCTACTCGCCGGTGCTCAAGGTCACCTACAAGGTCGAGGCCACGCGTGTCGAGCAGCGCACGGACTTCGACAAGCTCGTGCTGGACGTCGAGACCAAGCCCTCGATCACCCCGCGCGACGCGCTGGCCTCGGCCGGCAAGACGCTCGTCGAGCTGTTCGGCCTCGCCCGCGAGCTGAACGTCGACGCGGAGGGCATCGAGATCGGCCCGTCGCCGCAGGAGGCCGACACGATCGCCGCCTTCGCGATGCCGATCGAGGAGCTGGACCTCACCGTCCGCTCCTACAACTGCCTCAAGCGCGAGGGCATCCACACCGTGGGCGAGCTGGTGGGCCGCAGCGAGGCCGACCTGCTCGACATCCGCAACTTCGGCGCCAAGTCGATCGACGAGGTCAAGATGAAGCTCGTCGGCCTCGGCCTCGCGCTGAAGGACAGCCCGCCCGGATTCGACCCGTCGTCCGCGGCCGTCGACTTCGGTACCGACGGCGGCTTCGACCCCGACCGCTTCGGGGACGACGGCCAGGACTACGCAGAAACGGAGCAGTTGTAGCGATGCCTCAGCCCACCAAGGGGCCCCGCCTCGGCGGCTCGCCCGCGCACCAGCGGCTGATCCTGGCCAACCTGGCGACGGCGCTGTTCGAGCACGGACGGATCACGACGACCGAGGCCAAGGCCCGGCGCCTGCGTCCGTACGCCGAGCGCCTGATCACCAAGGCCAAGAAGGGCGACCTGCACAACCGGCGCGAGATCATGAAGGTGATCCGCGACAAGTCGATCGTGCACAAGCTGGTCGTCGAGATCGGGCCGTTCTTCGCCGACCGCAACGGCGGCTACACCCGCATCACCAAGACGCTGCCGCGCAAGGGCGACAACGCCCCCATGGCCGTGATCGAGCTGGTGTCGCAGAAGACCGTGACGAGCGAGGCGGAGCGCGCCCGCAGGGTCGCCGCGTCGCAGTCGTCCGCCGCCGCGGCTCCGGCAGCGGAGTCCGCGCCGGCGGCGGAGGACACCGCCGCCACGACGGAGCCCGCCGTCGAGACCGCGTCGGAGTCCACCGAGCCCGCCACGGACGCCGCCGACGCCGCCACCGACGCCGCCACCGCGGTCGCGGTCGAGGAGAGCGCCTCCACGGCCGACGCCCCCTACGGCGAGGGCAGCCACGCCCCGCTGGAGGACCCGGCGGAGGTCCCGGAGGGCTTCCCGGTGAAGGGCAACGAGGACTCGAAGCTCTACCACACGCCCGAATCCCCGCACTACGACCGCACCGTCGCCGAGGTGTGGTTCGCCTCGCCGGAGGCTGCGGAGGCCGCCGGGTTCTCGGCGCCGAAGGGGCAGCAGAACGATTCCGCAGACTCCGCCGAGGACGAGTCCTGATCCCAGCGCACGATCCGCACGAGCCCGCCGTCGCCGCCGACGGCGGGCTCGTGCGTCTGCGGCTGGACCTCGCCTACGACGGCACGGACTTCTCCGGATGGGCCGCGCAGCCCGGGCGGCGCACGGTGCAGGGCGTGCTCACCGAGGCGCTCTCGACGGTGCTGCGCACACCGGTGGCCGTGACGGTCGCGGGGCGCACGGACGCGGGGGTGCACGCGAGCGGTCAGGTGGCCCATCTCGATGTGCCGGTCGCGGTGTGGGGCGGCCTCGGGTCGCCAGGGCCCGCCAACGAGCGGCGCGTTCGTCCAACTCAGTTGGACGAACGCGCCGCTCGTTGCGTGGGAGGTGTGGGGTCCGTGGATGCTGCGGGGTCCGAGGCCGGGGAGTGGCTGGTGCGCAGGCTCGCCCGGCTCCTCCCCGAGGACGTCCGGGTGCGTGCGGTCGCCGTCGTGCCGGACGCGTTCGACGCCCGGTTCAGCGCGCTGCGCCGCCGTTACCGGTACCGGCTCGCCACCGGGCCGTCGGGCGCCGATCCGCTGCGGGCCCGCGACACCGTCGCCTGGCCGTACACGATCGACACGGTGGACGTCGCACGCATGCAGGCGGCGTCGCGGGAGCTGCTCGGCGAGCACGACTTCGCCGCCTTCTGCCGCCACCGCGAGGGCGCCACCACGGTCCGCGAGCTGCAGCGCTTCGACTGGACGCAGGCGGGTGAGCTGCTCGTCGCCGAGCTCGGTGCCGACGCGTTCTGCCACTCGATGGTGCGCAGCCTCGTCGGGGCGCTCCTCGACGTCGGCCGCGGCCGCCGCCCGGACGGCTGGCCCGCCGCCCTGCTCGCCCGCACGGCCCGCGCGAGCGAGGTGCCCGTCGCCCCGGCGAAGGGGCTCACGCTCGTCGGCGTCGACTACCCGCCCGTCGACGAGCTCGCCGCTCGCGCCGCCGTCACCCGCCGCGTCCGGGGCGAGCTGCGCCAAACCGCCCCGCGAAGGTGATCACGGCCGTTAACGTCGCCGCGTGACCGGACCCGTTCGTGGCCTGCGGGCCCCCGCCACCCGCGACCAGGTGGACGCCCACCGCTTCGGCCTGCGGCGCCTGGAGTCGGCGCTGGTCCGCGGCGACGCCGTGCCGCTGCACGAGCCGCTGCGCACCCAACGGCGTGCCGCGGCGGGCGGGATCCTCCTCGCGGCCCTCGCCGTCGCGGTCTCCGCGGCCGTCGCCCTCGTCGCGCCGCGCCCGGACTGGAGCAGGCAGGCCGTCGTCGTCGGACGGGAGTCGGGCGCGATGTACGTGGTGGCGCGCGGTCCGGACCGGCTCGTGCCGGTCGCCAACCTCGTCGCCGCACGCCTGGTGCTCGGGGCGTTGCAGCGCGGGGGCTCGGCCGGCGGGGAGGCCGCCACGGCCGTCCCCGTCGTGGTGCCGGACGAGGCGCTGGCCGCCGCACCCCGCACCGCGGCCGCCGGGGTGGCCGGGGCCGAGTCCGTGCGGCTCGACGCCGCTCCCCTCCCGTCGCGGTGGGCGGTGTGCGACGAGGTCGAGGCCGGAACCGGCGGGCGTGTGCGGCTGACCGGCACCACCGTCGTGGCCGGTGCGCCGCCGCTCGCCGAACCCGCAGGCGAGGGCGTGCTGCTCCGCGGGCCGGACCGTGCGGTCTGGCTGGTCGCGGGCGGCGTCCGGCACGAGATCGACGTGCGCGACGGCCTGGTGCTCGCGACGCTCGGCCTCACGGGCGCGGTCGCGCGGCCTGCCTCCGCGGCGCTGCTCTCGGCGCTGCCGGTCGGCGTGCGCCTGAGCAGGCCCGCGATCCCCGGCGCGGGGCGGCCCGGTCCCGCCGGGCGCACCGTCGGGGACGTCGTCGCCGTCCGCGCCGCCGGGGGCGCACCGCGTGCGTTCGTCGTGCTCCCCGACGGGCTGCAGCCGGTCTCGCCCGCGCTCGCGGCGTTGCTGGCCGGGCGGGCACCGCGGGAGGTGGACGCCGTCGCGGTGGCGGGGGTCCCGGTCGTGGAACGGCTCGACGTCCGCGGCTGGCCCGACGCGGCACCCCGGCTGGCCGATCTCGTCGCGGCGCCCGTCGCCTGCTGGACGTGGTCGGGGGAGGAGCGCCCGCAGGGCCGGGTGCTGCTCGGCAGGGCCGTCCCCGCACCGCCGGAGGCCCGGACGGTCGACCTGGCTCAGGCGGACGGCGCCGGGCCGTTGCTCGACGCCGTCGTCCTCGGCGGTGGTGGCGGGCCCGTGCGGTCGGTGGCGGCGGCCGGCCCGCTGGACTCGGGCGGGCTCGCGCTCGTGTCCGAGACCGGGGTCGTCCACGGCCTTGCCGACGCCGACACCGCCCGGGCGCTCGGGATCGACGCCGCGTCCCCGGCGCCGCGGGAGGCGCTGGACCTGCTGCCGGCCGGGCCGCGGCTGGACGTGCGGCAGGCCGGAGCGCTGGTCGACGTACCCGTTCCGGCGGGGGGCTGACGCTCCGTCCGTGCGTGACGGCGATCCCGGGCCGACGGGGCTCCGCGGCAGGCGGTGAGGCGCGCGCTCAGGAACGGTCGGGACGCCGGCGCAGCGCCGCGACCCCGGAGCACGCGGCTGCGGCCAGAGCGGCGACGGCGAGCAGCTCCACGGGCGGATCCGGCTCGGCGGGAGCGCCCACCGGCTCCGTCCCGGCGAGCACGGCGGAGCGCGGGCCCGCCGGTGCGTCGGGCCGCAGGCGGGCGGGGACGGCCGTCAGCGCGGCGAGCGGGTCGACGACGCCGTGACCGACCAGCGGGTCGCGACCACCGGCGGGACGCCGCGCGGTGGCGAGGACCCGGTCGACGACCTCGGCGGCCGTCAGCTCGGGGAACCGCTCCCGCACGAGGGCGACGAGCCCGGCGACCCAGGGTGTGGCGAAGCTCGTGCCGTCCAGGCCGCCGCGCAGCCCACCGCCCGCGGCGAGTGAGCGCAGGCCGGTACCGGGAGCGGCGACGTCGACCCACGGACCGGGCACGGTGAACGCCGCGGGCGCGCCGTCGGGCCCGCTCGCGCCGACGGTCAGGACGTCCTCGGCGAACCAGCCGGGGAGGGCGATCTCACCGGCCGGGGCGCCGCCGGTGCAGCCACCGACGCCGAGGTTGCCCGCAGCGGCGACCACGACGACGTCGCGTCGCGTCGCCGCCCGCAGCGCCGCGCGGAGGTGGGCGCCGTCCCGCTCGGCCCGTTCGGCGGTGAGGCACGCGGCCTCGGAGAGGTTGACGACGGTCGCCCCGGCGTCGACGGCGAGCGTGACGGCGCGGGCGAGCGAGTCGACGTCGCCCGCCGGACGGCCGTCCGCGCCGGTGCCGGTCTGGCGGATCGTGATCAGCCGGGCTCCGGGGGCCATCCCGACGAGGTCGTCAGCGCGGCCCGGCGCGGCGGCGAGGAGCCCGGCGACGGCCGTGCCGTGACCGTCGCAGTCGGCGCGGCCGTCGCTCCTGCCCTGGGCGGTGGCGATCAGGTCGCCCGCCCCGCGCAGCCGGGTGCCGAGCCGGGGATGCGGCGCCACCCCGGTGTCGACGACCGCGATCGTCTGGCCGGCACCGGTGGCGAGCCGGTGCACGGCGTCGAGGTGCAGCAGTCGGGCTGCGTCCGTGGTGGCGGCGACGGCGTCCGCCGGCGGGGGCCGGCAACCGGCGGGCAGCGCCGTGCGGTTCGCTGCCGCGAACGGGGCCGGCTGCGGCGCGGACGGTTCCGCGGAGCCGGCGCCCGCCACGACGGCGTGTGCGATCGTGAACGCCGTGTGCGGCGGCCCCGGCTGTACCCCCAGGGGCACGGCGGGGCAGGTCAGGAGCGTCCCCGCCGCCGCGAGCGCGGCGGGCCAGCGCCTGCGGCGGGGGGTCACCGGGCGCGGACCACGGTGTCCGTGACCGCGGCCCTCCGGCGGGCCCTGCGGGCCGTCACAGCGCCCGGACCAGCGCGTAGACGTCCATCACCGCCAGCGCCAGTGGCACGGACGCGGCGAGGAGCGTGCTCTCCAGGAGGTCGACGGCCCGGCGCATCCCAGGACCCCCGACCGGCTCCTCCCGGCCGGTCAGGACGACCGCAGCCGTCGCCGCGGTGGTGAGGACGGCGGCGACGAGCAGCCGGACCACCGTCCCGCCGTCGACGGCGAGGACGGTCGCGACGCCCACGGCCCCCGCGAGCGCGGCGACGAGGCACGCCCGGGCCGACACGACGTCGGCGAACCCGCGAACCCGCAGGCCCACGACCGCCAGGACGACCAGCGCCGTGACGGGCCCGGACCAGCCGGGCGCGGCCGCGATCGGGACGGCGGCCCCGGCGGCCACCGCCGCGCACGCACCGGCGAGACCGGCGAGGAAGCCCCGGGCGAGATCGGTGCGATCGGCGAGCTCGGGGGCGGACAGCCGGTCCAGGCGGTCCTCGGTGACGAGCTCCGCGGCATCCGTCGCCACGGTGGGCCGGGGCAGGCCGGCGAGCCGCAGCGCGGCCCGTGGCAGCGCGGGGCCCGCGGCCAGCGCGAGCGCGGCCGCACCCGCGGCGAGCGCGGCGGGCCCCACCTCGAACCACAGGCGCACCACCGCGAGCCCGGCCAGCGCCGCCGCCGTCGCCACCGCCCCGACCAGCACCGGAGCCACCACCCGGACGAGGACCTGCCCGACCGCCGCGACCGTGCCCACGGCGGCGGCCGCGACCAGGAGCTGCCCGGCGCCGGGCGGGCCGGGCACCGCGATCCAGCCTGCTGCCGCGGCGAACGGCACCGCGCACGTCGCGGCTGCTGCGGCGGCGAATCCGGCGCGTTCGCCCGCACCGTCGTCGCCCGCGGGTCCGGGCAGGCCGGCGGAGGCCGCACCGTGCGCGAGGGCGGGGTCGTGCCCGTTGCGGCCCCGCACGGCGCCGGCACCGGGGGGCGGACCGCCGTCGCGTTCCACCGGCCGCCCGGCCGGGTCCGTGCCGGAGGCGGCCCGCCGTGCCCGCGCGTCGGCGACCCTGGCGGCGGCCGATGCGGCCGCCAGGCACGCCACCACCGCACCGACCGCCGGCAGGAGCGCCAGCAGCACCGATGTCCCCTCGGCATCCCGCGCCGCGAGGCACAGCAGGGTCGCAGCCAGCACGGACGCCGCCAGCGCCGCGGCGGCCCGCACCCGCGGCCCCGCCGCGCCGCCGGATCCGGCGCGGGCGGCGACGGCCTCGACCGGGTCGTCGACCACCGGCGCCGCCGGTGCCGGGACGTGCGGGCCCAGCCGCAGCAGCTCGCCGTCCGGCACGCCGAGCGCGTCCAGGGTCGTCGACGGCGGGAGCGGGGCGCCGGTGACCCGGCTGAACCGCCATCCGGCCGGGCCGTGCGGCGTGCCGAGGAGCTCGCGCACCATCGGCACGAGCTCGGCCAGCGGGAGGTCCGCGGGCAGCGCGACGTCCACGCGGTGGCGCGGGGTGATCAGGGTGACCCGGCAGAACGCCCGCCGGTCGAGGGCCGCACGCATCGTTCGCTCCTGGGAGGTGGATCTCGCCATTCGGCCCCGGCGGGGCGCGTCGGCTGCCTACTCTCGCCGCCGCGACCCGCTCCGTGGGCCGCTTTGGTGAAAGTCGGGGGGAGCAGATGCCGCGCACCGTCGTCGTCGCGAGGCCGCCGCGGGCCGTGCCGCGCCCACCGTCGGGTCGGCTCCAGCTGGAACCACCCCCGGAGCCGGAGCGGGTGGTGCCGACCGGGCTCGTGCAGCGGCTGCTGCCGGTGGTGATGATCGCGGGCTCGCTGGGGTTCGTGGCCGTCCTCGGTCCGTCGAACCCGACGTCATGGCTGTTCGGGGGCATGTTCGCGCTCTCGACGCTCGGGATGCTGCTCTCCGGCGCCGGACGCGGCGGCGGGGGTCGGCGGGCCGGGCTCGACGAGGACCGGCGCGACTACCTGCGCTACCTCGCCGTCCAGCGCAGGCGGGTGCGGGCGGTGGCGAGCGAGCAGCGGGCCGCGCTGGACGCCGTCCATCCCGACCCGGCGGCGTGGCCCGCGGTGCTCGCCGCGGGCCGGGTGTGGGAGCGCCGGGCGGACGACCCGGACTTCGGGCACGTCCGCATCGCGCGGGGCCCGCAGCGGCTGGCGGTGGAGCTCGTGGCGCCGCAGACCGGGCCCGTGGAGGGTGTGGAGCCGGTGACGGCCCGGGCGCTGCGGCGCTTCCTGGTGCGCAACGGGGTTGTCGAGGACCTCCCGGTGGCGCTCTCCCTGCGCGGTGGGATCGGCGGGGTCACGGTCTGGCTGGAGGAGGGCGATCCGGAGGCGGTGCGGGGGAGCGCCCGCGCCGCCGTGGCCCAGTACGTGCTCTGGCACGGTCCGGACGACGCGCTCGTCTGCGTGCTGGCATCCCCGGACCGCATGGCGGACTGGGACTGGGTGAAGTGGCTGCCGCACGCCGCGCACCCCGACCGCCGCGACACCCTCGGCCCGGTACGGATGATCACCTGCGATCCCGACGAGCTGCGCCGGTGGTGGGCCGGTGGGCGCGCGGCCACGCACCTGCTGATCGTGGTCGACGGGGTGGCCGACGGACCCGGCCCGTGGGCGTCGGCGGCGGGGATCTCGGTGCTGCGCGTCGGTACGCCGGTGGGGCGGCGGCCCGCGGCGTCGGTGGTGCGCGTGACGGTCGGGGCGGGGCGGCTGGAGCGCGCGGGTGGAACGTGGCTCGGGCGCCCGGACGCGATGACGGCGGCGGAGGCGCTCGCCCTCGCGCGGCGGCTGGCCCGGCTGCAGCCGGAGGGGGTGGACCCGACCGCCGAGGCACCGCGGGAGCGGGGGCTGCCGTCGCTGCTCGGCCTGGAGGGCACGGACGTCGCGGGGTTGCGCGCCCGCCGGGTGCCCGCGGACCGGCTGCGCGTGCCCGTCGGCGTGGACGAGCACGGTGCCCCCGTCCTGCTGGACCTCAAGGAGTCCGCCCACGGCGGCAGCGGGCCGCACGGGCTCTGCGTCGGCGCCACCGGCAGCGGGAAGTCCGAGCTGCTCAGGACGCTCGTGCTCGGTCTCGCCGCCACCCACGCCTCCGACGAGCTCAACCTCGTGCTCGTCGACTTCAAGGGCGGTGCCACGTTCCTCGGCCTCGCCGGGCTGCCGCACGTCTCCGCGGTGATCACGAATCTCGCCGAGGAGCTCACCCTCGTCGACCGCATGGGCGACGCCCTCGCGGGCGAGATCACCCGCCGCCAGGAACTGCTGCGGGCCGCGGGCAACCTCACCGGGGTCGCCGAGTACGCCGCCGCCCGCGCGCAGCGCCCCGACCTGCCGCCCCTGCCCGCGCTGCTCGTCGTCGTCGACGAGTTCTCCGAGCTGCTCGCGCAGCGGCCCGAGATGGTCGATCTCCTGGTCACCGTCGGGCGGCTGGGCCGCTCGCTCGGCCTGCACCTGCTGCTGGCCTCCCAGCGGCTGGACGAGGGGCGGCTGCGGGGGCTCGAGTCGCACCTGTCCTACCGGATCGCGCTGCGGACGTTCTCCGCCGCGGAGTCGCGCGCCGTCCTCGGGGTGCCGGACGCCCACCACCTGCCGCCGATGCCGGGGGCGGCGTTCCTCGCCACCGGCACGGACGAGCTGGTGCGCTTCCGGGCGGCGTACGTGTCGGGGGCCGCGGGCGCCGACCTCCCCGGCCCGCCGGGTCGTCGCAGGGCACATCTGTTCACGGCGGCTCCCGTGCCGTTGCCCGAGGAGACCCCGGACGGGCGGGCCGCCGGGCCGTCCGTGCTGGAGGTCCTCGGCGGGGCGCTCGCGGGCGGGCCACCCGCGCACCGCGTGTGGCTGCCGCCGCTCGACGAGCCCCCCGCGCTGGACACCCTGCCGGCCGCCGGCGGGGGTGGCCTGCGCGTCGCCGTCGGGCTCGTCGACCGCCCCTACCTGCAACGCCACGACCCGCTCGCGCTGGACCTCTCCGGGGCGGCCGGCCACCTCGCCGTCGTCGGCGGCCCGCGTTCGGGACGTTCGACGGCGCTCGCGACGGTGCTGCTCGGCCTCGCGCTCACCCACGATCCCGCCGAGGTGGGCGCGCACGTGCTGGACCTCGGTGGCGGCGTGCTGCGCGGGCTCGCGGGCCTGCCGCACGTCGGCACCGTGGCGGACCGCCAGGAGCCCGAGCTCGTCCGGCGCGTCGTCGCAGAGGTCACGGCGGCCGTGGACCGCCGCGAGCGGCTGTTCCGCGACGCCGGGGTGGCGTCGGTCGAGGAGTTCCGCGCCCGGCGGGCCGCCGGGGCGTTCGCCGACGAGCCGTGCACGGACCTGCTGCTCGTCGTCGACGGTCACCCGGTGCTGCGGGCCGAGTTCGAGGACGTCGAGGCGCGGCTGCTGCCGCTGGCCGCGAAGGGGCTGTCCTACGGGGTGCACCTGCTGCTCTCGGCGAACCGGTGGACCGACCTGCGGCCGGCGCTCAAGGACCTCCTCGGCAGCCGCGTCGAGCTGCGGCTCGGGGAGCCCGCCGAGTCCGAGGTCGACCGCCGCCGCGCCGCCGCCGTGCCGGCCCGCCCCGGGCACGGGCTGGCCTGCGACGGCGCACCGATGGTCCTCGCAGCACCGCGCACCACCGGCGCGGACACCGCCATGCTCGTCGCGAGCCTCGCCGAGCGGGCCGGGTCCGGGCTCGACCCCGTGCGGCTGCTGCCGGAACGGGTCGCCCCGGACGCGCTGCCGGCGGGCTCCGGCATCCCGCTGGGCCTGGACGAGGAGCGGCTCGGCCTCGTCGAGCTCGACCCCGCCGAGCCCCACCTCGTCTGCTACGCCGACGCCGAGTGCGGCAAGACGACGCTCCTGCGGCTGGTCGCCCGCGGGATCGTTGAGCGGTTCTCTGCCGAGGAGGCGCGCGTGGTCGTCGTCGACCACCGCCGCGGGCTGCTCGGCGCCGTCCCCGAGTCCCACCTGATCGGGTTCGCGAGCACCCCTGAGGCCACGGCCGCCGCCGCCCGCGACCTCGCCACGTCGTTGCGCAAGCGTCTACCCGGGCCCGGTGTCACCCCTCGTGAGCTGCGGGAACGCAGCTGGTGGAGCGGGCCGGACGTGTACCTGCTCGTCGACGACTACGACCTCGTCGCCCCGGCGGGTGCCGCCGCCGCGCATCCGTTGCTTCCGGTCGTGGAGCTGCTCGCGCAGGCCAAGGACGTCGGCCTGCACGTGGTGGTCGCCCGGCGCAGCGGCGGGGCGGGCCGGGCGATGTTCGACCCGGTCCTCGGGCGGCTGCGCGAGCTCGCCGCGCCGACGCTGGTGATGAGCGGCAGCCCGGACGAGGGTCCGCTCGCCGGCACCGTCAAGCCCGTCCCGCTGCCGCCCGGGCGGGGCACGCTGGTCGACCGCCGCCGCGGGACCCGGCGGGTGCAGCTGGCCTGGCTCGACCCGGACGACGGCGGTGGGGCGCGGTGAGCGGGATGCGGGTCGCGGTGCAGCCCGGCGCGTCGGCCGTGCGGATCGCGGCCGTCGACGACGGGGAGCCGTACGTGCTCGCCGAGGTGCCGGGGCCGGGCACGCGTGCCCGGGTGCGGGAGGTGCTGGCAGAGCTGCTCGGGCCGGACGTGGAGGAGCCGGACGGTCTCGTCGTGGTGCGCGACGGAGCGGACCCCGGGCGGCCGCTCCTGGCGGGTGCCCGGGAGGTGCAGGCCGCGTGGGCGGCCGTGTGGGGGACCGGGTCCTGCGAGGAGCGGTCGACCGGCCCCGGCCCGTGGCTCGTCGTGGACGGCGGTCATTCCGGGTCGACCGCGACCCTCGTCACGGCGGACGGCCGCTGCACGTCCCGGCGCTGCGATGCCGGTGGGGCGCGGCTCGACGAGGCGGTCGCGGCGATGCTGCGCACGCCCGGCGGGCCGGAGGTGCCGGTGGCCGTCGCGCGGCGGGCCCGGGAGTCCCTGTCGCTCCTGCCCTCGGTGTCCGTGCGCCCGCCGTCGGGCTCGCCGGTGCGGCTCTGCGCGCTGGAGGTGCGGGCCGTGCTGCGGCCGTTGCTCGCCGAGGTGGTCGCGACGGCGGTCACGCAGGCGGGTGCGGCGGCGGGCGCGCGGCCGGTGCCCGTGCTGCTCACCGGCGGGTTGGCCCGGACACCGCTGCTGGCGGAGATGCTCGACGCCGCCGGGATCGGGCCCGTGACGGTGGCGCGCCAGCCGGACGCCGTCGCGGTCCTCGGGGCGTTGCGGGCGGTCCCGGTCCCGGTCCCGGTCCCCGTCCCGGGCGCCGGACGCGCAACCGCGCCGGCACGGCGGCGGTTGGCGGGCGCGTGGCCGGGGTCCCCGCGGGGCGTGGGGACTCCCGCCGCGGGCCCGCTGCTGCGCTGGCTGCCTCCGCCTCCGCGCCGCCGTCATCGCGGGCCGACCGCGGTCGTCGCCGCCGTCACCGCGGTCGTGGCCGTGGCACTGCTCACCGTGCCGTCCGACCAGGGCGTCCCGGCCGGTGACGTCGTCGTCCAGTACGGATACGCGGTGCGCCTGCCCGAGGGCTGGGTGCACGCGGGCGGGCTCCCCGAACGCCGCCGGACCCTCCTCGCGCCTGCCGAGGCACCGGACGGATCGGACGTCGTGACCGTCGAACGCACCGTGCTCGGCTACGACCCCGTCGCCGAACCCGGGCGCGCCCTCGCGGACCTGCGCGCCGCGTTCGACGCCGCAGCGACCGCCGGTGCGCCGCTCGCGGACTTCGTCGCATCCGGCCGGTACGCGGGCCGCCCCGTCGCGACCTACCACCAGCACGGCCCGGACGGCCCCGTCGACTGGTACGTCCTGCTCGACGTCGCCGACCAGCTCAGCATCGGGTGCCGGCACACGCCCGCGGGCGCGGAGGCGGTCGCGCGCGCCTGCACGACGGTCGTCGGGTCCGCCCGGATCGGGGAGCGGACCGGCTGACCGTTCACGACCGCGAACCCTCGCGTCGCGAAACGCCGTGCCGGGCAGGCCCCGCCTGCGAGGTTGGGCCCGTTCCCGACCGGGGGCATCGGAGCAGAAGGAGCGGCGATGTCGCAGTTCACCACCACGACCGAGGAGATGGCGCAGGCCGCGCGGCACGTCAGAGCGGTCGACGAGGCCGTGC
Organism: Pseudonocardia sp.; assembly: GCF_050246655.1. Lineage (GTDB taxonomy): Bacteria > Actinomycetota > Actinomycetes > Mycobacteriales > Pseudonocardiaceae > Pseudonocardia. The sequence continues at coordinate 30,527 of NZ_JBFWVQ010000036.1, forward strand.
AGGGCGACCTCGCGAGCCTGCGCGGGCAGCTCGCGCCACTGGCCGGGGCTTGGCAGGGCGCGGCCGCCACGGAGTTCACCCGCCTGATGGCGCGCTGGGACACCAGTGCCGCCCAGCTCAACCAGGCGCTGCGCGACATCGGCGAGTCCATCGAGGGTTCGGCACGGGTGTACCAGGCCCAGGAGGACACGCAGGCCGCGAGCATGTCGACGATCACCGCCGCACTGGGCTGACGCTCCTTCGAGACGAGAGGACACCGACCGATGTCGACGATCAAGGTGACGTTCGCCGAGCTCGCGAACGCCCAGACCAGCCTCGCCGGCGCCGCCGGCCGCATGAACAGCCAGCTCGACGATCTCCGCGGCTACCTGCAGCCGCTCGTCGCCACGTGGCAGGGGCAAGCCGCCGAGCGGTACGCCGAGGCCCAGCGTCGCTGGGACGCCGCCGCGGCGGACCTCACGGCGGTGCTCGCCCGCATCGGCGGCGCAGTGGGGGCGGCGAACGACAGCTACCAGGAGGTGGAGCGCGCCAACGCGGCCCGCTGGGCGTGATGCGGGGTGCCCGCCGGTCCAGCAGGGGGCGTTGTGCACCCCGCCCGGACCGGCGGGTACCCTCGTAACTCGACGTGCGGCGGGTGGAAACCTGCGGCCGCTCCCACGCGGCTCGTCGGCCCGTTCTCGGACGGCGCCCAACCCTTCGCACCACGATCGGAAGCGATCACCCGGGCGAGTGTCGTCCGGGGGCTCGCCTCCGCCGCAGTACTGAGCCAGAGTGCCGATCGAGATTGCGACGAGGTAGGTCCGTGTCCACGTACAGCCCCAAGCCCGGCGACATCACGCGCGCCTGGCACGTGATCGATGCCACGGACGTCGTCCTCGGCCGTCTCGCCACCCATGCGGCCACGCTGCTGCGCGGTAAGCACAAGCCGACCTACGCCCCGCACATGGACACCGGCGACTTCGTCGTCATCGTCAACGCGGAGAAGATCGCGGTGTCGGGCAACAAGCGCACCGACAAGTTCGTGTACCGCCACAGCGGCTACCCGGGCGGCCTGCGCCAGCGCTCCGTCGGCGAGATGATCGAGAAGCACCCGGACCGGCTGGTCGAGAAGGCCGTCAAGGGGATGCTGCCGAAGAACCGGCTCGGCCGGGCGATGGGCAAGAAGCTGAAGGTCTACGCCGGCCCCACGCACCCGCACGGCGCGCAGAAGCCTGTCGAGTTCCAGATCACCCAGGTCGCGCAGTGACCTCGCCGACCGCCCAGCCAGAAGAGGGACAGCCCGTGAGCACGCCCGAGTACGAGTACGAGGCCGACGCGGAGGCCGTCGACGTCCCGGTCGAGGAGGTGGCTGACGCCCCGGCTGAGGACGTGGCTGACGCCTCGGTCGAGGAGGTGGCTGACGCCTCGGTCGAGGAGGTGGCTGACGCCCCGGTCGAGGACGTGGTCGAGATCGAGGTCGTCGCCCCGGTCGTGCTGTCGGGTCGCCCCGTGCAGACCGTCGGCCGCCGCAAGGAGGCCGTCGTCCGGGTGCGCCTGCTCCCGGGCACCGGCAAGTTCACGCTGAACGGCCGCACGCTGGAGCAGTACTTCCCGAACAAGCTGCACCAGCAGCTCGTCCGGGAGCCGCTGGTCACCGTCGAGAAGACCGAACGGTTCGACATCTTCGCCAACCTCACCGGCGGCGGCACGTCCGGCCAGGCCGGCGCGCTGCGCCTGGCCATCGCCCGGGCGCTCATCGAGGTCGACCCGGAGGACCGCCCGCCGCTGAAGAAGGCGGGCTTCCTCACCCGCGACCCGCGGGTCATCGAGCGCAAGAAGTACGGCCTCAAGAAGGCCCGCAAGGCACCGCAGTACAGCAAGCGCTGAGGGTGCGCAGGCTCTTCGGCACCGACGGCGTCCGCGGGCTCGCGAACGGCGAGGTCCTCACCCCGGAGCTCGCCCTGGGGCTTGCGGCGTCGGCGGCCCGGGTCCTCGCGGCGCACGACCGGTCGCACCGACCGGTCGCCGTCGTGGGGCGCGACCCGCGGGCCAGCGGCGAGATGCTGGAGGCGGCGGTCGTCGCCGGGCTGGCCTCGGCCGGTGCGGACGCGCTCCAGGCCGGTGTCCTGCCGACCCCGGCCGTCGCGTTCCTGGTGGACGCGCTGGGTGCCGATCTCGGTGTGATGATCTCCGCGTCGCACAACCCGATGCCCGACAACGGCATCAAGCTCTTCGCGACGGGCGGCCACAAGCTGCAGGACGCGTTGGAGGCCGAGGTCGAGGCGGGGCTCTCCGGGGTTCACGAGCGCCCGACCGGTGCAGCCGTCGGCCGCGTCCGCGAGCTGCCGGACGCCCTCGACCGCTACGTCACCCACCTGCTCGCCGCCGTCCCGACGCGCCTGGACGGGCTGACGGTCGTCGTGGACTGCGCACACGGGGCGGCGTCCGCCGCCGCGCCCGAGGCTTACCGCCGGGCCGGTGCGCAGGTCGTCGCGTTGCACGCGGAGCCGGACGGGCTCAACATCAACGACGGAGTGGGGTCCACGTACCTCGGGCCACTGTGCGCGGCCGTGCGAGCCCACGGCGCCGATCTCGGCATCGCGCACGACGGCGACGCGGACCGCTGCCTCGCCGTGGACGCCACGGGAGCAGTGGTCGACGGCGACCAGATCATGGCCGTGCTCGCCGTCGCGATGCGCGAGGCCGGGGAGCTGGTCGCGGACACCCTCGTCGCCACCGTGATGAGCAACCTGGGGCTGCATCTCGCGATGCGCGAGGCCGGGATCGCGGTGCGCACCACCGCCGTCGGGGACCGGTACGTGCTGGAGGAGCTGCGCGCGGGCGGGTTCTCGCTCGGCGGTGAGCAGTCCGGGCACGTCGTGCTGCCGAGCTTGTCCACCACCGGGGACGGCCTGCTCACCGCGCTGCGCCTGATGGCGCGGATGGCGGCCACCGGGTCGTCGCTGGCCGAGCTGGCCGGGATCGTCACCCCGCTGCCCCAGGTGCTCGAGAACGTCCGGGTCGGCGACAAGGCGGCCGTCGCGGCGTCCGCGGACGTCCGGGCCGCGGTGGCGGCCGCCGAGGCCGAGCTGGGCGACACCGGACGGGTTCTCCTGCGGCCGTCGGGCACCGAGCAGCTCGTGCGGGTGATGGTGGAGGCGCCGACGCCGGAGCAGGCGAAGGCGACGGCCCTGCAGTTGGCCGAGGTGGTCGCCGCGGCGGGCTGACCGCCGGGGAGGTCGGTGGCTCGTCGGCGCGCGGCCGCCGAGCGTGACCTCAGTCGATCCCCGTCCTGCGCGGGTGCACGGTCGATGGTTCCCCGGCCGGTGGGTGGTGGATTCGGCGCGAGTTCCGCCGTTCCGCCCCGCGGTCGGCACCCGGTGCGCCACGATCCGGCCATGAACCGCCCCGATGTCCACCGCGACCCCGACGAGATCCGCGCAGCCGCCGCGGCTGTGGCTCGCGTGCTCGACGAACTCCGGCCCCTGCTGGCCGTCCGGCCCTCGCCCTGCGAGGGTCCGGTCGCCGCCGCCGGGCAGGAGCAGGTGCGCGTCGTGGCCGGGCACGTCGTGGCGGAGCTGGAACTGCTGGAGGCCGTGGCGCGGCACTGCGCCGGTGCCGCCGTCGCCGACCACGACGCCGCGCGGTCCATGCGCATGCTGGACCAGCCGTGATCGATCCGGACGACGTGGTCGGATGGCTGCGGGAGTGCAGCGTCCGGCTGATGCGGGCCGCGGAGGAGATCGGACGGATCGCCGACCGCGTCGAGCGGTCCTGGGCGGACGAGCAGGGCCGGGAATGGGGCGATCGGGCGGGGCTCGTCCGGCGCCGGCTGGACCGCGAGGCCGTCGCCTGCCGGGAGCTGGCCGACCAGGTCGCCCGCACGGAGCCGGGTGAGGAGGGTGCCGGCCCCGTCCTGGGGTCGACGGCGGCGCGGCGCGTGGACGCCGGCCGGGGGATGCGGATCGCCGTGCTCGGCGACGCCGACCGCGGTGTCCGCGGGGGCTGAGCGCTGCTCCGGCGGACCGAGATGTGCGCGGGCCGGCGTGCTGCGCCGGTGGTGGCGACCGCGACGTCCACCAGGCCGGGCGGGCTGGCGGGATGCGGAACTCGCGGTGGTGAGATGCGCAACTCGCGCTGGCGGGATGCGCAACTCGCGGTGGTGAGATGCGCAACTCGCGGGTCAGGCCGGACCGGCCGGTCAGGCTGTGGCGACCCGAGCGGCCGGGTGGTGCAGCACCGTGCCGGAGATCTTGCCGTCGACCAGCGCCTCGGTGCGCCGCTCGCCGCACAGGTGGGTGAGCAGGAACGCGGTGACGAGCGCGCGCGTGAGGGCACGGACCTTGGCGTTGGGCTTCCCCGCGAGCACGAGGTCGCTCCAGTGGACGCCGTCGAGGAAGCCCGTGTGGCTCGCCTTGGTGATGGTCCTCAGCCAGACGGGTCCGCCCGCCGCGGCGGTGATGGGCTCGGCGTGCCCGGCGGGCGGGGTGACGGTGTCCTTGCCCGCGGCGATGTGCAGCGTCGGCACCGTGACGGCGCGGGCGGCGTCCAGCGTCCCCGGGTGCGTGTACGCGGGCGCGAGCGTGACCACGGCGGCCACCCGCGGGTGCCCGGCTGCCGCCATGAGGGCGGCACCACCGCCCAGGCCGTGGCCCGCGAGGGCGGTACGCCGGGCGTCCACGCTGATGTGGCCGTCGCCGAGCCGGACACCAGCGCAGACCTCGAGGGTGGAGCGCAGGTCCGCGGCGAAGGCGTGGTGGCTGGGCATGAGACCGCGGTGACTGTTCGGCGCGGCGGCGACGATGCCCCAGGACGCGAGATGGCGCAGGAGGTCGACGTAGCGATCGGCGGGCTGCAGCCAGTCGTGGCCGAACGCGACGGCGGGCAGCCCGTAGCCCTCCGCGGGGGCGAAGAGGATGCCGGGGATGCCGACGATGCCGAGATCGCCGCGGAGGACCTCGAGAGGCCCGGGGCGCGCGAGCGTTGCGACGGCGTCCTTGATGGAGCTGGCCTCGGGGGGCCGGATCGACGCGCGCGTCCTGGTCACAGCCAGGCACCGTAGTCCCGCCGAGAAGGGGGCGCCTACTGTGGTCGCCGGTAACACCGCCGGACGTCACCGCGATCGACGAACCGTCCGGCGTACGGGACGAAGGATTGCCATGCTGACGACCTGCTCGATCGGCCCAGCGATCGGCCGCACCGCTGTGGCCCTGTGCCTGGTGCTCGCGTTCGCCGGATGCGGCCGCGACGCGGTTCCCGCCCAGCAGATCGAGCAGGAGATCCACAAGCTGGTGCTGCGCGCGGACGGCCGCCCGGCCGCGGACGTCAGCTGCCCCGAGCCCTTGCCCACGCGGTCGGGCAGCTCGATCCGCTGCATGGTGCGCCTCGACGACGGTCAGGTCTACGGGGTGACGGTCAAGCTGCGCTCCGTCGAGGGCAACCGGACGAACTACGACATCGAGGTCGACGAGACGCCCACCACCACCTGAGGGTCTCAGGGCCGCAGGATCACGCAGCTGCTGGTGGCGTGGGCGCACAGCCGTCCCTCGCCGTCGGTGAGGCGGGCTTGTGCCAGGGCGGTGCGGGCGCCGAGGTGCAGCACCGTGCCCTCGCACCGGACGGTGCCGCTGCCACTGCGCAGCGGCCGCAGGAACTTCACCGAGAGGTCGAGGCTGGTGTAGGCCACCCCGGCGGGGAGCATGCTGTGGACGGCGCAGCCCGCCGCGGAGTCGAGCAGGGTGGCGTAGACGCCGCCGTGCACGGAGCCGATGGGGTTGTAGTGGTGGTCGGCCGGATCGAGCCCGAAGACGACGCGGCCGGGCTCGACCTCGAGCAGCGTCATCCCGAGGGTGGTCGCGATCGGGGCCGGCGGCAGCTCGCCCGCGGCGAGGAGGCGCAGGAACGTCACGCCGTCGAGGTCGCGTGCGGCGGCGGCGGTGATCGCCGGATCCCGCCATTCGTGGCTGCGACGGTGCACCCGGTCGTCGATCGAGGTCATGGACGGCCACGGTACGTGTCCTGAGTTTCTTTGTGCAACCCACGACGGGTAGGCTGCACGCATGGATCCGCGCGACCTCGAGAGCACCCGCTGCTCGATCGCCCGCACTGCCGCGCTGGTCGGTGACGCGTGGACGGTGCTCGTCCTGCGGGACCTGTTCAACGGCATCCGCCGGTTCGACGATCTCGCCCGGCACCTGCGCATCGCCCGCAACGTCCTCACCCGCCGGCTCGCCGCGCTCACGGCCGCGGGGTTCGTCGAGCGCGTCCCGTACCGCGAACCCGGCCGCCGCGAGCGCCACGAGTACCGCCTCACCCCGGCGGGGCGCGACCTGCGGCCGGTCCTGATCGCGATGCTGGAGTTCGGCGACCGCCATCTCGCGGGGGACGACGGCCCGCCCGTCACGATCGAGCACGCCGGCTGCGGCGCTGCCGTGCACGTCGAGCTGCGGTGCGCCGAGGGGCACCTCGTCGAGCCGGCCACCAGGCTGCGGACGCTGCCCGGTCCGGGAGCGCTCGTCGGCTGATCGGTACGGCGCGCGGGGGGTAGCGTCCGCCGGGTGCGTGGAGTGTGGACGTCCGGGCAGGTGCGCGAGGCGGAGGAGGTGCTGCTCGCCCGCACGCCCGAGGGGGCGCTCATGCGGCGCGCGGCGTTCGGCCTGGCGGTGCGGGCGCGGCGGATGCTCGCCCGGTCCGGCGGGCAGCAGGTCGCGCTGCTCGTCGGGGCCGGGAACAACGGCGGGGACGCGCTGTGGGCCGGGTACGAGCTGCGCCGCCGCGGGATCGCCGTCACGGCGGTGCTCCTCGACCCGCAGCGCGCGCACCCCGCGGGACTCGCTGCGCTGCGCCGGGCCGGGGGTCGGGTCGTGGCGGCGGACGGCCCCGGTGCGGGCGGTGGCCGTGGCGAGGGCGGTGGCCCTGGCGAGGCGCGCGAACGGCGCGAACGGGAAGACCTAGCTCCAGTACGTGCCGTTCGCGCGGGCGTGGCGGGTGCGGGCGTGGCGGGTGCGGGCGTGGCGGGTGCGGGAGGCCCGGGTGCGGCCGCCGGGGTGCTGCGGCGCGCCGATCTCGTCGTCGACGGCATCGTCGGCATCTCCGGGCGCGGGCCGCTGCGCGAGCGAGCTGCCACCCTCGTCGCGGCCGTGACGGCGCCGATCCTCGCCGTCGACCTGCCCAGTGGGGTCGATCCCGACACGGGCGCCGTCGACGGGCCCGCGGTGACCGCCACCGAGACCGTGACGTTCGGCGCGCTCAAGCCCGTGCACGTGCTGGCGGCGGCGCGCTGCGGCCCGGTGCACCTGGTCGACATCGGGCTGGCGCCGCACCTGCCGACGCCGCATGCCGAGGTCCTGGAGGCGGCGGACGTCGGTGCGCGCTGGCCGGTGCCGGGACCGGCGGACGACAAGTACACCCAGGGCGTCACCGGGATCGCCGCGGGCTCGGCGACCTACCCCGGTGCCGCCGTGCTCGCCACCGGCGCGGCGGTGCTCGCCACCAGCGGCATGGTGCGGTTCGCGGGCAGCGCCGCGGACGGCGTGCGGGCCGCCTGGCCGGAGGTCATCGCCACGGACTCGATCGCGGCGGCGGGCCAGACCCAGGCCTGGACGGTCGGCCCGGGCTCGGGCACCGGGGACGACGGCGCCGCCCTGCTCGCCGCCGTCCTGGAGCACGACGTCCCGGCCTGCGTGGACGCCGACGCGATCACGGTGCTCGGTACGCACCCCGCGCTGCGGGAGCGGATCCGGGGCCGGGAGATCCTGCTGACGCCGCACGACCGGGAGTTCGCGCGGGTCGCGGGGGAGGTCGGGCCGGACCGGATCGCGGCGGCCCGCCACGCTGCGGCGCAGCTGGGGGTGACCGTGCTCCTCAAGGGCAACGCCACCGTCGTCGCGGACCCGGACGGGCGGGCGCTCGTCCACCCGTCCGCGACGTCCTGGGCCGCGACGGCGGGTTCGGGGGACGTGCTGTCGGGGATCGTCGGCGCACTGCTCGCGGCCGGGCTTGGCCCGTGGTGGGCGGGTGGCTGCGCGACCTACCTGCACGGGGTGGCGGCCGCCCTCGCCGCCGACGGTGCGCCCGCCCCGGCGTCGGCGATCCAGCACGCGATCCCGGCGGCGATCCGCCGGGTCCGCCGGGCCGACGGCGTCCACCCCGTCCACGACGTGACAACATGGACTAAGCGCTAGACTAAGTCCATGGCGGAGTTCGGCGTCCACGAGGCGAAGACGCACTTCTCGAAGCTGCTGGAGCGGGCGCTCGCGGGCGAGGAGATCATCATCACCCGGTCGGGTGAGCCGCTGGTGAGGCTGGTGCCCGCGCAGCGCAAGAAGAAGCCGAACTTCGGTTTCGCCAAGGGCACGGTGCGCATGGCCGACGACTTCGACGAGATCCCCGAGGAGTTCGGGCCGTACCTCACATGAGACTGCTCCTCGACACCAACGTCGTGCTGATGCTCTCCGACGATCCCGCGCTGCTGCGGCCCGAGGTCGTGGAGCTGCTCGAAGCGGACGAGACGGTCATGCTGCTCTCCGCCGTCGTCCCCTGGGAGGTGGCGATCAAGTGGCGGATCGGCAAGCTCGAACTGGCGCATCATCCTCGTGACTGGACACGAGCGGTGCGTGACGGGTTCGGCGTGCGGCCGGTGCCGATCACGTACGAGCACGTCGTCGGGGTCGCCGACCTGCCGCCGCACCACAGCGACCCCTTCGACCGGCTCCTGATCGCCCAGGCCCGGGTGGAAGGTGTGCCGATCGTCACGGCGGACCGCAACATCCCGAGGTACGACGTGGAGACCCTCGCCGCCGTCTGACCGGTCACCGCGGCGTGTCGGTGCCGGATGCCATGATGGCGGCCATGACCGAACCGGCTGCTGAGGCGGTCGTCGACCTCGCGGCCGTCCGGCACAACGTCGCGGTGCTCGCCGAGGCGGCCTCCGGCGCCGCGGTGATGGCCGTGGTGAAGGCGGACGGCTACGGCCACGGCGCCGTCCCCGTGGCGCGGGCCGCGCTCGCGTCGGGCGCCTCCTGGCTCGGCGTCTGCACGCTCGACGAGGCGCTGGACCTGCGCGAGGCGGGGATCACCGCGCCCGTGCTGTCGTGGCTGCACCTGCCGGGCGAGGACTTCGCGCCCGCGGTGGCCGCCGGGGTCGACCTGTCGGTGTCCTCGCGCGCGCACCTCACCGCCGTCCTGGCCGGGGCGGGCGCGGCGGGCCGTCCGGCGCGGCTGCACATCAAGGTCGACACGGGGCTCTCGCGCAACGGCGCACAGCCCGGCGACCTCCCGGCGCTGCTGGACGACGCCGCGAAGGCGGCCGCGGACGGGTCGGCCGAGGTCGTCGCCGTGTGGTCGCACCTCGCGCACGCCGACGCGCCGCACCACCCCACCCTGGACGTCCAGGCGGCCCGGCTCGACGCCGCCTGGCAGGCCGCCCGCGAGCGCGGGCTCTCGCCGATGCGCCATCTCGCGAACTCCGCGGCCACGCTCACCCGCCCGGACCTGCACTTCGACCTGGTCCGCCCGGGTATCGCCGTCTACGGGCTCGATCCGCTGGCCCGCCCGGTCACCGAGACGCCGTTGCGCCCGGCGATGACGTTCCGCACGCGGGTGGCGCTGGTCAAGCGGGTCCCCGAGGGCGAGGGCGTGTCGTACGGCCACGAGTGGACCACGCCCACCGAGCGCACGCTCGCGCTGCTCCCGGTGGGATACGCGGACGGCGTCCCGCGTCGACTCGCCGCGCGGGGCCGGATGCGCGTGTGGCTCGCGGGCCGGTCGCGGCCGGTGGTCGGCCGGGTGTGCATGGACCAGGTGGTCGTGGACTGCGGGGACGGCGGCGACGAGGTGCGCCCGGGCGACGTGGCGCTGCTGTTCGGCACGGGCGAGCACGGCGAGCCCACCGCCCAGGAGTGGGCGGACGAGCTCGGCACGATCCACTACGAGGTGGTCACCGGGGTGCACGGGCGGCGGGTGCACCGCACCGTTCTGGGGTCGCCGTGAACCGCCTCCTCTGGGGGGTGGTCGCCGGCGTGGCGGGCGCCGTGGGCGTCGCCGCCGGGGCGGCGGCCCACCATCAGGGCAAGATCGTCTCGGAGCGCCGCAGGCTGGCCACCGAGCTCACCCTGGGCGGCGAGGAGCCGGGCACGCAGCCGCCGGGCGAGCAGTCCTCGGTCACCGCGGACGACGGGGTCCGCCTCGCCTGCGAGGAGATCGCGCCCGCTGGCGGGCGCCGCCCGGTGGTCACGGTCGTGCTGGTGCACGGGTTCGCGCTGGACCGGCGCACCTGGCACTTCCAGCGCACGCTGCTCGCGGACCTGGCAGAGCTGCCGGTCCGCCAGGTGCTCTACGACCAGCGCAGCCACGGACGCTCCGAACGTGCCCCCCGCGAGAGCTGCACGATCGACCAGCTCGGCCGCGACCTGGACGCCGTGGTCCGCGCCCTCGCACCGGAGGGCCCGCTGGTGCTGGTGGGCCATTCCATGGGCGGTATGACGATCATGGCGCTGGCCGAGCAGCGGCCGGAGCTGTTCACCGACCGGGTCGTCGGGGTGGCGCTGGTGGCGACGTCGGCGGGCGAGGTGATCGGCGGCGGGCTGCAGAAGGCGCTGCTGTCGCACCGCAACCCGCTGTTGCGCGGGGTGGGCCTGCTGGCCCGCGTGCAGCCGTCGCTGGTGGAGTTCGTGCGCCGGGGCCTGAGCGACATCATCTGGGTGATCACCCGCAGCTACGCCTACGGCGACCGCACGGTCGACGGCTGGCTGGTCGACCTCGTCGACACGATGATCAGCGCGAACGCCGTGGACGCGCTCACGGACTTCGTCGACGCCGTCGGCAGCCACGACCGCGTCGCGGCGTTGCCCGCGCTGGCGAGCTGCGAGGTGGTGGTGATCGCGGGTGACGCGGATCGCGTCATCCCGTTCTCGCACAGCGAGGTGATCGCGGCCGAGCTGCCGCGGGCGCGGCTCGTGCGGGTGCCTGGGGTCGGACACATGCCGATGCTGGAGCGCCCGGCCGACGTGGACGAGGCGCTGGTGGAGCTCTTGCGACGCAGCGGAAGGCGGACGGGGTCGATCGTGCGGCGATGGCGGAGGCGGGCGTGAGCGGGTTCGACTCGGCGGCAGAGCTGCCGACCCCGGAGGACACCGAGGAGCTGGGCGCGCGGCTGGGCGCCACGCTCACGGCGGGCGATCTCGTGGTCCTCTCCGGGCCGCTCGGCGCGGGCAAGACGGTCTTCGTGCGCGGGCTCGCCCGGGGCCTGGGCGTGACCGGCGCGGTGACGTCCCCGACGTTCGTCATCGCCCGCGAGCACCGGCCCGCCCCCGGGTCGCGGGGGGTGCCGCTGGTGCACGTGGACGCGTACCGGCTCGGGATCGCCTCGGGGACGGGCGGTGGCGCGGCCATCGCGGACGAGCTGGACGACCTCGATCTCGACACCCCGCTCACCGGCGCCGTCGTCGCCGTGGAGTGGGGGGAGGGCGTGGCCGAGCGGCTGTCGGCCGAGCACGTGCTCGTGCGGCTGGAGCGGCGGCCCGACGACGTCCGGGTCGCCACCGTGGAGCGCGTGCGGGGCTGAGCCCTGCGCGCCACCGGAGCCGGGCCCTCGGAACGCCGCGGCCGCCGCGGCGGCCGGTCGGGGGCAGCGCGCAGCCTCGCAGGGTGGTGGTGCGCGTCGCAGGGTGGTGGTGCGCGTCGCAGGGTGGCGCTACCCCTCGCAGGGGCTGCGGCCTCTGCGAGGCGTGTCTGGGGCCTGCGAGCATCGCTGGATCGGGCCTGGCCGGGGCCCGCGGCCAGGCGTCCGGCCGGACGCTCGTAGGCTCAACGGTCGTGTTCGTCCTGGCCATCGACACCGCCACCTCCGCCGTCGTCGCCGGCATCGTCGAGCTGACCGGCTCCGGGCTCGCGGTGCGGGCGGAGAAGGTCGCGCACGACACCCGCAAGCACGGTGAGCTGCTGGTCCCGGGCCTGCTGGCGGCGTGCGCGGAAGCCGGGATCACGCTGCGGGACGCGGGCGCGGTCGTCGTGGGGCGGGGGCCGGGTCCGTTCACGGGCCTGCGCGTCGGGATGGTGACCGCTGCGGCGCTCGGGGACGCGCTGGACGTCGGGGTGTACGGGGTCTGCTCGCTCGACGCGATCGCCTGCGACGTGCCCGCCGCCACGGGCCCGGAGCGGTTCGCCGTGATCACCGACGCCCGGCGGCGTGAGGTCTACTGGGCCGTCTACGACGGCGGCAGGCGGCTCTCCGGCCCGCACGTGGATCCGCCGGCCGTGGCGGCCCAGGAGATGGCGGAGCTGGAGGTGGCGGCCGCGGCGGGCTCGGTCGCGCACGTCGAGGCGCTGGGGCTCGCGTTCCTGGAGCCCGCCTTCCCCTCGCCCGCGGGTCTCGTCGGGGCGGCGGCGTCCGTGCTGCGGTCCGGCACGCCCCCGCAGCCGCTCGTTCCGCTCTACCTGCGCCGTCCGGACGCCGAGGTGCCCGGCGAGCGCAAGCGGGTGACGGCGTGAAGGCGACGGTGATCGTGGACGCGCTGACCCCCGCCGACGCCCCGCGGTGCGCCGAGCTGGAACAGATCTTGTTCCCCGGCGACGACCCGTGGAGCGCCCGCGCCTTCCTGGACGCGCTGGCGTGGAGGCACCCGTATCTCGCGGCGCGGAGCGCAGGCGGAGCGCCCATCGGCACGGCGCGGAGCGCAGGCGGAGCGCCCATCAGTACCGCGCGGAGCGCAGGCGGAGCGCCCATCAGTACCGCGCGCGAGGGCGACCTCCTCGTCGGCTACGCGGGCATCGGCTTCGTCGCGGGTCCCCCGGACGCCGAAGCCGAGGTGCACACGATCGGTGTCGACCCGGCGTTCCAGGGGCGCGGCATCGGCCGCGCCCTGCTGCGCGGGCTGCTCGCGATCGCTGACGAGGCGCACGCCACGGTGTTCCTGGAGGTCCGCACCGACAACGACGTGGCGCGGGGGCTCTACGAGTCGGAGGGGTTCGCGGTCGTGGGGCTGCGGCGCCGCTACTACCGCCCCAGCGGGGCGGACGCGCACACGATGCGGAGGGACGCCCGGTGATCGTCCTGGGGATCGAGACCTCGTGCGACGAGACCGGCGTCGGGATCGTGCGGGTCACCGACGGCGCGCCGGAGCTCCTGGCCAACGAGATCGCCTCCTCGGTGGACGAGCACGCCCGCTTCGGCGGGGTGGTCCCGGAGGTGGCGTCGCGGGCGCACCTGCAGGCGATGGTGCCCACGGTGCACCGGGCGCTGGAGAAGGCCGGGCTGCGCGGCCGCGACGTCGGCGCCGTCGCCGTGACGGCCGGGCCGGGGCTCACGGGAGCGCTGCTGGTCGGGGTCGCGGCGGCGAAGGCGTACGCCGCGGCGTGGGACGTCCCGCTCTACGGGGTCAACCACCTCGCGGCCCACGTCGCCGTCGACACCCTGCAGAACGGCCCGCTGCCGCCGTGTCTGGCGCTGCTCGTCTCGGGCGGGCATTCGAGCCTGCTCGACGTGCCGGACATCGCCGGGCCGGTCACGCCGCTCGGCGCCACGATCGACGACGCGGCGGGCGAGGCGTTCGACAAGATCGCCCGCCTGCTCGGGCTCCCGTTCCCCGGCGGCCCGCACATCGACAGGGTCGCGCAGGAGGGCGACCGGGCGGCGGTCGCGTTCCCGCGCGGGCTCACCGGCCCGCGCGACGCTCCGTTCGACTTCTCGTTCTCGGGCCTGAAGACCGCCGTGGCCCGCCACGTCGAGACGCTGGAGCGCGACGGCGTGCCGATCCCCGTGGCGGATGTGGCGGCAAGCTTCCAGGAGGCGGTCGTGGACGTGTTGACCGCGAAGGCGGTGCGTGCCGCCCGGGAGCGCGGGACGGGGACGCTGCTGCTCGGCGGCGGGGTGGCGGCGAACTCCCGGTTGCGGGCGCTGGCCCTGCAGCGCTGCGAGGCCGCCGGGATTGTCCTGCGGGTGCCCCGGCCGGGCCTGTGCACGGACAACGGCGCGATGGTGGCCGCGCTCGGCGCGCACCTCGTGGCGGGCGGGGCGGCGCCGTCCGCGCTGGACCTGCCCGCGGACTCGTCCCTGCCGGTCACCGAGGTGCTCGTCGCCCCATGATCACCGTCTCCGGTGCAGGACGCTCGGATGCGAACGCTGTGCACCGCTCACGGTGATCATGCTCGGAGCAGCGGGTGCGGCTCGTACGCCGTCGGGATCGAGACGATCGGCTCGTCGGGGGTCACGTCCTCGCGGCGGTGCGCGACGGCGCGCACGTAACCGAGCGTGCGGCCGCAGTCCGCGGTGAGCGCGGCGATCTCGACATGGTTGTCCGGCGCGACGGTGTGCTGCCAGTCCAACCAGCGCCGCCAGCCCCCGGTCATCGTGTCGGCGAGCGCGACGTCGACCAGCCCGCTGCGCTCCCAGTGCGTTCGCCACCAGTCCGCGGAGTGCAGGCAGGCCATGCTCGGCTCCCACCAGTCGCGCAGGTGGGACGGCACCTCCGCGATCTCGTGCGTGAGCCCCGCGCCTGCGATCGCGATCGGCCCGCCGGGGACGACGAACCGCGCGAGGGAGTTGAGGTAGAGGTCGTCGGTGCCGTAGTAGACGAACGAGTCGATGCTGACGACGGCGTCGAAGAACCCGGCGGCGAACGGCAGGCTGCGGGCGTCGGCGTGGATCGGGAAGACGCCGTCCGCGACCCCGGCGTCGCGGATCCGCGCGGCCCGCTCGTCGACGCCGAACCAGAGATCGACCGCCCACACCTGGACGCCGAACTCGCGGTGCAGGAACACCGAGGACCCGCCCCGGCCGCAGCCGAGGTCGAGCACGCGCATCCCGGGCCGCAGCTCCAGTGCCTCGGTGAGCCACTCGGTGAGCCACAGGGAGTTCGCGCCGCCGCTGACGGCCGCGGTGATCCAGGTGGGGTCGTAGCCGGAGCTTCGGGGGAAGTCGGGGTGGCGGAGGAGGTCGTCGGTCACGTCTGTTCCTCGCTGACGCTCGTCACCGCCGTGCCCGGCGGTGCTGTGTCTGATGGCGACCTCGCAAGCATGGTCACATCCTGGGGAACGGTGCGGGGCGATCCCTGGTTCACGCAGGGCGCAGCCCCGGCCGCCCGTCCGCCACGGCGAAGGTGGCCGCCGTCGCCACCGGGGCGCCCGGCCGGGAGACGTAGGGCAGCGTCCGGAACTCCACCCGCACCTCGGTGGGCGTGAACCGGGTGCGGACGTAGCCGCGGCGGTCGGCGAAGTACCGCAGGTGCGGGTTGAGGTGCAGCCACGACGGCGGGACGTCGGAGCCGTCTCCGCCGGAGCTGATCGACGTCGTCACGATCTCCGACGCGACGACCGGCGCCGGGACGTCCCAGCGGCGATGCACGTCGGCGGCCCGGCACGAGTGCACGTCCCCGGTGAGGATGACGGCGTTGCGCACACCGGCGAGCGCGTCCGCGATCCGGTCCCGGGACGCCGGGAAGCCGTCCCAGGCGTCGGGGTTGCCGGTCCGGGAGGGCTCGGCGAGGCGGGCGAAGAACACCTGCTGGGCCAGCACGTCCCAGCGGGCGGACGAGGCGGCGAGGCCGTCGGTGAGCCAGCGTTCCTGCGCGGGCCCCAGGAGGTCGCCCGGCGTGCGGTACCGGCGGGTGTCGAGCAGGTGCACCGTCGCGAGCGCCCCCCAGCCCATCCGCCGGTACAGGACGCTCGACGGCCGCAGCGGCAGGTTCTCCCGGTAGGCCTGCAGGCCCGCCGTGCGGCGGGCGGCGAAGCCCGGGTCGGGGACGGCGGGCCGGTCGCCCGCCCAGTCGTCGGCGACCTCGTGGTCGTCGTACACGGCGAGCCACGGCGCGGCGGCGTGGGCGGCCTGCAGGTCCGGGTCGCTGCGGTACTGCGCGTGGCGCACCCGGTAGTCCGCGAGCGTGCGCGCCTCCCCGCCGGTGTGCAGCCGGACGCTCCCGCTCGCCACGCGGTACGCCCCCGGCGCCTCCTCGTAGATGTAGTCCCCGAGGTGCAGGACGAGATCGGGCGCGTCCTGCGCCAGGTGGCGGTAGGCGGTGTAGTAGCCGTGCTCGTACTGCGCGCACGACGCGACGCACACCGTGAGCGGCGTGAGCGAGCCGGGTGCGGGCGTCGTGCGGGTGCGACCCGCGGGCGAGAGCGCGCCACCGGCGCGGAAGCGGTAGAAGTACTCGCGGCCCGCCGAGAGCCCCGCGACCTCGACGTGCACCGCGTGCCCCCGCTCCGGCCCCGTCGTCGCGGTCCCGGAGGCGACGACGCGGGCGAAGCGGTCGTCCTCGGCGAGCTGCCACTGCACGTCCGTGCGCCGTGCCCCGAGCCCGCCGAGGCCGTCCGGCGCGAGCGGGTCGGTGGCCAGCCGCGTCCAGAGCAGGACGCCGTCCGGGGTGGGGTCGCCGGACGCGACGCCGAGGGTGAACGGATCGCCCGCCGCGCAGCCCGCGAGCACCAGGAGAGCAGCGGCCCGCAGCACCGTCCGCCGTCCCACCCGAGGCGCTCCCACCGCCGCGAGCGTGCCATGCCTGCCAGGTTTCGGGGGTGTTTCGCCGCGCAGGTGGACGGGGTTTGAGACGTTGGCACTCGCATGGGTAGAGTGCCAAGCGCACGGCCGGACCCGGCCCCCCGACACCGCGACGGCGGGTGGCCGCGGGGTCCGGTCGCGAGTACCCATACAGCCCGAGAAGCACGCACCCCAGGAAGGGGAGGTCATCAAGTGGCGAACATCAAGCCGCTCGAGGACAAGATCGTCGTCCAGGCCAGCGAGGCGGAGACCACCACGGCGTCCGGGATCGTCATCCCCGACACCGCCAAGGAGAAGCCCCAGGAGGGCAAGGTGCTCGCGGTGGGCCCGGGCCGCGTGGACGACAACGGCAAGCGCATCCCGCTCGACATCAGCGTGGGTGACGTCGTCATCTACTCGAAGTACGGCGGCACCGAGGTCAAGTACAACGGCGAGGAGTACCTCATCCTCTCCGCCCGCGACGTCCTCGCGGTCGTCAACTAGTCACCGCCTCCGCCGCCCCGCGCGGTCCGACCCACGGGCCGTCCGGGGCGGCGCCGTCCGCCTGAAGGAAGGCAGCAGATGGCGAAGCAGATCAGCTTCGACGAGCAGGCGCGGCGGGCGCTGGAGCGCGGGGTGAACCGGTTGGCCGATGCGGTCAAGGTCACCCTCGGCCCCCGCGGCCGTCACGTCGTGATCGACAAGAAGTTCGGCGCGCCGACCGTCACCAACGACGGCGTGACCATCGCTCGCGAGATCGACCTCGAGGACCCGTTCGAGAACCTCGGTGCCCAGCTCGCGAAGACCGCCGCGACGAAGACGAACGACGTCGCGGGCGACGGCACCACCACCGCCACGGTGCTCGCCCAGGCCCTCGTGGCCGCCGGGCTGCGCAACGTGGTCGCTGGTGCCAACCCCATGGCCCTCGGCGCGGGCATCGCGAAGGCCGCCGAGGCGGTCAACGAGTACCTCGCCAAGAAGGCCACCCCGGTCGAGGGCAAGACCCACATCGCGCAGGTCGGCACCATCGCCTCGCGCGAGTCCGAGATCGGCGACCTGATCAGCGAGGCCCTCGAGGCCGTCGGCAAGGACGGCGTCATCACGATCGAGGAGGGGTCCACCCTCGCGACCGAGATGGAGCTGACCGAGGGCCTGCAGTTCGACAAGGGCTACCTCTCGCCGTACTTCGTCACCGACACCGAGTCGATGGAGGCCGTGCTCGAGGACGCCTACGTCCTGCTGCACCGCGAGAAGATCTCGGCGATCACCGACCTGCTCCCGGTGCTGGAGAAGGTTCTCGCCGACGGTCGGCCGCTGCTGATCGTCGCGGAGGACGTCGAGGGCGAGGCGCTGTCGACGATCGTCGTCAACTCCATCCGCAAGACGATCAAGGTCGCCGCGGTCAAGTCGCCGTTCTTCGGCGACCGGCGCAAGGCGTTCATGGACGACCTCGCGATTGCCACCGGCGGCACCGTGATCAACCCCGATGTCGGCCTCAAGCTCACCGAGACCGGGCTGGACATGCTCGGCCGGGTGCGCCGGGCCGTGATCACCAAGGACACCACCACCCTCGTCGAGGGTGGCGGCTCCAAGGACGCGGTCGACGGCCGCATCGCCCAGCTCAGGGCCGAGATCGAGGCGTCTGACTCCGACTGGGACCGCGAGAAGCTGCAGGAACGGCTGGCCAAGCTGGCCGGCGGCGTCGCGGTGATCAAGGTCGGCGCGGCCACCGAGACCGCCCTCAAGGAGCGCAAGCACCGCATCGAGGACGCGGTGTCGGCCACCCGGGCCGCGGTCGAGGAGGGCGTCGTCCCCGGCGGGGGCACGGCGCTGGTGCACGCCATCGAGGCGCTGGAGGGCAACCTCGGGCTCAGCGGTGACGAGGCCACCGGCGTGGGCATCGTGCGCACGGCGCTCACCGCGCCGCTGCACTGGATCGCCGCCAACGGCGGGCTCGAGGGCCCGGTCGTGGTGTCGAAGGTCGCCGAGCAGGAGTGGGGCCAGGGCTTCAACGCCGCCACCCTCACCTACGGCGACCTGGTCGCCGACGGCGTGATCGACCCTGTCAAGGTCACGCGTTCGGCCGTGGTGAACGCCGCGTCGATCGCGCGGATGGTGCTCACGACCGAGAGCGCCGTGGTCGACAAGCCCGAGCCGCCCGCCCCCGCACCTGCGGGCGGTCACGGCCACGGGCACGGGCACTGACCCGCCCGGGACAGAGATCACCCATTCGAGCGGCATTCCGTTCCGGATTCCACCGGAACGGAGTGCCGCTCGGTCGTTACTCACTGTGTGGAGCTACTTGACGCTGCGTTCGGGGGTGTTCCCGGCGCGGTGGTGACGCCGCCCCCCGGGGCTGCGCCGGACCGGCGTTGGCTCGCTGCCGTGGTGCTGGGCGGGCAGGGGCGCTACGCCGCAGCAGCCACCCTGCTCGGCGGGCTCCTCGCGGACCGCACCGTACCGACGGCGCTCGCCGCGCACGCCGCCGTCACGCTCGGGGCGCACCGGCGCCAGCTGGGCGGCCACGCCGCGGCGCGGCGCTGGGACGCCCTGGGGCTTCGGCTGGCCGTGGCGGCGTGCCGGGACGGGCGCGACGCCCGCCCGGGTGCCTGCGCGTCCCTCGCGGGCCCGGGTGCGGGCCCGTCGGCGGCGGGCTCGCGCGCAGGCCTCGATGCGGGCTCGGCCCGGATCGACGCGCTCGTCGGTCTCGCCGCCGACGCGCTGGGCGCCCTCGACCTCACCGGCGCACGCCGCCTGCTCGCGGCCGCGGACCGGCTGCTCGCCGAGGTGCCGCCCGGTCTCCCCGCACCGGCCGCCGGAGCGGCGGTCCCCCGGCCGCGCGCGGCGCCGGGCTCTCCCGTGCCTGGCTTCCGCGTGCCCGGCCCTCCCTTGCCCGGTTTCGTCGCGCCCGGTTTCGTGGCGCCCGGCTCCGGCGTGGCCGGTTCCCCGGTGCCGGCGTCACAGACCTGGCGCCCCCGCATCCGGGCGCACTGGGTGCTGGCCGAGCTGGCACTGCTCGAGGGCCGCGCCGCGGAGGCGGTCGCGCCGGCGGAGGCGGCCCTGGCCGCGGCACGCGGGGCGGGCGCGCTGCGCCATGTCCTCAAGTCGCGGATCGTGCTCGCGGTGGCCCGCGCGGCCGCCGATCCGGCGTCGGTCCCGGACGCGGTGGACGAGCTCACCACCGCCCGTGACGAGGCGGCCGATCACAGACTGCTGCCACTCGTGTGGCCCGCCGCTCTCGCGGCCGCGGATCTCCTGCGACACGCGGATCCGCAGGCCGAAAGTGGCATGCGTCACACCGCAATGCACACGGTGAGCGTCCTGAAGGGCTACGCCGACCCGGTCGGCAGGCGCCTGATGGGGGAGTCCGTGTGGGTTCCGCGAGTGGCAGTGGGTAGTCTGACTGCTCCATTCGGACTCTCGTCACCCACTTGACGAGTGCCGCTCGGCGACGGGTTCTCGAATGGAGGGCACATCAGCGCCCTGATCGTGTCAAGGTAAGGCCAGGTCACCCGCCGATGGGGGGTGACACATCACCCGGCTGCAGGAAGCTGCAGGAAGGATTCCTCGTGACGACGGTA
>NZ_JBFWVQ010000037.1:0-50349 GCF_050246655.1 Pseudonocardia sp.
GCCCCTGCGAAGCGCACCCGCCCCCAGCGAGGCGGGGCGCGGCCGGGCGGCGCAGACCCCCGCCACCCCTCGCAAACGCTGCAGCCCCTGCGAACCGCACCCGACCCCTGCGAGGCGGGCGCCGAGCCCTGCGAGGCGGGCCCGGCCGGGCGGCGCAGACCCCCAACACCCCTCGCAGGCGCTGCAGCCCCTGCGAAGCGCACCCGACCCCTGCGAGGCGGGGCGCGGCCGGGCGGCGCAGACCCCCGACACCCCTCGCAAACGCTGCAGCCCCTGCGAACCGCACCCAAGCCCTGCGAAGCAGGAGCCCAACCCCTGCGAAGCGCGCACCCCCGCCGCTCGCACGACCACGGGGCTCAGAACCGCCTCCTGCGCCGCGATGTGCCACGGCGCCGGGCCCGCTCCGCCCCGAGATCGACGACCGGGGCCACCGGGCCGTCCAGCCACGCCGTGACCTCCGCCCAGCCGCAGCGGGCGT
Source organism: Pseudonocardia sp. (assembly GCF_050246655.1). Classification (GTDB taxonomy): domain Bacteria; phylum Actinomycetota; class Actinomycetes; order Mycobacteriales; family Pseudonocardiaceae; genus Pseudonocardia. Next base: position 479 of record NZ_JBFWVQ010000037.1, read on the forward strand.
GCCGGGCCAGCTCGCGCAGCACCTCGTACCCGAGCCTGCCGCCCCCGCGGGCGAGCAGCTCCACCGCGCGGGCCCGGGTGTCGTCGTCGGCCCGCTCCGGGTACGGGACCTCGTCGCGGGCCGCGACCAGGTGTACGGCCCCGACGCTGCGCAGCGCCCGCGGATGCGCTGCGAGCCACAGCAGCAGCGCGACCGCCTCGCCCTCGGCGGTCAGGCAGCGGCCGTAGCTCAGCTCGTCCGCCGGCGGGCCCACGCCGACGGCCAGCAACTCGGCCGCCGTCGCCCGCATCTGCGCCTCGGTCGGGCCGTCGTGCCACTGCACGACCCATCCGCTCCAGGCTCCCGTGCCGGGACGGCCCGACCACGTGAGCCGTACCTCGGTCCCGGTGGCTGCACCGAGCAGCTCGCCGCAGCGCCACGCGTCCCACGACCTGGTGCTCACGGTCCACCTCCCGCCGAGCACGATGCTGAGGGAGGTGGCCGCTGCCCGCCAGTCGAGCGGTCGTCAGGCCCAGCGGGCGGAGCGTCCCGCGGGGGGATCGGACTCGCCCGCGCGGTGCCGCCCCTGGCGCAGGCCGCGCTGGTAGCCGTCGAGGCGTTCGCGGACCCGTTCGGGCTCGCGTTCCTCCGAGGCCCTGCTCTCCCGGGGCTGCGCGGCGGTGGAGCGGCGCAGCGGAGGCGTGACCATCTGGCGGCCGGGCCGGCGACGTGGCAGGCCCGACGCCGTCGTGTCGGCCTGCTCGCCACCTGTGGACGCGGCCCGGGCAGTGGCGGCCTGCCATTCGACGTCGCCGGCGGCTTCCCAGTCCGCCGCGGTGCCGCCCTCGCGGAACCACGCGGACGCCACTGCTTCGTAGATCGGTGTCTGGACGGGGTCGCGGCCGCCGCCGGGCAGGGGGCCGAAGAGCGCCTCGGCGCCGGACGGAAGGTCGACGACGGGGCCGGGCGCGTCCGCCGGCCGGTCGGGTTCCGCGGGGGCAACCGGACCGGCCTCGGGCGTGGTGACCGAGCCCGCCGCATCGGCGTTGCGGCCCGCCGAGCCCACCGCGCTCACCGCACCGGGGGCGGCGGGCTGGGCGACGGCCCCGTGCGGGCCGCCTCGGCCGTTCCCGTTGGCTGCGCCGCCCCCGCCGTTCCCGTTGCGTCGCACGCCCCCCTCGCCCGAGCGGCCGAAGAGCGCGGACCCACCCGCCGAGCCGGCCGAGCGGACGCCGAACATGTTCTGCCCGAGCGGCGACCCGGAGCGTCCGCGCGGTGCACGCGCCGCGAGCGGGCCGTCCTCGGCGGGCTGCGTGCCCTCCGGCGGAAGGGGATCGGTGAGCGGATCGGGCCGACGCGACCGCAGGGACTCCAGGCGCGTGGCGTCGTCGACGTCCGGGCGGCGCTGCAGCGGGACCGTGAGCTCCCCCGACGGGCACAGCACGATCGCGAAGGGCCCGGACTCGGCTGCGCTGTCCGGGCGGTGCAGCTGGACGCCCGTGGCGGTGCGCCGCGCGAGCGCCTCGGCGACGGGGATCGGCCCCCGGTCGCGCGTCGGGCCGTCCGGAACGACGTCGACGGTGAGCCCGGCAGGGCCGAGGCGCGCACCGAGGGTGACGTCGAGCGCGGTGCCGGCGAGTGCGGAGTCGAGGACCTCGGCGAGCACGTGGACGAGCTCGACCGAGGCCAGCGCCGAGACCGTGGCGATGGGGGCCGGCCGGACGGTGACGCGGACGGGCTCGGACGCCGCCGCGGCGGCATCACCCAGGACGTCCGCGACGCTGCGCGCGCCGGCGACGGACGCGCGGGCACCGCAGAGGATCCGCAGCCGCTCCCCGTCGCGCTGCATGCGCCGGGTGACGTGCTCCAGGTCGCCGAGGATCGCCGGGACCGGGCCCTCCGCACGGGCGCGCTCGCGCAGACGCCGGAGCTGGGCGAGCTGCTGCTCGATCTGCCGCGTCAGGCGCTGGGTCACGTCGAGGAGGGCGTCCTCCTCCGGGGCGACGGACCTCGTGTCGACCATTCGATCGGTCCCTCCGCACATCGTCGGAAGTCGGGACAGTACCGCGCCCGATCGGACGATCGGCCGCCCAGGGTCCGCACGGTCCGCCGGGATCGGCCAGGGCGCGACCTGCCGCGCCCAGCGGTTTTCCTCCGGACGCCACCCCCGTCGGTTCGCCCGACCGGTGGTGGGCGGGGGGCGGTCAGTGGCGCCACACCCCGACCTGCCGGGACCGGCGTCGGGTCAGTCGTGGTGCTCCACCCCGCGCACCTCGACCTGGTCGCCGACGGCGAGGGTCTCGTAGAACCGCCGTGCGTCGTCGCGCCTCATCCGGACGCATCCGGCGGACTCGGTGTAGATCGAACCCTGGTGGAAGGCGATGCCGCCGGGTGCGAAGAACACCGAGAACGGCATCGGCACGCCGGACTCGCCGCTGATGTGGTGGAGGTTCTTCCACTCGACGCGGAACGTGCCGGTCGGGGTCTCCTCCTCGGCCGCACCGGTGCTGACCAGCACCGGACCGAAGGTGACCACGCCGTCGTCGATGAGCCAGGCGACGCCTTCCGCGCGGTCGACGCAGGCCCGGGCGACGACGGTGCACGGCGTGCCCGGGACCAGGGCGGGCGGGGATGCCGGATGGGCGGCTGCGACACCCCCGACCGTCGCGAACCCGAGTGCCGATGCGGCCCCGAGTGTCCCGATCACCATCCCGAGCCGACCCGCCCGCGCGCGGTCCCGCCGCGCGCGGCGGACGCCATGTCCGCCCATCCACCACCTCCGCCGTGTTCTCCCGGCCGCTCAACGAGGCACCCCGACGTCGGGTGACGGATCGCCCCGATCGGAGTATCACCATCCCGAGTGGCGGATCCTGACTGGTGACAACCCGTGATCGGATGCGCGGAGCGGTCCACGTCACACGCGAACAGATACCCCCCAGTGGTATCGTCGCGTACGCCGCCGAGCCGAAGGGAACGCGCATGAACGGCTACGCGCAGGACAAGGACGCCTACCTCAACCGTATGCGGCGGATCGAGGGCCAGGTCCGCGGCATCGCCCGGATGATCGAGAACGATCAGTACTGCATCGACGTGCTCACCCAGGTATCGGCGGTGACCAAGGCGCTGCAGGCCGTCGCGCTCGGGCTGATGGACGAGCACCTGCGCCACTGCGTGACCGAGGCCGTCTCCGAGGGCGGCCCGGTGGCGGAGGCCAAGGTCGCCGAGGCGAGTGCGGCGATCGCGCGGCTGGTGCGGTCGTGACCGACGCGACCCATGTGTCGGATGTATCGGACGTGACGGACGTGACGGATGCGCCGGCGCCACCCCGGACCCGCACCCTGCCGGACGGCACGACCATCGAGCTGTCCATCGGCGGGATGACGTGCGCCTCCTGCGCGAACCGCATCGAGCGCAAGCTCAACAAGCTCGACGGCGTCACCGCATCGGTCAACTACGCCACCGAGAAAGCCCGTGTCCACGCCCCCGCGGGGACCGACCCGGCCGAGCTGGTCGCGGTCGTCGAAGCCGCCGGGTACACCGCGGTGCTGCCGCCACCGCCCCGCTCGGCCGAGCCCGCCGCGAGCGGCGACAGCGGCACCGACACGGGCACCGGAGACGACGAGACGCGCGCCCTGCGCGACCGCCTCGTCGTCTCGGCGGTGCTCGCGGTCCCGGTGGTCGCCATGGCGATGGTGCCCGCCCTGCAGTTCACCTACTGGCAGTGGATCTCGCTGACCCTGGCCGCACCGGTGGCGGTGTGGGGAGCGCTGCCGTTCCACCGCGCGGCCTGGACGAACCTGCGCCACGGCGCGGCGACGATGGACACGCTCATCTCGATTGGCGTCCTCGCCGCGTTCGGCTGGTCGCTCTACGCGCTGCTGCTCGGCACCGCCGGCATGCCGGGGATGACCCACCCGTTCGAGCTCACGATCTCCCCCGCGGACGGGGCGGGCCAGATCTACCTGGAGGTCGCCGCCGGCGTCACGACGTTCATCCTGGCCGGTCGGTACTTCGAGGCCCGCGCCAAGCGGCGGGCGGGTGCGGCGTTGCGCGCGCTGCTGGAGCTGGGCGCCAAGGACGTCGCCGTGCTGCGTGACGGCCGCGAGGAGCGGGTGCCCGTCGAGCGCCTCGCGGTGGGCGACCGGTTCGTGGTGCGCCCCGGCGAGAAGATCGCCACGGACGGCACCGTCGAGGAGGGCACGTCGGCGGTGGACGCGTCGATGCTCACCGGCGAGTCCGTGCCGGTCGAGGTGGGACCGGGCGACGCCGTCACCGGCGCCACCGTGAACGCGGGCGGCCGGCTGGTCGTGCGTGCCACCCGGATCGGCGGGGACACCCAGCTCGCGCAGATGGCGAAGCTCGTGGAGGACGCGCAGTCCGGCAAGGCCGAGGTGCAGCGGCTCGCGGACCGCGTGTCCGGGGTGTTCGTGCCGATCGTCATCGCGCTGTCGGTGGCGACGCTCGGCTTCTGGCTCGGGACGGGCGGCGGCGCAGCGGCGGCGTTCACCGCGGCCGTCGCCGTGCTGATCATCGCCTGCCCCTGCGCGCTCGGCCTGGCCACGCCCACGGCGCTGCTGGTCGGGACGGGCCGGGGCGCCCAGCTGGGCATCCTCATCAAGGGCCCCGAGGTCCTGGAGTCCACCCGCCGCGTCGACACCGTCGTCCTGGACAAGACCGGCACCGTGACGGCGGGGCGGATGTCGCTGGTCGGGACGCACGCCGACGGGATGGCCGAGGACGAGCTGCTGCGCCTCGCGGGCGCGGTCGAGCACGCGTCGGAACATCCGATCGCCGCCGCGATCGCCGCCGGCGCCGCCGAGCGGACCGGTGCGCATCCCGCGGTCTCCGGGTTCGCCAACCGCGAGGGCCTCGGCGTGACGGGCACCGTCGAGGGCCACGTCGTCGAGCTCGGCCGCCCGCAGCTGCACGACCTCCCCGAGGCGCTCGCGGGAGCGGTCACGGCCGCGCAGGATGCGGGGCGCACCGCCGTCGCCGTCGCGGTCGACGGCACCCCCCGCGGCGTCCTGGTGGTCGCGGACACCGTGAAACCGACCTCGGCCGAGGCGATCGAACGCCTGCGCGGTCTCGGGCTGCGCCCGATGCTCGTCACCGGCGACAACGCCGCCGCGGCCCGGCACGTCGCCGCGCAGGTCGGGGTCGCGGCGGAGGACGTCGTGGCCGACGTGCTGCCCGCCGAGAAGGTGGACGTGGTGAAACGCCTGCAGGACGAGGGCCGGGTCGTGGCGATGGTCGGCGACGGGGTGAACGACGCCGCCGCGCTGGCCCAGGCCGATCTCGGGCTCGCCATGGGCACCGGCACGGACGTCGCGATCGAGGCTGGGGACATCACCCTCGTGCGCGGCGACCTGCGCGCGGCCGCCGACGCGGTCCGCCTGTCCCGCCGGACGCTCGCGACGATCAAGGGGAACCTCTTCTGGGCGTTCGCCTACAACGTCGCCGCGTTGCCGCTGGCCGCGGCCGGCCTGCTGAACCCGATGATCGCCGGGGCGGCGATGGCGTGCAGCTCGGCGTTCGTGGTGGCGAACAGCCTGCGGTTGCGGGGCTTCCGCGCCGCCGCGTAACCCGGCTCCCCCGGCCGTTCAGTGCGCGAGGAAGACGTTCTTCACCTCGCTGAACGCCTCCAGGGCGTCCGGGCCGAGCTCACGGCCGAGGCCGGACTGCTTGTAGCCGCCGAACGGGGTCCAGTAGCGCACCGACGAGTGCGAGTTCACGCTGAGGTTGCCGCTCTCGACACCGCGCGCGACCCGCAGGGCGCGGCCGAGGTCGCGGGTCCAGATCGAGCCGGACAGGCCGTACTCGCTGTCGTTGGCGATCCGGACCGCGTCGTCCTCGTCGGTGAACGGCAGCACGACGATCACCGGGCCGAAGATCTCCTCGACCGCGACGCGGTCGGCAGGCGACGGTGGCAGCAGCACCGTCGGCGGGAACCACCAGCCCGGGCCGTCCGGGCTGGTGCCCCGGAACGCGACCGGGGCGCCGTCCGGGACGAAACCGGCGACGGTGTCGCGATGCGCGGCGGAGATGAGCGGGCCCATCTGGGCGTCGGGGTCGCGCGGGTCGCGCACCCGGAAGCCGGTGACGGCGGGTTCGAGCAGCTCCAGGAAGCGGTCCAGCACCGAGCGCTGGACGAGCACGCGGGAGCGGGCGCAGCAGTCCTGGCCCGCGTTGTCGAACGCGGCGTCCGGGGCGGTGGCGGCGGCCGTCTCCAGATCGGCGTCGGCGAAGACGATGTTCGCGGACTTGCCGCCCAGCTCCAGCGTCGCCGGCTTGAGCTGCGGGGCGCAGCCGGCGAGCACGGCGCGTCCGACCTCGGTCGACCCGGTGAACACGATCTTGCGCACGAGCGGGTGGTCCACGAACCGCTGCCCCACGACGCCGCCGCGCCCGGGCAGCACCTGGAACACGTCCTCGGGCAGGCCCGCCTCGCGGGCGAGCCCGGCCAGGTGCAGCGCGGTGAGCGGGGTGAGCTCGGCAGGCTTGAGGACGACGGTGTTGCCCGCGGCGAGCGCGGGGGCGAACCCCCACGACGCGATCGGCATGGGGAAGTTCCAGGGCGCGATGACGCCGACGACCCCGAGCGGTTCGAGGAACGTGACGTCGACGCCGCCCGCCACCGGGATCTGGCGGCCGCTGTGCCGCTCGGGGGCACCGGCGTAGTAGTGCAGGACGTCGCGGACGTTGCCCGCCTCCCAGCGGGCGTTGCCGATCGTGTGCCCGCTGTTGCGGACCTCCAGGTCGGCGAGGGTGTCCACGTCCTGGTCGACGAGGTCGGCGAACCGCCGGAGCAGGCGTGCCCGGTCGCCCGGTGCGACGGCCCGCCACGCCGGGAACGCGGCATGGGCGCGGGCGATCGCGGCGTCGGTCTCCTCGACGCTCGTCGGGGCGACCGTCCCGACGGCCTCGCCGGTGGCGGGATCGACGAGCCGGGTCATCGCGGGGCTCCCGGGGGGTCGAGGCGCCAGCCGGCGGCGAGGGCCTGCTGCGCGTGCACGCGGCCGAGCGTGAGCTGCTGCTCCGCGTACTCGGGATCGAACAGGACGAGGCTCAGCAGCTCGTCGCGGCCCGGACCGTCGCCGAGCACGTCGAGGATGCGCCCGATCGCCCAGAACGCGTCGGGGGGCAGGATCGAGGGCCGGAACACCTCGGCGGCGATGCGCGCCAGCACCCCGTCCTCGGGGGCGACCAGCAGGTACGGGACGGTGCGGTAGCCCCGCTCCGCCTCGCGGTTGCGCCGCCCCAGGGCCTGGAGGTCGTCGGTGAGGGCGTCGGCGAGCACCGCCCGCAGGGAGACGGCGGTGCTCGCGGCCATGTCCGGCCGGGTGCCCGGGTCGACCGGCTCCGGCCGGGGCGGCACGGCCGCCGAATGACCCGACACGACCACCACGCGCGTGACGCCCGCGGCGAGCGCGGCGCCGAGCGGGGCATTGAGCCGCACCCCGCCGTCGACGTACCAGCCCCGGACGTCCGCGGGCTCGGACACGTACTCGGGCGGGAAGAGCACGGGGATGGCCGCCGAGGCCAGGAGGTACTCGATGGACATCGTCGCGACCGGGACGACGTCCACTGCCGGATCCGTCAGCTCCGCAGGCAGCGGCTCGCCGTGTACGAACAGCCGCGAGCGGGCCGCCGCACCGCCGGTCGGGCAGGTCGTCGCGGCCACCGCGAGGGTGCGGGGACGTCCCGCGGCGACGTTGCCCGCCACCCGCCCGCCGTCGAACAGTTCGGCCGCGCGCCGGTGCAGCGGCGCCGTGTCCAGCAGGGCCGCCGCCGGGCCGACCAGCTCCTCCGCCGGGGTGCCCGCGACGAGCGTACGGCCCAGCAACCGCAGCGTGGACGCCGTGTAGAGCGGGTTGGTGAACACCGGGCCGAACCGGGCCCACACGTCCGCGACGTGCGCGCCGGCCTCGTCGCCGGTGTCGGCGAACTGCGCGAGCAGCGCCGCGTTGATCGCCCCGGAGCTCGTCCCGAGGATCACGACCGGCTCGTGCCCCGCCGCCCGCAGCGCCGGGACCAGCACGGACAGCGCTCCCGCCTGGTACGGCCCGCGCGCGGCCGCTCCGGCGAGCACGAGGCCCACCCGCTCCTGCATGCGGTCAGCCTAGGCCCGCGGGGCGGTGCGGATCGCCCGGCTGCTCTCGGCGAGACCGGTCGCGGGGCGGCCGAGAACCCGCTGCACGCCGTCGGACGTGGCGACGTTGCGACCGTCGAAGATCTCGCCGAACAGGTCGGCGAGGGCGGCGGCGAACGGCTCGGGCAGGCCCGACGCGACCGCACCCGCCACCCACTCGGCGGGCGTCACCGGCGCGAACGCCACCGGTCGTCCGGCGGCCTCGCCGAGCACGTCGGCGGCCTCGGCGAACGTCATCGACCGGGGCCCGGTGAGCTCGTACACGGCCGCCTCGTGGCCGGGCCGCGTGAGCGCCGCGACGGCGACGTCGGCGATGTCGCCGGCGTCGAGGAAGGGTTCGACGATGTCCGGGGCGACGGGCATCGCGATCACACCCTCGGCGACGGCGTCGCGCAGCGCGCCCTCGGTGAAGTTCTGGGCGAAGAAGGCGCAGCGCAGCGCCGTCGAGCGGGGCAGCGCCTCCAGCAGCGCATCCTCGCTGGCCAGGGCACCCTCCTCGCCACGGCCGGTGAGCAGCACGGCGCGCTCGACCCCCTGGCTCGCCGCCTCCCGGGCGAGCGCGCCGACGCGCGCGGCGGCACCCGGGAAGGACAGGTCGGGGTGGTAGGTGATGTAGGCGGTCCGGACGCCGCGCAGCGCACCCGGCCAGGTGGCGGGGCGTTCCCAGTCGAACGGGACGGGCGTCGAGCGCGACACCCCGCGTACTCCGATGTCGAGGCGACGCAGGCGCTCGACGACGCGGCTGCCGGTGGTGCCGTGGGGGCCGATGACGAGGACAGGTTCCATGGCACCGATGCCACCAGCGCCGGTGAGACTTCTCCATGGCTGATCGGGTCATCGGCATTCGTGTTCGTCTAGTCTCGGCAGAGTCTCGGCAGGGTCTCCGCGTAGTCTCCGGGGCGTGGACGCCGTCACCGCGATGCTGGACGGGCACAGCGCCCGCGGCGCGTTCCTCCTGCGCTGCGTGCTGGACGCCCCGTGGTCGATCCTCATCCGGGACCGCTCGGCCGTCTCGCTCACCGTCGTCGCGGCGGGTTCGGCGTGGCTGGTGCGCGGTGGCGATGAGGTCGCGGTCGGCACCGGGGACGTCCTGCTGGTGAAGGGGGCCGAGCCGTTCGTTCTCGCCGACGACCCCGGCACCCCGCCGGTGGTCGCGATCGAGCCGGGCCAGGAGTGTCGCAGCCTGACCGGCGGCTCCCTCTCGCTCACCCGGTTCCTCGGCACCCGGACGTGGGGCAACGCCGCACCCGGCTCCCCCGGCGACACCGTGCTGCTCACCGGCGTGTACGAGCGGGACTCGCAGGTCACGGGACAGCTGCTCACCGCGATGCCGCCGGTGGTGCTGCTGCGCGCCGACGAGTGGCACTCCCCGCTGCTGGACCTGCTGCGCGTCGAGATGGCCCGGGAGGCGCCCGGCCAGGACGCGGTGCTGGACCGGCTGGTCGACCTCCTGCTCGTGTCCGCGCTGCGCGAGTGGTTCGCCCGTGCGGAGGCGGACGCCCCGCCCTGGTGGCGGGCCCGGCACGACCCGGTGATCGGCCGGGCGCTCGACCTCATGCACAGCCACCCGGAGCGGGGGTGGTCGGTGGAGACGCTCGCGCGCGAGGTGGCGGTGTCACGGGCGACGTTCGCCCGCCGCTTCGGCGAGCAGGTCGGCACCCCGCCGATGGCCTACCTCACCGGGTGGCGGCTCGCGCTGGCCGCGGACCTGCTGCGCGGGACGGACCGCACGCTCGCCTCCGTGGCCACCGAGGTCGGGTACACGAACCCGTTCGCCCTGTCGGTGGCGTTCAAGCGCCGCTTCGGGGTGTCGCCGCAGGGTTACCGGCGGTCGCCGCCCGCCGTCGCCGCAGGTGGTGGCGCTCCGTCGTGAGCCCCCGCGCCGGCGCGGGACGGCACGCCCGCGCGCCGTGGCGCACGCCCGGCGACCGTGGCACCCACCCCGCGGCCCGCGGCGGTGGCGCACGCCCCGCGACCGTCACACACACCCGCGGCGCTGGCACACACCCCGCGGCGCTGGCACACAGCGCCGGCGCCGTGTGCGAGCACTACTCGCTCTGTGCGAACCATCGAACATGTGTTCGAGCGATCGGCCCGTCGGCCCAACACCCGCGACCGTGGCACGCCCGGTGACCGTCACACATATCGCGCGGCGCTGGCACCCCTCGACCCGCGCTGCGACCGTGGCACACACCCCGCGGCGCTCGCACACACCCCGCGGCGCTGGCACACACCGCCGGCGCCGTGTGCGAGCACCACTCGCTCTGTGCGAACCGTGGAACATGTGTTCGAGCGATCGGCCCGTCGGCCCGGCACCCCCTCCGCGACCGTGACACGCGCCGGCGCACGGCGGGGTGGCCTGCTCACCCCAGGTCGAGCCGGGGCCACGCCGCGAGGTCGTGCAGCAGCTGCCGGTCGTGCGTCGCGACGATCACCGCCGCCGGTGTGGCGTCGACCGCCGCGGTCAGCTCGTCGACCAGGGTGGGCGAGAGGTGGTTGGTCGGCTCGTCGAGCAGCAGGACGTTCGGTCGCCCGGCGAGGGCGAGCGCGAGGTGCAGCCGACGCTGCTGGCCCTGCGACATCCGCCCGACCGGGGTCGCGGTCGCCGCCCGGTCGAGCAGGCCCGTCGATCCGAGCGGCACGGCCTCCCCCGGGCGGACGACACCGTCCGTCACCAGCCGCCCGACGCGGCGCTCGTACAGGTCGCGCGCCGTCCGGTGGGGATCCCAGCCGGGCACCTCCTGGGCGACGTGGGCGATGCGAGCCCCCGCGAGCGCCCTGACCGAGCCCGCCGTCGGCGATGACGCCCCGGCCAGCACGGCCAGCAACGTGGACTTCCCCACCCCGTTGGGCCCGGTCACCAGCAGGTGGTCACCGCCGTCGACGGTCAGGGTCACCGGCCCGGCCAGCCGCCCGGCGACCTCGACGCCGTGCGCACGGAGGAGCCCGGTCCCGCGCCGGACGACGAGGTCGGGCCAGCGCAGCTGCAGCGGCGGCTCCGGGACGGTGACCAGGTGTGCGGCGAGCGCGTCCTGCTGCCGGTGCAGGGCCTGGACGATGCCCGGGGCCCGCGACTGCCGCTGGTGACGCCCGGTGCCCTTGTCCGGCCGCCACCCGCTGCGGAGCCGGTCGCGGGCCTGCGTCACGGCCGCCGTCAGCCTGCGGTGCTCGTCCTGCTGCTCCTCGTGCTCCTGCACCCACCGCTCGCGTTCGCGGCGGCGACCCTCCTGCCAGGCGTCATAGCCGCCCGCGTACAGGCGCGGCCGTCCGTCGCGGCTGGGATCGAGGTCGAGGTACTGCTCGGCGACGGCGCGCAGCAGCGCACGGTCGTGGCTCACCAACGCCAGGCCACCGGGGTGGTCGCGCAGCCGACGGGTGAGGAACGTCAGCCCGTCGGCGTCGAGGTGGTTGGTCGGCTCGTCCAGCAGCAGGATGTCGTGGCGGGCGCCGAGCAGGCACGCCAGCCGGACGCGGTAGCGCTGCCCCACCGAGAGCGTGCTCAGCTCGCGGTCGCGGTCCGGGCACGCGCCGAGGGCGTCCAGGGCGACGTCGACCCGCCGCTCGGCGTCCCAGGCGTCGAGCCGGGTCGCCGCGTCGAGCGCCGCGACGTAGCGCTCGTCCGCGCCGGGGCTGCCGTCGGCCAGGTCGAGGGCGGCCCGGTCCAGCGCGCGCACCGCGTCGTGCGACGGGCGCAGCGCCGCGGAGGTCAGCGTCGCGACCGTCATCCCCGGACGGACGGCGAGCTCCTGCTCGGCCAGGCCGATCGTCCCGGTGCGCGTGACGGTGCCGTGGTCCGGGACGAGGAGACCGGCCAGGACGTGCAGCAGGGTGGTCTTGCCGCGGCCGTTCTCGCCGACCACGGCGAGCCGGGAGCGAAACGAGACGGTGATCGAGACGTGCTGCAGCACGCGCCGCGCACCGCGGGTGACGCCGACGTCGTCCGCCCGCACGTGGGCGCGCTCGCCGGCGGGCAGCGGGTCGTCGAGGGTCGTGGGGGACGGCAGGAACGGTTCGGGAAGGGAAGCCAACAGGAACTCCGCAGCTCGCGAGGGAGCCGGGCAGCAGGCGTGGGCCGCCCGGCGGATGGCCGGGACGGCGAGCGCGGATCAGGTGAGGGTGAGGGCGCCGCCGTCAGCGGGCGGCACGCACCTTGTGCGACCAGATTCCTGTGGACATGGCCCCGACGCTAGCAGCGCGGCCCCTGGCGGGCCGAGCGGTTTCCGGTCCGGGCGGCGACCCCGGCCGACCCAGTGGGCGGGCAGTCACCGCACCGGCCGCCGACCCCCGGGGCGAGTGTGCACTCCGTCAGCCTCGGGCATGCCTCAGCGCACGCTCGGTGGCCGACCCCCGGGGCGGGCGTGCACTCCGTCAGCCCCGGACCGGAGTGAGTGCACCCTCGGGCTCGGTGGCGAGCGCGGCCCGCCGCAGCGCCCGGTACACGAGGGCCTGCTCCCCCATCCGCCGCCGCAGCCCGCGTTCCAGCCCGGCGATCGGGTAGAGGTTCTGCGGGGCCCGGGAATCCTTGTACTCGGTGGAGGCGTAGCGCGGCAGGGTCACCTGGCTCACGGAGGCGAGCGTCGCGACCTGCGCCGCCGGGAGATCGGCGCTGCACTCCACGCGGACGACGCCCGCCCACGGCGTGTCCACCGCGCACGGCAGCCGCAGGTACCAGGTGTGGCGCTCCCACGACGTCCCCAGCCGGAACACCGGCGTGCGCTCGCCCGCGCCGAGCCGCGCCACGACGGCGCCCAGCTCCGGTGGCAGGTACTCGCTGCGGTGGGTCTTGACGAACCCGATCGTGCGCGCGAGGTGCTGGCGGCCGCGCAGCGGGCCGTCCACGACCAGCAGGTCCTCCTCGCCGGGCTCCCGGTCCCGCGCGTCCGCCGCGGCGAACAGCTCGACCTCGCCCAGCGCGTTCTGCAGGGCCAGCGACAGCAGCTGCATCGGTGCCGTTCCGGGCTTCTCGACGACGCGCGCGGCCCGATAGGTGCCGGCGGTCGTCGTGACGTCCTCGGGCGTGGCGGCGGTCGTGAAGAGCCCCCGTCGCACGTAGGTGGCGTCCAGCCGCGCCCCACCGGGCCCGCAGCGGACCACCCCGGCCGCGTACGAGGCGCACAACCCGGGCGCGGCGCCGACCGGCTCGTCCAGCCAGACCTGCGCGTCCACCCGGCGCACCCCGTCCACGAAGAGCACGACCGGCGGCGGGGCGAGCCGCGCGTCGGGTGGCACCGGCGCCCAGTCCTGCACGGGTCGTTCGACGGCCGCGTCCACCTCCTGGTGCGAGGCGCCCAGCTCGGCGTCCAGGCCCGTGCCGTAGCTCGGATCCCAGGGATCGACCCGGAACCGCATCAGCGCTCCTCCCGTTCGATCGACGACGTCCGCCCGTCCCTGCGCAGCACGAACCTCACCGGCACCCGCTCGGCCAGCGCCGGCACGTGCGTCACGACACCCACCATGCGGTCGCCGCCCGCGGCGAGCGTCTCCAGCGTGGTGGCGACAATGTCCAGGTTCGACTCGTCCAGCGTCCCGAAACCCTCGTCGAGGAAGATCGACTCCAGGCGGGTGGCGCTGCGGGCGGCGAGCCCGCCCAGCTGCCCGGACAGCGCCAGCGCCATCGCGAGGCTCGCCTGGAACGTCTCCCCGCCGGAGAGGGTCTTCACCGGGCGGCGGGTGTCGGCGTCGGCGTGGTCGATCACCTGGAAGTCGCCGCGGTCGTCGTGGGTCAGCGCGAACTGCCCGCCGGACAGCTCTGCGAGGATCTCCGACGCGTCCGCGACCAGGGTGTCCAGGACCGAGTTCATCAGCCAACGAGGGAACCGGTCCGACCGGAGCTGCTGGCCGAGCAGCCGCGCGACCTGCTGCTCCTCCAGCGCCGTGGCGCGGTCCGACCGCAGCAGGTCCGCGTCGGCGCGGCGCTCGGCGATCCGGGCGTGCGCCGCGCGGACGGTACCCAGTGCGGCGGTGACGGCCAGCGCGGCCCGGCGGGGATCGACGAGCGCGGTCCCGGGTGACGCGACCACGTCCGCCGGGTCGATCCCGCGGCCGGCGAGCGCATCCGCGAGGCGCCCGGCCAGGCGGGCCCGCTCGTCGCGGGCCCGGGTGATCGCGGCCTCGGCCTCCGCCAGCCCGGCGTCGCGGGCCGCTGCGGCGACGACCGCCCAGGTCACCAGGCCCTCCCAGGCCGGGCCGAGGGCGTCCCCGGCGAGGGCCGGCGCGCCGAGCGCCACCAGAGGGTCCCGCGCGCCGCGCAGCACCTCCCACGCCGCGGTGACCCGCCGCGCCACGTCCGCGACGGCCCGTTCCGCCTCCTGACGGGCGACGCGGGCCGCGCGCAGGGCGGCCGCCGCCGTCCGGGCCCGCTGCTCCAGCGCGGACGACCGCGCCAGCTCGGCGGCGATCTCCGCAGGTGACGGGGCACCCGCCAGCTCGGCCCGCAGCGTCGCGGCGCGCCGCTCGGCAAGCCTGACGTGCCCGTCGGTCTCCTGCTCGGCGCGCTCCGCCCGGGTCTCCGCCCGCCGCCGCCGCTCCTCCTCACGCTCGGCCGCGGCGAACGCCCCGTCCGCGTCGGCCTGCTCCGCCTCCGCCGCGACCCACGCCGACCGGCCGGCAGCCAGCTCCTCGTCCCGGGCGGCGGCCTCGGCCCGCACCCAGTCGGCCAGCTGCCGCCAGCCGGCCAGTGCGCCGGCGGGCAGCGTCGGCGCACCGAGCGGGGCGAGCGGCTCCCGCGCCGCCCGCAGCCGCTCGATCGCCTCCGCCTCCGCCGTGCGAGCCGCCTCGGCCTGCGCGGCCGCCGCGTCCCGGGCGCGGCGGGCCGCCCGGAGCGCGGTGTCCGCGTCCGCGACGGCCCGGTCCGCGCGCTCCCGCTCCACGAGCGCGGCGTCGACCGCCTCGACCGCCACGGCGCGGACAGCGGGGACAGCGCCCCGACCTCGTGGGCCCTCACCCGGCCCCGCCGGACCGTCGGCGGTGTCGCCGGGCCCGGATCCGGGCCGATCCGGGCCGCCGGATGCTCCCGCCTGCGGTTCGGGCCCGAGCAGTCCCGCCGCGCCCGCAGCCTCGTGCAGCAGCTCGGCCACCCGGACGGTCTCACCGTCCAGCCGCTCCAGCTCGGCCACCGCGACCGCGAGCGTCGACGCGGCCCGCCCGTGCACCCCCCGGCACTCGTCGTGCTCCTCCTCGGCAGCGGCGAGGGCGTGGCGAGCGACGTGCAGGTCCGCCACCGGCAGCTCCGGTGGCAGGGTCGCGATGCGCTGCGCGCACACCGGGCACTCCTCGCCGACCGCGAGCACGGGCCGCAGGGTCGCCGCGACGTCCGCGCGCTGGAGCGCCTCCAGCCGTCCCCGGGCCTGCTCCCACCGGGCCGCTGCGGCGTCCGTGGCCGCCCCCGCCGCGGCCGCGGCCTCCTCGGCGGCCGTCCGGGCCGCCACCGCGCGGGTCCGCCGCTCCCGCAGCGCCGCCAGCTCCCCGTGCCGGCGGCGCGCCTCCTCCAGCGGGGCCCGCGCGGGCGCGGCACCGGCGTCCGCCCTGGCCCGCGCCTCGGCCTCCTCCGCGGCGGTGAGCTCCCGCGCGGCCCGGCGGGCGCCCAGCTCGGCCGCCGCGCGGCGCTCGTCCAGGTCCGCGAGGCCGCCCGGACCGTCCGGGACGGCGAGCAGCTCGCGCTCGGCGGCCAGGCGGTTCACCTCGGCCGCGGCCGACGCCGCCGCCTCCCGCGTCGCGTCGCGGGCCTTGCGGGCGTCCTCCAGGGCGACGTGCGCCGTGGCGGCGTCCGCCGATGCCGCCGCGAGCGCCGCCGACGCCGCCGCGAGCGCCTCGACGAGCCCCGGCAGCCCGTCGAGCGTGGCACCCAGCTCGTCCTGTGCGGCCCGCCACCGCTGCAACGCCGTCCGGTCCGGCCCTGCCGCGAGGGCGTCCCGGGCGGCCGTGTCCGCCTCGTCGGCGTCCTGCTCCGCGGCGAGCGCCTCGCGCACCGCCGCCGCCCCGCGCCGGTGCGCAGCGTCCAGCTCGGCGACAGCCGCCGGGACGGCGAGCGCACGCAGCCGGCCCTGCTCCTCGCACAGCCGCTGCGCCACCGCCTCCTGCCGGGCCAGCTCGGCGGCCGCGGCGTCGATCCCGGGGGCCGCCGCAGTCACCGTCCGGTCCAGCTCCTCCAGCGCCTCGACCCGGGCCGCGGCCTGCTCCTCGGCCTCCGGGGTGGCGTCCGCGTAGCGTTCGAGCTGCTCCCCGAGCAGCTCGACGCGCTGCTGGCCCGCACTCGCCTCCTGGTTCGCGCGCTGCTTCACGCGGTCGTAGACGCCGAGGCCGAGGATCTTCTCCAGCTTCTCCTGGCGGTCCTTCGCGGCGGCGTGCAGGAAGTCCGCGAAGTCGCCCTGCGGCAGGACGACACAGGTGCAGAAGTCCTCGAAGCCGAGCCCGAGCAGCGCCTCGACGTGCCTGCTGACCTGGCTGCCCTCGGCGATCGGCTCCGCGGGCTCACCCTCCTCGGCGGTGGCATCGTGATCGACCAGGCGTTCCAGCCGCGCACCCTTGACGTTCACCGCGCCCGATGCCGCCCGGCGCAGCTCGCGGGCGACGACGTAGCGCTCGCCCGCCGCGTCGAAGACCAGGCTGACGGTGGCGCGCGCGGTGGTCGGGGCCAGCGCGAGCGCGACGGTGCGCCGGTCGTCCCAGCGCGGGACGGAGCCGTAGAGCGCGAACGTCAGCGCGTCGATCACCGTGGACTTGCCCGACCCGGTGGGCCCGACGAGCGCGAAGTAGTCCGCGCCCCGGAAGTCGACGGTGGCGGGCTCGCGGAACGACGCGAACCCCGCCATGCGCAGCAGCACCGGTCGCATCAGCCCGCTCCGCCCATCAGGCCCACCCCATCCTCAGCCCGCTCCGCTCATCAGGCCCACCCCATCCTCAGCCCGCTCCGCTCATCAGGCCCACCCCATCCTCAGCCCACCTCGTCCAGCAGCCGCGCGAACAGCTTCTCCACCCGCGCGTCCGCGACGCCCGCGCCGGCCAGGTACTCGCCGAAGAGGTCGGCGGGGCTGCGGTCCGCGCCACCCGACGGGCGGGGCCGGGCCTCGGTGGGCGCGGCGAACTCCGGGTCGATGCGCACCTCCAGTGCGTTCGGCAGCGCGGCGACCACGTCGTCGCGCAGCCCGGCCCTGGCGGGCTCGCGGACGACCACCCGTAGCCAGTCCTCGCCGACGTCCCCGGCGAGCGCCGCGAGCTCGGCCACGGTGCCGTGCAGCGTCCGCAGCCGCCGGGCCGTGGTGATCGGGATGTCCGTGACCCGGGCGGGCCTACCCGGCGAGGCCTCCACCAGGCAGACGACCGGCTCGTTCTCCTGCTCGCCGAAGTCCACGGCCAGCGGGGCACCGGAGTAGTGCACGGGGCACGGGGCGTCCATCCGCTGGCGGCGGTGCAGGTGCCCGAGCGCCACGTAGTGCGCGTCGACGGGGAAGACCGTCGCGGGCACCGCGTACTCGAAGATCGACTGCGCCTCCCGCTCGCCGCCGCCGAACCCCCCGCCGATCACGGTGAGGTGCGCCGTCACGAGGTTGACGGCGTCGTCGCGGAACCCGGCGGTGAGGTTGGCGAGGATGTCGCGCAGCTGCTGGTCGTACGCACCGGTGTTCTCCCCCGGCGTGCGAGTGATCAGCTCGGCCGCGCTCACGGCGTAGCGCTGCGACAGGAACGGCAGCACCGCGACGTTCGCCCGCTCGCCCCCCGCGGTGAGCTGCAGCAGCCCGCCGTTGTCCGCGGTGCGCGGGGCGCCGACCAGCGTGATCCCCGCCGCGCTCGCCAGCGGCCGGTAGGCGTCCAGAGCCGGGCCGTGGTCGTGGTTGCCCGCGATCGCCACGACCTGGGCGTCGCGCGCCAGGCCCAGCAGGGTGCGGACCACCAGGCTCTGCGCGTGGGCGCTCGGCGCCGCGGTGTCGTAGAGATCGCCCGCGACGAGCACGAGGTCCACCTCGTGCTCCCTGGCGATCCCGACGATCTCGCGCAGCACGCGCTCGTGCTCGTCCAGCCGCCCGCGGCCCTTCAGCGTCTTGCCGACGTGCCAGTCGGCGGTGTGCAGGATCCGCATGGTCAGAACGGTGCATCGTCGGCCGCGGCCGGGAGCCGCCCGAACGGGTCGTGCCCGTTGGCGAGCACCGGCCCCCCACCCGACTCCGCGAGCCGGGTGGCCCATGCCGGGAACGGGAACTCGACGGCCAGCGGCACGGGGATCTCCGGCTGCGAGACGAACATCGTCCCCGGCTTCGCGATCACCGCGCGGGCCCGCTGCGACACCGGGAGGAAGCCGTACTCGGGCCGTCCCGCCTCCGCCGGGTCGAGCCGCCCCACCACCTTGATCGAGGAGTTGGAGACGATCCGCCGCTCCACCTCGCTCGCCGTCTGCTGCGCGCCGACCAGGATGATCCCCAGCGAACGACCGCGCTCGGCGATGTCCAGCAGCACCTCCTTGATCGGGCTCGACCCCTCCCGCGGCGCGTACTTGTTCAGCTCGTCGATCATCGTGAACAGCAGGCCGTCCGCTCCCGCGGCCTCCTTGCGCGCCGTCTCCGCCGCCAGCACCACGCCGACGACGAACCGCTGTGCGCGCTCGGGCAGGTTATGCAGGTCGACGACCGTGACCTGCTGCCCGTCCGTGCTCACCTGCCGGCGCGCGAGCTGGGCGAGGTCGCCGCGGATCAGCGAGCGCAGCGGGCGGACGCTGGAGCGCAGGCGGCGCAGGAACGCGTTCACCGTGCCCGTCCCGATGATCGAGCCCACCCACTCCCGGCGCAGCTCGTCGTCGGAGAGCTGCTCGGAGATGTGGTCGACGAGCTGCTCGTACGAGCGCAGCGTGCGCCCGTCCAGCACCACCCCGCCCTGGTCGACCTCCACCGCGTGCCGCTTCAGCCGCGCCGCGACCTGGTGCACCACCATCGTGTACTGGTTGCGCTCGTCCTCGACGTCCGCGAAGACGTACTGCATCAGCTCGTCGCGGCAGAACTCGGCGATCGTCCACCAGAACGGGGTGATCCCGCTGGTCCGCCCCGTCACGTGCGGGCGGCCCGACGGATCCTCCGGCAGTGGCGGCGCGAAGAACCCCACCGACCCGAACGGCTCCGCGGGCAGGCCGAGCAGCAAGTAGCGGCCGCGCTGCTCGTCGTCCAGGCGGGTGTTGCGGTGGTCGAGGAACAGGAGGTCCTCACCCTTGACGCTGAACACCAGGGCCCGCGCGTTCACCGACCGGCGGCCCAGCGCCCCGCTGGTGAACGCCGAGTAGAGCAGGAACAGCGCGAAGCTCGTCTTCGTCGCGACGCCCGAGATGCCGCTGATCGAGACGTGGCCGCCGCGGGTGCCGTCCAGGAAGTCCGCGTTGAGGTAGATCGGCTCGCCGTCGCGGCCCAGGCCGACCGGGACCTTCGCCTCCATCCCGTCGAAGTACAGCGCCGCCGCCCGTTCCTCGCCCGACGCGCGGCGGGCGGGTGCTCCCGGCAGCGGCGGGACGTAGCACTCCGGCTCGACCCGCGTCGTCGTGACCTCGGCGATCTCCTGCACGTGCGCTGGCAGCACCCCGTCCGCGATGAGGAAGACGTCCGAGCCGAACGTCGCGCCCTCGTGGCGGGCCCGGACCTCCGTGACCACGCCCGAGGTGGTGACCACCCCGACGCCCGGTACCGGGCGCTGCGTGACCACCACGTCGTCGAGCTGGAGGTACTGCTCCGGGGCGAGCCCGACGCTGAACTGCAGCGGCGTCGAGTCCGCGGTGCCGACGACGAGGCCGACGGGTTCGGGGGTCGCCACGGGTGCTCCTCGGGCTGGTGGGGTGCGTTCCGACGGTAGTGCGCGCCACCCACATCGCCGCGGGGGGCCCGGCGGGGCGGGCGCGGTGGCCCGCGGCGGTCGGGCGGGGGGCTCAAGCCCGGGGTTGCGGCCGGGCGGATCCCGGGCAGCGGCTGGGCGGATGCCCGGGTTCCCGGCAGCTGGCGGAAGCGGGGGCCGGGGCCGGGCCGTGTCACCCCGGGCTGCCGCCGGATGAGTGCCCTGGGTTGTGTGCGGGCGGGTTACCCGGGCTGCGGCCGTACGGGGTGCCCCGGACTGCGGCTGCCTCGGGCCGCGGCCTGGCGGGTGCCCCGGGTCCCGGCAGCTGGCGGGAGCAGGGGCAGCGGGCGGAGCCGGATGCCCCGGAGGGCGGCCGGGCCGAGGTACCCCGGGCCGCCGCCGGGAGCGGGTGTCGGGAGGGGTGGGGTCCTCGCAGAGCCTCTACACGCCTCGCAGGGCCCCGCGCAGGCCCTTGCAGAGCCCCCACACGCCTCGCAGGTGCTGCAGCCTCTGCGAGGCGTGGCCAACCCCTGGGAGGACAGGAGGGTGGCGCCGCGCACACCCCGCCGTGCACACCCCCACGCGCCGTGCACACCCCCACGCGCCGTGCAGACGCTGACGTGGCCGTGCATGCCGCCCGAGGTGTGCACCGTGACGCCGCGGTGTGCACGGCCCGGACTCCGCCGCAGCCCACGAACGACCATCGCCGGGCCTCCGCACGCCCTCGCCGGGTCCGCGCACGCCTCCGGACGTCACCGCGCCGGGCACCTTCGCAGAGCCGCCGCACGCCTCGCAGGTGCTGCAACCCCTGGGAGGCGCCGCCGATCCCTGCGAGGCGCGGCAGCCCTGCGGGACGCGCCGAACCCTGCGAAGCAGGCCCAACCGTGCGAGGCGCGCCCAACCCGGCGGGGCGCGCCCAACCCGGCGGGGCGCGGCCGAATCCTGCGGGGCAACGGCGCACCCAGCGAACACCCGACGGTTCGGCGTCGATCGCTCCCGGTGCGACGCCGCCCCGGTCAGCCTCGCCGGCCCACGCTCCGGTACTCCGTGTCCCCGCGGTCGTGGTCGTGGCCGCCCCGATCAGCGGTGTCCCGGCTGTGGCGGCCGCCGTCGCCCGGGGTGCGGCGATCGTCGCAATCCCCGGTGTCGTCGTGGCGATCGTGCCCGTCACGGTCGTCAGGGTCGTCACTGTCGTCACGGTGCCCGCGGGTGTGGCGGCCGGTCCCGATGGACTCGCCGTCGAGGTCGTCGTCGACCCACCGCCCTGCGGTGTCGCCCGACCAGTCCTCGTCGGGGCGGGTGTGGCGACCCGACCCGTCCGCGTCGGTGACGCGCCCAGCGGGCCGCGCGCCGCGGTGGGACACGGCGGGCAGCGCGACGGGGCCGGACCCCAGCAGCTCGACGTCGTCGGCGCGCGGGGCGACCCTGCTCGCCACCCGGGTCGACGCCGACGCGTCCGGGAGATCGAGGCCGTCGAGGGCCCAGCCGTCCCAGCTGTCCCCGTCGTCCGAGCAGGCCCCGCAGCCCCGGTCGTCCCCATCGTCGTCCCCGAGGTCACGGCCGTTCCCGCCCTCGTCGGCGCCGTCCCCCCGTCGCGGATCCGCCCCCTCGGCGGCTCCCGGCGCCCGGGCGGCGCCGCCACCGGATCCCCTGCCAGACGCCGCGGCGTCACCACGGGCCGGAGCCGGACTCGCCGCGGGCGGCCGGAAGACCTGCGGAGGCGCCGGGAGCGCCTCGTCGGGCGGTGCCGGCACGGCGGTCGGCGAGCCCGGCTCGGCCGGCAGCGGCTGCGGCGCGGACGGCCCAGCGGACGGCCCGGCAGACGACCCTGACGACGTCCCGGCAGACGGTCCGGTGGACGGTGCGGTGTCCCGACCCACCAGGACCACACCGGCCACCGTGGCTCCCCCGACGAGCAGCACGCCGGCCGCGAGGCCCATCCGCACCTCCCGCCGCGCCGGGAGGATCCGGCGTTCCCGGCGCAGGAGCTCGAGGATCGGCAGCGTCGCGCGGGGTGGCCAGTGCGAGCCCATGATCCTCCGTTTCGGCCGTCGGCGCGCCGAGTCTGGCCCCCGACCGCGCCCGGCGACACCCTCCCGGCCCGGGTTGCCCCGCCCGCCTCATCAGCCGGGACCGGACGGGCGCAGCGGCGGCGATCCGTCGGGTGCAGGTTCAGTCCTCGTCCACCCTCGGCGGCAGCAGGTGCTTCACCTCCGGCTCGGTGACCGCGAACCGGCGGGCCTCCGCCTCGATGGCGCGATCCGTGCCGGTGAGCCGGCCGCCGTGCTGGCGCAGGTGCTCAGCCCAGCTCGGATACTCGGCGACCTCCACGAAGCTCGTCGGGTCGGCCCCGTCGCGGAACACCGCGCAGCTCGTGGCGCCGGTGCGCATCTTGACCCGGCGCACCCGGGCCATGGCGTCGAGGAAGGCCGCCGCCTCCGAGGGCGGCACGGTGTAGGTGACCGTGACGACTACCGGGCCGTCGTCGGGCTCCGCCTCCAGCTCCAGGTACGGCTCCGGCCAGTAGACCGCGGGGTCGCGGTCCAGGCCGGTGGTGTCGCGCAGCGGCCACCGGATGACGGTGAGCGCCCCGACCGCGAGCAGGGCCGCGGCGATCCCGAGCGCGACCGCGACGCCGAGCGCGTTCGCGACCACGCCCCACACCACCGACGCGACGGCCTGCCCGCCCGCGAACACCATCTGGTAGATCGACAGGCCCCGCGCCCGCACCCAGCCGGGCAGGAAGACCTGCAGGGAGCCGTTCATCGTCGCGAGCATGCAGAGCCACGCGAGCCCGCCGGGGACCAGCGCCGCCATCACGACCGGCAGGCTCGGCACCAGGGCGGCCGCGGTCGCGGCGGCGAACACGAGCCCGGCGGTGGCGGCGAGCCGGTTCGGGCTGAGCATCGCCGCGATGCGCGGGAGCAGGAACGCGCCGAGCACCGCGCCGACCCCGAGCGCGCCGAGCAGCAGGCCGTAGCCGAAGGCGTCCAGGTCCAGCAGCCGGCTCGCCACGAGCGGCAGCAGCGCCCACAGCGCCGCTCCCGGCGCGACGAAGACCAGCGTGCGCAGCAGGATCCGCCGGACGACCGGCGAGTGCCGCACGTACCGGGCGCCCGCCACGAGGGCGCCCGCGAACCGCTCCGGCAGCAGCGGCTCTTCGGTCTCGGGCGGGCGCAGCCGCACCAGGACGACCGCGAGTGCCACGTAGGTGGCGGCGTTGAGCGCGAAGACGGCGGCGACGCCGAACTGCGCCACGAGCAGCCCCGCGAGCGCCGGGCCGATGGCGCGGGCGAGGTTCATCGCGACGCCGTTGAGCGCCGCGGCGGCCTTCACCTGCCTGCGGCCCACCAGCTCCCCGACGAGGGTCTGGTAGGCGGGGATGGTGAGGGTCGTCCCGACGCCGAGCAGGAACGTCGCCGTGAGCAGCAGCGCGGGCGGCAGCCGGTCCAGGACGGTGAGTGTGACGAGCAGCGCCCCGACCGCGACCTGGAACAGCTGCACCCCGACGAGCAGCCGCCTGCGGTCGACGATGTCGGCGAGCGCCCCGGCGGGCAGCGCGAACGCGAGCGTGGGCAGCATCGCGGCGGTCTGGACCAGGGCGACGAGGGTCGCCGCGTTCGGCTGGTCGACGAGCAGCCACTGCGCGCCGACGGTCTGCATCCAGGTGCCGACGAGGCTCGCCAGCTGCGCGATCCACAGGGCCCGGAAGGCCGTCACGCGCAGCGGGGCCCACGCGGAGGGTGCGGTGGTACTCGTCGACACGCCCGCATCGTCCCAAGGACGGCTCACGAGCGGTGATCACCGTCGCCGTGACCTGGCGTGCACCCGTACACCTCATGTCACGCAACCAGCGATCACCGCTCGTCTCCCGGTCAGCCCAGGTGCGCGAGGAACCAGTCCCGCTGCGCCGCGCCGGACACTGCGAACGCCTCACCGACGTAGGCCTCGAAGTGCCCGCCGGGCAGCACGAGCAGCTTCTTGGGCTCGATCGCGCGTTCGTATCCCGCCAGCGCGATGTCGGCCGGGGTCAGGTGGTCGCCGGCGGCGACGACCATCATCAGCGGCGTCGGGCCGATCAGCGGCAGGTAGGCGCCGGGCTCGTAGTTGACGAACATCTCGATGCTGCGCAGCGTCACCTCGTTGCGCCACGTCTTCGCGCGGTCGCGGATGGGCCCCAGGAAGAAGTCGTGGGTGTCGGCCGTGGGCAGCGCGCACGGCTCGTCGGGGCTGTCGGTCCAGGTCACCGGGATCATCGCGGGCGGCTCGCCGCGGTAGCGGGCGAGCCGGTCGGCGTCGAACGCGGCGCGCAACCCGGCGAAGTGGTCGGAGCGGACGAGGCGGCGGGCGTTCTCGCTGCCGCTGACCAGCGGCACCTGGGACACGACGCAGCGCACCCTTCGGTCGATCGCCGCCACGACGAGGACGTGCGCGCCGGAGTAGCTCGATCCCCACACGCCGATCCGGGCCGGGTCGATCCCGTCGAGCTGCGAGCCCCAGGTGAGGGCGGCGCGGTAGTCGTCGATCTGCTGCCAGGGGTCGATCTCCCCGGGGATCGGGCCGTCGCTCTCGCCGAGGTTGCGGTTGTCGTAGACGAGCACGGCGAGCCCCGCGGCGGCGAAGACCTCGGCGAAGTCGTCCAGGTACATCTCCTTGGTCGCGGAGAAGCCGTGCGCCATCACCACGAGCGGGGTGGGGCCGGTCGCGCCGTCGGGCCGGTAGAGCCATCCCCGCAGGGTCACGCCGTCGTCGGCCGGGAACGAGACGTCCTCGCGCACTGCTGCCTCCTCGAGTCGGGTGGGGACACCGTGGCGGCGCAGCGGGACCCGCGTCTGCGCGCTGCCTGCAGACCGGGCGGCGATGCCTGCAGCTCAGGAGCGCAGGGAGCCGGGTGTCACCCCGTAGTGGCGCCGGAACGCGCGGGTGAACGTCCCCTGGTCCGCGAAACCCCACCGGACCGCCACGCTCGCGACGGTGGCCGAGCTGCGTTCCAGCTCGCAGCGGGCCCGTTCCAGGCGCCGCCGCGTGACGTAACGGGCGACGGTTTCGCCCCGTGCGGTGAACAGGTCGTAGAGCGTGCGCACCGACACCGCCGCCCCGCGGGCGATCGCCGCCGGGTCCAGGCCCGGGTCGGCGAGGTGCTCCTCGACGTAGTCGCGGACGGTCTCCCAGCGCCGCTGCTGCCAGGCCTCCGGGGGCCGTTCCCGCTGCTCCACGGCGTTGGCCAGCAGCTCGAGCGTCGCCGTGACGACCGCACCGGCGTTGCGCTCGGCGTCCTGCCGGGGGGCCTCGCGAAGGGTGGCGACGACCGCGGTGAGGAAGCTCTCCAGCAGCCGCGTCGCCGGCTCGTCGGGCAGCACCGCGCCCGCGAGGCGGGACGCCCCCGGCCCGAGATCGCCGAGGCGGGCGCGCGGGACGAACAGGGTGCGCTTGCGGATGCGCGACGGGACGGCGAACCGGGCGGGACGGGTGCTGTCCCACAGCAGCGCCATCCCCGGTTCGAGGAGGACCTCCGTCTCCCCCTGCGCGACGATCTCCCACCCGTCGTGGACGAACAGCGCCCCGACGTACTCCTGCGGGGACGCCGCGATCTGGCGACGCCCGCGGCGCCCGGACACCGCGCCGCAGGCGCACTCGACGACGCTGAGCGGCCCGACCGGCTGCGCGACCACCTCGACGCCGGGGTGCAGCGCCCGTGCGTCCGCATCGAGGTCCCAGGGCAGGTGCGTCGCGCTGATCAGGTGGTGGAAGGAGTCGATCGCCTCGCCGGCCCCGCCGGGCGGGGCGGCGGAGAGCGACCACGTCCGCGCGCCGGGCACCGCTCGACGGTAGCGCCGCCGCCCGAGGCCCGCGAGCCCCCGCCGCCCGCGACCCGGCCGGGACGGACCCGGCGGGCCTCACGCGGTGTCCGGCCGGGTCGGGGCGGGCGGCGGGGTCGCCGGGTCCGCGGCGAAGGCGGCCAGGGCGTCCTCGAGCGTGCTGAACCGGCGGTCCTGCGGGATCCGGGCCAGCAACCCGTACACGTCGAGGGTATGGACCAACCCGTCGTCCAGGCGCGCGAGCGCGAAGGTGATCCCGTGCGAGTCCAGGTAGTCGAGCAGCCCGGACAGGCTCACCCCGGCCGAGTAGTCGATGTCGTCGATCGCGCCCGCGTCCAGGATCAGCCAGCGCACCGGATCCGGGGCCGACTCGACGACCTGCTCGACGTCGTCGACGAAGCGGTTGGCGTTGGCGTAGAACAGCTGCGCGTCGTAGCGGAACACGACCAGGCCCGGCAGGCTCTGCACACCGTCGCGGGCGGCGGTGTAGGCCACGCCGCCGTGGACGTCGGGGCGGATGACGAAGTCCCGGGGGCTGTACTGGCGGCGGACGAGGTCGATCACGGACATCACGATCGCCAGGACGATGCCCTCCTCGACGCCGATCGTGAAGACGACCACCGCGGTGACGAGCGCGATGACGAACTCGCTGCGCCGCCGCCGCCACAGCCTGCGCATGCCGACCGCGTCGATGAGCTCGATGCCGATGAGGAACACGATCGCCGCCAGCACCGCCTTCGGCATGTCCTCGAGCGCCGTCGTCGCGAACAGCGCGACGGCGAGGACGGTCACCGCCATCGTCAGGTTCGCGAGCTGGGTGCGCCCCTTCTGGGTGTCCAGGATCTGGGTCTTGGTCGGGCTCCCGTTCACGACGAACGTGCCGGAGAGCCCCGCGGCCAGGTTCGCCCCCGAGAGGCCGACGATGTCGCGGTTGACGTCCACCCGGTCGCCGTGGCGCATGGCGAACGACCGCGAGGTCGCCGCGCTCTGCGCGATGATCAGCACGAAGCACGAGAAGGCCGTCGGCAGCACCTTCCAGGCATCGCTCCAGTCGATGCCGTCGGGCAGGCCGATCGGCGGGAAGCCGCCCTGCACCACGCCGACCACGGCGACGCCGTACTGCTGCACGTCGGCTGCCGCGGAGACGACGATGGACACCACGACGGCGACGATCGCGCCGGGCACCCGCGGGACGTACTTCCGGAAGCCGAGCGAGATCGCCACCGTGCCGACCGCGAAGGCCACGGTCAGCAGGTTCGCCCGGGGGATCGCGGTGATCCACTCCCACTGCTGGACGAGCCACCGACCCTCGCCCTTGGGCACCCCGAGCATGTCGGGGATCTGGCCTCCGATCACCTGGATCCCGACCCCGGTCAGGAAGCCGATCAGCACCGAGGCGGACAGGAAGTCGCCGAGGAACCCGAGCCGCAGCAGCCGCGCGATGAGCAGCAGCGCGCCGCAGACCAGGGCCGTGAGGCTGGTCCAGGCGACCCACTCCGCGGAGTTGGGGGTGAGGCCGGCGATGCCGATCCCGGCGAGCCCGGCCGCCAGGATCGCGGCGGTCGCCGAGTCGGCGCCCACGACCAGGAGCTTCGACGACCCGAGGAGCGCGAACACCATGGTCGGGAAGATCACGGTGTAGAGGCCTGTGGCGATCGGGGTCTGCGCGATCGAGGTGTAACCCATGCACTCCGGGATGGCGACCGCGGCCAGGGTGAGGCCTGCGACGATGTCGGTGGGCAGCCACGCCGGCCGGTATCCGCGGATCCAGGCAGGGACCATCCGTTCCGCCACCGACATGTCGCCTCCCACCGGACGGTCGGCCGCGGCGCTGCGCTCGCGATACCGCCGGGAATCATGACCGCGCCCGCGCCGCCGCGACATCGTCCACATCGGGTGGTCGCCGGCCCCACCCGCTGGGCAGCAGGACCCCGGCCGGCGACACCCCCCGGTGACCGACAGCGGCACGACCGGTGGTCGGGTCGCCGGTCCGCGGAGAGCCGGTCCGCGACGTTCCTGGCGCGCCCAGGTGATCCAGCCGACACCTCGTGGTGTCATCCTCCGAGTGACCGGCCGTCGAGGGGGGACGTGATGGGCGATCAGGTCACCGCGGCCGCACGCCGTCCGGCGCGGCCGTGGTCGCCCGTGCTGCCGCACAGCCCGGGGCTGGACGGCGTGCGGGCGGTCGCGGTCCTCGCCGTGCTCGGCTACCACCTGGACCTGGCCGTGCTCGGTGGCGGCTTCCTCGGCGTCGAGGTGTTCTTCACCCTCAGCGGCTTCCTCATCACCCAGCTGCTCATCGCCGAGCTGCGCCACCGCGGCCGGGTCGACGCTGCCCGGTTCGCCGCCGCGCGGGCCCGGCGGCTGGTCCCGGCGCTGGTGGCGTGCGTGGCCGGCACCGTCCTCGCGCACCGGCTGCTGTTCCCCGCGGAGGCGGCCGATCTCCGTGCGGACGCCCTCGCGGGGCTGCTCTACGTCCAGAACTGGCACCTCGTCGTCGCGGGGGTGCCCTACGGAGCGGCGTTCGATCCCTCACCACTGCTGCACCTGTGGTCGCTGGGCGTGGAGGGGCAGCTCTACGTCCTGTGGCCGCTGCTGTTCGTCGGGGTGCTGGCGCTGTCGCGGTGGCGGGTGGCGGCGACGGCCGTACTGGCCGTGCTGGCGGCGGTCGCCATGGCCGTGCAGTACGACCCTGCCGACACCACCCTGGCCTACTACGCCACCGGCACCCGGGCCTCGGGCTTCCTCGTGGGCGCCGCGCTCGCGATGCTGTGGCGGCCGCAGAGCTGGGTGCGGCCCCGCACGCGCGGGCGGCGCTACGCCCTGGACGCACTCGGGCTGGCCGGGCTCACCGTGCTGCTGTGGCTGCTCGTCAGCGCCACGGAGTTCGACGACGCCCTCTACGAGCGGGGCGGTTTCCTGCTCACCGGCCTCGCCACCGCGGGCCTCGTCGTCGCGGCGAGCCTGCGCAGCGGGCTGGTCGTGGCCGCGCTGTCGCGGCCCGTCCTGACCTGGCTCGGACGCCGCTCGTACGGGATCTACCTCTACCACTGGCCGATCCTCGTGCTGTCGCGCCCCGCGGCCGACCTGCCGGGCGAGGCCGCCGTGCTCGCCGACGTCGCCCGCGTCGCGGCGGTCTTGCTCGTCGCCGAGGCGTCCTACCGCTGGCTGGAGACGCCGCTGCGGCGGGCGGTCCCCCGTCCCGCCGCCGGCCGCAGGCGCGCGGTCGCCGCCCGGTACGCGCTCACCACGGCGGGGGCGGTCGGCGGCGTCGCCGTGGTGCTGGCCGCGACGACCGTGCCCGTGGTGTCCGGGATGGCAAGCCTCGCGCTGCCGCTTCCGGCCGGCGGCGCGGCCGGGTCCGCGGCACCGCCCGGGATGCTGACGGGGGCGCTGGCACCCGGCACGGCCGCCGGGCTCGCCGCGCGGGTACCTGCGCCGGCCGGCGCTGCCCCGCCCGCACAGCCGGTCTCGAGCGGTCCCCCCGTACTCGTCGTCGGCGACTCCATCGCCCTGGGCAGCGAGGGCGCCCTGCGCGGCGCCCTCGGCCCGACCACGACCGTCGACGCCGCGGTCGGGCGCCAGTTCGCCGACGCGCTGCCGATCGTGCAGGCGTGGGCGGCCGCCCACGACGGCCCCGTGGTGGTGGGCCTCGGCGCGAACGGCACCGTCCAGGAGGACGACGTCGCGGCGGTGGTCGCGGCTGCGGGTCCCCGCCGCGTGGTCCTGCTCGGGGTGTGCGTCCCCCGCCGCTGGCAGGACCCCAACAACACGGTCCTGCGCACGGTCGCCGCGCAGAACGCCCCGCGGGTGGTGTTCGTCGACTGGGCCGCGCTGCTCGCGGGGCGGCCGGGCATGCTAGGCCCGGACCGGGTGCACCCGACCCGCAAGGGCCAGGCCCTGCTCGCGGACTCCGTGGCCGCGGGCGTCCGTTCCTGAGCCGCCTCCCGGGCCACGCGGCGGGGTCGCGCCCGCGCTACAGCGCCGCGATGGCCTCGACCTCGATCAACCACTCCGGCCGGCCGAGAGCGGCGATCGCGACCTGGGTGTGGGCGGGCAGCTTCGGCCCGAAGAACTCGGCCCGGATCGCGACCAGCTCCTCCCGGTACCGGATGTCGGTGAGGTAGGTGGTGAGCGTGACGACGTCGCGCAACGTCCCGCCACCCGCCTCGACCTGCGCCTGCACGGCCCGGTGGACCTCACGGGCCTGAGCGGCGAAGTCGCGGGCGTGCGCCGGCGCGCCGTGCTCGTCGAAGGCGACCTGCCCGGCGACGAACAGCAGCGTCCGCGCCCCGGTCACCTTCACTGCCTGGGCGTGAGACGGGGGGTCGTACACGCTGTCCGCGGCGTACCACTCGATCTCGGCCACAGCATCCTCCCGTCGGTCCGGCGGCCCGGGCCCGCGCGGTGTGTGCGGAGGAGCGGCCGGCTGTGGAGAACACGATCGGCCGGGGGCGCCGCCGTGCCGGCGACCTTCCGACATGTGGAAGCACCGCTCGGACCGTGGCGGTGAACCTAGGGTTCGAACCGCTCGACGCTGCCGGCCCGGCCACCGGAGTCGTCGCGGCCCGGGCGACCCGACCCTGGAAGGAGCCAGCACCGATGCAGTACTTCTCCGACGGCTACCGTCCCGGCGATCCCCGCATCCACCCCGCCGCACAAGGCCGCGGCGCCGAGCAGGGTCCCCTCCCCGCGGAGGTCGACGTCCTCGTCGTCGGCAGCGGTCCCGCCGGCCTGCTGCTGGCGGCCCAGCTCTCGCGGTTCCCGGAGATCGTCACCCGCGTCGTGGAGAAGGCCGACGGTCCGCTCCAGGTCGGCAGGGCGGACGGGGTGAACTGCCGCACCGTCGAGATGTTCGAGGCCTTCGGGCTGGCGGAGAAGATGATCGACGAGGCCTACTGGGTCAACGAGACCCATTTCTGGGGCGCCGACCCGCAGGACAACTCCAGGATCACCCGCCTGGGCCGCACCCAGGACGTGCGCGACCTGCTGTCGGAGTTCCCGCACGTCATCGTCAACCAGGCCCGCCTGCTGGACTTCCTGCTGGAGTACATGCGCAACTCACCCAGCCGGCTCACGGTCGACTACGGCCTGGAGGCGGTCACGGTCGACGTCCCGGA
Source organism: Pseudonocardia sp. (assembly GCF_050246655.1). Taxonomy (GTDB): domain Bacteria; phylum Actinomycetota; class Actinomycetes; order Mycobacteriales; family Pseudonocardiaceae; genus Pseudonocardia. The sequence continues at coordinate 31,348 of NZ_JBFWVQ010000037.1, forward strand.
TGCCGCCGAGGAACCGGTCACCGTCACCCTGCGCCGCGGCGGAGCCGGGAACGGGGACGAGGTCACCGTCCGCGCCACGTACGTCGTCGGCTGCGATGGCGCGCGCAGCCTGATCCGCGAGTCCATCGGCCGCAGGATGGAGCGCCAGGGCGAGGACAAGGCCTGGGGCGTGATGGACCTGCTGGCCGTCACCGACTTCCCCGACATCCGGTTCAAGTGCACGATCCAGGCCGGCAACGGCAAGAGCATCCTGCTGATCCCCCGCGAGGGCGGGCACCTGTTCCGGCTCTACGTCGACGTGGGTGAGATCGCCCCCGACGCGTGGCTCACCCCGGAGGAGGTGCTGGCCGAGGCGCGGGCCGTGCTCGCTCCCTACACCCTGGACGTCAAGGAGACCGTGTGGTTCTCGGTGTACCGGGTCGGTCACGGGGTCACCGACAAGTTCGACGACGTCACCAGCGTCGACGGTGTTAGTGGTGTTGACGGGGCCGCCCGCACCCCCCGGGTCTTCATCGCCGGCGACGCGTGCCACACGCACACCGCCAAGGCGGGCCAGGGCATGAACGTGTCCATGGCCGACACCTACAACCTGGGGTGGAAGCTCGTGGCGGTGCTGCGGGGCCGCAGCCCGGCGAGCCTGCTGCACACCTACGACCACGAGCGGCACGGCATCGCCGAGGACCTCATCGCGATGGACACCCGCTGGTCGAAGGCGATCGGCGCCGCCCAGGTCGACCCGAGCAACCCCGAGGCCGCCCTGATCGGGCTGGCCGAGGTGCAGCGGCAGTTCATCACCAACCTCGACTTCACCGCGGGGATGGCGACCCACTACGACGCCGGCCCGCTCACCGGCGACAACACCCACCTGCACCTGGCCGCGGGCTACGAGCCCGGCCGCCGCTTCCACTCCGCCGAGGTGATCCGGCTCAGCGACGCGAAGAAGGTGCACCTGGGTCACGTCCATCAGGCCGATGCCCGCTGGCGGCTCTACGCCTTCGCCGACGCCGTCGACCCGCGCAACCCCGCCTCCCGGCTGAGCAGGCTGATGGACTTCCTCGCCGGTCCCGACTCACCCGTCGCGACGTACACCCCCACGGGCTGGGACGCCGACTCGGTCTTCGACGTGCGCGCGATCCTGCAGCAGCTCCACCAGGAGCTGGACTGGGTGCAGATGCATGACTTCCTCAGGCCGAGGACCGGCCCGCTCGGCCTGGTCGACTACGAGAAGGTCTTCTGTCCGCTGCCCGACACCGACCAGGACATCTTCGACCTGCGCGGCATCGACCGGGGCTCGGGCGCGCTGATCGTGGTCCGGCCGGACCAGTACGTCGCCCTGACCCTGCCCCTGGACGGCTATGCCGAGCTCGACGAGTTCTTCGCCCGGTTCATGAACCCCGCGTGACGCGAGGCACGCCGCCGGCCGCCATCGCGGCCCGGTTCCACTGCCTCGTCTAGGTTGACCCGGTGACCGTACTGCTGCTGGAGAACATCCACCCGGTCGCGGCGGAGGCCTTCCGCCGCGCGGGCTTCGAGGTGGACGCCCGCCCGGGGTCGCTCTCCGAGGACGAGCTCGTCGACACGCTGCCGGGGGTGACGCTCCTGGGGATCCGCTCCAACACGACGATCACCCCGCGCGTGCTCGACGCGGCGAAGGACCTCCTGGCGCTCGGCTGCTTCTGCATCGGCACGAACCAGGTGCACCTGGCCGCGGCGACCGAGCGCGGCATCGGGGTCTTCAACGCCCCGTACTCGAACACGCGCAGCGTCGTCGAGCTGGTCCTGGGCGAGATCATCGCGCTGGCGCGGCGGCTCACCGAGAAGACCGAGCGGATGCACGAAGGGGTCTGGGACAAGTCCGCGAAGGGCAGCCACGAGATCCGCGGGCGCACGGTCGGCATCGTCGGCTACGGCAACATCGGCACCCAGCTGTCCAACCTCGCCGAGGTCGTCGGCCTGCGGGTGATCTTCTACGACACCGCGGACCGCCCCGCGCACGGCAACGCGCGGCGCGTCGGCTCGCTGGAGGAGCTGCTCGCCGAGGCGGACGTCGTGAGCCTGCACGTGGACGGCAGGCCCGGCAACGCCGGCCTCTTCGGTGCCGAGCAGTTCGCCCGGATGAAGCCGCGGGCGATCTTCATCAACGCCTCCCGCGGGATGGTCGTCGACGACGCCGCGCTGCGCGACCACATCCTGTCCGGGCACCTGGCGGGCGCCGCGATCGACGTGTTCCCGATCGAGCCCAAGGCGCAGGGCGACCCGTTCGAGTCCCCGCTGCGGGGGCTCGACAACGTCATCCTCACCCCGCACGTCGGCGGTTCCACCCAGGAGGCGCAGGAGGAGATCGGCCACTTCGTGTCCGGCAAGCTGCTCGGGTTCGTCCGGACGGGCAGCACCGCGCTCTCGGTGAACCTGCCGGAGGTGGCGCCGCCGCGCCCGGAGGGCCTGTTCCGGATGGGGTACCTGCACGTGAACGTCCCGGGAGTGATGGCGGGGATCAACCAGGTCCTCGCCGACGCGGGCGTGAACGTCGTCGGCCAGTCGCTGTCCACCCGCGGCGGGCACGGCTACGTCGTCACCGACACGGACGCACCGCTGTCCGACACGGCGCTCGCGGGATTGCGTGGGCTGCCCCAGACGGTGTGGCTGCGCACCTGGCGGCCCTGAGCCCGTCCTGAGCCCGTCCTGAGCACAGCCGCCCGGGCGGCGACCACCCGGCTCAGGGTGCGCGGGCCGGCCGCGCGAGCGCCGCGAGCAGCTCCTCCAGCGCGTCCAGGCTGTGCGCGCTCACCACGGCGTCGCAGTGCGGCCACGCCGCCGCCATCCCGCCCGTGAGCGGGGTGAAGCCGGGGCGTCGCGCCCGGGGGTTCGCCCACACGATCCGGTACGCGACCCGCGCGAGCCGGGCCATCTCGGCATCCAGCACCGCGGGATCGCCGCCGTCCCAGCCGTCGGAGCAGATCAGCACGACCGCGCCCCGGGCCGCGCCGCGGATCCCCGCCGTGTCGTTGAACGTGCGCAGGGACTCGCCGATGCGCGTTCCGCCCGCCCAGTCCGGGGCCAACGCCCCGGCCCGTGCGAGCGCCACCGCGGGGCTCGTCCTGGCCAACGCCCCGGTGAGCCTGGTCAGCCGGGTGGCGAACGTGTAGACCTCGGCCTCGACGGCGCCCGCCGCGCAGTACAGGAACTGGATCAGGGCCCGGGCGTAGGGCTGCATCGACCCGGAGATGTCGCAGAGCACCACGAGCCTGCGGTGCTCGCGGCGCGGCAGGCGGCGCGCCAGCCGGGCGGGATCGCCCCCGGTGTCCCGGGCGGCCCGCAGGGACGCCCGGACGTCGACGCGCCCGCCGTGCGCCGCCCGCCGGGTCCGGCGCGTCCGGCGCAGCGGGGTCGCCATCCGCAGCGCCTGCATCGCGTCGGCCAGCAGGGCCAGCTCGGCCGGGTCGAGCTCGGCGAAGTCGCGCCCCGCCAGCCGCTCCCGGTCCGAGCCGACGGATCCGCGAGGCTCCTCCGGGCCGGGTCGGCCTGCCGGAGCGCCCAGGGCGGGCGCGAACCTGGCGCCGACAGGCCCGGGTTGCGGCCTCGACGTCCGCCCGGCGGGCCCGCTGGGCTGCGTGGCGCCCGTCCGGCGCCGGTCGGCCGGATCGGCGATCCCGGCGAACACCGCGTCGATGACGGCGTCGACGACGGCGAGGTGCTCGGGCGCCGACGCGAGGGTCGCCGCGGCGCAGTGGCGCACCGCCCGCGTCGTCTCCGGGGTGAGCGCCACGACGGCGGCGGCGAAGCGGCTCGCCCGGTCCGGCCCGACGGGGAGGCCGGCGACGCGGCAGGCGGCCGTCAACCGCGCGGCGAGGGCGGGCAGGTCCGCCGCGACCGGGTCGGGACCCGGCTCAGCCATGCTGCAGCAGCGCCGCAAGCCCGCCCTCGCGTACCAGGTCGACGTCCTCGGGGTACTTGAGAACGGCGCCCAGCGTGCGCGCGGCCGCGGCCTCGTCGAGGCGGGTGACGCCGAGCGCGTGCAGCGCATCCGCCCAGTTCACCGCCTCCGCGACACCGGGCGGCTTCTGCAGTGCGAGCCGGCGCATCCGGCCCACCGCGGCGGCGACCTGGCGGGCGATCCAGCCGGGCGCCTCGGGGACGCGGCGGGCGACGATCTGCTCGACCCGCTCCGGGCCGGGGTAGGCGATCCAGTGGTAGAGGCAGCGCCGCTTGAGGGCGTCGTGCAGGTCGCGGGTGCGGTTGGAGGTGAGCACCACGACCGGCGGCACGCTCGCCCGCCGGGTGCCCAGCTCGGGGATCGTCACCGCCGCCTCGGCGAGCGCCTCGAACAGGAAGGCCTCGAACTCGTCGTCCGCGCGGTCCACCTCGTCCACGAGCAGGACGGCCGGGGTCGGGCCGGGATGGGTGATCGCCGCCAGCAGCGGGCGGGCCTGCAGGAACTCCTCGGTGAACAGGTCGGTCTCCGCGAGCGGGGCACCGCGGGCCTCGGCGACCCGGATCGCGAGCAGCTGGCGCGGGTAGTTCCACTCGTAGATCGTCTCGGCGGCCGTGAGGCCCTCGTAGCACTGGATGCGCATCAGCGGGGCACCTGCCGCCGCCGCGAGCGCGCGGGCGGCGTGGGTCTTGCCGACGCCGGCCTCGCCCTCCAGCAGGACCGGCTGGCGCAGGCGGACCGCGAGGTAGAGCGCCGTCGCCAGCGCGTCGTCGGCGAGGTAGCCCTCGCGGTCCAGCGCCGAGCGCAGGTCTTCGACGTCCGCGAAGGGCTGCGCGTCGGTCACGGACGGAAGCGGTTCGGGTCGTCGAGGTAGGCCCGCCGGCAGCCCGTACCGCAGAAGTAGACCAGCCCGTCGTCGTGGTGGGCCGAGATGCTGGCCGGGGTGACCGCGACGTCCATCCCGCACACCGGGTCGACGGCGATCTCGACGGCGACCGGCGCGGTGTGCACGTGGGTCTGCGGGGTCTCCGGCGCGGACGTGTCGGCGAACGCCGGGTCCTCCTCGCCGGGGAGGGCGACGCGCGGGCGCTCGGTGATGATCTCCGCGAACACGCTCAGCGCGATCTCCGGCGCGGTGCGGGCGCCGATGTCGAGCCCGGCCGGGGAGTGGATGCGGTCGATGTCGTCTGGCGCGACTCCGGCCGCGGCGAGCTCCTCGCGCACGCCTGCCGAGCGCCGCCTGCTCGCCACCAGCGCCACGTACGGCACGCCCGCCTTGAGGGCTCCGACGAGGGCGGCGGCCTCGTCGCGCCCGTGGGAGGCGACGACGACCGCTGCGGTGTCGCCCGGGACGGGCGCGCCGGCCTCCGCCGTCGTGCGCACGTCCCAGCCGATGGCGTGCCCGACCTGCGCGAGTGCGCGCGCGACCGGGGTCTCGCCGTGCACGTGGACGAGGGCGGGCGGGATCATCGCCTCCAGGAAGATCTCCAGCGTCCCCCCGGACAGGCACGGGTTGCCCACGGTGCGCACCCCCTCCTGCGCGGGTTCGGCCGGGTCGCCCGCCCGCGGTGTGATCCGCAGCAGCCCGGACTCGCCGGACTGCAGCAGGCGCAGGCTCTCCAGCCGCACGGTCGACTCGGCGCAGACCCCGCCGACGAACCCGTCGATGGTGCCGTCGCCGAGCACGAGGGCGCAGTCGCCCGGCTTCGCGCTCGTCGGGCGCTCGGCCCGGACGACGGTGGCGAGGACGAACGGGGTGCGCCCGGTGCGCAGGTCGCCCACGCGTGACAGCAGATCTGCTCGACTCATGTGATCATCCTGTAGTCATCCGATGGCGAGGTCGGTCCGAAGTGGCCTGCCCTGCAGGGCCGACCACACGTGTGCGGGAGTGAGCGGCATGTCGGCGTGTCGCACACCGATGGCGTCGAGCACCGCGTTGACGACCGCGGCGGGCGAGCCCACGGTGGCGGACTCGCCGATGCCCTTGGCCCCGATGGGGTGGTGCGGTGACGGCGTCACCGTCTGTCCGAGCTCCCAGGACGGGCATTCCAGCGCGGTGGGCAGCAGGTAGTCCATGAAGGAGGCGCCGAGGTGGTTGCCGTCGGCGTCGAAGGCCATCACCTCCATCAGCGCCATCCCGATCCCGTCGGCGAGGCCGCCGTGCACCTGCCCCTCGACGATCGTCGGGTTGATCCGCACCCCGCAGTCGTCCACGGCGACGAACCGGCGGACCTTCACCTGCCCGGTGCCGGGATCGACGTCGACGACGCAGAGGTACGCGCCGAAGGGGAAGGTGAGGTTCGGCGGGTTGTAGACGCACCGCGCGTCGAGCTGCCCCTCGACGCCGTCGGGCAGGTCCAGGTCGGAGTGCGCGGCGCGGGCGATCTCGGCGAGGGTGGCGGCGGCGGTCGGGTCGCCACGCACGTGGAAGCGACCCTTGTCCCACTCCAGGTCCTCCGCCGAGATCTCCAGCATGGCCGCCGCCACCAGCCGCGCCCGTTCCCGGACGCGCCGCGCCGCCGTGGCGGCCGCCGCCCCGGACACGGGTGTGGACCGCGACCCGTAGGTGCCGAGCCCGAACGGCGTGCGGTCCGTGTCGCCCTGGACCACCTCGACCGCGTGCGGCGAGATCCCCAGCTCCTCGGCCACGATCTGCGCGAACGTCGTCTCGTGGCCCTGGCCCTGCGACATGCAGGACACCCGCAGCTCGGCCGTCCCGTCCGGGTGTACCCGCAGCTCGGCGGCGTCGGCCATGGCCAGGCCCGCGATGTCCATCAGCCCGCGGGGTCCCGCGCCCACCGCCTCGGTGAAGAACGACAGACCGATGCCCATGACGGTGCCCCGGCCGGTGCGCTCGTAGGCGATCCGGCCGCGGGCCTGTTCCGCACGCAGCTCGTCGTAGCCGGCCATCGCGAGCGCCTTCTCGAAGGCCCGCGGGTAGTCGCCCGAGTCGTAGTCCCAGCCGGTCGCGCAGCGGTACGGGAACTGCTCGGGACGCAGCAGGTTGCGCCTGCGCACCTCCGCCGGATCGAGCCCGAGGTCGAACGCGAGCACGTCGACCATCCGCTCCACCAGGAAGGAGGCCTCGGTGATGCGGAACGAGCAGGCGTACGCGACCCCGCCGGGGGCCTTGTTCGTGTACACACCGGTGACGCGGCAGTGCGCGGCCGTGACGTCGTAGGAGCCGGTGAAGACCCCGAAGAACCCCGCGGGGAACTTCGACGGCTGCGACGTGCCGTTGAACGCGCCGTGATCGGCGAGCACCCGCACGCGCAGGCCCGTGATGCGGCCGTCGGCGGTGGCCGCGATCTCCCCGCACATGTGGTAGTCACGCGCGAACGACGTGCTCATGAGGTTCTCGGAGCGGTCCTCGGTCCACTTCACCGGCGCACCGGTGACGGTGGCCGCGTGCACAGCGCAGAGGTAGCCGGGGTACATCCCGACCTTGTTGCCGAAGCCGCCGCCGATGTCCGGCGCGACGATCCGGATCCGGTGCTCGGGGACCCCCGTGATCGCCGAGTAGAGGGTGCGGTGGGCGTGCGGCGCCTGCGACGTGGAGTACACCACCAGGCGGCCGGTCACGGGGTCGACGTGGGCGACGATGCCGCAGGTCTCCAGCGGCGCCGGGTGCACGCGCGGGTAGAGCATGTCGCAGGTGCTGACGTGGTCGGCGGCGGCGAACGCGGCGTCGGTGGCGGCGGCGTCGCCCGTCTCCCAGTCGAAGATGTGGTTGTCGGTCCGGCCGGCGATCTCGTCGCGGACCAGCGGGGCACCCGGGTCGAGCGCGCGGCGCGCGTCGACGACGGGTTCCAGGGCCTCGTACTCGACGTCGATCAGCGCGAGCGCGTCGCGGGCGGAGTAGCGGTCCTCCGCCACCACGAACGCGACCTCCTGGCCCTGGTAGCGCACCTTGTCGGTGGCGAGAACGGCGGCGACGTCGTGGGACAGCGTCGGGTGCCAGGCCATCCCGCACCGCTGCAGGTCGGCGCCGGTGATCACGGCGCGCACCTTCGGGTGGGACTCGGCGACGCCGGTGTCGATCGAGACGATCCGGGCGTGCGCGTAGGGGCTGCGCAGGACCGCGCCGTGCAGCATCCCCGGCAGGGTGATGTCGTCGACGAAGCGCCCCCGGCCCCGGACGAAGCGCGCGTCCTCCTTGCGCAGCATCGGGCCGTGGCCGGTGGGGGCCGCGCGGGTGGTGGCCGGGTCCGGCCCGGTGGGCAGCTGAAGGGTCATCGGGCGCCCCGCTCGGAGGCGGCGGCGTGCCGGATCGACCGCACGACGTTCTCGTAGCCCGTGCACCGGCAGGTCTGCCCGCTCAGCGCCTCCCGGATCTGCCGCTCCGTGGGGTCGGGCAGGTGGTCGAGCAGCCACCGCGCGGTCATCAGCATCCCCGGCGTGCAGAAGCCGCACTGCAGCCCGTGGCACAGCACGAACGACTCCTGCACCTGGTCCAGCCCGGCCGGGCCCTCCAGCCCCTCCACCGTGCGGACGCGGTGCCCGTCGGCCTGCGCCGCGAGCACCGTGCAGGACTTCACGGGGATCTCGTCGAGCCACACCGCGCACGCGCCGCAGTTGGACGTGTCGCATCCCCAGTGGGTGCCCGTGAGGCCGAGCTCGTCGCGCAGCAGGTGCACCAGCAGCAGCCGCGGCTCGACGACGCGGGTGTACTCGCGGCCGTTCACCGTCACGCTGATCTCCATCTACCGTCCCCCGGAGACGACGAGCCCCGCGCACTCCAGCGCGGCGTGCAGGGTGCGGCGGGTCAGCTCGCCTGCCAGGTGGCGCTTGTACTCGACCGGACCGCGCTGGTCCGCGACCGGCCTGCAGTGCTCCCGGGCGGCGCCGGCGGCGGCGGCGATGGTCTCGGGCGTGGGCCTGCGGCCCCGGAGCAGATCCTCGGCCTCCTCGGCGACGAACTCCCGCGCCCCGACGGCGGTGAGCCCGATGCCGACCTCGGCGAGGGTGCCGTCCGGTGCGAGCCACACCGCGGAGGCGGCCGCCGCCACCGCCCAGTCACCCGCGCGGCGGTCGACCTTCCGGTAGCAGCTCCCCGTGCGCAGCCCCGCCGGAGCGAGCGGGACGCGCAGCCGGACCAGCACCTCCGTCGGCCGCACCGCGGTCTCGTACGGCCCGCGGAAGAACTGCCGCATCGGCACGGTGCGCACTCCGTCCGACCCGGCGATGTCGGCGACCGCGCGGAGCGCGCTGAACGCCGCGGACAGGTCCTCCGACGGGTCCGCCTGGCACACCGAGCCACCGACGGTGCCCCGGTTGCGGACCAGCGGATCGGCGATCACCCGCTCCGCGTCGTGCAGCACCGGCAGCCGCTTCCCGATCTCCGGGGAGGCGAGCAGCTCGGCGTGCCGGACGAGGGCACCGATCCGGACCTCGCCGTCACCCACCTCGATCCCGCCCAACTCCGCCACGTCGTTGATGTCGACCAGCAGCTCCGGCTGCGCGAGGCGGAGCTTCATCATCGGGATCAGGCTGTGCCCGCCCGCGATGATCCGGGCCTCGGGGGCGTGCCGGGTCAGCAGCGTGAGCGCGTGCTCGATCGAGCTCGCGCGCCGGTACTCGAAGTGAGCCGGAAGCTGCATCGCTCTCCTGGGGCCGGGGCCGGATGTCGCTCATGGTGTCCACGGCCACGCGCGCGCGGCAAGTACGGTTAAGCCTTCGCTTAGGGGGAGTGGATCCTAGGGTTGATCCCGATGCAGCATGTCGCGCACTTGACAGGCCAGCCCTCCGCGCTGTGAGGTCGCGCACCTGACCACAAGGTAAACCGCGTGACACCCAGAGTGACGGACTGACGCAACGAGGCGAGTGAGGACGCATGCCGATCGAATCCGACGGCCACAGCCAGGACAACCCCCGCTTGTACGAACTGATCGAGAACGCGCCCAGGACCGGAGGGACGAGTCCCACGATCTGGGCGTTCCAGCAGTTCACCGACTTCCTCAAGATCGCCGGGCAGCCGGTGGCCGGGCCGTGGCCGCCGCACCAGGAACCACGGCCCGAGCCGGACGACGAGTCCCTCCCGGTCGCCGTGGCCGAACGACCGCGCCCCCGCGCCTGAACCCGCTCCCCACCACCCCGCCCGACGTCGTTCGGGTAGGTCAAGGAGGACCCCGATGTATCCGTCCAAGTTCCGGTACGAAGCCCCACGAAGTCTCGACGAGCTGCTCGACCTCCTCGCCACCTACGGCGACGAGTCCAAGATCATCGCCGGTGGACAGAGCCTCGTCCCGATGATGAAGCTGCGGTTCGCCGCGCCCGAGGTCCTCATCGACATCAACGGCGTCCCCGGGATCGACCACCTCCAGGAGGAATCCGACGGGATGCTGCGCGTCGGCGCGCTGTGCCGGCACGCGACGCTCGAGCGGTCGGCGCTGCTCAAGACGAAGCACCCGCTGCTGGCCGCCACGGCGCCGCTGGTCGCCGACCCGATGGTGCGCAGCAGGGGCACGATGGTCGGCTCGATCTGCCACTCCGATCCCCAGGGCGACTGGGGCTCCGTGCTGCTGGCCCTCGGCGGGCACGTCGTGGCGCTCGGGCCGCGCGGACAGCGGCAGATCCCGGCAGCGGACTTCTCCCTCGGCCCGTTCCAGAACGCCCTGGATCCGGACGAGTTCGCCGTCGAGGCGATCGTCCCGGCGCCGGTCGGCCACCGGTTCGGCACGTACCTGAAGCTCGAACGGCGCGTGGGTGACTTCGCGACGGCGGGAGTCGCGCTCTCGGTGGAGCAGCAGGGCGGCCGGGTGGTCAAGGCCGGCATCGCCCTCACCGGTGTCGGCCCGGCGAACCTCGCCGCGACCGAGGCGGCCGAGGCGCTCGTCGGCGGGCCCCTGACGGGGGCGTCGATCGAGGAGGCGGCACAGCTCGCCGCGCGGACGGCCCAGCCGAAGGCCGACCACCGCGGCAGCGTGGAGTACAAGCGCCACGTCGTGGCGACGTTCGTCAGACGCGGGCTCTCCCGCGGGGAAGCGGTGGCGGCATGAGCTATGGACACGCTGTCGAGATCGTCGAGACCGACGAGGTCGTTCGGCGGATCACGGTCACGGTCAACGGGAAACGCCGCGTGGTCGAGGTGGAGCCGCGGCTCCTGCTCGCGCACCTGCTCCGCGAGGGGCTCAGCCTTACCGGGACCCACTTCGGCTGCGACACCACCAACTGCGGTGCCTGCACGGTGCTGTTCGACGGTGACCCCATCAAGTCCTGCACGATGCTCGCGGTCCAGGCCGACGGCCACGAGGTCACCACCGTCGAGGGGCTCGGCACCCCCAGCGAGCTCGACCCGGTCCAGGAGGGCTTCCGGCAGGAGCACGGCCTCCAGTGCGGCTTCTGCACCCCGGGAATGATGATGGCGTCGCGGGCCCTGTTGAACCGCGAGCCGGACCCCACCGAGGAGGACGTCCGGTGGGCGCTCTCCGGCAACCTGTGCCGCTGCACCGGCTACCAGAACATCGTCAAGGCCGTGCTGTGGGCAGCCGACAAGGAACGCGGCAGCGCACCGGCCGCAGGCGACCAGGAGAGTGCCCGATGACGCAGACCGCCCTCCCGACGGCGCTCGACGAGATCAAGATCGGCGGGCTGGGGGCCAGCCGGCGCCGGGTCGAGGACCACCGGTTCATCCGGGGCCGCGGCCAGTACACCGACGACGTGAAGCTGCCGGGCATGCTCTACATGGAGATCGTGCGCAGCCCGCTCGCCCACGCCCGCATCACCAAGATCGACACCAGCAGGGCATGGGCCATCCCCGGCGTGCGCCAGGTGATCACCGGCGAGACGCTGGCACAGCGCAACCTTGCGTGGATGCCGACGCTGTCCTACGACACCCAGGCCGTGCTGGCCACCGACAAGGTGCGCTTCCAGGGCCAGGAGGTCGCCGTCGTCGTCGCGGACGACCCCTACATCGCCCGCGACGCCTGCGACGCGATCGAGATCGAGTACGAGCCGCTTCCGCCGATCGTCAACCCGGAGCAGTCCAAGGCTCCCGGCGCGCCGGTCATCCGCGACGACAAGGTGGGTCAGGTCGACAACACGGCCTACCGCTGGGAGGTCGGCGACCGCGAGGCCACCGAACGCGCCTTCGCACAGGCCGACGTGGTCTCCTCGATGAAGCTGCACTACCCGCGCAGCCACCCCTCCCCCATCGAGTGCTGCGGAACGGTGGCCGACTTCGACCCGGCCACCCAGAAGCTCACGCTCTACCTGACGACCCAGGCCCCGCACATCGTGCGCGCCGCGGTCGCCCTCATCGCCGAGCTGCCCGAGCACCAGATCCGGATCATCGCCCCCGACATCGGCGGCGGGTTCGGCAACAAGGTGCCCGTCTACCCCGGCTACGTGCACGCGATCGTCGGGTCGATCCTCACCGGCCGCCCGGTGAAGTGGACCGAGGACAAGACCGGCAACCTCATCTCCACCGGCTTCGGGCGCGACATGTACCTCGACGCCCAGATGGCCCTGCGCCGCGACGGAAAGATCCTCGCCGTGCGGATGCACGCCGACACCGACCAGGGCGCCTTCTTCGGTGACGCCCAGCCCTCCAAGTTCAAGGTCGGGCTGCTGCACTCGACGTTCGCCGCCTACGACATCGACACCGGCTACCTCACCGCGCAGGGCCACTACACCAACAAGGCCCCCGGCGGCGTCGCCTACCGGTGCTCGTTCCGCGTCACCGAGGCCATGTTCTTCCAGGAGCGGATGGTGCAGGCAGCTGCCTCCGACCTGGGCATGGACCAGGCCGAGTTCCGGCGCATCAACCTGCTGCGCGACGACCAGTTCCCGGCACGCACGCCGTTCGGGTTCCTCGTCGACTCCGGCCAGTACGGCAAGTGCCTCCAGGTGGGCCTGGACGCCATCGGCTACCAGGACTTCCTCCGCGAGCAGGAGGCCGCCCGCCGCAAGGGCCGCCTGCTCGGCATCGGGATCTCGACGATGACCGAGCCGCTCGGCGCGGGCAACAGCCGCGAGTACGACATCCTCGGCATCAAGATGTTCGACTCCGCCGAGCTGCGGGTGCACCTCACCGGCAAGGCGATCCTGCGCACCGGGGCGAAGACCCAGGGCCAGGGCCACGAGACCACCTGGGCGCAGATCGTCGCCCACGAGCTCGGGATCCCCGCCGAGGACGTCGTCGTCGAGGAGGGCGACACCGACACCGCCCCCTTCGGCATGGGCACCTACGCCTCCCGGTCCACCCCCGTCGCGGGCGCCGCCGTGGCGATGGTGTCCCGCAAGGTCCGGGCCAAAGCCCGCAAGCTCGCCGCGCACCTGCTGGAGGTGTCCGAGGAGGACATCGAGTGGGAGCTCGGACGGTTCTACGTCCGCGGTGCCCCCCACCGGGGCGCGACGATCCAGGAGTGCGCGATGGCCGCGTACTCGAACATGCCGGACGGTCTCGAGCCCGGCCTGGAGGCCAACGCGTACTACGACCCGCCGAACCTCACCTGGCCGTTCGCCTGCTACATCGTGACGGTCGAGGTCGATCCGCAGACCGGCGTCTGGGACGTGCTGCGCGTCGTCGCGGTGGACGACTGCGGGGTGCGGATCAACCCGATGATCGTCGAGGGCCAGATCATGGGCGGGCTCACCGAGGCCTACGCCATGTCCAACATGCAGTTCATCACCTTCGACGAGGACGGCAACTGCATCGGCTCCAACTACATGGACTACCTCCTGCCCACCGCCTGGGAGACCCCCGGGTTCGAGCTGCACGAGGTCGTCACCCCCTGCCCCCACCACCCGATCGGTGCCAAGGGCGTCGGCGAGTGCGCCGCGGTCGGCGGCCCCGCTGCCTTCGTCAACGCCGTCCTCGACGCGATCGGCCACACCGGCGTGCGCAACATCGACATGCCGGTGCTGCCGGACCGCGTCTGGACCGCCCTGCAGACCCACCAGGACGTCTCCGGCGCGCCGCCGGTGAAGCGGAGCTGAGGACATGGAGATCACGAACGACATCGTCGTCGACGCACCGCTGGACAGGGTCTGGACGTACATGCTCGACGTCCCGAACCTCGCGCCCTGCCTGCCCGGCGCGGAGCTCACCGGCGACGACGGCAACGGGACCTACGACGGCAAGGTCGTCGCCCGGCTCGGGCCGGTGAAGCTCTTCTTCAGCGGCAAGGCGCGGATCGTCTCGACCGACGAGGCGAGCCACACGCTGGTCCTGCACGCGGCGGGCGCCGAGGACAAGGGCAAGGGCACGGCCGACATGACCCTGACGGCCACCCTGGTCCCGAGCTCGGGCGGTCGCACGACGATGAAGGTCGTGCAGGACCTGACCATCTCCGGGGCGGCGGCCCAGTTCGGCCGCGGCATGATCGCCGACGTCACCAGCGTCCTCATGCGCAGCTTCGCCGAGTGCCTGCAGTACAACATCAACAACCAGGGCGGCGGCGGGACCGCCACCGCGATCCGCGCGGCCAAGCCGGCCAGCGGGTTCGCCATCGGCGTGCGTGCCGCGTGGATGGCCCTCACGCGGGTGTTCGCCCGGTTCTTCCTGCCCTACGACCGGAACCGCTGAAGGAGCCGGACATGACCCTCTGGTGGATCGGCAACGCCGTCCTGCTCGTCGTTCTCGTCGTGGTGATCGCCCTGCTCAACCGCCTGCTCGCCGCGGTCGAGCGGATCCGGGGCGCCGCCGACGACATCCTCGCCCAGGGCGTCCGCGCCCTCGGCGGGGTGCAGGACACCCCCCAGCTGCTCGCCACGACCGACGCCACGGTGGCCCAGGTCGCCGCCGGCGCCACCCGGTACGCGGGCAGCGTCGCCAAGCTGCTCCCTGCGAAGTAGGAGGACGACGATGCCCCTCGTTGCCTGGATCACCCTCCTGATCACCACTCTGATCATCGCGTTCACCGCCGTCGGCCTGCTGCGGGTCATCCTGCACCTGCGCCACGTCCACGCGACCCTGGCCGCCCTGCAGGGCGGGGTCGACGCGATCGCCGAGCGCACCGCGACGGTGCCCACCGTCGTCGGCTCGGTCAACGGGAACCTCGCGCCGGTGCGCGCCTGGTGCGAGACGGTGTGAGGAGAAGACCATGATTCCGTTCGGATGGACCCTCGGGCTGGTCATCGGCCTGGTGATCGTCGTGGTGGTGGTCGCCCTCGTCACGCCGATCCTCGTGCTGGCATACAAGATCGGCACCCAGGCGCAGCAGCTCGACGCGTCGCTGCGCCGGTCGCGCGAGAACACCGCGGCCCTCGCGGGCCTCAACACCACCATCGACCACGCCACCGAGATCATCGGTGGCCTCAAGCGCGGCCGCGCGCGGCTGGGAGGCTGACCCGTGAACCTCTCCCCCGGTGAGATCACCTACTGGTCGGTGATCCTGATCCTCGGCGCCGTCGTCATCGTCGCCGTCGTGATCCTGCTGAGCCTTCTGGTCGCCTTCGTCCTGCGCATCCGCCGGGCGGTCGAGCAGATCGCCGGCACGCTCATCGGCATCACCGAGAACACGAAGAACACGGCGCTGATCACGGCCACCGGCGACGGGCTGGACCTGGTGCTCGCCGAGGGCCTGCAGCACCACCTGTTCCTCGGGCGGGTCGTCAACTCCATCGCCACGCCCGCAGGAAGGGGCTAGCCCATGTCCGAGTCGACACTTCTCGTGCTCACAGTCGTCGAGATCGGCGTCCTGATCGCCGGGCTGGCGTTCTTCCTCATCCTCTTGGGCTCGCTGCTGGGCAAGATCGCTTCCATCCTGGAGGCGGGCACCGGGCTCGTGACGCAGATCGCGGACGACACCGAGGCGATCCGCCCCGGGCTGGAACACATCAACCGGACCGGCGGCACCGTGGCGGGCGCGCTCCCGCTGCTCTACGGGTTCGCCGAGGAGACGATCCGCAAGGTCTCGCCGAACGAGGCCTGGCCGTCGGTCGCCGTCCCGGCGTCGGGTCGACGGCGCTCGCGCATCCACGAGACCGTCGGCTACCTGCCGTCGCGGCACTGAGCGCACCACACCGCTGAACACACACCATCGCTGAACATCACCGAGACACATCACTGAGACGGCCCCGGCCGGCCACCGCAACGGTGGCCGGCCGGTGGCGTCCCCGAGGGGGCGCGTGATCGTGGTAGTGATCGAGGCAGTGATCGAGGCAGCGGACTGGTCAGGCCCCCATCGCCTCCTGCTCCTCGCTGATGATCTCCTCACGGATGATCGGGTAGCCCGGCAGGCCCGCCGTGTCGACGGCGGCCTCGAACACCGCCCGCCCGCGCTCGAGGGCCTCCTCGCGGCTGTCCGCCTCCACGAGGAGCTGCGCCCCGTAGTGGGTACCGCCTCCGCCGGTGGCGATGCCGTTGCTGCGCGCGACGGCGTCGGCGAGTTCGACGACCTCCTCGAGCGACACGACGGCGTCCGTGTCCGGATCGCCCTGAGCGACGAAACCGACGCTCCAGCGCATGGTGTTCTCCTTTTTCCGGGTGGAACTACAGGGTGGGGAGCAGGCCGGCGAGCTCGGCAAGACTGTCGAGGTCGTGGCCGGAGAGCAGAACGTCGATGTGGGGCTCGGCGACCATCATGGCGACCGTCTGCGGCCGGTAGTCGCGGTTCGAGCCCCTGTGCGGGTTCATCCAGACGATGCTGTGCGACAGCCGCGAGAGCCGTTCCATGGCCGTGTCGAGGACCTGCGGGCTGCCGCGGTCGAGGCCGTCCGAACAGATCACGATCACCGCACCCCTGGCCATGCCCCGCCGACCCCAGGTGCGGGCGAACTCGTCGAGGCAGCCGCCGATCCGGGTGCCGCCGTCCCAGTCGACGACGGCGCCCGCGGCCTCGGCGAGCGCGGCGTCCGGGCTGCGCCTGCGCAGCGGCACTGTGATCCGGGTGAGCCGGGTGCCGAAGCAGAACACCTCGACGCGCTGCGTCGCCTGGCGGGCGGAGTGCGCGAACTGCAGCAGGGCACGCGAGTAGTCGGCCATCGAGCCGGAGACGTCGAGCAGCAGGATCAGCGGGCGCACCTTCACGCGCCGGCGCCGCCACTGCATGACGACCGGCTCGCCGAGCAGGTGCAGCGACCTCCGCACCGTGCGGCGCATGTCCGGCCGGTGCCCGTGCCGGGCGGGCCGGGAGCGGCGCGTGCGCCGCCGCGGGGGCGTGAGCCGGAACTGCTGCATGATCCGCCGCAGCGCGACGAGCTCCTCGTCCGTACAGGCACCGAAGGCCTTCGAACGCACGGCGGTGACCGACGAGGCCGCGAGTCCCATCTCGACCTCGTCCTCGTCCTGCTCGGCGGCCTCGGCCGGCGGGTCGGTCGCGGGGACGTCGACGACCGCGCCGGCCGTCGCCGTCGCCCGCAGCTGCGCGTCGAGGAGCTCTTCGACCGGGTTCTTCTCGCCGAGGAAGAACTCGCGGAAGACCTCGTCGTAGACGGCGATGTCGTCGCGCCGTTTCACCAGCGTGGTGCGGCCCGCCCAGTACAGGTCGAGGAGATCGGTCGGATCGAGCGGCACGGTCGCGGCGCTGAAGGTCAACAGGTCGCCCGCGCCGACCGACACCCCCGCCCGGCGCACCGCGCGGCCGAACGCGACCAGCAGCGAGACCAGGTCCTGAGCAGGCACGTCAGGGTCGGGTCAGGGACGACGGGCCGATGATGTCGTCGAGATCGTCGCGGACCAGCTCGATGTCCTCACGCTCCTTGAGGACCGAGCCCAGCGTCAGCTCGGCGGCCTCGGCGGTGAGCGTGGTCTCCCCGAGGAACTCCAGGGTCCGTGCCCAGTCGATGGTCTCCGCGACCCCCGGTGGCTTCGCGAGATCCACCTCGCGCAGCCGCTGCACGGCCGCCACCACCTTGCGGGCGAGCTCCTCGCCGACCTGGGGCTGCCGGACGGTGACGATCTCGATCTCCTGCTGGAGGCTCGGGTAGTCGATCCAGTGGTACAGGCAGCGGCGCTTCAGGGCGTCGTGCAGCTCGCGGGTGCGGTTGGACGTGAGCACGACGAGCGGCGGTGCGGTCGCCGCGACGGTCCCGACCTCGGGGATCGTGATCTGGAAGTCCGAGAGGATCTCCAGGAGAAAGGCCTCGAACTCGTCGTCCGCCCGGTCGACCTCGTCGATGAGGAGCACGGCCCGGTCGCCCGCGCGCACCGCCTGCAGGAGCGGGCGCTCCAGCAGGAAGCGCGGCCCGAAGAGCCGGTCCACGGCGCCGTCGTCGGCGAGCCCGCGCTCGGAGAGCGCGCGGATGTGCAGCAGCTGTCGCGCGTAGTCCCACTCGTAGAGCGCCTGGCCGGTGTCGATGCCCTCGTAGCACTGCAGGCGGATCAGCTCACGGCCGAGCACCGACGCGAGCACCTTGGCGATCTCGGTCTTCCCGACACCCGGCTCCCCTTCGAGGAGCAGGGGCCGGTTCAACGACAGCGCCACGTAGGCGGCCGTTGCGAGGCCTCGATCGGCCAGGTAGTCGCCCCGGCGCAGGGCCGCGGTCAGGTCGCCGACGCTGGCGGGTGAACTCACCGCGGCGTTCTCCTCTGTGGGTGGGGTGGGTCGGGGATCGGGGCGGCGAGCGGTCAGCGGCGGTCGGTGGTCGCGGACGTCGGCGACGCGCCGGGGTGGAACTTGCCCTCGCTGCGCAGCAGGTCCCGCCACGCGGAACGCATGTCCTCGCCCACCGGGACGGCGGTGGAGCCCTCGACGTCCTCGCCGCTGATGCCACCGAAGCCGATGTTCTTCATGTTCCGGCAGACCTTCGCCTTCGGTCGCGCCTCGTCGAGATCGGCGCCGGACTGCTGCCCGACGGCCCAGATCGACCTCAGCGCGGTCAGGGCCTCGACAGCCTCGACCGGCTCCTCGCCCTCGGCCGTGGTCCCGGCGGGCCCCTCGGCAGGGCCGCCGTGCCGCTCGGTCATCGCAAACCTCCCTCGTCACGCGGCGCAGCCGCGTCGCACCCTCCGATGGTTCCGGGCCGGTCCGGAACCGGCAACCACGGATAAGCGTTCACTTAGTCCGCTTCACCCTCCCGGTTATCGGTGTGCGCCGTGACCAGCCGTCACCGGGCAGAATCCGCCGCGTGACATTGACGCAGCTCAACGCGTTCGTACTCGTCGCTCGGCTCGGCTCGGTCAAGGC
>NZ_JBFWVQ010000038.1:0-50017 GCF_050246655.1 Pseudonocardia sp.
CAGGAGCCGGACGCCGTTCGTCTCGCCGCCGAGCGCCAGCGCGGACAGGATGCGGGCGACCGACCGCGCGTTGCCGTGGCCGTTGGCCGCGCCGATGTCGGCCCGCAGCCACCCGGGCGTGTTGGCGACGCGCGGGTCGGTGTAGGAGCCGGAGAGCGTCTTGACGAAGACGCTGTCCGGGTCGGGTTCGGGCATCGCGGGCGGCGGGGCGACCGGCGGCAGGATCGTGGCGATCCGGTCCCGGTCCTGCTCCCGGGCTCCGATCTGGAAGTCCGCGCCCGTCGGAGCGGCGATCTCCGCGGCGACGAACTCGCGCAGGCTCCGGCCGGACACGCGGCGGACGAGCTCGCCGACGAGGTGCCCGTAGTTGCTCGCGTGGTAGCCGCTGGCCGTGCCCGGCTCCCACCACGGCGCCTGCGCGGCGAGCTTGGCCGTCGCCGCGGCGACGTCGAAGGGGTCCTCGGGTGCGAACGGCCGTTCCCACGCCGAGACACCCGAGGTGTGGCCCAGCAGGTGGCGGACCTCCACGCGGTCCTTGCCCGCGGCGGCGAACTCGGGCCAGTAGGAGGCGACGGGCGCGAACGGGTCGAGCAGCCCGCGGTCGACCAGCATGAGCGCGGCGAGGCTGGTGACCGTCTTCGTGATCGACCAGACCGTGACGATCGTGTCCTCGGTCCACGGCAGCGTCCGCTCGGCATCGCGGTGGCCGCCCCAGATGTCGACGACGTCCGTGCCGTCGACGTTGACCACGATGCCCGCCCCGACCTCCACCCCCGCGTCGAGGTTCGCGGCGAGGGCCGCACGGACCTCCTCGAACCGCGGTGTCACGTGCCCGTGGACCACTGCCATGATCGCCTCCTCGCGCTGCAACATTCTGCAATATGTTGCAGGCTGGCACGCCGCGGAGGGGGGGTCAAGGCCCGTCGTCGTGCAGGATGGCGGCGATCGCCGCCTCGACCTTCGCCGCGTCGGGCCGCTCTCCCGCGATGAGGTCGGCGTAGACGAACGACTCGATGACCCGCACGATGACGTAGGCGAGGTCGCGGGTGTCGAGATCGTGGACGAACCCCCCGCGCAGCCGCTCCTGCTCCACCAGGCCCGCGAAGACGTCGACGACGTGCTGTTGCAGCGGGCTGGCCCGGGTGGTGATCAGCCGCAGGGCGCGTTCGGTCTCCCTCTGCAGGAAGCTGCGGTAGTAGGGGGCGCCGATCAGCGCCTCGGCGTAGCGGCCCGCGATGCGGGCGACGCGGCGACCGCCGGACCCGCGCACTGTGGCCACGATGTCGCTCAGCGTCGGGTCGGCCAGCGAGGTGAGGACGGCGACGAGCAGCTGGTCGCGGTTGCCGACCCAGCGGAAGAGCGTGCTGCGGTCGACGCCGAGGCTCGCCGCCAGCTCCTGCATGTCCAGGCGCTCGCCCGCCAGGAACCGGCGCCGGGCCATGCGGAAGGCGACGGCAGCGTCCGGTCCACCCCTGACCCCGGTCATGCGGGTCAGCGTAGGTGCGCGCAACACTCGTGGGAACGGTGCGACGCCCTGGCGGTCACGCGTCCGCGTGCAGCAGCGCCGCCACCGCGGCGCGGACCTTCGTCGCGTCCGGGGGGTCGCCGGTGATGATGTCCGCGTAGACGAACGACTCGATGATCCGCACGACCAGGTACGCCAGGTCGTGGGACCCGAGGGCGTGGGTGAGGGCGCCCCGGTCGCGCTCCCGCTCGGCCATCCGCTCGAAGATGCCGACGACGTGGGACTGGACCGGGCTCGCCGTCGAGGTAAGCAGCCGTAGCGCGCGCTCGGACTCCCGCTTCAGGTAGGCCCGGAAGAAGGTGGAGTCGATGAGCGCCTGGGCGTAGTGGTAGGCGGTCAGGGCGATCCGCCGCCCACCGTCACCCCCGGCCTTCGCCTCGGCGTCCTGGACCGCAGGGTCGGTGAGGGAGATCAGGATCGCGGCGAGGAGCTGGTCGCGGTTGCCCAGCCACCGGAAGACGGTGGACCGGTCGACGCCGAGCTCCGCCGCCAGCAGCCCCATGTCGAGGCGCTCGCCCGCGACGAAGTGCCTGCGTGCCAGGCGAAACGCCCGTTGGGCTTCCGCGTGTCGGCCCGGCACCGCGACGGGCGGGGGGCGCGACATTCCGCGATCCTAGGCAGCCCGGCCCGCCGGTCAGCCGACCGTGCCGGGCCGGGCCGCGCGCCGCCCGGACAGCTGCTGCACCACGAGCGTGCCGAGGACCGCGGCCAACGGCACGGGCCAGCCGTCCGTGAGCTGGTGCAGCAGCCCGATCACCACGGGCCCCGACGCGGCGAGCAGGTAACCCCCGCCCTGGACGAACCCGGAGAGCGCGGCGATCACGTCGGCGCCCCGGCTGCGCAGCCCGATCAGGGTGATCGCCAGCGGGAACGCGCCGTTGCCCGCGCCGAGCAGCGCGGCGCCGGCCCAGCCCAGGCCGGCCGCTGCCGGCGGGACGGCGACGGCCGCCCACAGCGCGAGGTAGCCGAGGGCGTAGCTGCCGGTGGTGAGCGTGACCAGGCCCCGCTGGTCGGCCCGACGGGCGGCCAGGGCCGGCAGCAGGATCGACATCGGGACCGACATCGCGCCGACCAGTGCCAGCGGCAGGCCCGCTGCGGCGGGGTCCCAGCCCGCGTCGGCGAGCATCGACGGCAGCCAGCCGAGCACCACGTAGGCGTTGAGCGACTGGCAACCGAAGAACACCAGGAGAGCGCGGGCCGACGGCACCCGCCACACCGGAACGGGTTCGGCGATCCCGCCGGGCGGAACACCCGCTTCCGCGGCCCCGGTCGGCCCGGTCGTCGCCGGGTGCCGTCGGGGGGGCCGGGATGCGATCAGGAGCCAGGGCGGCACGGCGGCGAGGGCGAGGGCGGCCCACACGCCGAGACCGGCACGCCAGCCCCCGTCCAGCAGCGCCCCGGCCGGCCCGGTGAGGGCGGCGCCGCCGGCCATCCCGACGGCCAGCGCCGTCGTGCACAGGGCGGTGGCCGCACCGATCCGGGCGGGGAACCAGCGTGTCACCAGTGCGGGCATCAGCACGTTGCCCACGGCGGCACCGGCCAACGCGCAGCCGGTGGCGGCCACGAACAGGCCCACCGTCTCGGCGACCGCTCGCGCCGCCAGCCCGGCCGCGGCCGCCAGCATCGCCAGCGAGACCGCCCGTTCCGGGCCGAGCAGCCCGACCAGCGCGGGTGCGAGCGCCCCGACCGCTCCGAAGACCAGCACCGGCAGCGCCGTGAGCACGCCCGCGAGCAGGCCGGACATCCCCCAGTGCCGGGCGACCTCCGGCAGGAGGACGCCCAGGCTGGTGACCGCCGTACGCAGGTTCAGCGCCACCGCGACCAGCCCGACCAGCACCAGCACCGGCGCCGGGTCCGCGACGATCCGCCGCCGGAGCGGAGCCCGGTGACGTCCACGGCCGCGGCGCCGGGCCCGGGCGACCCGCCTGCGACCGGAGGTCGCGGGGAACGCGCCGGTCAGCAGATCGAGTCGGTGGGCTTGGGGTTGCTGAGCCCGAACAGCGGCCGCAGCCACAGACCCGCACCCGCCCCGGCGAGCGCCGTCACGCCCCAGATCCAGCCGTGGAGGCTGAAGGAGGCGACGCCGGAGAAGTAGGCGCCGATGTTGCAGCCACTGGCCAGCCGGGCCCCGTAGCCCATGGCCACCCCGCCGAGCACCGCGCCGAGGGCCAGCCGCCACGGGATGCGCCGGTGCAGCACGAACGCCCCGCCTGCCGCCGAGGCCACCAGCGCGCCGACGATGATCCCGAAGTCGAGCACCGAGACCCGGTCGGCCAGCACCGGCCCGGCCAGCTGCGCGGCGTTGGCGGGCACCTGCCAGAAGGCCCAGCCGGCGACGTCCACGCCGAGGCCGCCCAGGATCTTCGCGCCCCACAGGCCGAACGCGCTCGTCACGCCCCAGGGCTTGCCGGAGACGACGAGCACCGCGGCGTTGAGCACGCCCAGCACCACGGCGCCCACCCAGATCGGCCACGAGCCGCGCCACACTCGGGCGAGGCCCCTGGCGGTGGGCGGGTCCGCCACCGGCGGCGGGTTGCGCCGGCGCGCCACCAGGTACGTCGCGGCCACCACCAGACCCATCACCGTCAGCGACACCATCAGCGCGCCGGGATAGCCGAACAGCTCCGCCAGCGAGATCACGGGCCCCGCGGGCAGGGTGACGAACCAGAAGACGTGGTGCGCCGCTGCCAGGACCGACCCGACGATGAAGCCGAACAGGGTGAGCACGATCGCGGACTGCCCGCTGCCCACCGCGAAGAGCGTGCCGGAGGCGCAGGAACCGCCGACCTGCATGCCCATGCCGAACACGAAGGCACCGACGACGAGTGGGATGCCGACCGGGTTGACGAACCCGCTGGGCGTCGCACCCAGGCCGAACCCACCGGCGAGCACGACCGCGAACAGCACGCAGGCCACCGCGAGCATGAGCATGTGCGCCCGCAGCGCCACGCCCTGCCCGACCGCGACCAGCTGCCGCCAGGCGGAGGTGAAGCCGAAGCGGGAGTGGAACAGGGTGAAGCCGAGCAGCAGGCCGAGCACGCCGGTGGTGGCCATCAGGCCTCCTGCCGTGCGGTACACCGCGGCGATGAGCACCACGGCCAGCACCAGGCCGACCACGACGACCACCCGCTTGGCGGGGGCGGCGGGCTCGGCCGCCGGGCGCCGGGCCGCGCACTCCAGCTCCCGGGGTACGCGGGTGATCCCGCGCCCGACCAGTTCACCGATGACGGACATCGCGTCCTCCTGCGTGGCTTCTCGACGGGTGGGTCACGGGGTCGCCCCGGGTGAGCCGAGGGGCGGGCTGATCGGGACGACGGTGCCGCCCGGGTACCAGGCGCCGGGGTTGCCGGAGCCGGGCCCGTGGTCCATGCCCGCCATGCCCATGGGCACGTCGACGGGCGCGGCGCCGTAGAACGCGGCCCGGGGCGCGAGCGGTTCGCCGGAGCCGCCCGCCCGCAGCCAGGCCAGGTAACCGGCGGTGGACGGGCCGTCGCCGGGGAAGGCGGCGGCCACGAGGGCGCCGTAGCGGCGGGCGGCGGTCTCGCCCGGGTTGAACGGCAGCGCCAGCACCTCTGCGGAGGCTGCGGCCAGCACCGGCCCGCTGAGCAGCCACGGGGCCAGCACGATGCCGCCGGTGGCGGTCTCGCGGGCGAGGGCCTCGACGCGACCCAGCGCGGGCGGCGCCTCCGACCAGCCCGAGACCACCAGCAGCGTGTCGCCGGGAACGCCGTCGCGGACGGCCAGGTCGTGGGCGGCCGCCTCGGTGCGGACCAGCTCCGCTGCGGCGGCGCCACGAGCGGACGCGTCGGCCACGACGGCCAGGCCCGCGATCCCCCGGCCGGCCAGGAAGGCGACGGTGTCGCGCAGGGCGTCGGCGTCGCCGGAGGTGAGGGTCTGGGACGGGCACTGCGACGGCGCCGTCGTGTCCTGCCCAGTGTCCTGCCTGGTGTCCTGCCCGGTGTCCGTCCCGGCGAGCAGGCCGCCGAGCAGCGCGGAGGCGCACTCCGGGCCGTCCGGCCCGGTCAACGCGGCGGTCAGCGCCGGGTCGCCGGGCGCCGTGCCGACGGAGACCGGGACGTCCGCGGCGTACCGGCCCGGGGCACCGTCGGCGCCGCTCTCGGTGACCGTGATCCGGTCGGTGCCGGCGGGGATGTCCAGCACCGCCCACAGCCCCGTCGCGCCGGTGCGGACGACCAGCGGGACCTCGGCCCCACCCGCGCTCACCGCGAGCGAGCCCGCAGGTGCCGCCGGGCCCGGCGCCGGGCCCCCGTGGTCGTGACCGTGGGCGGGCTCGCCGATCACGCCGTGGTGCTGACCGTGGGCGGGCTCGCCGATCACGCGCTCGGCGGCCGCGACGTGCACGAGGTTGGGCCCCGGCCGCATCGGCGCGACCAGCACGGCGAGGTGCCTGCCGGGCAGCTCCACCGGCCGGGCCGAGGCACGGCCCGGCTCGGGAACGGCGGCCGGAGGGGGCAGCGTGGCCGGCACCGAGGCCACGACCACGGCCAAGACGACGGCCGCGGCGGCGCACGCCGGGGCGAGCGGCGCGGCCACCGCCCGAGCGGCGGGGAGCCGTTCGGCGGCCAGCCACGTCGCGGCGACCAGCAGCGGCAGCACCGACTGCGCCAGCCCGGCCAGGCCGTAGCCGGTGTGCGTCACGTCGAAGCCTGCCGGGGGCCCGGTGAGGGCCAGCTGAGCCAGGCCAGCACCGGTGGCCAGCAGGCCGGCCGGCACCGTGAGGCGGCTGAGCGCCCGCTCGCCCGGCTCACCGGCGCGGTCCGGGCCGCCGACCACGCCACCGAGCACGCCACCGACCGCACCGCTGACCACTCGGCCGCCGACCAGGACGGCCCCCGCCAGCACGCTCACCGCCACGGCGTAGAGCAGGTCGAGGGCCAGCGGCAGGCCGCTGCGCCCCGGACCGAGCGCCACACCGAGCAGCCCGGCCAGCGCCAGGCCGGCCACGCCTGCCGCCCGGGCCGTCCCCGCCCGCCGCGAGTCCAGCAGGACGGGGACCAGCAACGCGAGCAGTGCATGGACCGCCGCCATCGGACGGGACGCGGCGCCGGTGACCACCCCGAGCACGCACGCCGCGGCCGTGACGGATCCGGCCAGCCAGGCCGCCCGCACCGCGCCGGGGCGTGCCGGGCCCCGGCCGCCGAAGCCGGCCACCAGCCCCATCCCGGCCGAGACCGCGGTGGCGGCGAGCAGCACCGCCCGCAGCACCGCGGCCGGGCCGGACACCTCGGCGGCGACCAGCGCGGACACCGGGTCGACCGTTCGGTCGGGCCCGCCGTGGACGGCGAGCACGACGGCCGCCGCTGCCAGCAGCACCACCCCCACCGGGGCCGCGACGGCGATCGCCGCGGCCCCGGGGAGTGCAGTGCTCCTACTTGATGTCGTCATCGTTCACGACGAAGAGCATCGAGTGCGGTTTCGCGTGGCCTGCCGGGCCGTGTGGCCAGTCGGCGCGATCGAAGCTCACGCACGGCTGCCCCGTCACCTCGTCGGTGAAGCTCCGGTCCACGCTCAGCGAGCCGTCCCGGGCGATGTCCACCAGGCACACGCGGTGGTCGCCGTCCAGGCTGGTGCGGGCCACGAAGTAGTTCGACGTGGCGAGCCGCCGCGGATGGTCGGTCTCCCGGTAGAAGCCGTCCTCGCCGGCCACGAGGTTGTCCAGCGCGCCCCAGTGCGGGCCACCGGCCGGCGCGTCACCGATGGTGACGGTGCCCCGGACCTTCGGGCAGTCGGCGCCCGACCCACCGTTCACCGCCTGGTCGCGGGTGGTGATGTCGCAGTCGTAGTCGTCACCGGCGTCCACCAGCTTCGCGATGTCGAGGGAGTAGATCCCGCCGGTGGTGCCGGGGTCGTCCGGGCCGAGCGTGCCCTTCTTCCGGCCGATGACGGCGTGGTAGAGGGTCTTGTCGTCCGGGCTGGTCTGGATCCAGCCCCCGTTGTCACCGGGACTGGAGCCCCCGCCCTCGAACAGCTTGACGGCCGCCCAGTCGTCGAAGACCTCCTTCCACACCGGGTTCTCGGCGGTGATGTCCGAGGTGTAGAAGATCGCGCCGCCCTGCATGGTCTGCGCGAACGCGCCCTTGTGGCCGGGCAGGTTGGTCACGGTGGTCTCCATGACCGCCCGGTTCTCCCAGTACAGCGGGGTGTCCGGCTCCGCCCTCGGACCGATCGGCAGGTAGCTCACCGACTTGACCTTCGGGTGGTTGCGGTCGCTGATGTCCCAGGTGCGGACGGTGGGCCGGCGCAGGTAGGGCGAGGGCGCCTTGACCGGGTCCAGGATGATGTTGCGCGGCTCGGCGTAGTCACTGGTGACCATCGCGTCGAGGTCCTCGCGGACCTGGATGCCGTGCGGGTTGGCGCAGCTGGGCACCTGCAGGCTCGGCGTGTTCACGCAGAGCTTGCTGTCCTCGGGCGTGCTCACCGCGGCGGGCGACTCCGAGAGCACCTGGCCGTTCTGGCCCAGGCGCACCACCTCACCGGGGGTTCCGGCGAAGCCGTTGCCGGTGCGCACCTCGCCGTGGGTGTAGCGGCACGGACCGGGGGCGACCGGGCCGCCCATGTAGGTGCCGTAGGCGGTGCCGTCCTTCAGCACCCAGTAGGCGTCGGGCACCGAACCGCACGGTGTCTGGACGGGCAGGGTGACCCCGGACAGCTGCAGCGACGGCAGCCGGGACACGTCGAACACGTAGGTCGCCGCGCTGTAGAGGCCACCGGCGTAGATCTTCTCGCCCTTGTGCCAGACGTACTGCATGTGGTGCGGCTCGTTCTCGACCAGCGGGCCGACGGTGCCGGTGTTGAGCACCGTGCCGTAGGTCGGGGAGCCCGAGGTGACGTCGACGACGGCCAGGAAGTCGGATCCTGGCGCGCCGTCGCGGGCCGTCCCTGCCGGGTCGGACAGCGAGCCGGGCACGTTCTTCACGTCGGGGACCACGGTGTCGGCCGCGTTCTCGTCGCCGGCCCAGACGATCAGGTACTCCGGCCGCTTGCCGTCCTTCGCCAGCGCCTTCTGCTGGGTGTCGATGGCGTCGGTGACCAGGTGGTTCTGCACCCAGTAGTCCTTGCCATCAGCGGCGGTGATCGTCGAGCGGGTCGGCGTGACGTCGGCGTAGGCGGTGTCGCCGGGGTGCGGGAGCACGGCCACCCCGGCCGCGGCGGCCAGCACGGCCAGCCCGAGCGCGGTCCGCACCCGGATCGACCGGGCGAACGGGCCGCCCATCAGTAGCCCGGCCCGGCGGCGTCGGGCAGCACCTTCTTCGGCGCCGACTGCACCGAGTCGACCAGGCCGAACAGCGGCACGCCGCCCGGGGTCAGGTCGTTGGCCGGCGACGGCTCGTGGCCGGTGAAGTCCGACGAGCCACCGCCGGCCCCGTCCGGGCCGCGGGAGCTGTCGTTCGCCATCGCCGGGCCGGCCGCCAGCAGCAGTACGCCGCCGGAGACCGCGAGCCCGAGCGCCGCGCGCGTCAGGGTTCTTCTGGACACAGGAAATGCACCTCACGTGATTTCTCGGGGAGCGGAAGGAACGAAGTCGAACGGCGCGCGGCAGCCTGCAGCGACATTCCGGAAGCACGCTGCACACGCATGCGTCGCACCGGTCGAATTCGAACCGGGAATGAACACCTCGACCGGGCTTCAGGACACGGCCAGGGAGTCGGCAGTGTCCTGAGAGCATGGCTCACCAGGTCGGGAGTGAGGAGTGTGCGAGCCGGGGACTCGTCCGCGATGTCGGGGTCCAGCCCGGAAAGCCCTCGACGCACCCTGCCGAGCAGGTATCGAGAACGGGCTACGACCGGTTTTCCGGATCAGCGGATCAGCGCACCGGCGACATACACAGCGCACTGGCCTGCCGCCGGAGATCCACGTGGATCCGGTAGGCCAACAACGTCCACCTGCGCACGAACCGATCCTCGCATCGGGCTATTCGACTGGTCAAATCGCCGCCTCGGCGCTCGCCCGGTCGCCATCGTCGGCCGTGACGGGGGCCATACCCGGGCGAGTGATCCGAACCGGCCGGGAGGCCCGTCCGCCCGTCGAAACCAGACCGAATCACTAGATTTTGTCCCCGTTCCCGGAGGTTCCCGGTCCGGTCCCGGACCACCGCATCGTGTGGGCCGTTCCGCTCCCCGGCCCGGTCCGTGACGGATGGTCAGATGGGGACGCGGACAGGTCGCCTGCCGGGGAAGCCACGCCGGTGCGACCGGGGCACAGCCCCCGGATCCACCACGCTGCGCAGTTGCCGGCTACTCTCCGCTATCGGCGAGCAGGCCGATGCCGGGTCACGAGGAGCCCGGATCAGGCCGGTTCGTAGGTCTCGTGTGCAGGCACGGGCCGGTACCGCAGGCGCGGGCCGTGCACGGCCAGGTCGGTGAGCGCCTCGACGAGTCGCTCCACGTCCTCCGCACCGCAGTGGCAGGCCAGGCTGGCCCGGACGATGCCGTAGCCGGCCAGCCGGTCACCCACGGCGATGGCGGCCTCCACCCGGGCCTGCCCGGCATCGTCGATCCCGGCCCACCGGCGCACCAGGCGGTGGTTGCAGATGGTGCCTGCGCGAACCTCGATGCCGTGCTCGTGCTCCAGGGCGGCGGCCACGAGGGCGTGGTGCAGGCCGTCCACGGTGAACGGGAAGGTGCCGATCCGGTCGTCGACGAGGTACGCCGTCGCGGGCACCGTCAGCCGGACGCCGTCGACGGCGTCGAGCGCAGCGGCGGCGTGACGCACCAGGGCGCGCTCGTGAGCCTCGATCGCCTCCCAGCCGGTGTCCAGGATGGTGGCGCAGGAGGCGCCGAGCGCGACGATGCCGGTGGCGTTCCAGGTCCCGGTCTGGTGCCGCTCGGCCGGCGGCGACCACACCACGGCGCCGGTGTCGGAGACCATGTCGATCGAACCGCCGCCCGGGTCTGCCGGGGCACGGTCCAGGACGGCCCGGGGCAGCGACAGCACGCCCAGCCCGAACGGGGCGTAGATCTTGTGTGCCGAGCAGGCCAGGGCGTCCACGCCGGCGGCGGCCATGTCGATGCGCCGGTGCGGCGCCAGCTGGGCGGCGTCGACGAACAGCAGCGCGCCTGCGGCGTGGCAACGGGCGGCCAGCCCGGCGAGATCCGGGCAGTGGCCGGTGAGGTTGGACGCCCCGGTCACCGCGAGCAGCCGGACCCGGCCGGCATGCTCGGCGAGGAGCGCCTCGAGGTGGGCCTCGTCCAGCGCCCCGGCGTCGTCGGCACGCACGTCGAGCACGCGCGCCGGGGTGTTGTAGCGCCACGGCAGGTTGTTCGAGGTGTGCTCGATCTCCGAGGTCAGCACGACGTCGTCGGCGGTCAGCGGCAGCAGCCGGGCCAGCACGTTGATCGCCGCGCTGGTGTTGGCGGTGAACAGCAGGCCGTTGCCCCCGGGCTGGCCGAGGAACCGCTCGATCCGCCCGATCGCCCGTTCCACCGCCTCCACCGTGGACCGCGCCCGGGGTCCGGCGCCGCGGTGCAGCGCTCCGTAGCTCCCGAGGAAGTCCGCCACCTCGGCGACGGTCCGTTCGAAGGGCGGGGTGGTGGCGGCGTTGTTGAGCTGCACGACGCGGACGTCGCGCCCGTCGGCGAGGACGGTTCGGGAGCCCGTCCCGAGCACCCGGGGCAGCGTCGGGTCGCACAGGGTCGGGTCGCACGGGAGGGTGGGTGGCTTCAGCAGTGGGGTCACGGCGGCATCTTTACTAATCCGATCGGATCAGTGAAGATTGGGACGAGATGCGTCACCGTCGATCCCACGAATGGTGGATTCCACCTGCAGGTCGGCCGCGGCGACGGACAGCACCGCGAGCACGATGCCGGCGGCCACGATCCCCCCACCGCTCACGTCCGCGACTGCGCCCCGCGGGCCGGCCGGTCGGTGGCGTCGGTGTCGGCGTCGGTCGCCTCCGGCGGATCCGATGCTGTCCCGCTCGGCCGGTCCGTGGGCGGCGGCTCGTCCTCGTCATCCGTGGCCGGTTCGGTCTGGCCGCCGGACAGCAGCTCCGAGATCCACCTCGTCTGCGGATCGACGTCGAGCAGCAACGCCTTGGCCAGCAGGGTGAGCGGGATCGCGAGGATCGCGCCGAGCGGGCCGATCACGAACGACCAGAACACCAGCGACAGGAACGTGAGCGTGAGGGCGAGGTTCACCGCGTCGCCGACGAACTTCGGCTGGATCAACGACTGGATCACGAAGTTGATCGCGGAGTACACGACGATCACGATGATCATGAGCTCGGGCCCGCCCTCCAGGAGCGCGAGCACGGCGGGCGGCAGCAGGCCGATGATGAAGCCGATGTTCGGGATGTAGTTCGTGACGAACGCGAGCAGGCCCCACAGCACCGCGAGCGGCACCCCGACGGCCCACAGGAACACCGTGTCGATGACGGCCACGATCAGGCCGAAGACCGTCGAGACGATGAGGTAGGTACGCGTTCCCTGGACGAACCCGCGCAGGGCCGTCACGACCGCCGTCCGCTTCGCCCCGACCCTCTCCAGCCTGCGCGAGAACCCGACCGCGTCGACGCCCATGAAGACCACGACGAAGAGCAGGAAGAGCAGGTTGGTGAAGGCACTCGCCAGCCCCACCAGTAGCCCGCTCACCAGCCCGGCGAGCTGTCCGAAGTCGATCTGCCCGAGCAGGTCGTGCAGCTCCTGCGAGCTCACCCCGAGCCTCTCGAGGGTCGCTCGCAGGTCGTTCACCAGCGCGGTGAAGCTGTCCTCGTACTGCGGCAGGATGGCGCCGAGCCGGACCACCGACAACGCCAGCGCCGCCGCGAGGCCGAGGACGATCGCGAGCACCGTGACCAGGGTGATCGAGGCGGCGAGCCACTGGGGTACGCCTCGCCTGCGCAGGATCCCGGTCAGCGGGTGGACCCCGATCATCAGGATCAGCGCCAGCAGCACCGGCGCGACGATCGCGGAGAACTGCTGCAGTGCCAGTGTGCTGACCAGCAAACCCGTCAGTCCCAGTACGACGACGAGCCCCCGCGGCATGACGGGGGGCTCTGCGGGTTCGGAGGGCGTGGCGGGCACGTCCTCACCCGGATCGCCGGGCGGTGTGTCGGTCATCGCCGCCTCGTCCTCGCGGGCGGGATCTGCCGGTCGCGGCACGCTCGGGGTCCGCGGACTCAGTCCGCGAACGCGGCCCGCAGCGCGTCCTCCTGCTCCTGCGACAGGTTCGTGGAGATCAGCTCGGGGTGCTGGCCCTCGAACGCGCCGTGCACCTTGTCGAGGACGGCGTCGGAGGTGAGCACGAACAGCGCCGAGGTCCCCGGCGTGACCTGGTCGCGGATCTTCTTGATGAAGTCGTCGTCGATGCCGACGTCGGTGAGCGCGCCCCCGATCGCGCCGGCCGCCGCACCGATCGCCGCGCCGAGCAGCGGGATGAAGAAGATCAGGCCGAACAGCAGCCCCCAGAACATGCCGCCCAGTGCCCCCACCCCGACCAGGTTGTTCAGCTGGCGTGTCTTCGGCTTCTTCGCGCCGGAGGGCCACGACACCGTCGCCGCGTCGTGCACGGTGATGAGCTGCTGCTTCGCCAGATCCTGCAGGGTGTTGACGGCGTCGTCGGCGCCGTTGGCGCTGTCGAACTTCCACACGGTCAGGGTGGCCATGTCGTCTCCTTCGTCGGGTCGTGCGTCGCCGGACGGTGGTCGGATCACCGCCCGAGACACTCTCGGCGTTCGCCGCACCGGCGTACTCATCCGATGCGGGCGAGATGCGGTCCGCGCAGGTGCTCAGAGATCCCCGAGATCGTCCCCGAGATCCGCGATCGCGTCGAGCAGCGCCGCGGTGGCGAGTGACTCGGGCTTGCGGTCGGGCCAGATCAAGCCCACTGCGGGGCGGTGCGACTGCGGGAGCAGCGGGACGGCGCAGGTGCCGGCGGGGACGCCGAAGACCTCGGTCCAGGGATGGGCGACGATGCAGCTCCACCGGCGGGTGGCGGCGTAGGTGTAGAGCGCGGCGACGGTGTCGGTCTCGATCGTGGGCCGCAGCTCCGCGCCTGCCGCCGCCATCAGGTGGTCGAGGATCCTGCGGTTCTGCATCTGCCGGTTGAGCGCGCACTGCGGGAGGGTGGCCGCCTCGGCCCAGCCGACGCCGTCGCGCCCGGCCAGCGGCCCGTCGTCCGGGGTCAGCAGGACGTAGCGCTCGCGGTAGAGCGCGCGGGTGCGCAGCCCCACCGGCGGCGTGTCCAGGTCGAGATAGGTCAGCCCGACGTCGAGCTCGAAGTCGGCAAGGCGCCTGCGGATCTCGCGGGACGTGGTGACGTCGACCCGCGCCATCGCCTTCGGGTGGCGCGCGCAGAACCGGTCGATCAGCACCGAGGACGCCGGGATCGAGGTCGGGATGGCGCCGATGCGCAGCGTCGCGGCCAGCCCCCCGCGCATCCGCTCCAGGTCGTCGTGCAGCCCGTCGCGCTCGGCGAGGATGCGATGCGCCCAGCCGACGACGCGCTCGCCCTCGGGGGTGAAGCCCTGGAACCGGCGCCCGCGCAGGACGATCGTCACGCCGAGCTGGATCTCCAGCTTGCGGATGGCGGTCGACAACGCCGATTGGGACACATGACATTCCCGCGCGGCCCGGGCGAAATGACGCTCACGGTCCAGCGCGGCAACGTACTCGAGCTGACGCAACAACACTTCGCCGGGCACGAACGAAACCATAGACCACCTGCCGGAGAATGCACTTCCACACCCTCTGATTCACCTCGTGAATCACGAGATCGAAGAGAGGGCCACCTGCCGATCTTGCCCGGTCGGACGGGTCGCCCGCACCATTTGTGCGGCGTGCGACGCAGATCACTCGACCGCAAGGAGGCGGCCCGTGGCCGATCATGCACATTCCCCGTCGAATCTCCCGGTGCCGGCCCGCCGCGGCCGGGAGCCGCGATGACGGCCGGCTTCCTGCAGCGCGAGCGGATCGTCGCCCGCCCGGGGTGGAGCCGTTGGCTCGTGCCACCGGCGGCGCTCTCGATTCACCTGGCCATCGGCCAGGCCTACGCGTGGAGCGTGTTCAAGACGCCCCTCGAGGCCGGGCTGGGGATCTCCGGAGTGGCCAGCGCGCTGCCGTTCACGCTGGGCATCATCATGCTCGGCCTGTCCGCGGCCGTGTTCGGCACGAAGGTGGACACGAACGGCCCGCGCTGGGCGATGGTCGTAGCCTCCGCATGCTTCGTGTCCGGGTTCCTCATCTCGGCAGCGGGGCTCTACCTCGGCCAGTACTGGCTGGTCGTGCTCGGGTACGGCTTCGTCGGCGGCATCGGCCTCGGCATCGGCTACATCTCCCCCGTGTCCACGCTCATGAAGTGGTTCCCGGACCGGCCGGGGCTCGCCACCGGTATCGCGATCATGGGCTTCGGTGGGGGTGCGCTGATCGCGTCGCCGCTCACCCAGCAGCTGCTGACCGCGTTCGGAGCCACCGGCGCGACCCCGGACGTCCACGGCATCGCCCAGACCTTCCTGGTGATGGGCGTGCTCTACGCGGCGTTCATGTCCTTCGGCTGGCTCCTGATCCGGGTCCCCCCCGACGGCTGGCGACCCGCCGGTTGGCACCCTGACCAGGCCAAGGCGCACCGCATGATCACGACCGCGCAGGTCTCGAACAACAACGCGATCCGCACGCCGCAGTTCTGGTGCCTGTGGGTGGTGCTGTGCTTCAACGTCACCGCCGGCATCGGCATCCTGGAGCGGGCCGCACCGATCTACCGGGACTTCTTCCCCGACGCGTCCTCGCCCGCTGCGCTCGCCGCGGCGGCCGCCGGGTTCGTCGCGATGCTGTCGCTCGCCAACTCGCTGGGCCGGATCGGGTGGTCCAGCACGTCGGACTGGGCCGGACGCAAGAACATGTACCGCATGTACCTCGGGGTGGGCGCGCTGCTCTACCTGACGATCACGCTGACCACCAACTCGAACAAGGTCCTGTTCCTCGTCTGCTGCATGCTCATCCTGTCCTTCTACGGCGCCGGGTTCGCCACCGTGCCCGCCTACCTGCGCGACCTGTTCGGCACCTACCAGGTCGGCGCCATCCACGGCAGGCTGCTCACCGCCTGGTCCACCGCGGGGGTGCTCGGACCGCTGATCATCAACGCGGTGGCCGACGCGCGGATCGCCGCGGGCGTGGAGGGGCCCGCCCGCTACACCCCGGCCTTCCTGATCGTGATCGTCCTGCTGGTGATCGGGTTCGTCAGCAACGAGCTGATCCGGCCGGTGCATCCCCGGTTCCACGAACCGGAAGGGCCCACGGCGCGGACGGCCCCGGCGGAGGTGCGGGCATGAGCGAGCAGAACAGGGTTCAGTCGGTGCTGATCGTGCTGGCCTGGCTGTGGGTGCTGATCCCGTTCAGTTACGGCGGCTACCAGTTGCTCGTAAAGATCCCGGCGCTTTTCGGCTGAGCGAATCGGGAATTCTCGACGGCCCGCCCGCCGGTTTCCGCAGACGATTCGGGCGCAGCCGCCCGACAACGCCGATGGGGCGACGTCGGGCGGGCGGGCGGCAGGGCCCGCGACGGAAACGCCGCGGCTTCCCGGGAAACTGTCGTCGTGATCGGTCAACTGTGGTTCGTGCTCGGGATGCTGGCCGTCGTCGTCCTCGCGCGGGGCCTCGGCGAACGGCTCGGCGTGCCGTTCACCATCCTCCTGACCCTCGCCGGTCTCGTGTACGCGGTGCTGCCGGGACCGAAGCTCGAGCTCGAACCGGAGATCGTGCTCGTGCTGGTGCTGCCACCGCTGCTCTACAGCACCGCACGCCGGTCCTCGCTGCTGGGGATGCGGGCGAACCTGCGCCCGATCGTGAGCCTGTCGGTGCTGCTCGTGCTGGTCACGGCGTTCGCCGTCGGCGCGCTCGTCGCGCTCGTGGTCCCCGGTATGCCGCTGGCGGTCGCGATCCTGCTGGGCGCCGCGGTCGCGCCGCCGGATCCGGTGGCCGCGCTCTCGGTCGGGCGGCGGGCGGGCATGCCCCCGCGGCTGGGCGTGCTCATCGAGGGCGAGGGCCTGCTCAACGACGCCACGGCGCTGACAACCTACCAGGTCGCGGTGGCGGCCGCGGTGGGCAGCGGGTTCTCGTGGGCTGCGGCCTCGGGCCAGTTCGTGTGGGCGGTGGTCGGGGGCCTGGCCGTGGGCGCCGCCGTGGCGCTCACCATCCGCGCGGCCCGGCCGTGGCTCGCCGATCCGCTGATCGGCAACGCGGTGTCGCTCGCGGCCCCGTTCGTCGCCTACCTCCTCGCGGAGGAGATCGGGTCCTCCGGGATCCTCGCGGTCGTCATCGCAGGCCTGATGGTCGGGCACGACGCGGGCCGCGACGAGACCGGCGCCTCCCGGCTGCAGACCGGCGCGGTGTGGCAGTTCGTCGACTTCCTGCTGGAGGGCTTCGTCTTCCTGCTCATCGGCCAGCAGCTCCCGAGCATGCTCGCCGGCCTGCGCAGCGAGCACGACACGGGCACCGTTCTCGCCGCCGCGGCGGTGACGGTCGCGACGGTGCTGCTGGTGCGCCCGCTGTGGCTGGTGGTCACGCAGTCGGTGCCGGCCTGGCTGAACGCGCGCCTGGGCAAGGAGCCCGGCGAGCGGCTGGGCGGCCGGGAGATCGTCGCGCTGAGCTGGGCCGGGACCCGCGGCGTCATCAGCCTGGCCGCGGTGGTCGCCGTGCCGCTCACGACGGCCGACGGCAGCCCGTTCCCGCACCGGGACCTGCTGCTGTTCTGCACCTACGCCGTCGTGCTCGTGACCCTGGTGGGGCAGGGCCTGACGTTCGCCCCGCTCCTGCGCAGGCTGCGCCTGCCCACCGACGCGGCCGAGGCCGAGCAGGTGCGCAACGAAGCGCGGCTGGCCGCCGTCGACGCAGCGATGGTGACGGTCGACGACCTGCTCGCCCAGGGCCAGATCGGCCCGCAGCTGGCCGAGGCGCTGCGCGCGAACCTCAGCGCCCGCGCCCGCCGCCACCAGGCCCGGATCGCGATGATGGCCGAGGCGGAGGACGGCGGGATCAGCTGGTCGCCGGGCTACGAGCAGGCCCTGTTCGCCCGCCGCGCCGTGATCGACGCCCAGCGCCAGGAGCTGCTGCGCTGGCGCGACTCCGGCCGGCTCCCCGACGCCAGCCTGCGCATCCTGCGTCGCGAGCTGGACCACGAGGAGCGGACCCTGCCCGACCGGTAGCTACTCCTTCACGATCGTGACCGTCACGTTCTTCATCACCGGCTGGTCGCTCTGCGTGCTGTAGTCGCCGATCGGGCACAGCTCGTTCATCTCCGGCATGTAGCCCACCGCGCTGCCGCGCGGGATGTCGTAGGGCAGCGCCGTATAGCCGCGCAGCGACCGCGTGCTGCCGTCGCGGGCGTGGCTCGTGATGTGCACCCGGTCGAACTCGGCGAGGCCGCGCTCGCGCATGTCGTCGCGGTTCATGAAGACGAGCGTGCGCAGGCCCGTGACGCCGCGGTAGCGGTCGTTGTCGGAGTAGATCGTCGTGTTCCACTGGTCGTGCGAGCGCACCGTCGCGAGGGCGAGCGTCCCCGGTGGCGGGACGACGTCGGGCAGCGGGGCGAGCGAGAACTCGGCGCGCTCGGACGGGGTGCGGAAGATCCGTTCGCGCGCGGCCTGCCGGATGCGGAACCCGCGCGGCTCCCGGGCCCTGCGGTTGAAGTCCTCGAACCCCTCCAGCACCTCTGCCATGGTGTCGCGGATGCGGTCGTAGTCGGCCACGTAGTCCAGCCACGGCGTCGCGCTGGCGGGCAGCGTCGCGCGCGCCATGCCCGCGATGATCGCGGGCTCGCTCAGCAGGTGCGGCGACGCCGGCCGCCGCATGCCCACCGACGCGTGCACCATGCTCATCGAGTCCTCGACCGTGAGCGTTTGCAGACCGGTCCGCTGGACGTCCTTCTCCGTGCGCCCGATGCAGGGCAGGATCAGCGCCTCCCGGCCGTGCACGAGGTGGCTGCGGTTGAGCTTCGTGCTGACCTGCACCGTCAGCGCGCAGCGGCGCAGCGCCTCGTACGTGTACGCCGTGTCGGGCGTGGCCAGCGCGAAGTTGCCGCCCATGCCGACGAAGACGGTGACGTCGCCGCTCTGCATCGCCTCCAGCGTCCGCACGGTGTCCAGACCGTGCTCCCGCGGCGGGTCGATGCCGCAGACCTGCCCGAGCCGGTCCAGGAACGCGGGGTCGGGACGGTGGTCGATCCCGCACGTCCGGTTGCCCTGCACGTTGCTGTGCCCGCGCACCGGCGCCGGCCCGGCGCCGACCCGGCCGAGGTTGCCGCGCAGCAGCAACACGTTCACGATCTCGCGGATCGCGTCGACCCCGTGCTCGTGCTGGGTGAGGCCCAGGCACCAGCTGATGATGCAGCGGTCGGACTCGCGGTAGACCCGCGCGGCCCCCTCGA
Organism: Pseudonocardia sp.; assembly: GCF_050246655.1. Classification (GTDB taxonomy): domain Bacteria; phylum Actinomycetota; class Actinomycetes; order Mycobacteriales; family Pseudonocardiaceae; genus Pseudonocardia. Next base: position 18,901 of record NZ_JBFWVQ010000038.1, read on the forward strand.
CGTCGGCGCGGGTGAGGCCCGACTGGCGCTCGATCTCGGCCCAGGACGTCCCCTCGCACAGCGCGCGGTAGGCGTCGAAGCCGGTGGTGAAGTGGTCGAGGAACTCCTGGTCCACAGCGAGCGGATCGGTCTCGGCCCACTCCAGCAGCACCTTCGCCATGCCCCGCAGCAGCGCCATGTCGCCGCCGATGCGCGGCTGCAGGTTCAGCGTGGACGTCGGCGTGGCGCGGAACGTCGCCATCCGCGCGAAGTCGTGCGGGATGATCGCGCGGGTCGCCGCCACCTCCACGATCGGGTTGACGTGCACGATCTGCACCCCGCGCCGGTGCGCGTCGACGAGGGTGGTGAGCATCCGCGGGGCGTTGGACGCCGCGTTCACCCCGAAGATGAACAGCGCGTCCGCGCGCTGCCAGTCCTCGAGGTCCGTGGTGCCCTTGCCGGTGCCGATCGAGGCCTTCAGCGCCCGGCCGCTCGCCTCGTGGCACATGTTCGAGCAGTCCGGCAGGTTGTTCGTGCCGAACTCGCGGACGAACAGCTGGTAGAGGAAGGTCGCCTCGTTGCCGAGCCGACCGGAGGTGTAGAACGACGCCCGGTTCGGGTCGTCGAGCCCGCGCAGGTGCGTGCCCACGATCGCGAAGGCCTCCGCCCACGTCACCGGGACGTAGCGGTCGCTCGCGGCGTCGTAGCGCATCGGCTCGGTGAGCCTGCCCTCCCGCTCCAGCGCCGTGTCGCTCCACCCTTCGAGCTCGGTGACGGTGTGCGTGGCGAAGAACGCCCTGTCGACGCGGCGGGGGGTCATCTCCCAGGTGACGTGCTTGACCCCGTTCTCGCAGATGTCGAGGTGGATGCCGTGCAGGTCGTCGGGCCAGGCGCAGCCGGGGCAGTCGAAGCCGCCGTCCTCGTTCATCCGGAGGATGGCGCGCGTCCCGGCCACCGGCTCGCGCTCGCGCAGGACGAACTCGGCGACCGACCGCGCGGCACCCCAGCCCGCGGCGGGGTGATGGTAGGGACGGAAGCCCGGCTTCTCCTCGCCGTCTCCGGACGGGTGTCCCGGCCGGGTCCGCTCCAGCTCCTCGGTCATCGTGCGCCCCTTCCTCCCCGTGTCGGTCTCACGGCACCTGTACCGCGACGACCTCCGCGTGCAGCTCTCCGTCCGGGCCCTCGTAGGTGATCGTGTCCCCGACCCGCCGCCCGACGAGCGCCCGGCCCAGCGGGCTGCCCGCCGTCACCACGTCGTCGCCCGGGGCGGCCGCCTCGGGGATCGCGACGATCCGGAACGTCGCGACGTCACCGTCGGCGAACCGCACCGTCACCTCGGTGCCGTCGGGCAGGCCGGGCGGGGTGTCGAGCGCGTCGGGATCGGCGAGCAGCCGCTCGAGCTCGCCGATGCGCCGATCCAGCCGCGCCAGGTCGTCCAGCCCCTCCAGCGCGAAGGCCTCGTCCCCGCGGTCGCCGAGATCGGCGTCCTCGGGGTCCTCACCGCCGAGCTCGACGGCCCTGCGGTGGCGCTGCTCGCGCACGCGGGCCAGCTCCTCCTCGAGGCGTTCGCGAGCGTCCGTCCCCATCCGTGCTCCTTCCGCGGGACCTCGTCACCCGGTGACGATCTCCGGCGACGAGGGTGGTCGTCGTGGCCAGGATGCCGTGCCGAACACGGAGGACAGCAGACAATGCCGCGCGGCGCGACCGCCAGGATGGTCGCACTCGACACGCCCGCGTCCGAGACCTGGCAGGTCGTCCCGAGGTTGTAGCCGACGTACGACGGCTCCCGCGAGTCGACGTCGATCCACCCCCGCCCCGCCGACGACGACGACCGCCGCCGACCCCGCGATCGGGGGTCGGTCGGCAGGCCGACGACCGGCCCGACCACCGCGCTGGGGACGGCGGCACCCACCAGCCGCACGACTGCGGCCGGGGGCAGCAGGCGGCGCCTGCGGTGCAGGTCGGTCATCCCGGGAGACGATAGGTCGCGACGCCGCTTCCGCCACCACGCGTCGCGACGATTCCCGTCCAGTGGGTCCTGCCCGGCCGGTCGCGCTCCCGGGAACGCCGCGCCACGGTCGTCCGGGCTACCTCGCGCCGACCGCGGCCACCGCCTGCCGGACGAGATCGGCCACCGCGTCCGGCCGCGAGACGTAGATCGCGTGGCTGCCGGGCACCTCGACGGTGTGCGCGCCGGCCCGCTCCGCCATGGCCCGCTGCGCGGGCGGCGGGATCATCCGGTCGTCGGTGGCCACCAGGTACCAGCTCGGCTTCTCCCGCCACGCCGGGTTCGTCACGGCGCCGCCGAGCGCGTCGACGCCCCACGGGACCTGGGAGGCAGCCAGGAACTCCGCGTCCGCAGGCGGCAGGTCGGCGGCGAAGGAGTCGGCGAACCGCTCCCGGTCCAGGAACAGGAACCCGTCGCGGGGCGGCAGGATCGGCGGTACGGGGGCCCCCGGCGGCGGGTCGGCGATCAGGGCGCTCACCGACTCGCCCTTGTCGGGTGCGAACGCCGCGATGTACACGATGGCCTCCACCTGGGGGTGGGTGCCCGCCTCGGTGACGACGACGCCGCCGTAGGAGTGCCCGACCAGGACGACGGGGCCGTCCTGCTCGGTCACGGCCCGCACGGTGACGGCGACGTCGTCCTCCAGCGACAGCGTGGGGTTCTGCACGACGGACACGCGGTGCCCGTCAGCGGCCAGCATGTCGTGGACGGCGCGCCAACCCGAGCCGTCGACGAAGCCGCCGTGCACGAGAACGATGCGCGGGGAAGGTGTCGCGCTCATGGGGATCCTCCTCTCGGAGCGCCGCCGATCGGCGCTTCCGGCGGGATCGACGCTAGGGACGGCGGGTGGCCGGTCGCGTGAGTCAGATGACTCTCCCGACCCCGGATCGGCGGCCGCGCCGGGTGCCGGGGCCCGCGTAGGGTCCGGGCCATGGACGGCGCTGCCGACTCGCCGTCGCACGTCGCGGACGGGACCGCGTCGTCACTGGTCGGCCGCGACGAGGACGTCGGCGTCGTCCGCCGGTTCGTGGACGACGGCGCCCGCGGGGGTGGGGCGCTCCTGCTGTCGGGAGAGGCAGGCGTCGGCAAGACCGCACTCCTGGACGCCGCCGCCGGCCATGCGCGCGCGACCGGGGTGCGGGTGCTGCGTGCCACGGGGGCGCAGTTCGAGGCGGACGTCAGCTTCGCAGGCCTGCACCACCTGCTCCATCCCCTGCTCGACGGGCTCGACGGGCTCGACGGGCTCGCACGGCCCCACCGGATCGCGCTGGGTGCTGCGTTCGGGCTGGCCGAGGCGCCGCCCGCGGACCGGCTCGTCATCTCCGCGGCCGTCCTGGAGCTGCTCGGCCACGCGGCACGCACCGGCCCGCTGCTGCTCGTCGTCGACGACCTCCCCTGGCTCGACTCCGTGTCGGTGGCCGTGCTCGGCTTCGTCGCGCGCCGGGTGGCGGGGACCCGGATCGCCGTCCTCGCCTCGGCCCGCACCGGCGAGGAGGGGCCGCTCGGCCGGACCACGATCGCGGTCTGCGAGATCGGCCCGCTGTCCGAGGGGGCGTCGGCGCAGCTGCTCGCCCAGCGGTACCCGGCGCTGTCGCCGCGGGTGACCCGGCGCCTGCTCGACGAGGCCGAGGGCAACCCGCTGGCGTTGCTGGAGCTGCCCGTCGCGCTCGCCAGGGCACCCGGTCGAGAGACCGCGCCGCTGCCGGTCACGCTGCCGCTCACCCGGCGCCTGCAGGACGTGTTCGCGAGGCGCATCCGGGGCCTCTCGGCGGACTGCCGCGCAAGCCTGCTCCTGGCGGTCCTGGACGCCACCGGGGACCTGAGCGTGCTCGACGAGGTGCAGGCCAGGCCCTCGACGGCGCCGAACGCGCCGGTCTCGTCACGGCCGACCGCGCCGCAGGCCGGCTGGCGTTCCGCCATCCGCTGATCCGGTCGGCGGTCGTCGGGTTGTCGGTGAGCGGCGAGCGCAGGAGCGCGCACCGCCTGCTCGCGCAGCGCCGGGCGGGCGATCCCGCGCGCCACGCCTGGCACCTCGCCGAGGCCGCCACCGGGCCGGACGAGCACGTCGCCGCCCTGCTGCAGGAGGTGGCGCACGCCAACCTCTTCCGGGGTGACTCGGTGGGCGCGGTCCGGGAGCTCCTGCGTTCGGCCGACCTCAGCCCGTCCGGCACGGGCCGCAGCGGCCGCCTCGCCGAGGCGGCCTACCTCGGCGCCACGGTGACCGGGGATCTCGGCGCCGTCCCCGCCCTCATGGACGCGGCGCGGGACGCCGATCCGCGCTACGGAGGCTCGCTGGCGGGCGCCGTCGCGGGCGCCTACCACCTCCTCACCGGCGACGGTGACGTGGACGGCGCCCATCGCCTGCTGGTCGACGCGATCGAGGCGCATCCGGGCCGCGCGGACGCGCACGACAAGACCCTGATCGAGGCCCTCTACACGGTGCTGCTCGTCTCGTTCTACGGCGGCCGCGAGGAGCTCTGGTCGCCCTTCCACGCGGCCGTGGACCGCCTGCGGCCACGCCCGCCCCGCCTGCTGGGCATCCTCGGCGCGACGTTCACGGACCCCGCCCGGCTCGCGCTCCCCGCCCTCGACGACCTCGACTCGGCCGTCCTCGGGCTGCGCCACGAGACCAGCCCGGCGCGGATCGTCCGGACGGCCATCGCGGCGAGCTACCTCGACCGCATCGGCGGCTGCGCCGAGCCGCTGTGGCGCGCGGTGCGGCACGGCCGTGAGGGCGGCGCCGTGACCTCCGCCATCGAGGCGCTCTTCCTGCTGGGCAACGACGCCTACTTCACCGGGCGGTGGGACGAGCTCACACCGCTGGTCGACGAGGGTCTCGCCCTGTGCGACAGGCACGGCTACCGGGTCATGAGCTGGCCCGGCCACTTCCTGCAGGCGCTGGTCGCCGCGGCGCGCGGCGACCACGAGACCGGCGCAGCGCTCGCCGACGACATGGCGCGATGGGCGGCGCCACGGCGCGCCGGGGTCGTCACCGCGTACGTGACGCAGGTCCGGACGCAGGACGCCCTCGCCCGCGGCGACGCCGACGCCGCCTACGGCCACGCGACGTCGATCAGCCCGGCCGGGGTGCTCCCCCGGCATGCCCCCCAGGCCCTGTGGGTGATTATGGACGTCGTCGAGTCCGCGGTGCGGTCGGGCCGCCGGACCCAGGCCACCGCCCACGTCGCGGCCGTGGAGGCGGCGGGGATCGGCGCGCTCTCCCCGCGGCTGGGCTTCGCCGTCGCGGGTGCCATGGCGATGGCCGCACCCGAGGACGGCTACCGCGAGGCGTTCGAACGCGCCCTCGCGGTGCCCGGCGCCGAGCGCTGGCCGTTCGCCGCCGGGCGCGTCCATCTCGCCTACGGCGAGCGCCTGCGCCGGGCCCGGTCCGTCGCGGCGGCCCGGGAGCACCTGGGCGCCGCCCTCGACGCGTTCGTGCGGCTGCGTGCCCGGCCGTGGATCGCGCGGACCGGCCACGAGCTGCGCGCCTCAGGTGTCCACCGGGATCCGGGTGGGCCGGGTGGGCCGGGTGGGCTGACCGCACAGCAACGCGAGATCGCCGAGCTCGCCGCCGCGGGGCTGTCCAACAAGGAGATCGGCGCGCGGCTGTACCTCTCCGCCCGGACGGTCGGCAACCACCTCTACCAGATCTTCCCGAAGCTGGGCGTGACCTCGCGCGCCGCGCTGCGGGACGCGCTGTCGGGGAGCGAGGGCTGAGGTCACGTCCCGGCGACCCGACGTCGGAGGTTGGCGAACTGCCGCGTCTGCATGACCCAGTGGGCGGGCTCGAGGACCAGGACGCTCAGCGGGGGCCGCAGCCACCGCGGGCGCAACGACCAGTAGCCGCTCACGACGAGCCGGGTGCGCTCGGCGGGCAGCGGCCGCAGGTGGAAGCCCCAGGTCGAGTCCGTGTGGTGGCTGGGCCGTTCGTCGTCCGGGTCGAACGGACGCCCGCGCAGGTCCAGCGTCATGCGCAGGCCGAGGAAGCGCGGCGGGTCGTACGCCGCGACCTCCCAGTACTCGTCCACGTCCGGATTGGCCGCGAGCCGGCTGCCCAGCCGGACGTCCTGCCACTCGGGGTGGACCCGGGTGGCGCTGCTGCGGCCGAAGTTGTCCAAGCGGTCCCAGCTGTACCACCCTGCGCGGTCGGTGCCCATCTGCACCAGCCACGGCCAGACGCGTTCCGGTGGCGCGTCGAGCGTCGTCGCCATGGTGGCGCTGCGGATGCCGCCCGGCACGATCGAGGCGCCCGGGAACGGGGCGCGCACCTCGTCCTTCGTCGCCCCCAACGCAGGATCCGGGGCCGGATCACGAGGAGGTAGGCCGCGCCTGCCAGGACGGCGGCGCCGAACCCACGTGCTGTGCGGCGCACGGCCTGCGTGCGGAGCGGCGTGTCCGTGGCAGACCGGGTCGATGCACCCATGCGGGCAGGCTAGGAGCGGCGCGGCGGCCCGTGCCCGGGGCGGACGGCCTGATCACCGGCCCGAACGTCCCGAGCCCGAGAGGCGCTGCCCGATCACACCGCCCTCGCCGCCCGTCCGAACGCCCGGCCCGAACCCCGCGGGCGAACCCCGCGGGCCTCGAACCTCCCGGGGGCCCGATCACAACGCCCCTGCCCCCGGCCCGAACCCCGGCCTGACCGCCCACCCGGGCATCACGGCCGAACCCCGCGGGCCGAACCCCTCGGGCCCGGGCGTCAAGCCGCGGGTAGACCGGACCGGCGCGGCGCCTCGCAGGGCTGAGACACGCCTCGCAGAGGCCGCATGGCCTGCGAGGCGCGCCAGAAGCCTGCGAAGCAACGGGGGCCGCCTGCGAAGCGCACGACAGGCCTGCGAAGCAGCACACCCTGGCCGGCGACCGCGAAGCACGCGACAGGCCGGCGGGACATGACTCCGGCGGGTCGACCGACCGGCACGGGCACCGCCCGGCACCACCCTCGCAGGGCCGACACACGCCTCGCAGAGGCCGCAGCACCTGCGAGGCGCGCCAGCGGTCTGCGAAGCACGCGAGGGCGACCTGCGAGGCGCTCGGGGCAGCCTGCGGGGCGCGCCCCCGGCAGCCTGCGCGGCGCGCCACGAGCCTGCGCGGCGCGCGAGAGCCCTGCGCGGCGCGCAGCGGAACCGCGGGTCACCCCCCGCCGGGCCGGGGACCGCTCCTAGGCTGGCCGCGTGCCCAGCGACCCCGCCGCCCGCGAGGACCCGGCGGCACCGCCACGCCCGACCGTGCTGCGCTCGGCGCGGATCGGCGACGCCGTGGTCGACGTGCTGATCGTCGACGGCATCCTCCGGGCGATCGGCACCGGCATCGACGCTCCGCCGGAGGCCGAGCAGGTGACGCTCGACGGCCGCCCGCTGCTGCCCGGCCTGTGGGACAACCACGTGCACGCCGAGCAGCACGCGCTGGCGCGCTTCCGCCTCGACCTGGCGGGCGCACGCTCCGCCGCCGACGCCGCCGAGCTGGTGCGCGACCACCTGGCCGCCCACGGCGGTGACGCGGCCACGCCGCTGGTCGGGTTCGGGTTCCGCGACGCGCTGTGGCCCGACGCCCCGAGCCGGGAGCTGCTGGACCGCGCCACGGGGCGGGTGCCGGCCGTCCTCATGTCCGGCGACCTGCACTGCGGCTGGCTCAACACCGCGGCGACCCGACGCTTCGGCGGGCCGCACGACCCCGACGGTCTCGTCCGCGAGGAGGCGTGGCACGCCATCCAGCTCGCGATCGGCGAGGTCGCGCCGGAGGACCTGGACCGGCACGTGATGGCCGTGGCCGCGGCGGCGGCGGCCCGCGGCGTCGTCGGGATCGTCGACTTCGAGGCGCCCTGGCAGCTCGACGCGTGGGCCCGCCGGCTCGGCACCGGCACCGGTCCGCTGCGCGTGGTGGCCTCGGTGTGGCCGTCGCACCTCGACGAGCCGATCACCCGGGGGCTGCGCAGCGGGGACGTCGTGCCCGGCACCGGCGGGCTCCTGACGATGGGCCCGCTCAAGATCATCACGGACGGCTCGCTCAACACCCGCACGGCGTACTGCCACGATCCCTACCCGGGCCTGGAGGGCGCCGCCCACCCCTGCGGGATGCTCCTCGTGCCGCCCGGCGAGCTGTGTCCCCTGCTGGCGCGGGCCACCGCGGCGGGCCTGGACGTGGCCGTCCACGCCATCGGGGACAGGGCCAACGAACTGGTCCTGGACGCCTTCGCCGCCACCGGTGCCCGGGGCCGCGTCGAGCACGCCCAGCTGCTGTCCCCGCCCGACGTCGGGCGGTTCGCCGCCTTGGGTGTGGGCGCGAGCGTCCAGCCGGAGCACGCCGTCGACGACCGCGACGTCGCGGACCGGTACTGGGCGGGCCGCACGCACCGCGCGTTCGCCTACCGCAGCCTGCTCGACGCGGGCGCGGAGCTGGCACTCGGCTCGGACGCCCCGGTCGCGCCGCTCGACCCGTGGATCACGCTGGCCGCCGCCGTGCACCGGTCCGGGGACGGACGGCCGCCCTGGCATCCCGAGCAGCACATCCCGCTGGACACCGCGCTCGCCGCGTCGTCCGGGCCGGACGGGCCCCTGCGCACCGGGCGCCGGGCCGATCTCGTGGTCACGGAGATCGCCCCTGCCGCTGCCACCCCGCAGCAGCTGCGGGCGATGCCGGTCGCCGCCACGATGCTCGGCGGGCGGTGGACCCACCGCGACGGGATCTGAGTCCCGTCCGCCAGGCGCGCAGCGCCGGTCGCGCTCACTCTGAGACCGGCCGGGGCCCGCCACTCACCCGGTTCGGGCGAGTGGCGCGGGCCGGACCGCTCCTAGCGTCACGTGCACGGCGCGCGTCCGGCCGAGAGCGGTTTCGCCGCGTTGCCGGGCGGTGCCGGACCTCCTCCGACGCACCCCGGGCCGGGTGAGCAGGGTCGACCGTCGTCGCCCACGCCGACCGAAAGGATGATCCGTGCCGGAACCGTCGTTCGAGGACCGCACCGACTTCGACAACGCCACCCGAGGCCTGATCGCCCGGCTGGAGCCCGGCCGGATCACCAACGCCGAGGGTCGAGTCGTCTTCGACGCCGACGTCTACGCGCAGGTCACCGCGGGAGACTGCCCGGACACGGTGAACCCGAGCCTGTGGCGGCAGAGCCGGCTCACCGCGATCCAAGGCCTCTTCGAGGTGACGGCAGGCATCTACCAGCTCCGCGGCATCGAGCTGTCGAACATGACGATCGTCGAGGGCGAGCGCGGGATCGTCGTGATCGATCCGGCCGTGTCGGCCGAGGTCGCGGCGGCCGGGCTGGCCCTGTACCGGACGCACCGGGGCGACCGGCCGGTCACCGCGGTGATCTTCACCCACTCGCACATCGATCACTTCGGCGGCGTGCTGGGGGTGGTCGACGCCGACACGGACGTGCCGATCGTGGCCCCGGCCGGCTTCCTGGACCACGCCGTCTCCGAGAACGTGTACGCGGGCGTGGCGATGCTGCGTCGCGGGCTCTACCACACCGGCATGGGGTTGCCGGTCAGCCCGACCGGGACCCTGGGTGTCGGGCTGGGGTCGGGCACGTCGACGGGCACCGCGGGGCTCCTGGCGCCGACGCTGGACATCACCCGCACGGGGCAGGAGGAGACCCTCGACGGTGTCCGGATCGTCTTCCAGCTCACCCCGGGCACCGAGGCGCCCGCCGAGATGAACTTCCACTTCCCCGACTTCCGGGCGCTGTGCCTTGCCGAGAACGCCACCCACAACCTGCACAACCTGCTGACCCTGCGGGGTGCCGAGGTCCGCGACGCCCGGGGCTGGTCGCGCTACCTGGCCGAGGCGATCGAGCTGTTCGCCGACGACACCGACGTCGCGTTCGCCTCGCACCACTGGCCCACCTGGGAACGCGAGAACATCGTGCGGTTCCTCACCGAGCAGCGCGACCTCTACGCCTTCCTGCACGACCAGACGCTGCGCCGGATGAACCAGGGCCACGTCGGCAGCGAGATCGCCGAGACGATGACGATGCCGCCCGCCCTGCACGCCGCCTGGCACACGCACGGCTACTACGGGTCGGTCAGCCACAACGTGAAGGCCGTCTACCAGCGCTACCTGGGCTGGTACGACGGCAACCCGGCGCACCTGTGGCAGCATCCCCCGGAGGCCGCGGCCGCCCGCTACGTCCAGGCCATCGGCGGGATCGACGCCACCGTCGCCACCGCGCGGCGGTTCGCCGACGACGGCGACCTGCGCTTCGCGGCCGAGCTCGCAGGCCACGCCGTGTTCGCCGATCCGACCCACCAGGCGGCACGGGAGCTTCTGGGCGAGGTGCTGACCCGGCTCGGATACGGCTCGGAGTGCGCCACCTGGCGCAACAACTTCCTCACCGGCGTCCAGGAACTACGGGGGATGGCCACCCCCATACCGCTGGACTCGACCCGCCTGACCGCGGCCCTCACGGTCACCCAGCTGTTCGACAGCCTCGCGATCCGCATCGATGCCGAACGGGCGTGGGACACGAGCGCGTCGATCCGCTGGCTGTTCACCGACTCCGGGGAGGTCTACCGGATGGAGCTCTCCAACGGGGTGCTGATCCACCACCCCACCACCAGGAAGCTCCCGGCGGATCTGGTCGTCACGCTCACCCGCCCGCAGCTGCTGGCCCTGCTCGCCGGCCAGGGCAGCGACGGTGTGGTGTTCGAGGGGGACGCCGGCGTGCTCCACACCGTCCTGTCCCTGACCGACCAGCCCGATCCGTCGTTCGCCATCGTCACTCCCTGACGCGGGCAGGCGCGCCCGTCAGCCCCGGCCGACGTAGGGCATCGTGGTCGCCATCAGCGTCACGAACTGCACGTTGGCCTGCGGGGGAAGCCCGGCCATGTGCAGGACGGCCTCTCCCACCAGCGCCGCGTCGAAGGTGGGCTCGGGACGCACGCTGCCGTCCGCCTGGCGGGCGCCGGTGGCGATGCCCGCCGTCATCTCGGTGGCCGCGTTGCCGATGTCGATCTGCCCGCACGCGATGCCGTAGGGCCGCCCGTCGAGGGAGAGCGACTTCGTGAGGCCGGTGATCGCGTGCTTCGTCGCCGTGTAGGCGGCGCTGCCCGGGCGCGGGGTGTGGGCGGAGATCGACCCGTTGTTGATGATCCGCCCGCCCTGCGGGCGCTGGGCGCGCATCAGGGCGAACGCCTCGCGCGCGCAGAGGAACGAGCCGGTCAGGTTCACCTCGACGCAGGCGCGCCACCCGTCGACCGGCACCTCGTCCGGGCTCCCGGACGGCCCGAACGTGCCGGCGTTGTTGACCAGCAGGTCCACCCGGCCCCAGGTGTCGCGCACCGCGGCGAAGAGCCGCCGGACGGCCTCCTCGTCGGCCACGTCGGTGGGCACCACGAGCGCGGCCGGATCACCGTCGGGGCGGTCGGCGAGAGTCTCGTGCAGCGCGTCCTCCCGCCGGCCCGCGAGGGCCACCCGGTAGCCGGCGCCCAGCAGCGCTCGGGCGACGACCCGCCCGATGCCCGAACCTGCCCCGGTCACGACGGCGACGGATCCGTCCCCCATCCCCGCTCCCCTCCCATGCACGGTCGGCCCGTCACCCTACGTGCCGCGCGCGGCGCACCGGTCGTTGCCGGGATGCGCGGCGGGCCGGCCACCCGCCTCACCCGTCGGCGAAGAGCCGTCCGGCGCGGGCCCAGTCCTCCTGGGCCACGTCGGTGAAGACGATCCCGACCGAGTCGGGCTCGCACCTGCCGATGCGGCAGATCTCGCGGGTCAGCACGTCGGCAAGCTCCCGCTTCTGCTCGACCGTGCGGCCCGGGAACCAGTCGATCCGGACGAAGGGCATGGCAGTTCCTCCTAGCTCAGCAGCTCGGCGACGCGCCGCCCGCGGCTGCGGTACTCCGTGCGGACGGCGAGGGCCTCGTCGAGGTCGACGGCGACGAAGCGCGTGCGGGTGTTGGGCGCGGACTGCGCGACGACGTCGAGGTCGCCGGACAGCACGGTCGCGATCATCATGTAGCCGCCGCCGGAGACGGCGTCGCGGTGCAGGACGATCGGCTCCACACCGCCCGGCACCTGGATCGACCCGATGGGGTACGGCGCGTCCACGATGTTCGACGGGTCCTGGCCCGCCCCGAACGGCGGCTCGCGGTCCACGGTGGCGAGCGTGGCGCCCTGGTAACGGAAGCCGACCCGGTCGGCGACCGGAGTGAGCGTCCACGTCGTGGCGAGGAAGGCCTCCCGGCCCTCGGCGGTGAGCCGGTGGTCGTAGAGCCCGGGCAGCACGCGGACCTCGACGTCCCTCGCCAACGCCGGTCGCAGCCCGACCGGCAGGACACGTCCAGCGGCCGGCGCGGCCGCCACGCCCACCGGGAGCACGTCACCCTCGCGCAGCGGCCGCCCGGCCAGCCCGCCCAGCGTCCCCAGCCCGTAGGTGGAGCGGCTGCCGAGCACCTCGGGCACGTCGATCCCTCCGGAGACGGCCAGGTAGGCGCGGGCGCCCGCGGTGAGGAACCCGAAGTCGAGCACCTCCCCCGCGGACACCGGGAACGACTCCCACAGCGGCCGCTCCTCCCCGTCGACCCGTGGGATCATCGACGCGCCCGCCACCGCCACGACCGCATCGCCGCGGAACGCGAGCTCGGGCCCCAGGTAGACGCATTCGAGCGCGGCGGCGCCCGGATCGTTGCCGACCAGGTGGTTGGCGGTCCGGAGGGAGAACTGGTCGAGCGCCCCGGACGGCGGGATGCCCACGTCGTAGTAGCCGGGACGGCCGGCGTCCTGCACCGTGGTGGACAGGCCCGGCTTGCGCACCTCGATCACGGGTTCAGCTCCTTCAGCAGGCGCGTGTTGTAGCCGTCCGGGTCGTCGAGGAACTCCTGCAGGGAGAACGCCACCGGCCTGGCGTTGATCCGGAACCGGCCCGCCTCCACCTCGGCCACGTACGCGTCGTAGCGCTCCCGGTCGATCGGGGTGAACCTCACGATGTCGCCCGGCCGGAAGAACACCAGGAAGTCCTGGAAGTCCGGCAGCGTCCGCGTCGGGTCGTAGATCGGCGCCGGGGTGATGCCGAACATCTGGTAGCCCCCCGCCCCGCGCACCGAGTAGATGCAGGCGAAGCACCCGCCGTAGCCGATCGTCTGCTTGGGCGTGTCGGTACGCGGCCGCAGGTACTTCGGCACGACGATCGCCCGCTCCCGCGGCACCATCTGGAACATGAACGGCAACCCGGCCACGAAGCCGACCATCGACACGAACCACGGCGATCCGGCGTGGGCCTCGATGAAGGCCTCCACGGTCGGGTAGCCGTTGATCCTGGCCGCGTACTCGATGTCGGTGGCGTCCGGGTCCTGGTGGCGGTCGCGGAAGCGCAGCAGCGTCTCCGTGGTCCACGGATCCCGGTACAGCACCGGGATCTCCACCAGCCGGCTGGGCAGTGCGAAGTCCCGGGCATCGCCGACCCGGCGCTCGACGTCGCGCAGCAGGGTCAGGAGCTCCCTCGGCCCGATCACGTCCGGGTCGTAGCGGACCTGGTAGGACGCGTTCGCCGGGCAGATGTCCCACACCCCGTCGGGACGCTCGTCGCGCAGCGTCGTCGTGATCGCCATCGCGCGGATGTTGGCCTGCAGGCTCATCTCCTCGGCCAGCTCGACGAAGATGTGCTCGTCGCCGCCCCAGCTGTAGCGGGCGGGTGGTGGGGCGGTCATCGGTTCCTCCTCGCCAGCCATTCCTCGACGGTCCCGGTGTGGAACTCCCCCGCGGCGAACCAGGGCTCGTCGAGCAGCTCGGTCATCAGGCCAGCGGTCGTGGCCACGCCCTCGACGGCGAACTCGCGCAGGGCGCGGCGGGCCCGGCGCAGCGCACCCGCCCGGTCCTCGCCCCAGACGACGACCTTCGCCAGCAGCGAGTCGTAGTACGGCGAGACCCGGGTGTCCGGCTCCAGCCAGGTGTCGCAGCGCACCCACGGCCCGGCGGGCAGCGCGACCCGGCCGACGGCGCCGGGGGTGGGCAGGAAGCCGCGGTCGGGGTCCTCCGCGCAGATCCGGAACTCCACGGCGTGCCCCCGCGCGGCGATGTCGGACTGGGCGAACCGCAGCGGCTCGCCCGCCGCGATGCGCAGCTGCTCGGCGACGACGTCGATGCCGGTCACGAGCTCCGTGGTCGGGTGCTCGACCTGGACGCGGGTGTTCATCTCGATGAAGAAGAACTCGCCGGTCTCGTCATCGACGAGGAACTCGCACGTGCCCGCGTTGCGGTAGCCGACGTGGTGACACAGCCGGACGGCGGCCGCCGTCATGGCGGCGCGGACGGTGGCGTCGAGCCCGGGCGCGGTGGCCTCCTCGACGACCTTCTGCCGGCGCCGCTGCAGCGAGCACTCCCGCTCGTGGAGGTGGACGGCGTCGGTGCCGTCACCGAGCACCTGGACCTCGACGTGTCGCGCCCGGCGCACGAAGCGCTCCAGGTACATCCGGCCGTCCCCGAACGCGCTCGCGGCCTCGCCCGAGGCGGTCGGGAGCACCGCCAGCAGCTCGGTCTCGTCGGCCACGACGCGGATGCCGCGCCCGCCACCGCCCGCGGCGGCCTTGAGCATCACCGGGTAGCCGATCTCCGCGGCCGCCGCGACGGCGGCGGACACGTCCGCGACCCCGTCCTGCGTGCCGGGCACGGTCGGGACGCCCGCGGCCGCCGCGGTCCGGCGGGCCCGGACCTTGTCCCCCATCCGATCGATCACCTCGGCGTCCGGGCCGACGAACGTGAGGCCCGCGTCGGTGACCGCCGCGGCGAACGACGCGCGTTCGGAGAGGAACCCGTAGCCCGGATGCACGGCGTCGGCGCCCGCGTCCCGGGCGGCGTCGACGATCACGTCCGGGAGGAGGTAGCTCCTCGCCGCGGGCGCGGGCCCGATCCCCACCGCAGCGTCCGCGAGCCGGACGTGCGCCGCGTCCGCGTCGGCCGCGCTGTGCACGGCGACGGTCTCGATGCCGAGATCGCGCGCCGCCCGGATGATCCGGACCGCGATCTCGCCGCGGTTGGCGACCAGCAGCCGCTTCATCCGTCCACCTCGAGGACCGCGAGCACCTGCCCGGCGTCGACGACCTGCTCGCTGCCGACGGCGAACTCGACGACCGTGCCCGCCGCGCCTGCCGGCACCGGGAAGTAGGCCTTCATCACCTCGACCAGGCCGATCGTGTCCTGCGGGCCGACCGGCTCACCGGGGCGGGTGTACTCCGCGCTGCCCGGATCGGGCCGGCGGTAGAACACCCCCGGGATGGGCGAGAGGACCTCGTGGCGGGCCATCCGGTCACACCGTCGCGGTCAGGTAGGGCCGCAGCGCGTCGTGCACCGACTTGGCGAGGTCGACCGCGCCGGGGGTGTCCGAGTGCACGCAGACACAGTCCGCACGCATCGGGATGTCGCTGCCGTCGACGGCTGTCGCGAGCCCGTCGGTCACGGCGCGCACCGCCCGCTCGGCCGCGATCGCCGGGTCGTAGGCGACGTGCTCGCGCGTGATGATCAGCGAGCCGTCCGGGCGGTAGTCGAGGTCGGTGTAGTACTCGGCGAGGAAACCCGCATCGCGGCCGCCCCACACCCGCTCGTGCACCGTGTTCGCCATGCCCATGAGCGGCACCCCGAAGACGTCGGCGGCGTCGGCGACCGCCGCGGCCACCTCCTCGTTGCGCGACGCCATGCCGTAGAGGGCGCCGTGCGGCTTCACGTGGTGCAGCTGCATGCCTTCCGCCCGCAGGAACCCGGCCAGGGCACCGACCTGGTAGACGACGCAGGCGGTCAGCTCCGCGGGCTCCATCGTCATCTCGCGGCGCCCGAACCCCTCCCGGTCGGGCAGCGACGGGTGCGCGCCCACCCGGACGCCGTGCCGCTTGGCCAGCGCGACGGTCTTCTGCATCACCACCGGATCGGCGGCGTGGAATCCGCACGCGACGTTGGCGACCGTGATGTAGGGCATGATCCCTTCGTCGTCGCCGCACCGGTAGATGCTGTACGCCTCACCCATGTCGCAGTTGATCGCAACCATGGTCTGTCCACCTCGTCTTTCTTCTCAGGAGTGGGCGATCTTCGGGCTGTCGCCGTCCGGGTCGACGTAGACGTCGTCGCCGTCGACCTTCACCGGGTAGCGCGCGAGTGCGGAGTGCGCCGGGTTGAGCCCGGTGCAGGTGGCGAGATCGAAGGTCCACAGGTGCGCCCGGCAGGTGAGCGTGGCCTTCTCGAGGGTTCCCTCGACGAGCTCGATCTGCTGGTGCGGGCAGATGGCCTGGGTCGCCACGACCTCCCCGCTGTCCAGGTGCGCGACGAGGACGTCCTTCCCGTCCAGCTCGTAGGACTCCATCTCACCCGCCCAGAGATCGTCCAGGCTGCAGGCCCGCACGAATGCCATCGGTCGCTCTCCTCGGGATCTCGGGCTCGGGGGACTACAGGAACCGGTCGTAGTGCAGCCGGTCGGCCGGCACGCCCGAGTCCAGGACGAGCAGGCGGGCGAGCGCCTCGGTCATGACCGGCGGCCCGGCCGCGTAGAAGGTGCGGCCGCCGAGGTCGTTGCCGAGCTCGGCCGCCACGGCGTCGTGCACGTACCCGGTGCGTAGCCCGGGGGGCACCGGAGCGTCCGGCTCCGAGACGACCGGGGTGAACCGCAGCTCGCCGAGCCGGTCCGCGACCCGGTCGAGCACCGGCAGCCGGCACAGGTCGCGGCCGGTGCGGCCGCCGTAGAAGACGTGCGCGGAGCGCGACAGCGGCCGGGGCAGCGCGGCGAGGCCGCTGACGACGCCGAGCATCGCGCCCAGCCCCGAACCGCCCGCCACGCAGACGATCCGGTGATCGTCCTCGCGCAGGAAGGCGTGCCCGAACGGGCCGTCGAGGGCGATCCGGTCGCCGGGGTTCAGCTTGTCGAACAGCACCTCGGTGGCCGCGCCACCGGGCACCCGCTTGATCACGAAGCGCCACTCGCCGCACGGGTTGGCGAGGTTGCACATCGAGTACGCGCGCTCGCCGGTGACCCCCGGCAGCTCCAGCATCGCGTACTGACCGGGGCGGAACCGGGCGGGATGATCGGTGAGGAACACGAACTCCGCCATGTCGTGCGTCAGCTGGTGCACGACCTGCAGCTCCGCGCGGTGGCGGCCCGGACGGTGCCCGACCGGGCCGCCGGTGGTCGCCGCCCGGACGGTGCACGCGGAGACGGGCTCGTCCTGGCAGGCCAGCCGCCGCCCGCGGCGCCGGTCGCGCGCGGTGAGCCCGGGGGCGCCGGGCCGGCGGTTGCGCACCTCGCCCGACACCAGCTGGTAGCGGCAGCTCCCACAGGAGCCGCTGTTGCACTCGTAGGCGAGGCCGAGCCCCGCGCGGAGGGCGGCACCCAGCACCGTGGCGCCCGCCGCGCAGGGGTAGCCCTCGTCGGCACCGTCCCGGGAGACGAGATGCTCGACCATCACGAGACCCCGCTCAGCCGCCGAGCCCGAGCTGGCGGTGGAAGCCCTCGACCGCTCCGACGGCGTTCTCGAACGCCTCCGGGTTCTCCGGGACCTCCGCGCAGTAGGCGCGAAGTGCCTGCACCGCGCAGGGCTGCCAGGAGGAGACCCAGGAGGCGAGCTGCCCGACGTTGGCGTCCACCTCCGACATGGTCGCGACCAGCGCCGCGGACCACCGGCGCGAGCGCTCGCTGTCGCGCAGCGCCGCCTCGGCCAGCAGGGCGTAGAGCTGGTCGCCGTGCCGGCGGGCGGCGAGTCCGAGCTGGCGGAACACGGCCTCGTCGGCCGCGGGCTTGGCGACCAGGTTGAGCACGACGAACGCCTCGGCCCAGTCGAACGTGGTCAGCGCACGCTCCAGGAGCTCGCGCAGGCCCTGCCAGGCGGGCAGCTCCTCCCACAGCTCGCGCTCGCGCTCGCCGAACCCCGCGGACGGGTGCGACAGGGCGAGCTCGGCGGTCCGGTACGCGACGTGCGAGACCCAGCGCAGCTCGTCGGCCGCCTGGAACGCCGCGCAGTTGGCGATCGTGCTGGTCGGCGCGATGTGCATGAGGTAGGCGCTGCCCATCTGCAGCGCGTGCAGCAGGTAGCGGCTCGGCGCGTAGAGCTGGGCGAGCGTGGCGACCCACTCCGCCGAGAGGCCCTTGTCGTGCTGCTCGGCGTTGTGCTGGTCGAGCAGGCCCTCGACGTAGGTCTCCTGGCCGTCCTGGAGGATGTTGTAGGTGCGGTAGACGAGCTCGTCGGGATCGCGGAAGGAGTCCCAGTCCGGGTGGGTGACCGGGCTGCCGTTGCGGTACCGGCGGTACCAGTCGGCCATGGGCCCGGTCTGCGCGACGTCCCACGGCTGCTCGGCGTCACGGGTGTGCCAGAGCAGGTTCGTCGAGACGATCTCGTACTCGCTGGGCCTGCGCCGCCGCTTGGTGAGATGGCTCCAGGTCTTCAGCGGCTTCAGCGGGGTGCTCACGCGGTGGCCTCCTCGGTCGCGGAGCCGGTGTCGCCCGGCTCGCCGTGGTAGAAGCGGACGAGCTCGGTGCCGGTGTCGATGCGCCCGACGAACGACGACATGTTGAGCTCGAGCTCCGACATGCGGAACGGCCTGCCGATCTCGGCCTCGATCGTGGTCCGGCGCAGGACGCACTGCCCGCCCTCGACCTCGATGCGCACGTAGGAGCCGCGGTCGCGCACCTCGACGCGACAGCCGGCGTTGTCGATCTCCGCCGCCTGCGCCACGGCGCGGGCGACCTCACCGGACTGGAGGATCGGACCGACGGGGTCGGTGATGGTCATCTCTCGCGTCCTGTCACTCGAAGTAGAGCTCGATGCACTCGGTCGGCTCCAGGCCGGAGTCGGCGACCGTCATCTCGCGGGGGTAGGGCTGCGATGCGCCCTGCTTGCGCACGCGGATCGTGCGTCCGGGCTGCTCAGCGACGTGGATGCCGACGGCGTTCGCGGCCGCGGCGGCGGCGACCTCGTCCATGGTGTGGGCGGTGTCGACGGGCAGCAGCTTGATCACGAAGTCCCCGTCGAAGTGCGAGGCGAGCGGAAGCAGTGCCATGGGGATCTCCTCGGGTCGGGTCAGCCGGTCGTGGCGAGGGCGGGGCGGTAGCGGTCGACCCACGCGTAGCCGTGCGCGTCGTCACCGCCGTCGCTGACCACGCCGAGGCCCATGTACTGCAGGACGCCGCCGAGGTCCGCGGGCTGGATCTCCCCGCCGAGGAAGCGGTCGACGAGGTTGCGGTGGTGGCGGTAGCGCTCGGGGTCGTCCTCGAAGATCCACCGGTCCACCTCGGAGGCGAAGTGGTAGCGGCGGCCCTCGTGCACGATCGAGATGTCGCGCAGCGTCTGCGACGGCGTCCCGACGATCGGGAGCTGGGAGACGTTGCAGATCACCGGCAGGGTGCCGGGCACGGTGCGGTCCGTCCGCCCGTGGGCGAAGTTGTCGATCAGGACGTCCCAGACCTTGCCGAAGGTGTCGTTCCAGCCCGGGTACTTCTCCTCCAGCCAGTCCCGCTCCTCGGGGGTGACGCCCGCCGCCGGGTTCCACCACAGCGTGGGCCGCCAGGAGTACGTGCCCAGCTGCTGGCCGTGGTGGTGCTCGGAGACGTCGCGCAGGAAGAGGTCCCAGTACCAGGGCTTGGCCAGCCCGAGGTCCTCCAGGGACCGCACGAACTGCGTGACGATCCACTCCTCCATGAACTCCTTGAACGAGGCCTCGCGCACGTCCAGCGGGACGTAGTAGTCCATCGGGATCCCGGACAGCACCGTGAACAGCCGGTAGCTGCGCCAGAAGGAGATGTCGATGAGCTTCTGCGCCCGCTCCTTCTGCCCGCTCTCGATGAGCAGCTGCAGGAGCGGCGTGCCGAGCTGGGCGTGCCGGGCCTCGTCGGACTGGATGCTCTGGATCAGCTTGGAGAAGGTGAAGTCGCCCGCCTTCGCCGCGTCCCCGGACAGCCCGATGAACTGCAGGTTGGTGAACCCGGTCTCGAAGGAGAAGTTCGCGCAGATGGCCGTCGAGATCGCGTCGCGGGTCATCAGCATGTCGTCGAAGAAGTGCCGCGCGCCCAGCGTCACCCAGTTGTCGGTGAACATCGCCTCGTGGGACCAGTCGAACTGCCGGTCCTTGTTCACGTACTCGTGCGGGAAGAACAGCTGCATCTGGGCGTGACGGATCTCGTCGAGCATCCCGAACACGGCCATGTTGCGCATGCCCGGCGCCTTCGACCAGCGGGCGAAGCGGGCCTCCTGGAACGAGGCGCCGTACTCGACCACGGCGACCGCCGCGTAGTGCTCCTTGAGGATGGAGATCCAGCCGGGATCGGCCTTGTGGTAGAGGTCGGCGCGCTCGAGGGTCGCCTTCACCGAGTACGCGCCGGCGTCCTTCTGGCGCTGCACGTCGACGTACTCGCGGTAGGAGATCTTGTAGGGCTCGTCGTAGGTGGACCAGGCCTCGTCCGGGATGCCCTCGCCGCCGCTCATCTCGGGCGGGAAGAGCTCGTCGGGCTCGACGTAGCGGGGCGTCCACTCGGTGGTGCGCGCGAGGTCGTACCACCGGGCACGATCGAGGAGTGCCATGCTCGCTCCTAGGGTTCGACTGGCTGGATCAGCTGCCGTGCTCGGAACCGAGCGGACCCTCGCCGCCCGGGTAGCAGAAGGTCATGGACGGCGCGTAGAACCCGAAGGTCAGGGTGAGCGGGTCGGCGGGCCGCAGCGCGTAGGTGGGATGGGTCTTGTCGAGGAACTCGAACGACTCCACCTCGAAGTGCTCGGCGACGTCGGCGACGTACGGGTAGCGACCGCTCACGAACGTGTCGTCGCGGCGCGTGATGTAGCGCAGCTGGCCGGCCACCCGGACCGGGTTGCCGATCCGCACGCGCGCGACGGTCCGGATGACCGGCCGCTCCTCGACGCGGGTGGTGACGACCAGGCGGTCGCCGTCGAGGTCGAGGGTCGTCCGTCCGGGCTCACCCACCGGCACGCCGTGCTCGGCCGCGTAGCGGCGCATCACGTCGGAGCTGTTGTGGTAGTGGGTCCACCAGCGGGCCGGGACCCCGGCCTCGGTGTCCAGACCGGACAGGTTCGCGCCGAGATAGGTCAGCGAGTAGGCGCCGAACGTCTCGCCCGCCCCGGTCGTGGACGTCTGGTCGGGGCCGTCGACGACGTACTGGTTGATGTAGCAGGCCCGGTCCCCGGCCGGGGTGAGCCCCTCGGGGACGAGCTTCTCGACCGCCGCCGGGTCGGCGGGGATCCAGACCAGGTAGAGCGTGCGCGAGTTCGTGATCAGTTGCGGTGGATGCAGTGACGTCCCCACGTCGAACCTCCTCGATCTCGGGCGGGCCGGCCGCGATGGCCGGGTGGTGGGCCGCCGGTGGCGATGGAGGTCAGCGTGTCGAGCGGCAGGCGCGGGGCACATGCGCAATCTGGACAACTCGCCGGGCTCGATGGGCCATCCGGCGAGACGCGGGGGACGATCGGGCCGGTCAGGGCTGGTCAGGGCTGGTCAGGGCTGGTCAGGGCTGGTCAGGGCTGGTCGATGAGCTGCAGGGCGACCCAGAGCTCCGCGCGCGTCATGGGGTCGTCGATGTCGCGGCCGAGGGCCTCGGCGACCTTGCCCATGCGGTAGCGCAGCGTGTGCCGGTGGATGCCCAGCGCGGACGCCGACGCGTCGGCTTGCCCGTTGTGGGCGAGGAAGGTGCGCAGCGTGTGCCGCAGGTCGATCTTCGAACGATGGGCCGTGGCCGCGAGCGGCGCGAGCGCGGCCTCCGCCCAGCCGCGCGCGTCGTCCCCGGACAGGTGTCGCAGCAGCCCGGCGGTCGCGACATCGCTGGCGAGGGCGAGCTTGCCCGCGGTTCCC
Organism: Pseudonocardia sp.; assembly: GCF_050246655.1. Taxonomy (GTDB): domain Bacteria; phylum Actinomycetota; class Actinomycetes; order Mycobacteriales; family Pseudonocardiaceae; genus Pseudonocardia. The sequence continues at coordinate 40,652 of NZ_JBFWVQ010000038.1, forward strand.
GGAGCGCTGCTGAAGACCGATCGCACGTGCCGCCAGGCGTCCGGGAGCTCTCGTGGCGGGACCGGGTCGCTGACCGCACCCCGGGCGTGCGGGACCTGGCGCAGCACCGACTCCAGGGTGCGGATGTCACCCTCGGCGGGCGGCATCAGCACCACGACGCGCCCCGGTTCCCACTCGGCGACCAGCGTGCGCACGGTGCGCAGGGCGAAGTTGCTCTCCGCGCACTCGAGCAGCTCGATCTCGTGGCCGCGGGGCACGCCCAGCAGTGCGACCCGCAGCTCGCCCTCGGGGCAGCCGGTTCCGAGCACCTCACCCACCCCGGCCGCCAGCGCGACGTCGCCCTCGATCGCGATCTTGAAGATGGCGAGCCGGTGGCGCCGGTGGTGGCTCGTCACCCCTCGCGACTCGATCAGGTTCGCCCGCAGCAGCGCCACCGCGCACGTGACGACCGACTGCTCGGCCCCGGCGAGGGGTGTCGAGCGGCCGACGGCGAGGAACCCGCGCACGCGGCCGCGAACCGTCAACGGCAGCATCACCACCGCGTCACCCGCCACCGTCATGCTGAGGCTCGCCGAGCGCGACCCGTCGCGCAGCCGCGACAGGTCGATGCGGATCCGTGCCAGGTGGACGCGCCCGGCCGGGGTGCCCGCCCGCAGCCCCCCGGTCTCGTCCAGCAGCAGCACCCAGCTGCTGAGCGCCTTCGCCAGGCGGTCGACGATCTCCCGCGCCGCGTGCGGGGCGAGCGCGGCGCGCGCGAGGTCGCGCTGCGCGGCCAGCGCCTCCGACAGGCCCCGGAGCTGCTCCTCGGACGTCTGCACGGCGACGTCGCGGGCGACCGCCGCGAACGCCGCGGCGGTCGGTGCGGTCAGCAGCGCGAGCCCGGCCCGCTCGGCGGCGGCGATCGCCTCGGTGGGCACCGGGGCGCCGTCCTGCGCGAGCACGCACAGCCCCGCGGCGCCTGCCGCGGCGAGCCGCTCCACGTGACCGCACCGCCGTGCGGCGAGCTCCGCGGCCGTCGTCAGCACCAGCTCACCGCCCTGCAGCTGGGCCGCGGGGTCCGCGACGTCCTCGGCGGTCCAGGTGACGCCGCGGTCGAGATGGTCGGCGCCCGCGTGCACGGACAGCCGCGACCCGCTCCTGCCGAGGAGCGTCCGCAGCGTCATGACCATGCGCACTCCTGCGTCGCACGCGGTGCCGGCTGTGCGGTTCCGGGTGGGCCCGCCGTCCGGGAAGCTCAACGCCGCCGGCGTGCGCACGACGATCCGCAGTATGGACAACTCCCACGGTCCGCGTTGTCCCGTCCGCGCAGTCCGGGGCCGACCGGGGTGGGATCATCATGGACCGCCGTGCAAGGGCACGTACAGCGCGCACGGACCGGGAGGCGGTGATCCGCTGATGGCGGCGATCGTACGGACCACGAAGCTCACCGGCGACCGGCCCACCGTCACCTACCGGACGGCGGGTGACCGCTGCCTCCTCGTGGAGTACGGCCCGCCGAGCGTCGATCTCTGCGTCAACTTCTTCGTGCACGCCGTCGCGCGACAGCTGGCCGAGCAGGAGGTCGCCGGTGTCGCGCAGGCCGCTCCCGGCCTGCGCTCGCTGCTCGTCCACTTCGACCCGGCCGTGGTGGCCCAGCACGCGCTGGTCGACTCGCTCGAAGACGTCCACGAGCGGGTGCCCCCGCCGTCCGCCCTGGTCATGCCCAGCCGGCGCATCACACTCGCGCTGGCCTTCGACGACTCGACGTCGCGGGAGGCGGTCAACCGCTACCGCGTCGCGACCCGGCCGGACGCACCCAACGTCGTCGAGGGCAACAACATCGACTACATCGTGCGCTGCAACGGCCTGCCCGACCGCGACGCCTTCTACGAGCGGGTGCTGCAGACCGAGTGGTGGAACGCCTTCACCGGGTTCTATCCCGGGCTGCCGTCGCTGCTCCCGCTGGACCCGCGGTCGGAGCTCGTGGCACCGAAGTACAACCCGGCACGCACGTGGACGCCCGAGGGGGCCGTCGCCATCGGCGGCCCCTGCCTGGTCGTGTACCCGCTCGAGTCACCCGGCAGCTACCAGCTCTTCGGGCGGACGCTGCCGATCTCCGGGCTCTTCGGGCGCAGCCGCAACCGGCACCTCGACCCCTTCCTCGTCGCGCCGGGCGACCGGATCCGGTTCGAGCGGGTCGAGGAGGCCGAGCTGATCGAGCTGCGACGTCAGGTCTTCGAGGGCCGCTACGACTACCGCATCGAGCCGGGCAGCTACTCCGTCGGCGACCACCTCGCCGAGTCCGCGCGCCGCGACGCCGAGGCCGAGGCCCGGCGCGCCGCGCGCCGGGCCGCCGCGGCGCGGGTGAAGGTCCCGTGACGGCGCGTCGGCCGCACGAGACGGTGCCGGCGCTCGAGGTCCTCGAGCCGGGCCTGCAGACCACGGTGCAGGACCACCCGGGCCGCGTCGGGCTGCAGGCGCTCGGGTTCTTCCCCGCGGGCCCGGCCGACGACCTCGCCTTCCGGGCGGCCAACGTGCTCGTGGGGAACCCGCCGGGATCGGCCGCCCTGGAGATCCCACTCGGCCAGTTCCAGGCGGTGCTCCTCTACTCCGGGCTGATCGCGATCTGCGGGGCGGCCGGCTCGGAGATCACCCTGAACGGCGAGCCGGTCGAGGCCTGGGAGGCGCTGCGCGTCACCGCGGGGGACGTGCTGACCTGCGGCGTCGCCCGCGGTCCCGGCTTTCGGCTCTACCTGGCGCTCTCCGGCGGCATCGCGGTGCCCGAGGTGTTCGGCTCCCGCGCGACGTTCCTCGTCGGCGAGCTCGGCGGCTTCGACGGGCGCGCGCTCGCCAAGGCCGACGTCCTCGACGTCGAGGCGGGCGGGCGGGGCCGCAGTGCCCGTCGGCGGGTGCCGCGATCCCTGCGGCCGAGCTACACCGACGCCTGGGAGATCGAGGTGCTGCGGGGACCGCACGCCGACCCGGACCACCTCACCACCGAGGACTACGCCGAGCTGCTCTCCACCCCCTGGCGCGTCGACCTCAACTCGGACCGCGTCGCCACCCGGTTCCACCCGCACCGCTTCCGCTGGGCCCGCGCCGGCGGCGGTGAGGCGGGAGGCCACCCGTCGAACCTGCTCGACGGCAGCTACCCGCTCGGCGGGATCCTCGCCTACGGCGACGTGCTGTCCATCCTCGGCCCGGAGAGCCACACCTCGGGCGGCTTCGCCGTGGTCGCGACGGTCGCCACGGCGAGCCTGTGGAAGGTGGGCCAGCTGCGGCCCGGCCGCGACACCGTGCGGCTGCGGGAGATCGACCTGGCCACCGCTGCGGACCTGCAGCGGCACGCCGAGTTCCTCCTCGATCCGCGGCACATGGAACGCCTCTGACCTGGCCGGATCACCGGCCGCCGACGTCGACGCCCCCGGCGGGCCACCGGGCGACCTGGGCACCGGGCGGGGTCAGGGGTACCGCGACGGAGTCATCGGAGCCGTCGGTGTCGTGGGAGCCGTGGGAATCGTGGGAACCGTGGGAGCTACCGCCGTGGGCGTAGCGGACCTTCTCCCGGTCGCCGTCCCACCCGTCGCGGTCGTGCCGATCTGTCCAGTCGCGGCGGTCGCGGTCGTCGCGGTCATCACCGTGGCGAGGGCGCGGCTCTCCCTCGCCGGGCCGGGGGGCCGGTCCGTGTCCGGGCGGCGCCGTCGTCGGTCGCGGCTTCGGCGCTGAGGTCGATGTCGAGGTCGTGGTGGGCGCCGTCGTGGGTTTCGGTGCCGACGTCGTCGGCGGTGGCGTGGTCGTGGTCGGCGCGCCGCCGCCCCGGCGTGGCAGCGTCTCGCACGCGACGCCGTCATTGTTCCCATCGAGTCGGTGGGGATCGGACCGGTCCCGGTCCAGGACCGCCTGCGCGTCCTCCTGATAGGCGAAGTCGGAGCAGTCCTTGTCGACGAACGCCTGCGCGGTACCCGCGCCGAGGAGGAGGGTGGCGCACGCGGCGGCGCAGACGGTGACGGCGGGCGCGGCGACGCGAGCGGGGCCGCGGGCTGCGCGACGGACCGGGATGCGAGCGGGGACAACGGCGAAGCGACGGGCCACGGGGGTCGCCCTTTCGGCACGGGAACGGAGTCGGGACGGGGCGCCGCCGGGTCCGTGGGGAGCGGGTCAGGGCGGCGGCCTGCCGCCGGATGACTCGCGTCCGACCGCGGTGGCGTTACCCGCGGTTTACCTTCGCCCAGCCGACCGCAGTGGAAGCGGGACCGCGGCCCGCCCGCAGCACCCGCAGCACACGCCGCCCGCAACCCCCATCCGTCGCCGCCGAACGTGCACCCGGTCCGCCCCGCACCTGCCGGAGCGCACACTAGGCGGCGGCGCACCGGCCGGCGACCGCGCCGATCAGCCCGGCAGCTCCGGGAGCGCGAACCCCCGCACCACCAGGTCCGCCCGCTCCCGCGTGGCCTCGACGAGCCGCGCGTTGGGCTCGTCGGTGCCCGCCACCCACGCGGTCGCGGTGTCGGACGCCTTGCCGAACTCGACGTGGCGGGCCACCAGCCGCTCACGCCGCAGCGCCTCGTCCGCCTCGACGAACCAGACGGCGTCCAGCTCCGCGCGGGCGGCCCGCCACGCCGGCTCGTCCAGGAGCAGGTAGTTGCCCTCGGTGACGACGAGGCGGCACCGCGGGTGCACCGGGATGGAGCCGGCGATCGGCTGCTCGATGTCGCGGTCGAACGCCGGGGCGTAGACGGTCTCCTCCGGCGAAGACCGCAGCCGCCGCAGCAGCGCCGCGTACCCGCCGGGGTCGAACGTGTCCGGCGCGCCCTTGCGGCCGCGGCGGCCCAGCCGCTCCAGCTCGACGTCCGCGAGGTGGTAGCCGTCCATCGGGACGTGGGCCACGATCCCGTCCCCCAGCTCCGCGCCCAGCGCCCGCACGAGCGCGACCGCGAGGGTCGTCTTGCCCGCGCCGGGGCTGCCCGTGATGCCGAGCAGGGCCCGGCGCTCGCCGGTGGCGAGCGCACGGGCCCTCTCCCGCAGATCGGCGAACCCGGTCATGGGTGACATGATCCTCGGTTGTGGTCCGGAGCGGCCACGGGTGGCCGCCGCGCACCACAGATACGGATCATGAACCCTGCTCGGCGAGCATCGCCGCGCTCGCCTCGTCGAGGATCGCCCGCATCGCCGCCTCCGCCGCGACCGCGTCCCCGGCCTGGACCGCCTCGGCGACGTCGCCGTGCAGCCGGATCGCGAGCGGTTCCGGGCGGGCGGGCATGAGGTCGTGGCGGGTGCGCCCGGAGAGGACCTCGGCGACGACGCCGGAGAGCGCCGCGAGCATCTCGTTGCCGGACGCCGCGAGCAGCGTGGCGTGGAACCGGACGTCCGCCTGCAGGTAGGCCTCCAGGTCCCCGGCGCGCCCGTGCACGGCCATGTCCATCACGGCGCGCATCAGCTCCCCGCACTGCCCGGGGGTGGCGCGGCGGGCGGCGAGCCCCGCGGCGACCGGCTCGATCCCGCTGCGCAGCTCCGAGAGCGAGCGCAGTTGCTCGTCGCGGCCCGGGCCGTCGAGCCGCCAGCGGATCAGGCGCGGATCGTGGACGTTCCAGCGCTCGCGGGGCGCGACGATCGTGCCGACGCGGCGCCTGCTCGTCACGAGGCCCATCGCCTCCAGCACCCGGACGGCCTCGCGCACGACGGTGCGCGAGACCCCGTAGCGGGTACCCAGCTCGTCGGCGCGCACGACCTGGCCCGGGACCAGCTCGCCGCCCGCGATCAGGGCACCGAGTCGGTCCAGAAGGGCATCGTGCGTACTCATGGGCCAGATTCTTCACACGAGTCCCGCTCCGAGGCCACCCTCTGGAGCAATTCATATGATCTGATTCGATACAGTGTTGTTTAAGTACTATTTTTCACGCACGCTGTCCTCCAACGGCCACCGCCGCAACGACGCACAGGAGGATCGCCACGATGCCCGTCCAGGCCGCACCACCCCTCGTCACCGTCATGGGGGTGTCCGGATCCGGGAAGACGACCGTCGGTGCCGCGCTCGCCCAGCGCCTGCACGTCCCGTTCGCCGACGGCGACGACTTCCACCCCGCCGGGAACGTCGCCAAGATGTCCGCCGGCATCCCGCTCACCGACACCGACCGCCTCCCCTGGCTGCACGCGCTCGCCGCCTGGCTCGGCGAGCACAGCGCCACCGGCGGGGTGCTCAGCTGCTCGGCGCTGCGCCGCAGCTACCGCGACGTCCTCCGCGGCGGCGCGTCGACCGTCCGGTTCGTGCACCTCGACGGCAGCCCCGAGGTCGTGGCCCGCCGCGTCGCGGGCCGCCCCGGCCACTTCATGCCGGCCTCCCTCGTCGAGTCGCAGTTCGCGACGCTCGAACCGCTCGCCGCCGACGAGGCCGGCTTCGCCGTCGACCTCGACCGTTCCGTGGACGAACTCGTCACGGCCACCGTCACCGCCCTCGCCGGCGCCACGAACGGAGCGCTCGCATGACCACGCTCCTGCTCGCCGCCGCGCCCGCCGCGACGGTCCCCGGTGGCCGCCTCGTCGCCGCCGCCCTCATCGGCATCGCGCTCATCGTCCTGCTCATCACCCGCTACTCCCTGCACCCGTTCCTCAGCCTGACGATCGGGTCGCTGGTCGTCGCCGCCATCGCCGGCATGCCGGTCACCGAGGCCGTCGAGAGCTTCACCAAGGGGTTCGGCACCACCGCAGCGGGGGTCGGCATCCTGATCGCGCTCGGTGCGATGTTCGGCAAGCTGCTCGCCGACTCCGGGGGCGCCGACCGCATCGTCGACACCCTCGTGAGCCGCTCCAGCACCCGCACCCTGCCCTGGACGATGGCCGCCGTCGGCGCGCTCATCGGGCTGCCGATGTTCTTCGAGATCGGCCTCGTCCTGCTCATGCCGGTGATCTTCCTGGTGGCCCGCCGGTCCGGCCTGTCGCTGATCCGCGTCGGCATCCCCGCCCTCGCCGGCCTCTCCGCGATGCACGGCCTCGTGCCGCCGCACCCCGGCCCGCTCGTCGCCATCGACGCCCTGGGCGCCAACCTCGGCCTCACGCTGGGCCTCGGCGTGCTCGTCGCGGTGCCCACCGTCGCGATCGCCGGGCCGCTGTTCGCCCGCTACGCCGCCCGCTGGGTGGACGTGCCGCCGCCTGCGCTGTTCTCCGCGGACGAGGAGGAGCCGGACGGCCCCGTCGGCGGAGGCGGCGTCGCCACGCGCACCCGCCGTCCCACGTTCGCGATCACCGTGGCCACCGTGCTGCTGCCGGTCGTGCTGATGATGGGCAAGGCGCTCGCCGAGATCCTCCTGCCCGAGGGCGGCCCGCGCACGGTCCTGGACTTCCTCGGCACGCCGATGATCGCGCTGCTGCTCGCCGTGCTCGTCGGCATGGGGACGCTGGGGCGCGGCATGGGCCGCGAGGGCGTCATGGCCTCGCTGGAGTCCTCGCTGCCGCCGATCGCGGGCATCCTGCTCATCGTCGCCGCCGGTGGCGGGTTCAAGCAGGTGCTGGTCGACACCCAGATCGGCGCCCTGATCGCGAACTGGGTCGCGGGCAGCGGTGTCTCGGTGCTGCTCCTGGCCTGGGGCGTGGCGGTGCTGATCCGGCTGGCGACGGGCTCGGCCACCGTCGCGACTGTTACGGCGTCGGGCATCCTCGCCCCGCTCGTGACGACGCTCGACCCCGCCACCACCTCGCTGCTCGTGCTCGCGATCGGCGCCGGGTCGCTGTTCTTCTCCCACGTCAACGACGCCGGGTTCTGGCTGGTCAAGGAGTACTTCGGGCTGACCGTCGGGCAGAACATCAAGACCTGGTCGGTGATGGAGACGCTGATCTCGGTCGCCGGGCTGGTGTTCGTCCTGCTGCTGAGCCTCGTGCTCTAGCCCCGCGAGCGCCAGTGCGCCCCGTCAGGTTGCGACCTGACGGGGCGCACTGGTCGCCAAGCACGAACGATCGTGCTATTTTCGAGTCATGCGCAAAGGGGACGTGACCCGCGGCGCCGTCCTCGACGAGGCGACGGCACTCGCCCGCCGCGTCGGGCTGGGCGGGCTGACGATCGGGGTGCTGGCCGCGCAGACCGAGATGTCCAAGAGCGGGCTGTTCGCGCACTTCGGCTCGAAGGAGACCCTCCAGATCGAGGTGCTCGACCACGCCGCCGAGGCGTTCGTCGACGACGTGATCCGGCCGGCGCTGGCCGCGCCACGGGGCGAGCCGCGCCTGCGCGTGCTGTTCGAGCGGTGGATCGACTGGGAGGGCGTCCCCGGTGGCTGCCCGTTCGTCGCCGCCGCCATGGAGTTCGACGACCGGCCGGGACCGGTGCGCGACCGGCTGGCCCACCACCAGCGGGAATGGCTGGACACCCTGTCCCGCGTCGCCGAGGGGGCCGTGCGCGAGGGCCACTTCAGGGCCGGCGTCGACACCCGCCAGTTCGCCCAGGATCTCTACGGCGTGGCGATCGCGTTCCAGCTCACCCACCGGTTGCTGGAGGACCCGGACGCCGAGCGGCGCGCCAGACGCGCGCTCGACTCGCTCATCGCCACGGCGCGCTGACCGACACCGCCAGGGAGGACGCTCATGCTCGCCCACGATAAAACGATCGTTCGTACCATTATCGGCCCGGTCCACATCCGGCCGCTCACCGCCGGGGACGCGCCCGCTGCGGTCGACGCCGTGTTCGCGGGGCTCTCACCGCACAGCCGCTACCTGCGCTTCCACTCCCCCGTCCCGCGGCTGTCCGGGTCGCTGCGCCGGGCGCTGGCCGATCTCGACGGGCACCGCCGGGTGGCCGTCGCGGGGTACCTGGTCGATCCGGCGGGCGATCCGACAGGCGATCCGGTCGGGATCGCGCGGTTCGCCGCCGGTGGCGGGCAGGCCTGCGGGGAGGCGGAGGTGGCGGTCGCGGTCGTCGACCGGTGGCAGCGCCGAGGGATCGGGCACAGCCTGCTCACCGCCTTGGCCGGTATCGCGGCCGACCTGGGCTACCGGCGCCTGACCGGCACGGTCCTGCCCGAGAACACCGCGATGCTCGCGCTGGCCGCGCGACTGGCCCCCTGGTCGCGCCCGGTGTGGGACGGCGAGAGCGTGCGCGTGGGCATCCCGGTCGGCCCGCTCGCCGGCACGGCCGACTGGACGGTCACCGACGAGGACGTGCTGGCCGACCTGCTCGCCCGCTGACGCCCGCCGCTCAGGCCGGGCGGACGTCGGGCAGCAACCGGAGCGCGTGCACCGCGGTGGCGAGCTCCGCGAGCGCGGTGGGGTGGTCGAGGTCGCGGCCGGTGTGCTCGGCGATGCGCCGCAGCCGGTGCCGCACGGTGTTGGGGTGCACGTGCAGGCGCTGCGCCGTGGCCGTCGCGGAGCCGGACGCCGCGAGCCACGTCTCCAGGGTGTCCAGCA
>NZ_JBFWVQ010000039.1:0-49873 GCF_050246655.1 Pseudonocardia sp.
CGGCGCCGGTGACGGTCGCCGCCGCGGTCGCGGGTGCGTCGGTGCGGCTGGTCGACGTCGGCACGCGCACGGGCGGGGGCGAGCACCACGTCCGCGCGGGCAGCGGGCGGATCGACCGGGAGGACGCGCTCACCGCCGAGGAGGTGCAGCGGGCACTCGCGACCGGCCGGGGGCTCGCCGACGAGGAGGTCGACTCCGGGGCGGACCTCCTCGCCGTCGGCGCGATCGGGGTCGGCGCAACGACACCGGCGTCGGTGCTGGTCGCGGCCCTGACGGCCACGGAGCCGGTGGCCGTGGTCGGGCGCGGCAGCGGCATCGACGACGCGGGCTGGATGCGCAAGGCGGCCGCCGTGCGCGACGCGCTGCGCCGTGCGAAGCCGCACGTCCGGGTGCCGGAAGCGCTGCTGCAGGCCGCAGGTGGCGCCGACCTGGCGGTGCTCACCGGCCTGCTCACCCAGGCCGCAGCCCGGCGCACGCCGGTCCTGCTGGACGGCCCGGTGGCGGTCGCCGCGGCGATGGTCGCCGACGAGCTCGAGCCGCGGGCCCGCGGGTGGTGGCGGATGGCGGAGAGGTCACCGGAACCCGCGACGGCGCGGGCGCTCGCTCACCTGCGGCTGGAGCCGGTGCTCGACATCGGGACGCGGCTCGGCGACGGCACCGGCGCGGTGGCGGCGATCCCGCTCTTGCGCATGGCCGCGCACCTGCTCGCGGAGACCGCGATCCCCGCGACGTCCCCGGGATGAGCGCGCGCAGCCTGCGGCTGGCGCTGAGCTGGCTCACCGTGCTCCCGGTGCGCCTCGACGCCGCCGAGCTGGACGCGCGCACGGCAGCGCGGGCGATCCGGTGGGCGCCGGTGGTGGGCCTGCTGGTGGGGGCCGCGGGGGCCGCCGTGCTCGGTGGCCTCACCGGCCTGGACGTCCCCGGCCTGGTCGCGGGGCTGCTCACGGTCGGCTTCCTCGCTCTGGCCACCCGCGGGATGCACGTGGACGGCCTCGCCGACACCGCGGACGGGCTGGGCTGCTACGGGCCACCGGAACGGGCCCTGGCCGTGATGCGCGACGGCGGCGCGGGCCCGTTCGCCGTGGTCACGCTGGTCGTCGTGCTCGGCGCGCAGGCGGCCGCGCTCGCGACACTCACGCGGGAACCGTGGGCGCTGATGCTCGCCGCGGCGACCGGACGGGCCGCGTTCGCGTGGCCGTGCCGCCGGGGGGTGCCCGCGGCCCGGCCCGAGGGTCTGGGCGCGCTCGTCGCGGGCTCCCAGCCGTGGTGGGTGGCGCCGGCCTGGTGGGTGGCGCTGGCCGCCGCGTCCGTGCCGGTGACGGCGTGGCGGGGGCCGCTCGCCGTCGCCGTCGCCGCGCTCGTCACGGTGCTGGTGGCCGCGCACACCCGTCGGCGCCTCGGCGGCACCAGCGGGGACGTGCTCGGCGCGGTGAACGAGGTGTCCGTGCTCGCGGTGCTGGTGGTACTCGCCGCGTGACGGCGGTCCCGCCTCGGCCGGCCGGCTGAGCGGGTCACCTCGGGGCGGCCCGCGGCGCCCGCACACACCCCGCGGCGCTCGCACACACCGTCGGCACTGTGTGCCACCACCAGGGGATGTGTGCCACCGCCCGAACACATGTTCCACCTGCCGGCCGACCACCCAACCGCCCGCCGCGCCGCTGACGTGCCGCCGCGCCGCTGACGTGCCACCGCGCCGCTGACGTGCCACCGCTCGAACACATGCTCCACGCACGTGTGTGCCACCACCCCGCGCGAACGCTCAACCGCCCACCCGCGACGCTCGTACACACCCCGCGGCGCTCGCACACACCGTCGGCACTGTGTGCCACCACCAGAGGATGTGTGCCACCGCCCGACCACATGTTCCACCTGCCGGCCGACCACCCAACCGCCCGCCGCGCCGCCGAGGTGCGGCCGCCAGCCGCCCGCCGCGCCGCCGACGTGCTGCCGCTCGAACACATGCTCCACCGCCCGCACGTGTGTGACACCACCCGCGCGAGCCACCCGACGACGCTCGCACACACCCCGCGGCGCTCGCACACACCGTCGGCACTGTGTGCCACCACCAGGGGATGTGTGCCACCACCCGAACACATGTTCCACCCGCCGGCCGACCACCCTGCCGCCACCCGCCGCGCCGCTGACGTGCCGCCAACCACCCGCCGCGCCGCCGAGGTGCCGCCGCTCGAACACATGCTCCACCGCCCGCGGATGTGTGCCACCACCCCGCGCGAACGTTCCACCGCCCGGCCGCCGCCCACCCGGCGCCCGCAGGCCCCCTGACCCGGCGCGAACCCGCACGATCCGGACCGGCCCGACTCAGCAACCCGTCAGCCGGTCAGACCCGCGACCAACACGCACCCCAGCACGGCGAGCCCGACGAGCTTCGCGACCTCCAGCCGCCGGTAGAGCCCCGGCCGGCCCGCCGAATCCGGCTCGACGTCCCCGCTGCGCAGGCCCGACACGACGTGGCCCGGCCGAGGCCGCAGTAGCACGGCCTGGCCACCGAGCACGGCCCACAGCGCCAAGATCAGCGCCACGGACGCGAGCGAGGGGGCCGAGTCGGCGAGCACCGCCATGGTCAGGATCGCGGCCAGCACGATCTCGCCGACGTGGAGCGCCCGGAAGGCCTGCTGGCAGATGCCCAGGTGCAGGGAGAGGTTGATCTCGAGGAAGAGGATCACCAGCGCCGAGCCGAGCCAGAGGAACGGCACCCCGGCGCGCGCGATCTCGGTCGCCGTCGCGAGCACCGCGGTGTCCGCGGCCGGTGTGAGACTCACAACGGGCTCCCGCTCTCCGAGCGCCGAGGCGCCGCCTGCAGGTGGACCAGGCATGCTGCAGGCTCACCGAACGGCTCCATGTGGGTGGCCGCGAGCGGCGCGTCGAGTTCGTCGAGGGCACCCTGGACCAGCCCGAAGTGCAGCGTGCAGACCAGGTCGCGGCGTGGTTCGGCGAGCTCGAGGAACGGGCAGTGACGCAGCCGGAGCACGCCGGGGACACCCTGGGCGTCGGCCTCCGGGGCGAAATCCAGCTCGCCGAGCAGCGCCGTGAGCCGCGCACCCGCCTCAGCGGCGTCGACGGGGCGCCCCGGTGGCGGGCGCCCGATCATGTAGCTGCCCCAAGCCCGGCCGGCTCGCCGCGCGGCCGGGCCCGGCCGCGCGAGACCCGCGAGGTGGCCGAGCAGGATCTCGGCCAGCAGCCGGTACCGGCGGGTGTCGCCGAGCGCTTGGCCAGCCCGCGCCCGGTAGCTCGCCCGGGGCCGGCCGCGGCCCTTCGCCTGCCCGCCGACCCGCTCCACGACCCCGTCCTCGACCAGCGCGCCGAGGTGGAAGCGGGCCGTGTTGGGGTGGATCCCCAGCTGGTCGGCCACCTCGGCCACCCCGATCGGCCGCTCGGCCCGCTGGATCGCTACGAGCACCTGCGCGCGCCTGCCGTCCACGGGGAGGATTAAACACTATTGATCCTTGTGGAAATAGGGTAAATTTCGGCGCGCGTGGAACCGGCTGGTCGGTGAAGCCGTCGGCGCCCGCAGGCTCGGTGCCGGGGGTGCGATCCGGACTCCGGCACCGGCCGGGCCGGGCTACCGCTCGGGCGCCGCGACGAGCGTGCGCATCCAGGAGTGGGTATCCGGCGCGAGGCCGCGCTGGATGTCGGTGAGCATCGCGCGCAGGCGGGTGGTGATCGGGCCCGGCTCGCCGTCGCCGAACGTCACCTCGCCGTCGGCGTGCTTGATCCGGCCGATCGGCGTGATGACGGCGGCCGTTCCGCTGCCGAACACCTCGGTGATGCGACCGCTCGCGCCGCCTTCGAGCAGCTCCGTGCCGGACACCTTGCGCTCGGTCACCTCGCAGCCCAACTCCTTCGCGAGCACCAGCAGCGAGTCGCGGGTGACGCCCGCGAGGATGCTGCCGGTGAGCACGGGCGTCACGAGCTCCGCCTCGTCGCCCGAGCCGTAGACGAAGAACAGGTTGTTCGAACCCATCTCGTCGATCCAGGTGCGCTCCTCAGCGTCGAGGTAGGCCACCTGGGCGCAGCCGTGTTCCGCGCCCTGCTTCTGCGGCAGCAGGGACGCGGCGTAGTTACCGCCGCACTTGGCGGTGCCCGTGCCCCCGAGCGCGGAGCGGGTGTAGTCCGTGGACAGCCACACGTCGATGGGCTTGACCCCGCCCGGGAAGTACGGCCCGGCGGGCGAGGCGATCAGGCCGTACAGGTACTCCGCGGACGGGCGCACCCCCAGCCCGACCTCGGTGGCGAGCATGAACGGCCGCAGGTACAGCGACTCCTCGCCGCCGGCGGGCGGCACCCACTCCGCGTCGGCGGCGCACAGCTCCTGCAGCGACTCGAGAAAGAGCTCGTCCGGCAGCTCCGCCATCGCCAGCCGCGACGCCGACGCCCGGAACCGCGCCGCGTTGGCGTCCGGGCGGAACGACGCGATCGAGCCGTCCGGCTGCCGGTAGGCCTTGAGGCCTTCGAAGATCTCCTGGCCGTAGTGCAGGACCATCGTCGCCGGATCCAGCTGGAGTGGGCCGTAGGGCACCACAGCCGCGTCGTGCCATCCCTCGCCGGCGCGCCACCGGATCGTCACCATGTGGTCGGTGAAGTACCGGCCGAATCCGGGGTCGGCGAGGATCTCCGCGCGCCGGACCTCGGGCGTCGGCGACGGGTGGGTGGTGCGGTGGAACAGCGCGCTCATGGACGAACGGTAACCGGTCGGGCAAGGCGGATGTCAGGACGTCCGACTATCGGCCGATCGATGCTCCCACGGACCGGGACGGGGCGGCTGTAGCGTGCCGCCCGTGGACCTGCTCACGAGCCCCCTGCACGACCGGCACGTCGCTCTCGGCGCCACCCTCGCCCCGTTCGGCGGCTGGTCGATGCCGATCTCCTACCCGGGCGGCACGGTCGCCGAGCACACCGCTGTGCGCGAGGACGTCGGCGTGTTCGACGTGAGCCACCTCGGCAAGCTCGCGCTCCACGGCCCGGGGGCGGCGGGTTACGTCAACGCCTGCCTCACGGCCGATCTCGGCCGGATCTCCCCCGGGCAGGCGCAGTACACGCTGTGCTGCGCGGACGACGGCGGGGTCGTCGACGACCTCATCGCCTACCTCGTCGGCCCGGACGAGCTGCTGCTCGTGCCGAACGCCGCGAACGCCGCCGAGGTGGCGAAGCTCCTGGCCGCGGCCGCCCCTGCCGGCGTCACCGTCACGGACCGGCACACCGAGCTGGCGGTCCTCGCCGTGCAGGGGCCCCGCTCCCGCGCGGTCCTCGACGCCGCGATCGACGGGTTGGCGGAGCTGGACTACATGGCGTTCACCGACGCCGGCGAGGTGCGCGTGTGCCGCACCGGCTACACGGGCGAGCACGGCTACGAGCTGCTCGTCCCCGCGGCCGACGCGGGCCGGGTCTGGGACGCCGTCGTCGCCGCGGGCGCGCGCCCGTGCGGCCTCGGGGCGCGCGACACGCTGCGCACGGAGATGGGCTACCCCCTGCACGGTCAGGACCTCTCGCGCGACATCACACCGGTGCAGGCCGGCAGCGGGTGGGCCGTGGGCTGGGACAAGCCGGCGTTCTGGGGTCGGGAGGCGCTCGTCGCGGAGCGGGCCGCGGGCCCGGCGCGCCGCCTGCGGGGCCTGCTGGCCACCGGCCGCGGGGTGCCGCGCCCCCACATGGACGTGCGCTCGAGTGGTGTCGACGTCGGGACGACGACGTCGGGCACCTTCTCCCCCACGCTGCGGACCGGGATCGCCCTCGCCCTGATCGACACCGCGTCCGGGGTGGAGCTCGGTGACACCGTCGTCGTGGACGTGCGGGGTCGCGAGCTCGCGTGCGAGGTCGTGCGGCCGCCGTTCGTGCCGTCGCACGTGCGCTGACCCGCGGTCGAGGCGGTCCGTGCCGGGCCCTTGATCGGGACCCCGCTCACAAACCTTAGGTAAACGAACCCTAAGGTAGCGCGCCATGCCGCCCACGCAGGACGCCCGGCAGCGGTACGTCGCCGAGCAACTGGTCTCGAACGAGGAGTTCTGGCGCCGCTTCGGCGGTGAGCCCGACGTTCTCGGCCTCGCCGCGCTCGACCTGGGCTGCGGTCAGGGGGTGATGTCGGTGCGCCTCGCCCGCGCCGGGGCCGCCCGGGTGCTCGGCGTCGACCTCAACCCCAAGGCGATCGCGTCGGCCGAGTGCCACCTGGCGCGCAGCCATCCCGAACTGGCCCTCACCGTGTCCTACGTGGCCGCCGACATCGCCGCCCTGGCCGAGGACGGCTCGTTCGACCTCGTCGTCTCGAAGGACACCTTCGAGCACGTCGCGGACCTCGACACGCTCCTGTGCGACATCCACCGGCTGCTCCGGCCGGGCGGGCGGGTGTACGCGGGGTTCAGCCCGCTCTACCACAGCCCGTTCGGCGACCACGGGCGCGCGTGCCTCAAGATCCCGTGGGCGCACACCCTGCTGCCGCTCCCGGTGGTCGTCGCCTGGGCGCGACGGTGCCGGCGCGAGCCCTTCCGGTGCCTGGCCGACCTCGGCCTCAACGGCCTGACACCGGCCCAGTTCCGGGCGGCCTTCGAGCGCAGCCCGCTGGAGACCGAGTCGATCCGCTACAACCGCGGCGACAAGGCGCTGCTGCGGGTGCTGTCCTGGGCCCGGAGCTGGCGGCTGTTCGAGCGCTACGCCACCGTGAGCATGTACGTCGTGCTGCGCCGCCTCTGCTGACGCCGGGCCGATCGCACCCGTGGCCCCGGGATCGGGCCAGTCACGGCGTCGCGGTCCGGTGCACGGCGCTACCGCGGACGGTCGGGGTCGACAAGCTCCGGCTCGGCGCGCTCGGGCTCTGCACGCTCGAGAACCTGGCGACGGCGCGCCCGCCGCGCCGTGACCGTCCCGACCACGGTGCACGCCGTCCAGCCGAGCGCGAGCGCACCGGCGGTGATCAGCACCTGGCGCTGCGGCAGCAGCGCGGCGAGGCCCACACACAGCAGGAGCCCGAGCCAAGACGTCCAGGCCCGGAAGCGGCGCGACGGCAGCCTCAGTGCCGCCGCGTTGATCACGGCGTAGTAGACGAGCACCGCGCACGCCGACACCGCGATCGCCGCCACCGGGCCCGCCACCAGCACGATCACGATCGCGACGAGCCCACCCGCGATGTCGGCCCGCCAGGGGGTGGCCCGTGCCGACAGCGCCGCGAGGGAGGTCGGCAGCTCGCCGCGCCGGGCCATCGCGAGCGTCGTGCGGCTCAACCCGACCAGCACCGAGAGCAGGGCCGAGCCCGCGGCCACCGCCGCCCCGACCCGGACGAGGACGCCGAGGGCGTGCGCCTCGCCGTTGTCGACCAGGACCGCGAGCGGCGACGGCTCCCCGGCCAGCCGGTCGCTGCCCAGGCCGACGAGCAGGGCCGTCGCGACGAGCAGGTACGTGACCAGCGCGATCCCCAGCGCGACGCCGATCGCGCGGGGCAGGGTGCGGTCGGGATCGCGCACCTCCTCGCCCATCGTCGCGATGCGCGCGTACCCGGCGAACGCGAAGAACACCAGGCCGGCGGCCGTCAGCACGCCGAGCACCCCGTCCCCCGGATCCGGCGCAGCGGGCAGGGCGGGAGTGGCCGCGGCCGGTTCGACGTGCCCGCCGAAGAGGCCGCACAGCACGATCACGAAGAGGACCACGAGCGTGCCGCCGACCAGCGCCCACGCCCCGCGCGCCGTCCAGCGCACCCCCGCGATGTTCAGCGCGGTGACGACCACGACCACCGCCACCGCCACCACCTCCGGCCGCGACGGCAGCACGTACCAGCCGAAGACCAGCGCGGCTGCACCCGCGGACGCCGCCTTCCCGACCAGGAACGCCACGCCGGCCAGCCTGCCCGCCGCCGGCGCCAGCAGCTCGCGGCCGTAGACGTACCCGCCGCCGCTCTCCGGGTAGGCCACCGCGCAGTCCGCTGTGGAGGCGGCGTTGCAGGCCGCGACCACCGCCGCGAGCAGCACCGCCAGCGGCAACCAGGCGCCCGCGGCGGCCGCGGCGGGGCCCCAGACGGCGAAGACGCCGGTGCCGAGCATGGCGGCGAGGCCGAGCACGACCGCGTCCGCGGTGCCCAGCCGTCGCGTCACAGCGCCCGTCACGGTCTCCAGCCTGACAGGCGCCCCTGCCCGGGCGGGAGGCACGGCGGTGTCATTAGCATCTCGGTCCGGTCTCGGCGCCGGGTTCCTGCCATGCCCCCGCCGATCCGTCCAGCGCCGCCCTGACCCGATCGAGGAGTGTCCGTGCCCACCCACCTGCACGTCGCGCGCGGCTCCGCCGCCACCGCCGAGGCCGACGCCGTCGTCGTCGGCCTTCTGCCGGCCGACGACCCGGACGGCAAGGGCGGCCCACGGCTCGCACCCGGCGCCGAGGAGGTGGACGCCGCGTTCGGCGGCGGGCTCGTCGACCTGCTCGCCGTCGTCGGCGCCGCCGGCAAGGCCGACGAGATCACGAAGCTGCCCACGCGCGGGGCCGTCGCTGCGCCGCTGCTCGTGGCCGTGGGGCTCGGCACGCCCGGCGACGACGGCCGCCCCGCCGCCGACCAGGTGCGCCGGGCCTGCGGCAGCGCCGCGCGGGCGCTCGCCGGCACCGGCCGGGCCGTCACCACCCTCGGCCGTCTCGACCTCACCGCAGCGGCCGAGGGGACGCTGCTCGGGACGTACACCTTCACCGAGTACAAGG
This sequence comes from Pseudonocardia sp., assembly GCF_050246655.1. Taxonomy (GTDB): domain Bacteria; phylum Actinomycetota; class Actinomycetes; order Mycobacteriales; family Pseudonocardiaceae; genus Pseudonocardia. Next base: position 8,686 of record NZ_JBFWVQ010000039.1, read on the forward strand.
GCGCGAACGGCCGGGCACCGCTCGCCGATGTCGACGTGCTCACCGAGGAGCCCGGGGCGGGGGCCGTGCTCGAGCGGGCCGCGGCCGTCGCGCAGGCCGTCACCACCGCACGCGACCTCGTCAACACCCCGCCCAACGACCTGTTTCCCGCGAGCTTCGCCGAGCGGGCCCGGGTGCTCGGCGAGGCCGCGGGCCTGGACGTGGAGGTCCTCGACGACGCCGCGCTCGCCGAGGCCGGCTACGGCGGCGTCCTCGGCGTGGGCAAGGGTTCGTCGCGACCGCCGCGGCTGGTGCGGCTGTCCTGGTCGGGCGGGGGGACGCCGCGCGCGCGGGTGGCGCTGGTCGGCAAGGGGATCACGTTCGACACCGGCGGCATCTCGATCAAGCCGGCGCAGAACATGGACCAGATGACCTCGGACATGTCCGGTGCGGCGGCGGTCATCGCCGTCACGGTGCTGGCGGCGAGGCTGGCGCTGCCGGTGGCGGTCACGGCGACCGTCCCGATGGCCGAGAACATGCCGTCGGACACCGCGTACCGGCCCGGGGACGTGCTGCGGATGCTCGGCGGCAAGACCGTCGAGGTGCTCAACACCGACGCCGAGGGCAGGCTCATCCTGGCCGATGCGATCGTCCGCGCCGCCCAGGACGGGCCGGACTACCTCGTCGAGACCTCGACCCTCACCGGGGCCCAGCAGGTGGCGCTCGGGATGCGCACCGCGGGCGTCATGGGCGAGGAGGCGCTGCGCGACCGCATCGCCGCCCTCGGCCGGGGGGTCGGCGAGGACGCCTGGGCGATGCCGCTGCCCGAGCATCTGCGGGCCGACCTGGACTCCCGGGTCGCCGACATCGCCAACGTCACGAGCCACCGCTGGGGCGGCATGCTCGCGGCCGGGATCTTCCTGCGCGAGTTCGTCCCGGACGGCCTGGCCTGGGCGCACATCGACATCGCGGGGCCGTCGTTCCACAGCGGCGGCCCGTACGGCTACACGGCGAAGGGCGGCACGGGAGTGCCGGTGCGCACGCTGGCGGCGTTCCTGGAGGACGTGGCCGCCCACGGGTGACCGCGAGTTCCGCATCCCGCGGCCGCGAGTTCCGCATCCCGCGGCCGCGAGTTGCGCATTTCATCAGGCCGTGTGCGCCATACGCCTGACGGCGGACGCCACACGGCTTGACTGATCGCGCAACACGGCCGGGCAGATCGCACAACACGGCCCGGCAGGATGCGCAACTCGCGGTCACATGTTGGTCGCCCGCGTCGGGACGTCCGCAGGGATCGTCCCGGCCGGGCCGGCACCTGCCGCCTGCTCCACGGGCAGGTCCAGCGTGTAGGCCGTCATCGACAGCGACCCGTACGCGTAGCCGTCCACGAGCACGTCCGTGCCCTCCCCCGCCGCGCTCGCGAGCCCCGCCAAGTACAGGAGCGGGATGAAGTGGTCCGGTGTCGGGACGGCGAGGTCGAAGTCCCGCGCCTCCTGCAGCCCCGGTACCCGGGCCGGCATGCCGGTCATCAGCTCGCGGGCGGCGTCGTCGAAGCGGTGGGCCCAGTCGAAGCCGACGCCGGGACGCGTCGGGTCGATCCCGCCGAGGTTGTGCACAACGTTGCCGCTGCCCAGGACCAGCACACCGCTCTCCCGGAGCGGAGCGAGCTTGGCACCCAGCTCGAAGTGCTCGTCGAAGGTCTTGGTCGCGTCGATCGACAGCTGCACGACCGGCACGTCCGCACCGGGGAACACATGGGTGAGCACCGACCAGGTGCCGTGGTCGATCCCCCAGCTGTCGACGTCCGCACCCACCCAGGTGGGCTTCACGATCTCGGCGACCTCACCGGCGAGCTCGGGCGCGCCGGGCGCCGGGTACTCCACGTCGAACAGCGCCCGCGGGAAGCCGAAGAAGTCGTGGATCGTGCGCGGGCGGGGCATCGCCGTCACCGCGGTGGCGTTGATGAACCAGTGCGCCGACACCACGAGGATCGCCCGGGGTCTCGGCAGGGCTCGTCCCAGCGCTCGCCAGGAGTCGGTGTAGCGGTTGCGCTCCAGGGCGTTCATCGGGCTGCCGTGGCCGACGAACGCCGCCGGCATCGTGGTGGTCATGGCGGCGAGCATCACGGACCGACGCGGGTGGCGTCCACCCACGCGTCGATCCGTTCCCACCAGGCGTAGAGCCACTCCAGCTGAGCGTCGGGGTCGCGGGGCACCTCGGCGGCCGGGACGCGCCACCAGCGCATCCGCACCCGCCCGTCCAGCGGCAGCTCGCGCCACACGTCGGCCACGGTGTAGAGGTGGTCGAGGCCCGCGTGGGCGACCCACACGACGTCCGCCTCGGGCGCGGCCGCGAGCGCCGCGCGCACGCCGCCCGGGCGCGGCGGCAGCACGTGGCGCATGCGCTCGGAGCGTCGCGCCATCTCCTCCAGGCCCGCCCCGCGCAGGCGGTCGATCGCGGCGAGGCGCCTGCGCTCGGTGAAGTTGCCGCCCTCGGGGAAGATCACGAACGCGTCGTTGTGGTCCAGGGCGGTGGCGAGCTCACCGATGCCGCGCTCGACCTGCTCACCGCCGCCGGCGATGAACCGGTTCGGCAACCGGTTGAGCATGACGTCGATCGACGGCTGCCACTGCAGTGCCGCCGTGAGGACGATCCGCGGCTCCCGCGCGTACCAGTTGACGAGGGCGTGGGCGAGCAGGAAGGAGTCGCCGGGCCCGGCGTGGCGGCAGAAAACCAGGAGCGGCCGGTTGAGGTACTCGTCGGGGTCCGGGCCCTCGACGTCGACCCGCAGCCGCAGCACCCGCGCCGCCTCGCGGTAGAGCATCCGCAGGTACCAGCCGACCAGCTGGTAGTGCAGGTACTGGAACGGCGGCGTGCGCACGGCGGCACCGAACCCGGCGGCGATCCACAGCCCGAGCAGCGCGAACAGCGCGACCGCCTCCAGGACCATCGCGACGATCAGCACCCACAGCACGCGCAGTGCCCGTAGCTTCCCCGGCAGCAACGGCGACACGGCCGCGGCCGCCATCAGCCACAGCGGCAGCGTCACGAGGACCAGCACCGTCACCGCGACGATCGCCGGGGCGAGCACAACGCGGCGCACCCACCGCGGCGGCAACGCTCGGCTCAGCGCTTTCTTCACGCCCCCACCGTGCCAGCGCGATCAGGTCGGCACGCTAGCGAGGTACTCGGAGGTGGCCCGGTACGCCTCGGTGATCCGCCGGCCGATGCGGCCGGTGTCGCGGTAGCGCAACGACTCCACACTGTCCCAGCGCGGCGCCGCCCCGTCCCCCGCGGGAAGCACGTGAACCTCCACGCCCTCCGGCACCGATGTGAGGTCGCGCGCGAAGCGGTGCCGTCGCGCGATCTCGAACGCCACCGCCGCCACCTCCCACGGACGGTGCGGCGCGCGCAGCGGCTGCTCGATCCGCCCGACCTGCAGCACGAACACCCGCCGCGCCCCCAGCTCGACGGCCCTGCCCAGCGGGATGCTGTTCACCAGGCCACCGTCGAGGTAGTGGTGGCCGGCGCGCTCCACGGGCGGCAGCAGGCCCGGGACGGCCGACGACGCCAGCACCGCGTCCACCACCGGACCGTCGGCGAACCACTCCTCCGCCGCGTCCTCGATCCGGGCTGCGCAGCACTGGAAGGGCACCGGCAGGTCCTCGATCCGCCGCATGCCGAGCTGCTCGGTGAGCGCCTCGCGCAGCGGCTGCGGCGAGTGGACGGCGGTGCCCGTGCGGGCGAGCTCGCGCAGGCGCGAGACCGTCCCGGTCTGGAAGACGGCCCGCGCGTCGGGCGAGCGCCACAGGCGTTCGAGCCGATCGGCCGCCTCGCCGGGAGGAGACGCGGCGAGGACGGCTCCGTTGATCGCGCCGATGGACGTGCCGAGGACGAGATCGGGGCGCACCCGAGCCTCCTCCAGCGCGCGCACCATCCCGACCTGCACGGCGCCCAGCAGCCCCCCACCGCCGAGAACCACGGCCGTCACGTCTCCGGTCACGCCACCATGCTCCCACCCGGGAAGATCGCTGACACCTCACGCAAGACGGCCTGACGAGATGCGCAACTCGCCACCGCAGAACCCGCAACTCGCCACCGCAGAACCCGCAACTCGCCACCGCAGAACCCGCAACTCGCCACCGCAGAACCCGCAACTCGCCACCGCAGAACCCGCAACTCGCCACCGCAGAACCCGCAACTCGCGGACGGTCCTAGAAGGCCGGCCACGGGATCGCCGGGCCGTACCCCGACGGCCGCGGATAGCACGGATCCGCGAGCAGGGCGTCCACCCGCGCCTCGAGCGCCCGCACCTCGGCCCGCGTGATGTGCTGGCCCAACGTCTCGGCCAACCCGCAGTCCAGGGCCCCGCGCAGGCGCCGCACCCGCTCCAGCACCTCGTCGGACAGCCGCGTGCCCACCCATCCCCACAGCACGGTGCGCAGCTTGTCCTCGACGTGCAGGCACAGCCCGTGGTCCACCCCGTACACGCGTCCGTCCGCTCCGGCGAGGACGTGGCCGCCCTTGCGGTCCGCGTTGTTCACGAGCACGTCGAAGGCGGCCATCACCCGCAGTTCGAGGGTGTCCGCGTGGACGAGCACCGCGGGCTCGCCGCCCGTGCCCCGCGCCCGCAGCACGCCCAACCACCCGGGTGGGACGTCCTTCGGCGGGCGGACGTCCACGAGCTCGCGCTCGTCGGCCGTGTCGACCCACACCTGCACCATCCCGGGCCCGAACGGGCCGTCGCGGTGCACGGTCGGCGGCACGACGCCGAACCCGCCCGCCTCGGAGACCAGGTAGGTCGCGACCTCCCGGCCGGCGAGGGTGCCGTCGGGGAAGTCCCACAGCGGACGCTCGCCGCGCACCGGCTTGTAGACGCACCCCGCCGCGACGCCGTCCAGGGAGATCTCGCCGAAGAGGGTGGCGTTCGACGCGTCCACCAGGCGGCCCGTGACCTCGATGCGCCCGTGCCGGAGCAGCTCCGGAACCACCGGGTCCTGAGGGTGCACGGGTCCGATCGAATCAGACGGCGCGGGTAGCTCGGACAGGCGTCACTCCGTGACGGGACGCCGCTGGTGGTAGCCGTTGAGCCGGACGCAGACGTGCCCCTCCGCGTCGAGCGGCTCGGCGCACAGCGGGCACGGCGGTCGCCCGGCCTGCACGACCTTTTCGGCGCGCTCGGCGAACGCGCGCGCCTGCGGCGGGGAGAGGAACACCCGCAGCGCGTCCGGGCCCTCCTCGCCGTCGTCCAGGACGACGGACTCGTCGATCTCCTCCTCGCTCACGGCGAGCAGCTCGACCACGATGGAGCGGGAGTCGGCGTCCCAGCCCAGGCCCATCGTGCCGACCCGGAACTCCTCCTCCAGGGGGACGGCGAGCGGGTCGGTGTCGGTGCCCTCGCCCTCGTCCTCGCCCAGCTCGGGGCCGAACCGGCGGACGACCTCGGCGAGGAGCGCGGCGATGCGGTCCGCCAGGACGGAGACCTGCTGCTTCTCCAGCAGCACGCTCACGGTGCGGGCGTCCTCGACGGCCTGGAGGTAGAACGTGCGGTCTCCGGGCTCGCCGACGGTGCCCGCGACGAATCGCTCGGGCTGGCGGAAGACGTGGATGACGCGGGACATGGCACCGTCGAGAGTAGGCCACGTCGGCGCCCGCGGCATCCCTGCGATCAGGTCGAGCCGCCGACCACGGCGTCCGAACCGGGCGGACGGGTCCGGCGGCGGCGCTTCGGTGGAGGCGCGACGAGCGAGGAGAGGTCGCCACCCGTGTCGTTGACCCGCGCGACGAACGGGCGCAGCTCGGTGTGCACGACCACGCTGATCGAGCAGGTGTCGATCATGATGCGCTGGAAGTTGTCGAGGTGGGTGGCCAGGGCGTCCGCGAGGATCGCCTTGATGACGTCGCCGTGGCTGCACGCGAGCCACACGGAGTGCGGCCCGTGCTCGGCCGCGATCCGGGCGGCGTGCCTGCGGACGGCGGCCACGCCGCGGTGCTGCATTGCGGCGAGCCCCTCCCCGTCCGGGAACACCGCGGCGGACGGATGGGCCTGCACCACCTTCCACAGGGGTTCCTTGGCGAGGGTCTTCAGGCTGCCGCCGGTCCACGAGCCGTAGTCGACCTCGGCGAGCTCCGGCTCGGTGACCGCGGCGAGCCCGCGGGCCTCGGCCAGCGGCGCGACGGTCTGCTCGCAGCGCAGCATCGGCGAGCAGACGATCTCGGTCAGCGGGATGCCCGCCAGCCGGTCGACGACCTTGTCCGCCTGGACGCGCCCGGTGTCGTCCAGCTCGACGCCCGGGGTGCGCCCGGCGAGCACCCCGGCCACGTTGGCCGACGAGCGCCCGTGGCGCAGCAGGATGAGCGTCGTCACGCCGACCACGATGCCACGGCGGCCAGGTGTCTCGTCGCGAACGCGCGGTAACACGGCCGCAATCCGCACCTCCTACCCTGCGGCCGATCCGGTTCCGCCGACCGTGGGAGCACCGTGTCCGCGTCCGACACCCGTCGGGGCCACCTCACCCCGGTGCAGGCCGACGACCTGCAGTTCCGCGTGGTGCACGGCTACCGGCGGGCGTTTCGGACGTCGGGCGCCGGGCCGGCGATGGTACTGATCCACGGCATCGGCGACAGCTCGGCCACCTGGGATCCGGTACTGCCAGCACTCGCCCGCCGGCATCTGGTGATCGCACCGGATCTGCTCGGGCACGGCCGCTCCGACAAGCCGCGGGCGGACTACTCCGTCGCCGCCTACGCCAACGGGGTGCGTGACCTGCTCGGCGTCCTCGGCATCCAGCGCGCCACGCTCGTCGGGCACTCGCTCGGCGGCGGGGTGGCGATGCAGTTCGCCTACCAGTTCCCGGAACGCACGGAGCGGCTCGTGCTGGTCGGCAGCGGCGGGGCGGGCCTGTCCGTCTCCCCCGTGCTGCGCGCGATGACGCTGCCCGGGGCGATCGGCGCGCTGCAGTGGCTGCGGGTGCCGACGGCGCGCTGGCAGGTGGGCGCGATCGTCCAGCTCCTGCGCAGGCTCGACACCGACCTCGGCCGGGACGCCCCGGACCTGCTGCGGATGGTGGACGCCCTGCCCGACGCGACGTCACGCTCGGCGTTCATCCGCACGCTGCGCTCGGTGGTGGACTGGCGGGGCCAGGTCGTCACGATGCTGGACCGCTGCTACCTCACCCGGGGAATGCCGACGCTCCTGGTGTGGGGTTCCCGCGACGCCGTGGTGCCGGTGGACCACGGCCGCCGCGCCCACGCGGCGATGCCGGGCAGCCGCCTGGAGATCTTCGACGGGGCGGGCCACTTCCCGTTCCACACCGACCCCGGCCGCTTCGTGGGGGTGGTCGAGGAGTTCCTCGCCACCACCGAGCCCGCGACCTGGAGCGCCGAGCAGTGGCGCCAGCTCCTGCGCAGCACCCACAGCTCCGCGGCGGATCCGGCGGGTGGGGGCCACGGGCAGCGCTCGGCCACCTGAGCCCGGATCAGGAGTGCGCCCCCGCGGGCTTCTTCCGCTTCGGGATGAGGTGCATGACCGCCACGACGACCGCGCCCACGATCGCCCCGAGGATCGCCGACCCGACGGTGTTCGTGAGCCAGCCGAGGAAGCCGCCCAGCGGGCCGGTGGCGTCGTGCACGATCACCTCCAGGTGGTGGACGAGCGCGTAGGGCGGGTGGAAGCCGAGCTCGTCCATCCCGACCAGGAGGATGTGCCCGCCGACCCAGAGCATCGCCGCGATCCCGACGGTGGAGAGCACCGAGAGCACGACGGGCATCGCCGTCACCAGGCCGCGCCCGAGGGCGGCGACGGGACCGGAGTCCCGGCGCGCGAGGGCCAGCCCGGCGTCGTCCATCTTGACGATCAGCGCGACCACGCCGTAGACGAGCACGGTGATCGCGATCGCGACCACCAGCAGGATGACCGCCCGGGGGACGAGGCCCTCCGAGGCAACCTCGTTCAGCGCGATGACCATGATCTCGGCCGAGAGGATGAAGTCGGTGCGCACCGCGCCGGAGACGACCCTCTTCTCGTGCTGGGCCGGGTCCGCGGCGGCCGCGTCCGCGCGTTCCTCCGGGGCCGCCTCGTGGCCGCTGAGCTTCTCCCAGATCTTCTCGGCACCCTCGTAGCACAGGTAGGTGCCGCCGAGCATGAGGATCGGGGTGAGCAGCCACGGTGCGAACTGGCTCAGCACCAGCGCGACCGGAAGGATGATGAGGATCTTGTTGCGCAGCGAGCCGACGGCGATCCGACGGATGATCGTCAGCTCCCGCCGCGGCTCCAGGCCCTGCACGTAGCGGGGCGTCACGGCCGCGTCGTCGACGACGACACCGGCCGCCTTCGCCCCGGCCCGGCCCGCGGCACCGGCGACGTCGTCGAGGGACGCCGCGGTGAGCCGCACGAGCGCCGCGACGTCGTCGAGCAGGGCGAACAGTCCGCTCATCGGGTCGCCGTCCCGGGCAGGTCCGTCATGCGCACGGTCCGAAGCCTACGGTGCGACGGACCGCCGACGATCAGTATGCCGAGATCCACCCGGCGCCCAGCGCGACGAACAGCAGCAGCCCGAGCACGACGCGGTACCAGACGAACAGGTACACGCTGTGCCTCGCGACGTAGTGCAGCAACCACGCGATGCTCGCGTAGCCGAGCGCGAAGGCCACCACGGTCGCGACGATCATCTGTGCCGGTGTCGGCCCGTCGCCCGCGAACACGTCCGGCACCTGGAAGATCCCGGCCGCGACGACCGCGGGGATCGCCAGGAGGAACGAGTAGCGCACGGCGGCCTCGCGGGTGAAACCGAGGAACAGGCCCGCCGTGATGGTCCCCCCGGAGCGGGAGACGCCCGGGATCAGCGCCATGGCCTGCGCGAAGCCGAGGATGACGCCGTCGGCGACCTTCATCTGCTGCAGCTCGACCTTCTGCCGCCCGACCTTCTCGGCCAGCCCGAGCAGCAGGCCGAACACGATCAGCGTGGTGGCGATCAGCCAGAGGTTGCGGGCCGCGGTCTGGATCTGCTCCTCGAACAGGATGCCGAGCACGCCGATCGGGATCGTGCCGATGATCACCAGCCAGGCCACCCGGTAGTCCGGCAGGGTGCGCACCTGCGGGTCGGTGAACCCGCGCACCCACGTCATGAACAGGCGGCCGATGTCGCGGGCGAAGTAGAGCAGGACCGCGGCCTCGGTGCCGAGCTGGGTGACGGCGGTGAACGCCGCGCCGGCGTCCTGGCCGAAGAACACCTCGGACACGATCCGCAGGTGGGCCGACGAGGAGATCGGGAGGAACTCCGTGAGCCCCTGCACGACCCCGAGGACGATCACCTCGATCCAGGTCACCGCGGACCTCCGGAGCGCCCGTCCAGAACCGTTCCCGTCACGGGCGGTGACGCTATCGGGGACCCGGGCGGGCGATCTGCCGCCCTCCCCCGAGGCGGCACCGGCCGGGCCCGATGATATGGCGCGACCCCTGGCACGTGTCCCACGTCACGCCTATGGTGTGGGGAATTCCACCGCCGTTCACCGACGAACGGCGGGGTGTGCGGTTTCGAAACCGACGGAGGTGGCCGGTGGGTCGAGGCGTCGCGGAGGTCGAGGGGGACCTGACCGACGGGGAGTGGGAGTACCGCCCGGTGCAGCTCCCCGGAGACGTTTCCCGGGTGACGGCAGCGGTGCGGCTCGCCATACAGGCCGAGTTCGGCGGCTGGGAGCTCTCGAAAGTGCGGCTCTATCCACGCGGCGTCCGCAAGGTGTGGTTGCGCCGCCGACGGACGGGACGGATGCTCCCCGGTCTGTCCACCTGATCGCCGTCAGACGCGCAGCACGACCTTCCCCGTGCTGCCGCGCGACCCGAGCAGGCGCAGCGCCTCCGGGGCCCGGTCGAGGGGCAGCTCCGTGCCCACGAGCGGGTCGATGAGCCGCTTCGCCCACAGCTCGTCGAGCTGCCGCTGCCAGAGCGGGATCATCTCGGGACGCATCTGCCGGTAGTAGCCCCAGTGCACGCCGACGACGCTGTAGTTCTTGACGAGGACGTGCGGCGTCGGTGCGGCGGCGTGCGCGCCGGAGGCGAAGCCGATCACGAGGATGCGGCCCTCGAACGCGGCGAGCTTGCGGGAGGCGTCGAACACGTCCCCGCCCACCGGGTCGAAGATCACATCCGCACCGCGGCCGGCGGTGAGCTCCTTGACGCGGGCGACGAGATCCTCGTTCGCGTAGTCGACGACCTCGTCCGCGCCCAGCTCCTTCACCAGCGCGCACTTCTCCGGGCCGCCCGCCGTGCCGATGACGCGCGCGCCCGCGGCCTTGCCCAGCTGCACCGCGGCCGTGCCGACCCCGCCCGCGGCGGCGTGCACGAGCAGCGTCTCGCCCTCGCGCAGCTGCCCGCGGTGGTGCAGCGCGCACACCCCCGTCTGGTAGGTGATGAGCATCCCGGCGGCCTGGGCCGCGGCCATCCCGTCCGGCCACGGGAGCGTCGCGTCCGCGTCGAGCACCACCAGCTCGGCGTAGCCGCCCTGCCCCATCGGGGGCCAGCCGATCACCCGGTCCCCGGGCGCGAACCGAGCACCCTCACCGGCCGCGACGACCTCGCCCGCGATCTCCAGTCCCGGGGTGAACGGCAGCTCCGGGCGCTCCTGGTAGCGGCCCTGGCAGACGAGGATGTCCGGGAAGTTGCAGGCGGCCGCGTGCACCCGCACCAGGACCTGGCCGGGCCCGGGCGCCGGATCGGGCAGGTCCGAGTGCCAGGTCAGGACGTCGCCTGGCTCTCCCAGCTCGTGCACCCGCCAGCCGCGCATCAGTGGTCCCTCCAGCTCACGTCCGGCGGGGCCGCCCCGCCCTTCGGTCCGGGCACGCCCCGGAACCCGTACGGTGCGGGCTCGCGGCCCGGCTGGACGAACCAGCACTCGCCGGGCTCGCCCCGCTCCAGCACGGCCTCCACGGCGTCCGCGACGTCCTCGGCGGTGAGCAGCGGGAAGTCGCCGAACTGCGGGCGGGCGGGCGCGATCAGCGGGGTGTCGGCGAAGCCGGGGCACACGGCGTTGACCCGGATGCCCTCCTTCGCCAGCTCGGGGGCCGCCGCACGCACGTACCCGACGACGGCGTGCTTGGTGAGGGTGTAGAGCGCATCGCCGGGCATCGGGACGAGCCCCGCGAGCGACGCGGTGGCGAGGATCGTGCCGCCGCCCGCGCGGCGCAGGGCGGGCACCGCGGCGGTGAGCCCGAACACGACGTGATCGACGTTCACGCCCATGATCCGCCGGTAGCCGGCGAGATCGAGGTTCTCCGTCCCGGACTGGCCCGCGGTGACGCCCGCGTTGAGCAGGACGACGTTGAGCCGCCCGAAGCTGTCCTCGGCGACGTCGACCGCCATCGTCATCGTGTCGAGGTCCGAGACGTCACCGGGCAGGGCCAGGCCCCCCACCTCGTCCGCGAGCGCCCGCGCCGCCGCATCGTCCCGGTCCGCGACGGCCACCACCGCACCCGCCTTCGCCAGCCGGCGCACCGCCGCCGCGCCGATGCCCGACGCGCCGCCGGTCACCAGGGCGGCCCTGCCCTTGAGATCCATGGCCTCTGCCTAGCAGGTGCGCAGGAACCGGTCGAGCACCCGCGTGCCGAACGTGAGCGCGTCCACCGGGACCCGCTCGTCGATGCCGTGGAAGAGCGAGGCGAAGTCCAGGTCCGGGGGCAGCCTCAGCGGGGCGAACCCGTAGCAGCGCATGCCCAGCTCGACGAAGTGCTTGGCGTCCGTGCCCCCGGAGAGCATGTACGGCACGGCGTGCGCGCCAGGGTCCTCCGCGAGCAGCGCCGCGGTCATCGCCTCCACCAGGTCTCCCTCGAACGACGTCTCCACGGGCGGCAGGTCCGTGACCCACTCGCGGGTGACGTCCGGGCCCAGCAGCTCGTCCACCTCGCGCAGGAAGGCCTTCTCCCGCCCCGGCAGCACCCGGCAATCCACGACCGCCTCCGCGCTCGACGGGATGACGTTGGCCTTGTAGCCGGCCTTGAGCATCGTCGGGTTCGCGGTGTCGCGCAGGGTGGCGCCCACGATCCGGCCGAGCGGGCCGAGCTTGCGCACCGCGCCGTCCAGGTCGTCCTGCGGGAACTCCAGGCCGGTGAGCTCGCTCATCCGGTCCAGGAACTGCTGCACCGTGCCGGTGAGCACCAGGGGGAACGTGTGGTTGCCCAGCCGCGCCACGGCCTCGGCGACCTTCGTGACCGCGTTGTCGTCGTGCAGGAACGAGCCGTGCCCCGGGCGGCCACGGGCGCGCAGCCGCATCCAGGCGATGCCCTTCTCCGCGGTCTCGACCAGGTAGACGCGCCGGTCCTCGTCGAGCGTGAGGGAGAAGCCGCCCACCTCGCCGACGGCCTCGGTGCAGCCCTCGAAGAGGTCCGGGCGGTTGCGGACGAGCCAGCGCCCGCCGTACTCGCCGCCCGCCTCCTCGTCGGCGAGGAACGCGAACACGATGTCGCGCGGCGGCACGTACCCTTCGCGCGCGAACCGGCGCAGGACCGCGAGCGTCATCGCGACCATGTCCTTCATGTCGACCGCGCCCCGGCCCCACACGTAGCCGTCCTGCACCGCCCCGGAGAACGGGTGCACGGACCACTCGCTCGGCTCGGCGGGCACCACGTCGAGATGCCCGTGGACGAGCAGCGCCGGGCGGTCCGGGTTCGCCCCCTTCAGGCGCGTGAACACGTTGTCGCGCCGCGGCGCCCCCGACTCCACCGTCTCGTACTCCAGGCCCACCTCGGCGAGCTTCGCCGCCACGTACTCGGCGGCCTCGCGCTCACCGGTGACCGTGTCGGGATCGCCGGTGTTGCTCGTGTCGATGCGGATGAGCTCGGAGCACAGCTGCACGACCTCGTCCTCGGCGGTGGGGATTCCGGCGGTCTTCCCGGGCGTCACGGCGTCCGTCACCGGGACTTCCTATCACCTGGCACCTGGTGAAGCCCGCCCGCGGGCGTGGGCTAAGCTCCCCCGTGCGAGTCCGAGTGGCGGAATGGCAGACGCGCTAGCTTGAGGTGCTAGTCCCCGAGTAGGGGGTGGGGGTTCAAGTCCCCCCTCGGACACTCACCACAACCCCACGTCAACGCGTCGATCTCGACCGTGGCGTGAGTACCGGTGCCTACGTCTCTCGAGACCGTGGACATCCCTGGAGTATCAGGCCGTGGCGCCCGCGCTCACCGCGTCGCGCTCGATGTCCTCGACGTCGGCCTTCAGCTCTCGCTTCTCGACCTTCTCCGCGCGGCGCATCTCGTGCTCGATCTTCGAGCCCATGTCCGACACAGCCACCACGACCAGGCCGGCCTGCCCGCGGTCAAGGTGCTCGCCCAACTCCTTGAGATCGTGCCGACTCATCCCGCCTGCCGCGTGCCCGGCGACCGCGCCCAGCACGGCCCCGCCCGCCGTCGTGGCTGCCAGGAGACCTCCGCCGATCGCAGCGAACGGGAACAACGCCACCACGAGGCCGGATGCCAACCCGAAACCTCCACCCAGCACACCACCGACCCGCGTGGGTGTCTCGTGCTTGCGCACGAGCTTGACCTTGCCGTCCGAGCGTCGCTCGACGACGGCGGCGTCGTACGCGTCGATCAGCCCGGCCTTGTAGTGCAGGTCCTTGACCAGGTCGTAGTCAGCCTTGGCGCTGTCGACGTCCGGGTACACCCCGACGTAGGCCATGAACGTGTCGAACCCCATCGCCATCCTCCTCATCCAGTACGTGCCCACGATTGCGCCGAGACGCCGGGAGCGCTTCACCCGTTGCAGGCGGCTGCCCCGTGGGGAACCGCCCGGTCGGCGTCGATCGCCCGATCACCAGGCAGGCGATGGAACGGGTGGTACCGCGAAGCGATCCCAGTGGCCGGACACGCCTCGCAGAGGCTGCAGCCCCTGCGAGGCGTGCGGAAAGCCTGCGAAGCTGCCCGCCACCCACCCCGCCGACGCCGCCACCCACCCCGCAGACCCCCGCGGCGCGCCTCGCAGACGCCGGACACGCCCCGCAGACCCCCACCGCCCCCTCGCAGAGACCAAACACGCCTCGCAGAGGCTGCAGCCCCTGCGAGGCGTGCGGGAAGCCTGCGAAGCTGCCCGCCGCGGTCGGTTGCGGTCCGATCCGATGGTCGTAATCGGTGACCGACGACGTGCCGGCGATGCGCGGGCGCGGACCGGCCGCGAGGTCTCGTCACGCCTTCCGAGTCGACTGGTTCGTGGGCGTCAACGCCAGAGGTCGCCGAGCTGCTCGGCAAGGGCTCTGCCCTGGTCTTCACCGGCCCGAGCAGCGGACGCAGCGACAGATCCATCGCATGGGCACCGAACATGTGCTCGGAGCTGCTGTCCGGGAAGATCGTTTCGACTCTGCTGCCGCGTGCGCGGAGCTCGTCGACCTGTGCGGCCAGATGCATACCCCACTCCAACGGCATCCGTGTTCTGCCGCCGAACGGTGACAGCACCAGCACCCGCTCGTACCCGGCTGCCAGATCGGCGTTCTCGTTGCGTCGGTAGCCGCCGTCGATGTATCGGTTGTCCCCGATCCGGTAGGCGAAGCCACTGGCACAGCTGGCGGCGACGGCGTCCACCAGGTCGACTCCGCTGTGGCGGTCGAACACGACCGGTTCACCGGTGTGGGCGTCGACCGCCGTGACGAACACCGTTCGTTGCGGCCAGCGCCGGCTGGGCAGCCGAGCGGCGACGGTCGCGCGCCACCGCGCGTGTACGGAACCGTCCGACGCCGCCGCCATGTCGAGTGCCGCCGCACCCATTCTGCGGCGCATGTCGGCCGCGTCCCCGGCGGCGGCGATGATCGTGCTCGTTCTCTCCAGGTGGTCCGCCGCCGACCTGACCGCAACGCGGCCGGTGTCGGTTCCGACCGAACCGGTCCGTTGCCGGGGCGCCGCGGCAAGGATGGCGGCGAGCAGCTCGGTCGGGGTCGCGCCGGCCATCTGGGCCGCGGCCGTCGATCCGGCCGACGTCCCGATGACCAGATCGGCCGTGGTCACGTCCAGCCCGGCATCGAACAGGCCGGCGATGACGCCGATCAGCCACGCGTTGCCTGTCGATCCGCCGCCACCGAGGACCAACGCTCGCTCGCCCGCGGCGTGCATCCGCTTCGTGACGTCGATGTGCGGCTGATCCTGGTCGGACCTCATCTGGTCAGACCGGCCTCGTCGAGCATCGTCCACATTCTCGACGGGGACAGGGGGATCGCGACGAGCTTGTCGGCGATCTCGGGGACGGCCGCAGCGACCGCGTTGGCGATCGCCGCGGGTGGGGGGATGATGCCGCTCTCCCCGAGTCCCTTGAATCCGCCGGGGATGATCTCGCTCGGGGTGACGAGGTGGTCCTGGGCGACGTCGGGCACATCCTCGGACATCGGCAGCAGGTAGTCGAGGTACGTGGCGGTGATGGGTTGACCTTCCGGTGAGTAGGCGACCTGTTCGAGGAGCGCTGCGCCGATGCCCATCGCGACGCCTCCGGCGATCTGGCCCTCGGCGATGAGCGGGTTCACGACCACGCCGGCGTCGTGGGTGAGCCAGTAGTCCTCGACGGTGACCGTGCCCGTGTCGAGGTCCACGGCCACCTGGGCTCCGTGGGTGGCGTAGCCGTAGGTGATGCTGGGCGGGTCGAACTCCTCCAGTTCCTCGAGCGCGATGGGTCCCTTGGGGTCGCGGCCCCAGCCCATCCAGCCGCGGTGGGCGATCTGCTGCCAGGTTGCGGTGCTGCCGTCGGGTGCCCGGAACACGCCGTTGTCGAAGGTGACGTCGTCGGGAACCGGCACCGTGAGGAAGGCGGCGGCCAGTGCGCGCATCCGCAGCCGCAGCCTATCGGCTGCTTCCCAGAGCGCACCGCCGCCGATCGGGACGCCGCGGCTCGCCTGTGAGGCCATGTTCGAGTACGGGGACACCGCGGTGTCGCCGAGATCCACCGACACCCAGTCCAACGGAACCCCGAGCCGTTCGGCCGCGATCTGGGCGAGCGCGGTCTCGATGCCCTGCCCGATGCCGGTGAGCCCGGAGTGCACGGTGACCGTGCCGTCCTCGTTGACCCGGATCCGGGTCGAGTCGTAGCTGCTCCACTGGATGCCGAACATCTCCTGGAGGAAGGTCGGCGCGTAGCCGGTGATCTCGGTCATCGACGCCAATCCGACGCCGCGGCGGATCCGCCCCTCCGAGGGCCGGGCCCTGCCGCGCCCGTACTCGGCGGCGCGGGACAGGGCCAGCGGGTAGTTGCCGTTGTCGTAGGGCATCCGGGTACGGGTCACGAACGGCAGATCGCCCGGCGCGAGCATGTTGCGGGCGCGAAGCCGCTCGGGATCGGTGCCGAGCCGGCGCGCCGCCTCGTCGACCAGCCGTTCGCGGACGAAGCACGCCTCCTGCATGCCGTAGCCGCGGTACGCACCGGTCGGGGCGGCGTTGGTGTACCACGCCGTGACGGTGGCGCCGGCCCGGTCGAAGCGGTACGGGCCCTCGATCATCATCCCCGATACCTGGAACGGGCCGGTGGCGCCCGTGCCGGTGCTCGGGAAGGCCCCCAGGTCGCCGTGGATGTCGACGTGCAGCGCCAGGAACGTGCCGTCGGCGTCGAGCGCGAGCCGTCCGCGCGTCACCTGGCCGCGGCCCTGGTAGTCGGCGACCAGGCTCTCCGAGCGGTCCGCGATCCACTTCACCCGCGTACCGAGTGCCGTGGCCGCTGCGCAGACCATCGCCTCGTCGGGGAACAGCGAGGTCTTCTGGCCGAAGGAGCCGCCGACGTCCATGGCGACGACCCGGACCCGGTCGACGCGCAGGCCCAACGCGTGCGCGACCTCCTGGCGGACGAGGTGCGGCACCTGCGTGCTGCTGACGACCTCCAGCTGCCCGGTGGCCCGCACGTACTCGGCGACGATCCCCCGGGCCTCCATGGCGTTGTGCCCGATCCGGGGGATCTCGAACGTCTCGTCGACGACGGTCGCGGCCCGCGCGAAACACTCCTCCAGCTCCTCCGCCGGGTCGCCGAGGTGGATCCCGCCGACCCTGTTGGACCCCAGCTCCGGGTGGACCAGCGGGCCGTCCGCGCGACGGGCGCCGTCGACGCCGACGACGGCGGCGCGCTCCTCGACGTCGAGGACGACCAGTTCGGCGGCATCCTCGGCCAGTGCGCGGCCGGTCGCGACCACCACGGCCAGCGGCTGCCCGACGTAGTGGATCTCGGTGCCGGCGAGCGCGACCTCGGTGATCTGCTGGCCAGGGATCAGCCAGGGGTGCGGCAGGCGGGCGAACGTGCTCGCGAGCTCCTCCGGCCCGAGCACCAGCCGGACGCCGTCGACGGCGCGGGCCTCGCCCGCGTCGAACCCGATCACCCGGCCGCTGGGTGTCTGGGCCCGCACGATCGCGGCGTGCAGGGTGGTCCGGTCGGCGAGGTCGTCGACGTAGCGGCCGTGCCCGCGCAGCAGCCGCTCGTCCTGGATGCGCGGGGTGCGGGACCCGATCAGGCCGCGGTGCTCGACGGTCGTCATGCCCGCTCCTCCCACGTCCGGCGGATCGCGGCGCGGATGCCCGCGTATCCGGTGCATCGGCAGACGTGCCCGCCGAGCACCTCCTGCTCTGCTCGCTCGACGGGATCACCACGGCGCTCGGCGGCGGTGACGCTCATCAGGATCCCGGGCGTGCAGAAGCCGCACTGCAGCCCGTGCTGCGCGCGCATCTCCCGCTGGAAGGTGCTCAGCCGCTCGCCCGCGGCGAGCGACTCGACGGTCTCGACGGACCGGCCGTCGGCCTGTACGGCCAGCATGAGGCACGAGCGGACGGCGTCGCCGTCGACCAGGACGGTGCACGCACCGCACACGCCCTGCTCGCAGCCGACGTGGGTGCCGGTGAGGTCGCAACCGTGCCGGAGGAAGTCGCTGAGCAGGGTGCGGACGGCGACCTGGGCGGCGACGGGCTCACCGTTGACCGCCACGGTGATGTGGCGGGTGGTCGTCCCGGACGGGGCGGTCTGGGTCATCGCGCGTGCTCCTCGAGACGGGCGGACAGGCGGCGGACCAGCGTGCGCAGCAGCCCGCGGCGGAAGGCGACGGTGCCGTGGTGGTCAGCGGGCGGCGTGATCTCGGCGGAGGCGGCGTCGGCGGCGTCCTCGACGGCGTCGGCGAGCGGCCTGCCGAGCAGGGCGGACTCCAGACCGGGCAGCCGCACCGGCCGGCCGGCGACCCCGGCGGCCGCGGCGCGCGCCTCGGCCACCCCGCCGTCGACGAATCCCAACCCCAGGCACAACCCGACGAACGGGAAGTCGCCGTGGCGGCGGGAGATCTCGTCGTAGCCGAACCGCATTCCGCGCCTGCGTGGGAAGCCGACCCGGACGAGCAGCTCGTCGGGCTCCTTGACGGTGGTGAAGATCGTCTCGAAGAACTCCTCGGCGGGCACGGCCCGCTCCCCGCGGGCCGAGCGCAGGTGCATGGTCGCGCCGGTGCCGACGGCGACGGTCGGCACCTCGGCGGCCGGGTCGGCGTGGCAGCAGGTGCCGCCGATGGTGCTGCGCACCCGGATCTGCGGGTGCGCCACCCACGAGACGGCCTCTGCGAGGACCGGCAGCGCCGCCGCCACCCGCGCGTCGTGCTCGAGCGCACCGAGCCGCACCATCGCGCCCAGCGAGACGGTGTCGTCGGTGACGGCGACCGTGTCCAGTCCCTCGACCCGGTTGAGGTCGACGACGATCTCCGGCCGGGCCAGCCGCATGTTCAGCAGCGGCACGAGGCTCTGCCCACCGGCGAGCAGCGACACGCCGTCGGCGTGTGCAGCGAGCAGCGCGAGGACGTCGTCGACGGTGCGGGGATCGTGGTAGTCGAACGGCGGTGGTTTCACGAGCGCCTCCAGACGTGCTGCAGATGTGTCCAGATGTGGTGGTGGGACGGGCCGACCGCGCGCCTCAGTGCGTCACAGTGCGTCCAGTGCGTCACTGCTGCCGCCCGACGCGGCCACCGGGACGGGCGATCCCGCGGATACCCAGACCGCTGTCGGCGGTGACCATCGAGCCCGTCATCGCGCTCGCCTCCGGCGAGGCGAGCAGGGTGAAGAGCCCCGCGTAGTCGTCGGGCTCGGGGACGGCCTGGAGCGGAAGTGCCTCGCGGGTCCCGTCGAGCACCGCGTCCGAGCTGCCCTGACCGAGCGCCGCGGTGCCGCGCAGCCGGGTCGGGGCGACGCCCGGCGCCACGCCGTTGACCCGGACGTCCGGGGCCAGCTCGTAGGCGAGCTGACGGACCAGTCCGAGGACCGCGTGCTTGGAGGCGGTGTAGAGCGCGCCGCCGCCGGCGGCGTGCTCGCTCGCGAACGATCCGGTCAGCACGACCGCACCCCGGGTGGCCACCAGGTCGTCGAGCACGGCGCGCACCCCCAGCAGCGGCGCCAGCACGTTCACGCCGAAGAGCTCGCCGAACGCGCCGGCGAGCTGCTCGCCGGGGACGTCCTCCAGCGGCCGGGCGCCGTCGGTGATACCGGCGTTGCCGACGAAGACGTCGACGGGCCCGAAGCGCGCCCGGGCCAGTGCGGCGGCGGCCCGGTTGCCCTCCCAGCCGGCGACGTCGGCGACGAAAGGGGCGACGGCGGCGCCCAGCTCGTCGGTCAGCGCGTGCACGGACTCGGACCGGTCGACGGCGACCAGCCGGGCGCCCTCGGCGACGTAGCGGCGGGCGACGGCACGGCCGATCCCCGCCGCCGCCCCGGTGAGCACGACGACCTTCCCGTCGAGAACGCCCACTGTCACATCACTCCCGCCGGGTCGAGGCACGGCCAGATGCATTCACCTGTGCATGCATCTGGTGAGAGGAGATCGAAGCGCATCCCGTGGCGATCCGTCAATGCCTGATCAGGGCATTTCTAGCCGGACCGGCATCGCGGCAGGGCCCAGACGTTGCCTGAGCGCCAAAGTGCATGCAATACTCGCCGTCGCTTCAGGGAGGTGGCTCATGACACGTGCCAGTGCTGTGGTCCCCGTCGGCAGTCCCACCTACAACGAGGTCGTCGGGTGGCTGTACGCGGAGGCCGAGCTGCTCGACGATGGACTCGAGGCCAGGTGGCTCGAGGAGATGGTCAGCGAGGAGATCATCTACCGGGTCCCGCTCCGCCAGACCGTCGAACGCGCCCGGGGAACCGGCTTCGCCGAGGCGGCCTACCACCTCGACGAGACCTACGGCTCGCTCGGCAGCCGCGTCGCACGCAACCAGACGGCGTACGCGTGGGCGGAGGACCCGCCCTCACGCATCCGGCACTTCGTCTCCAACGTCCGGGTGTCGCCGGGTGACGGGGAGGACGAGCTCGCCGTGCGCTCGAACCTGTTGATCCTCCGCACCCGCCAGGACCAGACGGTCCCGCAGATGTTCGCCGGCGAGCGACACGACGTGCTGCGCCGCGAGGCGGGTGTGCTGAAGCTCCACCGCCGCACGGTCCTGCTCGACCTGACCGTGATCGGCACCCACAACCTCGCGATCTTCTTCTGACCCGAGAGAGACGCCATGACCACCACTGATCCGCGACCCGGCACGTCCCGCAGCGCGACGGAGATCCTCCGCCGCCTCGATGCCGGCCTGCCGGTCGGCGAGGTTCCGGCCTCCCTGTTCGGCAACGAGGAGATCCACCAGCGCGAGCTGCGCTCGATCTTCGGCCGCTGCTGGGTCTTCCTCGCGCACGAGTCCGAGATCCCCGCCAAGGGCGACTACGTCGTCCGCCGCATCGGCGAGGACCCGTTCGTCGTGGTCCGCGACGAACACGGCGGCATCAACGTCCTGTTCGACGCGTGCCGGCACCGCGGTGTCCAGATCTGTCGCGCCGACTCCGGCAACACCTCCCACTTCCGCTGCCCGTACCACGGGTGGACCTACAACACCCGGGGCGCCCTGGTCGGCGCGCCGCTGTGGCGCAACGCCTTCGGCGGCATGAGCAAGGAGGACAACGGCCTCACCCACGCCGCCAAGGTGGCCACGCACCAGGGCCTGATCTTCGCCACGCTGGACCCGTCGGCGCCCCCGCTGCGGGAGTACCTCGGCGGCATGACGTGGTACCTCGACCTCGTCTTCGGCCTCAACTCCGACGGCGTGGAGGTGCTCGGCCCGCCCCAGCGGTTCGTCATCGACGCGAACTGGAAGTCCGGCGCCGACAACTTCTCCGGCGACGACTACCACCTCGGCACCCTGCACCGGTCGGTGTGGGAGATCGGCGCCTTCCCGGTCCCGTTCCGCGAGAACATGCTCGGCTACCACATCCAGGCCTCCCCGGGACACTCGCTGTCGTTCTCCATGGCGCCGACCGAGGACGAGCCCGGCCCCCGGTTCTTCGGCTACCCCGACGACCTCGCGGCCACCTTCGACACGAGCCGCATCAGTGCCCACCAGCTGGACGTCGCCCGGCGCTCGCGGGTGTTCGTCGGCAACGTCTTCCCGAACTTCTCGATCCTCGCGCTGCCCATGACCGAGGACGGCGCCCACCATGCCCCGACCGGCGTGCTGACCTTCCGCACCTGGCAGCCCAAGGGCCCGGGTCAGGTCGAGATCTGGAACTGGTTCGGCGCCTACAAGAACATGACGGCCGAGCAGAAGGACCGCGCCTACCGGGCCGGGCTGGGCACGTTCTCGATGGGTGGCTCGTTCGAGATGGACGACACCGAGCCGTGGATCACCGTGGGCCGCACCGGGCGCTCGGTCGCCGCCGAACTGCTCGACTTCTCCCTCAACTACCAGATGGGCATGCCCGGCATCGGCATCGCCAAGCCCGTCGAGGACTGGCCGGGCCCCGGGATCGCCTACTGGACCCGATACGAGGAAGGGGTCCAGCGCAACCTCTACGCGTTCTACAGCCGGATGATGCAGGCCGCGCCGGGCGAATGGCCGTCGTTCCGGTTCCCCGGGGCGGACGGCGACGGACGGACCGCGGCGCCATGAACGCTCCGGGCCGGCGCTGCGGGGCGACGGCGGCGCCGCCGGCGACCACGGCGGACGCCCGATGAACGCCGACCTCCAGGAGATACCCGGGATCGTCGATCCCGAGACGCTCGCCGGCGGTGCGCACCCGGCGATCACGCCCCGCCTCGTCGTCCCGGGAACCGAGACGGGACCGCTGCCGCTCGCCGCGGAACGCGCGCTCGGCACGTACGGCCCGGTGCGCGCCGCGGACGTCGTCGCCGAGCTCGCCGCCGCCGGCCTGCGCGGCCGCGGTGGCGCCGCGTTTCCGGCGCATCTCAAATGGACCGCGGTCGCCGCCGCGCCCGGGCCGACGGTCGTGCTCGCCAACGGGGAGGAGGGCGAGCCGGCGTCGGCGAAGGACCGGTGGCTGCTCGTCCACCGACCGCACCTCGTGATCGACGGCCTGCTGCTGGCCGCGCGCACGGTCGGGGCCACGCGCGCGGTCCTCTACCTGTCGCACGCGGCGACCGTCGCCGCCGTCCGGGCGGCGCTGGCCGAGCTCGGCCGCCACTCCCCCGCCGACGTGCACGTCGACGTCCACGTCGTGCAGCACGCCTACATCGCCGGTGAGGAGACCGCGGCCTGCTCCGCCGTCTCCGGCGGCGACGCCCTCCCGAAGGCGAAGCCGCCCCGCCCGCACGAGCAGGGCGTCGACGGCCTGCCGACGCTGGTGGCGAACGTCGAGACCCTCGCCCACGCGGCCTGGATCGCCCGGCACGGCGCCGCCGC
The DNA here is from genome assembly GCF_050246655.1 of Pseudonocardia sp. Lineage (GTDB taxonomy): Bacteria > Actinomycetota > Actinomycetes > Mycobacteriales > Pseudonocardiaceae > Pseudonocardia. The sequence goes on from NZ_JBFWVQ010000039.1 coordinate 31,302, forward strand.
CTACCGCGCCCACGGCACGTCGACCTCGCCCGGCACGACGCTGATGACCCTCGGCGGGGCCGTCCGGCGGTGCGGTGTGTACGAGGTCCCCTACGGACCGTCGGTCCGGGACCTCGTGACCGCGGTGGCAGGCGGGTTCGCCGGTCCACCGACCGGCTACCTCATGGGCGGCTGGTTCGGCGGTGTGCTGGCCGCCGGCCGCGGCGATGCCGCGTGCTGCTACGACGCGATCCGCGCCGCCGGATCCGGGCTGGGCTGCGCCGCCGTGACCGTGCTCGGCGAGCACGACGACCCCGTCACCGTCGCGGCGGCGGTCGCCGCCTGGTACGCCCGCGAGTCCTCCGGCCAGTGCGGGGTCTGCATCCGCGGCACCGCAGCGATCCGGGACGCGCTCGCCGCACTGCGGGACGGCACGGCGAGCGGCGACGAGCCGGCGAACCTCGCCCGCTGGGGAACGGCGCTGCCGCGCCGCGGCGCCTGCGCCTTCCTGGACGGCTCCGCGTCGCTGGCCCGCACGGTCGTCACCGAGTTCCCCGATGCCGTCCACCGGCGCGCCACCCACCACCGCGCCTCCCACCACCGCGCCTCCCACCACAACGACATCTCAGGAGGACCCGCGTGAAGGCCTTCGTCGACTCCACCCGCTGCTCCGGCTACGGGGCGTGTGCCGAGCTGTGCCCCTCGGTGTTCACCCTCGACGAATGGGGCTACGCGGCCACCACCGGCCTCGTCCCCGACGGCGACGAGGACGCGGTCCGGGAGGCCGCTGCGACCTGCCCGGAGCAGGCGATCCGCCACGAATCCTGAGGACGACGCACGTCCTGGGTACAACGCACGGCCGACGAGCACGAGGACGAACTGATGGACCTGGACCTGAAGGACAAGGTCGCGCTGGTCACCGCGGCCGGCAGAGGGATCGGCCGGGCCGTGGCGCACCGGCTGGCCGCCGAGGCCGCCGTCGTCGCGCTGAGCTCGCGCAGCGCCGCGGGCGTCGACGCGACGATCGCGGAGCTCACGCCGTCGGCCGGAACGCTGTGCGGCCATCCCGCCGATCTCGCCGACCCGGACGCGACCGCAGGCCTGGTCCCCGAGGTCGTCGCCGAGCACGGCCGGCTCGACATCGCGGTGCTCAACACGCCCGGGCCGCGGATCGGCGCGTTCCTCGACACCACAGACGAGGACTGGGCCCACGCCTACGACCTGCTCGTCCGGCCGGTCGTCCGGCTCGCCCGCGACGCGGCCCGACAGATGGTGGCGCAGGGCGGAGGCAGCATCGTCCTCCTGACGTCGACCTGGGTCCGGCAGCCCGCGCCCGGCGGGGTGCTGTCGGCGGCGATGCGCTCGGCCCTGTCCGCGACCGCCAAGGCGATGGCCACCGAGCTCGCGCCGCACGGGGTCCGCGTCACCCAGGTCATGCCCGGCGCCACCGGCACCGGGCGGATGGAGGCGATCCTCGAGAGCAAGGCCGCCGCGCACGGCACCAGTCGCGACGCGGAACTGGCCGGCGTCGTGGCCGACATCCCCCTCGGCCGGTGGGGGGCTCCCGAGGAGATCGCCGACGTCGTCGCCTTCCTCGCCTCCGAACGGGCCTCGTTCATGACCGGCTCGGCCGTTGCCGTCGACGGCGGGGCCATCCGGGCCGTCTGAGCCGACTGAGCCGGACTTCCACGAAAGGAACACCACACCATGCCCAGGACTCTCCGCGAGCTCTTCGTCGACCAGCTCCGGCTCTGCGGGCTGCAGGCGAGCGAGACGGTGGGGGTGATCAGCGAGCTCGGGCAGAAGACCGAGTACGTGGACGCCGCCGTCGCCGCGGCCCGCGCTCTCGGCGCAGGCGCACTGGTGCTGACCGCGTCGAGCCTGTCCAGCCCGATGCTCCCGCCCTACACCGCCGACGGCCGCGAGGTCGCCGCGCTGCTGGCAGGCGCGGGCGAATGCGACCTCGTGATCGACGTGACGGTCGGCGGCCTGATCCACTCCGACGTCCGCACCCGGATCACGGGGGCCGGCAAGCGGATGCTGTTCGTCGCCGAGCCGCCCGACGTGCTGGAGCGGCTCATGGGCTCGGCCGACCTGCGCCGCGTCGTCGAGCAGGGCGGCGACCGGCTGCGGGCCGGCAGCACCCTGAGCGTGACGAGCGCGGCCGGAACAGACCTGGTCGCCGACATCGCCGGGCCGGACCTGCCGATCACCCACCAGTGGGGCTACGTGGACGAACCCGGCCGCTGGGACCACTGGCCGAGCGGCTTCGTCGCCTGCTTCCCGCACGACGGCACCGCGGCGGGCACCCTCGTGCTCCAGCCCGGTGACGCCCTCATCCCCTGGCAGCGCTACGTGCGCGACGAGGTGCGGCTCACCGTCGAGAAGGGCTTCATCACCGAGGTCGACGGCGGGGCCGACGCGATGCTGCTGCGCGACTACTTCGAGAGCTGGGACGACCCCGAGGTGTGGGCGCTGTCGCACATGGGTTGGGGGCTGCTGCCCGCAGCGCGCTGGTCGGCGTTCGACGTCTACGACCCGCGCACCCTCTACGGGCAGGAGCTGCGCTCCACGGCCGGCAACTTCATGTGGTCGACGGGCTCGAACCGGTTCGCCGACCGGGAGACCCCGGCCCACCTCGACATCCCCATGCACGGCTGCACCGTGTCCATCGACGACGTCACCGTGGTCCGCGACGGCCACCTCGTGGAGGAATGACATGGCCGACCCCAGGACCCTCGAGTCCGCGATCAAGGCACTCGCCACCGACCCCGAGCTGCTGGCGCGCTTCCGCGCCGACCCGGCCACCGTCGGCACCGAGGTGGGCCTCGACGCGGAGTGGGCCGGTGTCGTCGCCGCGGGCGACCGGGACCGGCTGCGCTCCGCCGGGGTCGGGGACGGCGTGACGATCCTGGTCAGCCGCTGGTTCGCCGACGACCTCGGCGACTCGTCGAGCACCGGGCGGCTGCACGTCGAGCACACCGAGCTGCCCGACCCCGACGTGCCGGCCGACCTGGTGTTCGCCGGCGGCTGCTCGCACGTGCCGGACCTGCTGGCCCGCCCCGAGATCGACCCGGCCGACGGCGTCGCGCGGCTGTCCACCGCCTACGCCCGCCTCGCCAGCGACCTCGCCGCCGCCGCACCGGACGTCCTGCTCGTGACCGCCGACTGCCACTTCCAGACCTTCCGCACCGCCGCCACCGTCGTCGGCACCGGAGCGACGCACACCGGCTCGATGGCCTTCTTCAAGCGCCCCGACCTGGACCTGACGCTGACCGGCGATCCCGAGCTGGCGCGGACGATCATCGACGCCGTGCGAGCGGAGGGGATGGAGGTCGAGGAGGCCGGCACGGTCGAGCTCGACCACGGCCTGATCGTGCCGCTGCGCCAGCTGCTCCCGCGGCCGGACCTGCCCGTCGTCCCGATCATCACTCAGCCTGCCCGGGGCTTCTCGCCCTTCGGCTCGAGGGCGTGGGGTGAGGTGCTGCGCACGGTCGTGGAGAGCAGCGGGCGGCGCGTCGCGATGCTCGCGACCGGTGGCCTGTCGCACTGGCTCGACCCCGGCAGGTTCGGCGCCGTCGACGAGGAGTTCGACGCCTACCTGCTCGAGATGCTCGAGGCCGGCAAAGGCACCGAGCTGGGCAACCTGGAGCCGCTCGCGCTGCTCGGGCACGGCCAGTACGAGTTCGCCAACTGGCTGATCATGCTGGGCCTGGTGGGGCCCGGCGTACGGGGCGAGGTCTACGCCTACGAGCCGATGCAGGCGTCCGGCGGCGGCTGGACCGTCGTGCACATGCCGCTGCCGCCCGACTCAGCCGCGCGGCAGGCCGGCCGGGAACGGGTGGCCGCCGATGGATGAGCCGGCGGCCGGCACCGACGAGCGGCGGCTGCGCGTGGCGCTGACCCAGTGGCAGCCCACCCGCGACGTCGCGGCCAACCTCGCCGTCGCCGTCGGGCTGGTCCACGCGGCCGGCGCGCACGCCGATCTCGTCGTGCTGCCCGAGAACGGCCTGCATCTCGGCACCAACGCCGAGATGCGGGCCGCGGCGCTCGCCGTCGACTCGCCCGAGATCGACGCGCTGCGCGCCGCCGCCGAGGCCGCCCGCGTGGCCGTCGTCCTCGGTGGGTTCAAGCGCAAGGCGCCCGACGGCGACGTGTTCAACACGGCGCTGGTGATCGACGCCGACGGTGCCGTCGCCGGCGGATACGACAAGATCCACCTGTTCGACGCGCGGATCGACGGCCGGTCGTTCGAGGCCTCCGGGGTGGAGCGGGCCGGTGAGCGGCCCCTGATCGCGACGGTCGCCGGAGTCCGCGTGGGCCTCACCATCTGCTACGACGTGCGCTTCCCCGAGCTCTACCGCACGTTGGCACTGGCAGGCGCCGAGGTCCTCCTCGTTCCGGCCGCGTTCACCCACCGCACCGGCTCGGCGCACTGGGAGGTGCTCCTGCGGGCTCGCGCGATCGAGAACGGCGCGTTCGTCGTCGCCCCGGCGACCGTGCGCGGCACCGACGGCACGGACGCGTTCGAGACCTGGGGGCACGCGCTCGCCGTCGGACCCTGGGGCGAGGTGCTCGCCGACCTCGGGGAGCGGTCACCGGCCTGGGAGGTGCACGAACTGCGCCTCGCGGACGTGGCGGCGGCGCGCGGGACACTTCCGGTGCTGCGCGGCGTCCGCGTCGCGGCGACGGCCGCGCCTGAGATCATTGAGCGCGACGCGAACCCGAAGGGAAGTGCCAATGGGTGACGGGGCGAGCGATCCGGGCGCCGCCGTCGGACGCGAGTCCGACGCCGACGGGGTGGTCCGCGCGGGCGAGGCGTTCGGCATCGGCAACGAGTTCACCGGCGTCCTGGTGCGCAAGGTCTGGACGCAACAAGGGGAACGGCTCGAGCTTCGGGTACCGCGGACCGGACGGCGGATCCTGCTCGACGCCATGCAGCTGGAGATCCTGACCGCCCAGGAACCGGAGCGGTTCTCCGAGCTCTTCGCGGTGCACCTCGGCGCGGACGACGAGGACAGGTCGTGACCACGACCCGACCGGGGAACACGGTCGAGGAGATCTACCTGACCCTGCGCAAGCGCATCATCGAGGGCTTCTACGTGCCCGGCACCCGGATGTCGCAGAGCGGGCTGTCCAAGGAGCTGCGGATCAGCCGCACGCCGCTGCGCGAGGCGCTGCAACGCCTCGAGGGCGACGGGCTGCTCGTGTCCCAGGCCAACCGCGGCATGGAGGTCGCCCCGACCGACGTCGACCAGATCGAGCAGTACTACGCGATCCGGCTGCTCGTCGAGCCACCCACGATCGCGGCCATCCTCGCCGAGCTCGACGAGACCGAACTGGCGAAGATGGCCGCCGAGCTGGACACCATGGAGGCCGCCCGCAACCGGATCCGCAACTTCCAGGAGGCGCACCTGCGCTTCCACGAGTTCTGCATCCAGCACTACCCACCGGCGATCGCCGACCTCACCCATTCGCTGCACCTGAAGATCTACCGGCACCAACGCCTGTACTTCTCCCGACCACAGGTGCCCGACGACTTCACCCGCGTCGACCGGATGTTCCTGGAAGCCATGCGCGGTGGCGACGCCGAACTCGCCCGACGCCTGCTCGAGTTCCACCTGATCGACGCCGCCATGGGCCTCGTGTCCGAAGACGCCCCCGACCACCGCTACGACGCGCTCCTCGTCGCCACCCGCGGGCTGGACATCACGCTCGACTCCGCACCGGACGGAACTCTCACACCGCCCGCGCGGATCGCGTGGCGACGCCACGCCACCGTCGACATGCCCTCCCTGACGACGGCGAACCTGGTGCACGAAGCAGGGACCTGAGCGAGGCTGGTCGGCCGTTCGAGGCGAGGCCCGCTATCGATGAGTTCGGACGGGCCGGGTGGTCTACTTCCCCATGGGCACCCTCAACTACGCGATGAGCATCTCCCTCGACGGCTACATCGAGGACGTGACCGGCGGCATCGCCTTCTCCGAGCCCGATGAGGAGGTACACCGCTTCGCCAACGAGCAGACCCGCGAGACGGCGGCGTTCCTGTTCGGCCGCGGCCTCTACGAGGTCATGGAGGAGTACTGGACGGCGCCGGAGCGGGCCGACGGGGGCGAGGTGGAGGCGGAGTTCGCACGCGAGTACGCCGCGACGCCGCGGATCGTGTTCTCCGACTCGCTGGAGTCGGTCGCGCCCGGGTGCCGGCTGGTGCGCCGCGCCGACGCGGTCGACGAGGTGGTCCGGCTCAAGAAGGAGACCGACGGCGAGCTGTCCGTCGGCGGCGCCGGTCTGGCCGCCTCACTGCTGGACCTGATCGACGAGTTCCGCCCGAGCGTGGTGCCGGCCTTCCTCGGCGGCGGCAAGCCGTACTACCCGCTCGGCGCCGACCTGCAGCTGCGGCTGGTCGAGCAGCGCGCCTTCCGCAACGGCACCGTGTACCTGCGTTACGAGAGGATCGGCTGAGGGAGCACGTGTGATCATCCTGGCTGATCTGACCTGCACCCCGACGCTGGGGTCCGCTTCGAGGTTCATGAACCATGCCGGGTTCTCGTCGGCACCGCCCGTGGAGGCGACGACGACGTACTCGCCCGAGGTGCCGTAGATCGGGCAGGTGCGGCGAGGCGTACCGGTCCGGCGTCCGGTCGTGGCGAGCACGGCCGATGGCGCGGTCGGTGGCCGGGACACGAGTTGTTCCGCTCAGCGGGGCGATGGGGTCGTGCCGCCTCGGGTGGGCACGCAGGCTGCGTCCATGCGCAGCTCCGCGGGGCAGTCGCCCGAGCGCTCCAGCCTGGCTCGTGCGGACGCGATCCTGGCGTGCTTCGACGACGCCCACCCGACGATGAGCCTGCCGGCGATCGTCGCCGCCACGGGCCTGCCGAAGACGACCGTTCATCGGGCCATCGAGAAGCTGCTCGAGCTGGGCTGGCTCGAGCAGCAGCGCATCAACGGCGCGATCGGGCACGGGCGGGACCGCTACGCCGTCGGACGGAGGCTGTTCGAGATCGCCACTCTCGCGCACCTGCGGACCGACCTGCGGGAGGCCGCCCTTCCCTACATGGAGGACCTGTACGAGGCGACGCACGAGACGATCCACCTCGCGGTGCTCGACGGTGTCCACGTGCTCTATGCGGAGAAGATCAGCGGCCATCGCCGGATCACGGACCTGAGCCGGGTCGGCGGGCGGATGCCGTCGCACTGCACGGCGGTGGGGAAGGCTCTGTTGGCCTTCGGCCCACCGGAGGCGGTCGACGCCGTCATCGCCGAGGGGCTCGATCCGCGGACACGGACGACCATCACGTCGCCGGTCAAGCTGCGTGCAGAGCTCGAAGCGATACGGCTCGAGGGCGTGGCGTACGACCGTGAGGAGTGCGACATCGGCATGGCATGCGTTGCCGCCCCGCTCTTCGGGCCGGACAGCACGTGCGTCGGAGCCATGTCGATCACCGGACCGGCGCGCGTCCTCCGGCTGGACCGGCTTGCGCCCGCGGTGCGCACCGCGGCCCTCAGCGCGTCGCGCGCATTGCGAACCCGCGTCGAGTAGCAGCCCCGTTCCTCGTTCGGGAACGCCCTGTCGGGCGCGCGCCTTCGACGGATTCAGTTGGTCCGCTGAGCGGAACTACCCACTACCAGGTCCGAACCCCAGGCGGCACGTTCGCCCCGTGGTTCCCCTCAACGTGATCACCGTCGCTCTCTGCCACGCCGGCATGCCCCGTACCGCCACGACGCCGCGGCGGGAGCTCGCGCGGTGATCAGCCTGTCGGAGGTCGTCGACGATCTGCTCCGCGCGGAGCGGGAACGCAAGCCGCTGCCGCCGTTCACCGAAGCCCATCGCGACTTCGACGTCGGGTCCGCGTACGAGGCGCAGCGGCGGCTCGTGGCGGCCAAGGAGCGTGCAGGGGACCCCGTCGTCGGCGCCAAGCTGGGTCTGACCAGCCGCGCGAAGCAGGAGGCGATGGGTGTCGATCACCCCCTGTACGGGTGGGTGACCGGCAGCATGCTGCTGCCCTTCGGCGAGCCGGTGGCGCTCGAGACGCTGATCCAGCCGCGGGTCGAGCCGGAGATCGCGTTCCGCCTGAAGGCCGACGTGCCGACCCCGGCCACCGTCACCGGCGTCCTGAATGCGACCGAGTCCGTGTTCGCCGCGATCGACGTCCTGGACTCCCGGTACGAGGACTACCGGTTCACCCTCGCCGACGTCGTCGCCGACAACTGCAGCGCCGGTCGGTTCCTGCTCGGACCCGTGACGCGCGACCCGGCCGCGCTCGGCGACCTCCGCCTCGTGGGCTGTGTGCTCCGGGTCGACGGCGAGGTCGCGGCGACGGCGGCGGGCGCGGCCGTGATGGGCCATCCGGCGGCCTCGGTGGCGTGGCTGGCGAACCGGCTGGCCGTGAGGGGCGAGGTGCTGAAGGCCGGCTCGCTCGTGTTCTCCGGCGGGTTGACCGCCCCGGTACCGCTTCGTCGCGGCCGGTCGATCAGCGCGGAGTTCGACGGGTTGGGCGCGATCGAGGTCGTCGGCTCGTGATCCATCAGCAGCGTCGAGGAGAAGGACGGACGCAGTGACCGACCAGGGTCGCATCATCGAGCTCGCCGACCGCCTCTGGCGGGCGGAGGTGGATCGGATCCCGATCGACCCCATCACCGCGACGGTGAACGGGCTGACCGTCGAGGACGCCTACGCGATCCAGAGCTACAACATCAGGCGCCGCACGGGCTCGGGTCGGGTACTGCGCGGCCGGAAGGTGGGCCTCACTTCGCGGCCGATGCAGGAGCTCCTCGGCGTCGACGAGCCCGATTTCGGCGTCCTGCTCGACGACATGTTCGTCGAGGACGGCGACGAGATCGACCTCGCCTCGATGGTGCAGCCGCGGGTCGAGGCCGAGATGGCGTTCGTGATGGGTCGCGACCTGGCCGGGCCCGGCGTGACCACGAGCAACGCGCTCGACGCGATCGCAGGCGTGCTCCCGGCGATCGAGGTCGTGGACAGCCGGATCGCGGACTGGAAGATCCAGCTCGTCGACACAGTCGCGGACAACGCCTCGTCCGGGAAGATCGTCGTCGGCGGCCGGCTGACCCCCGTCACCGAGCTCGACCTCCGGCTGACCGGCATGTCACTGAGCCGCAACGGCATGCTGATCGACACGGGAGCGGGCGCCGCAGCGCTCGGCAACCCGGCGCGCTGCGTGGCGTGGCTGGCGAACAAGCTCGGCGCGTTCAGCACGGCGCTGCTGAAGGACGACATCGTGCTGCCCGGCGCGCTGCATCGGATGGTCCCGGTGCGTCCCGGCGACGTGTTCCGCGCCGAGTTCGCGCATCTCGGCGCGGTCACGGCGCGGTTCAGCAACGGTCAGGGGCCGTGATGGACGCCCGGGCCATCGCCGACGAGCTTCTCGTCGCCCGGCGGGAGCGCAAGGCCATCCTGCCGTTCACCGACGCCAACCCGTTCTTCTCCGTCGAGACGGCCTACGAGGTCCAGCGCTTCGGCATCGAGGACCGGCTGGCCGAGGGTCACCGCGTGGTGGGGGCGAAGCTCGGCCTGACCAGCCGGGTCAAGCGCGAGGCCATGGGCATCCACGAGCCGCTGTACGGCTGGTTGACCTCAGACATGGTGCACCCGTCCGGCGAGCGGCTCCCGCTCGACGAGCTGATCGCACCGCGGGCGGAACCGGAGATCGCGTTCCTGCTCGGCGACGTGCCGCAGGCACCGGCCACGGTGCCCGGCGTGCTGGCCGCGACGGCGGCGGTGTTCGCCGCGATCGAGGTGGTCGACTCGCGGTACCGCGACTTCCGGTTCCGGCTTTCGGACTCGGTCGCGGACGACGCGGGTGCCGGCCGGGTCGTACTCGGCCCGCGAGCGTGCCCGCCGACCGAGGTGGAAAACCTCCGGCTCGTCGGCTGTGTCCTGCGGGCGCGGGGAGAGGTGGTCGGCACCGCGGCAAGTGCGGCGGTGATGGGCCACCCGGCGGCGGCGGTCGCCTGGTTGGTGAACGCGCTCGCCGCCCGCGGCGAGTCGCTCGAGAAGGGAATGGTCGTGCTGTCCGGTGGCCTGACCACTCCGGTGTCGTTGTCGGCCGGTTCCGTCGTATCCGCCGAGTTCGACGGCCTCGGTTCGGTCGAAGTTCACTGCTGAGAGGAAAGGCTGGTATGGGATACGAGCTGCGCACGAATGTCATCGATCAGGAACGGAACACGTTCGACTATCTCGTCGAGCGGTTCGGTGATCGGCCCGCGACGCGCTACCAGGAGGCGTCGTTCAACATCCAGCCCACGGAGAACTTCCACTACCGGCCGACGTGGGACGCGGACCACGAGATCTACGACCCGAACTACTCGGCGCTCAAGCTGACCGATCCGCACGCCTATACGGATCCGCGGCAGTTCTACTACACGCCGTATGTCGCGGATGCCGCCGCGCGCCACGAGTCGTTCGGCCAGACCCTCAAGTACATCGAGGATCGCCGCCTGCTGGACAAGCTGCCGGAGAACTGGCAGACGGTGCTCAACGGCTTCCTCGTCCCGCTGCGCCACTACGAGTCGGGCGCGCAGCTGATCTGCATCAACGCCGGGCGTTTCGCCTACGGCACGACCGTGGAGCAGCCGGCCTCCTTCGCCAGCTTCGACCGCATCGGCAACGCGCAGCAGCTGAGCCTCGTCGGGCTCTCCCTGTCCGGCGGTGCCGCGGACACGCTGAGCGAGGCGAAGAAGAACTGGCTGTACGCGCCGCAGCTGCAGGGGCTGCGCCGGATCGTCGAGGAGCTGCTCGTCGAGAAGGACTGGGCCGTCGGTCTGATCGGGCTCGACATCACCGACACGCTGTTCTACCCGCTGCTGTTCGAGCACCTCGACGAGCGCGCGCTGGTCCGCGGCGCTGCCGCGTACAGCCTGCTGGCCCGGCACTTCAACGACTGGTACCGCAACCATCGCAAGTGGCTGGTGGCGCTGCTCAAGGCCTGGACGAGCGACACGCAGCACGGCGACGCCAACGCCAAGGTGCTCGCCGAGATCGCCGACCAGTGGTACCCGCGGGCCGTCGAGGCCGTGCGCATCTATGCCGCGGCACTCGCCGAGTCGGCGGGATCGACGTCGGTCGTGTCGGCGGCCGAGCGGGGCGCGGCCGAGGTCGCAGCAGAGCTGACCAAGGCCGGCGTCGCCGTCTCCGCGGCGGGAGCCGTCCGATGAGCGCCGCGGGGAAGGTCCGGCTCGTCGGCGTCGATCTGCAGGACACCGAGGAGACGCGGGCGCTGGTCGACGCCATCGAGGCCGACAACCCGGACGCCGCGCTGCTCCGGATGCCCGGAATCGTCAAGATCCAGGCTCCCGGTCAGCTGGTCATCCGGCGGGAGAGCGTGGAAGCGCGAATGGGCCGGGAATGGGAGACCCACGAGTTCCAGCTGAGCATCGTGTCCTATTCCGGAAGCATCGAGACCTGGGACGACGACGAGATCGTCATCAAGTGGGAGCACTGAGGAGGAAGACGTGGCGAAAGCCAAACTGTCCATGCGGGAGCGCTACCGCCTGCTGACCCGGGATCTCGACTGGACGCCCACGTACGTCGACCCGAAGGACGTCTACCCGCACACCCGGTACGAGGGCATCAAGATTCACGACTGGGACTCGTGGGAGGACCCGTTCCGGCTGACCATCGACTCGTACTGCAAGTACCAGGCCGAGAAGGACAAGAAGCTCTACGCGGTCATCGAGGGCTTCGCCCAGGGGCAGGGGCACCTGTCGCTCACCGACGCCCGGTACGTGAACGCGCTGAAGCTGTTCCTGCAGGGCGTCACGCCGTTGGAGTACGCCGCTCACCGGCACTTCGGGTACCTGGCCAGGCATCTGGACGGGCCCGGGGCGCGATTCGCCGCGCTCTGCCAGAGCATCGACGAGCTGCGCCACACGCAGACCGAGATCCACACGATCAGCCAGTACAACAAGTACTACGGCGGGCTGCACAACTTCGGGCAGATGCACGACCGCGTGTGGTACCTGTCGGTCCCGAAGTCCTTCTTCGACGACGGCATCACCGCCGGGCCGTTCGAGTTCCTCACCTCGATCTCGTTCAGCTTCGAGTACCTCCTGACGAACCTGCTGTTCGTGCCGTTCATGAGTGGCGCGAGCTTCAACGGCGACCTGGCCACGATGACGTTCGGCTTCTCCGCGCAGAGCGACGAGAGCCGGCACATGACGCTCGGGCTCGAGGTGCTCAAGTTCATCCTCGAGCAGGACGAGGGCAATGTCCCGATCATCCAGGACTGGGTGGACAAGTGGTTCTGGCGCGGATACCGGCTGCTCGGTCTGGTCGCCGCGATGATGGACTACATGCTGCCGAAGAAGATCATGAGCTGGAAGGAGGCGTTCGAGCTCTACTTCGAGCAGCAGATGCTCGAGGGCCTGTTCCCGGACCTGGAGTACTACGGCATCCGGCCGCCGCGGCACGTCGCCCAGGCGATCGCCGAGAAGGACATCCTCAGCCACCAGCTGTACTGGACCCTCTACCAGTTCAGCCATGCCGCGGCCTTCAACACCACCGTTCCCGAGCCTGCGGAGCTGGACTGGATGTCGTCGGTCTACCCGGACACGTTCGACCGCCACTACCGGCCGCTGTGGGAACGCGCGCGGCGGCTCCAGGAGGACGGCAAGCGGTTCTTCTTCCAGGGCCTTCCGATGCTGTGCCAGGTGTGCCAGATCCCGATGACGTTCACCGAGCCCGGTGATCCGACGACGATCAACGTTCGCACGAGCACCTTCCGCGACGAGCGGTTCAACTTCTGCTCGGACGGCTGCAAGTGGATCTTCGACCGCGAGCCGGAGAAGTACGTGCAGTCCTGGCTCCCGGTGCACCAGATCTACCAGGGCAACTGTGGCGGCGCGTCCATCCCGGACGTTCTGGCCTGGTACGGCTTCCAGCCAGGGGACGGCGGCGAATACCTGACCTCGCCGGACAAGGTCAACTGGGACAAGTGGCACGCGCCGGCCGTCGTGGCGGGGGGTGCGTGATGGCAGTCAAGGCCCTTTACGAGTACGACTTCCCGTCGAAGGACCGCCAGGAGCTCTTCGGCGACGACATCCTCGTGCACGTCATGTGGACCAACAACAGGATGTTCGCCAGCGCAGCGTGCTTCCGCGCTCCGAAGGCGATGCCGTGGTCGGACTTCAAGGCGACGATGATCGACGCGTTCGCGGGGTCGGACCCCGAGTACGACCCGTCGGCACCGACCGACTGGCACGTCAACGGCCAGCCGTTCACCCCGGACGCCACGACGACCCTGGAAAGCACCGGGGTCGGCCACAAGGGTCTCATCGCGTTCCGGACCTGAGGATGCCGGACGTGACCGTCCTGCCCGACGGCGTCAGCATCCCCACCCGCGACGGGGAAACGGTGCTGGCGGCGTTGGGCCGGGCCGGACTCAGGTACCGCGTCGGCTGCCGGCGCGGCGGATGCGGCATCTGCAAGGTGCAGCTGTCGCTCGGCGAGGTCACCTACGAGCGGACGGTTGCCGAGAGCGTGCTCAGCGACGAGGAGAAGGTCGAGGGAATCTGCCTCAGCTGCCGCGCCGTACCGATCACCAACATCGTCATCGAGTTGCAGGAAGGCGACAAGCTTCGCCGGGTCCTGCCCTACGGCTTCGCTTCCCTCGGAAGCGCGTCGGCGGACGTCGATCGAAAGGAATCATGAGATGAGCGTGCTCAGGCTCGGTTTCGTCCACATCCGGGTGACCGACCTGGAAGAGGCCCGCAACCACTACACCAACACCATGGGCATGAAGGTGGTGCACGAGGAACCCGGCAAGCTCCACCTCAAGTGCTGGGACGAGTGGGACCACCACTCCCTGGTGTTGGAGGAAGGCGGGGTCGGGCTGGTCAAGCTCGGCTACAAGTGCAAGAGCGAGGACGACCTCGTCGAGTACGAGAAGGCGGCCCAGCAGTTCGGGGTGAGGACCGGCCGGGTCAGCAAGGGCGAGAACCTGACGGTCGGCGACGGGGTCGCGATCACCCTGCCGTCGGATCAGCGGATCGAGCTGTTCACCGACATCGAGTACGGCGGCACGGAGACGGGCGCGCTGAACCCCGATCCGTGGCCCCGTGACCAGCGCGGCATCGCCGCCCGCTGGATCGACCATGCGCTGATCCCGGCCGAGGACCCGGCGACCGTCGAGCGGTTCTTCACGGAGGTCCTCGGCTTCCACGCGGCGGAGCGGGCCATCACCAACCCGTCCAACCCGGAACTGCTGGGCTCGTGGCTGTCCTGCGGGGAGTCGCCGCACGACTTCGCGGTCGTGAAGGGCCCGAACGCCAAGCTGCACCACTTCGCGTTCTTCCTGGAGGACTGGAACGCGATCCTGCGGGCCGGGGACATCATGAGCATGGACGACGTGTCGATCGACTACGGGCCGACCCGGCACGGCATCACCCGCGGCACGACGATCTACTTCTTCGACCCCTCCGGCAACCGCAACGAGGTGTTCGCCGGTCTCGGCTACCGCACCGGACCGGACTTCCCGACCATCAGCTGGACCGAGGACCAGATCGCCAGAGGCATCTTCTACATCCAGCGCGAGCTCAACGACACCTTCATGTCGGTCTTCACGTAAGAAGCCGCGCCGACCGCGTCGTTCGCGGGTTCCCGTGCACGGCCGGAGCCCGCGAACGGCCCGTCCCTTCGGAAGGAGCTCGCGTGAGCGAGACGTTCACGATCACCATCGAGCCACTCGAGCGCGAGGTCGAGTGCCGGTCCGACCAGCCGATCCTGGACGCCTGCCTGCGTGCCGGCGTGTGGCTGCCCCACGCGTGCACGCACGGCACCTGCGGGACGTGCAAGGTGGACGTCCTCGACGGCGACGTGGAGCACAACGACGCCTCGGACTTCGCGCTGATGGAGTTCGAGCGCAACGAGGGCAAGACCCTCGTGTGCGTCGCGACGCCGTCGTCGGACGTCACGATCGAGGCCGACGTCGAGTTCGAGGAGGGCGTGACCCACCACCCGGTGCAGGACTACACCGGCACCGTCGCGGCCCTCGACGACATCGCCCGCGCCACCCGCAGGCTCGTGATCGACCTCGATCACGACATGCCGTTCAACCCCGGCCAGTACCTCGCCATCGACGTGCCGGGCAAGGGGGTGACCCGTACCTACTCGATGGCGAACCCGCCGAGCGAGCCGCGCCGGGTCGAGCTGCAGGTCCGCCGCACACCCGGCGGCCTCGGCACCGACGGTTGGATCTTCAAGGACCTCGCCGTCGGCGACACCGTCACGCTGTCCGGCCCGTACGGGCGCTTCTTCCTGCGGGCGGCCCGGCCCCAGCCGATGATCCTCATCGGCGGGGGGACCGGACTCGCACCGCTGAAGTCGATCGTCCGCCACGTCCTGGAAGGTGGCCTCGAGCAACGGATCCACCTCTACCAGGGCGCCCGCAGCAGGGATGACCTGTACGACGTCGAGTTCTTCGAGCGGCTCGCGGACAAGCATCCGGAGCAGTTCACCTACCGGCCGTGCCTGTCCGACGACGAGTGGGACGGGCCGACGGGCATGGTCACCGACGTGGTCGCCGCCGACTTCGAGACCTGTCGGGGGCACACCGCGTACCTGTGCGGTCCGCCGCCGATGGTCGAGGCGGCGTTGAAGACGCTGATGAAGAAGCGGCTGTTCCCGAAGGACATCTACCGCGAGGACTTCTTCGACGCCTCGGACAAGGCGACCGGCGGGGTCCGCAGCCCTCTGTTGAAGGGGTGAGCACCACCGTGGAACTGAGCCAGCGGGACGTCGTCTTCACTCCCTTCATGCTCCGCGTCCGGGCGGCCGGCGAGGTGGGCCGCGAGGAGCGCCCCCGCGTCCGGCCCAGCACGCTGCACCCGATCGCCGAGGCCACCGACGAGTGGTTCTACCTGCGGTGCCGGGCCGAGCAGGTGATCGCCGAGGCCAACGCGATGCTGCCGGACGGACCCCTTCACCTGCAGGACGAGTACGGCACCGGGCAGCTCGCCTTCGTCCTGCGCTGCCGGGACCGGTCAGCCCGGATCTGGCTGTCCCAGGTGGACCGGAAGGGATGGGTCGAGCTCGACCGGTCCTACCAGCACAGCAGCTCGCCGGTCGCACCGGCGGACGAGGCGACGATCGAGGACCTCGTCGTCGAGCTTCTCGAACAGAACGTCGAGCTTCTCGAACAGAACGTCGAGCTTCTCGAACAGAACGTCGAGCTTCTCGAACAGAACACTGAGGAGACGAGCAATGGCTGACGCACAGCGGCCCGAGATCGGCGCGAGCATCGACGCGGGCGGCGTCACGACCAACTACCTGGACGCGGGACAGGGCGCGCCGGTCGTCCTCGTGCACGGTTCGGGGCCCGGCGTCAGTGCCTATGCGAACTGGCGGCTGACGATCCCGGACCTGGCCCAGCACTTCCGGGTACTCGCGCCGGACATGGCCGGGTTCGGGTTCAGCGACAAGCCGGGCGACTACGGCATGAAGCGCTGGACGGACCAGATCATCGGTTTCCTGGACGCGCTCGGCCTGGAGCGCGTCTCGCTGGTGGGCAACAGCTTCGGGGGCGGCCTCGCCCTGCGGGTGGCGGTGGAGCACCCGCAGCGGGTGGACAAGCTCGCGCTGATGGGCGCGATGGGCGTCGAGTTCCCGATCACCGAGGGACTGGACTTCGTCTGGGGCTACGAGCCGGGCATCGAGACGATGCGCCAGGTGCTCGACCGCATGGCCTACAGCCGCGAGCTGGTCAGCGACGAACTGGCCGAGGTCCGGTACCGGGCCGCGTCGGAGCCCGGAGTGCAGGAGGCGTGGGCCGAGATGTTCCCCGCGCCACGCCAGCGGTGGGTCGAGTCCATGGCCACGCCGGAGGAGCGGATCCAGGAGATCCCGCACGAGACGTTGATCGTGCACGGGCGGGACGACAAGGTGATCCCGCTGGAGAACGCCCACCGGCTGAACGCGCTCATCGAACGCTCCGAGCTGCACGTGTTCGGCCGCTGCGGGCACTGGAGCCAGATCGAGTGGGCCGCGGACTTCAACGCGATGCTCGTGCGGTTCTTCAGCCGAGAGCCACGGTGAACACGATGGCCGACGCCATGATGGCGGTGTTCGACTTCCACGGCGATTCCGACGAGCTCGCCGTCGCCTACGACGAGGTCCTGCGCAAGGTCGTCGCCGTGTCCTCGGCCCGGCCGGTCGTCCACCTGGCGGTGCCGCGGGAGTACGGGTTCATGGTCGTCGACGTGTGGAACTCCGCCGAGGCGTTCGACACGTTCGTGGGCAACGACGACTTCCGCCGCGTGCTCGCCGAGAGCGGCCTCCCGGAACCGAAGATCCGCACCTACCCGGTGCACAACCTGGGGTGGCCGGTGGACGCGCTGCCGCTCTACCGCTGATGGCACGAGGAGGTCGAATGGCCAACACGCGTACCCGCCCGGCGAAGCCGAAGCTCGCCGTCGACGACGACCTCGCCGTACGGATCTTCGAGACGATGGTGCTGATGCGGGCGGTCGAGGACCGGATGGTCGCCATGTACAAGGGCGGCGATCTGCTCGGTTCGCTCTACACGGGCCATTGGCACGAGGCCATCGCCGTCGGGACCGCGTCGGCGCTGCGCCCCGACGACTACCTCGCGCCGCTGCACCGGGATCTCGGTGCGCACCTGTGGCGGGGGATGGAGCCGTGGCAGGTGATGGCGAGTTTCATGGGCAAGGCGACCTCGCCGACCGGGGGTCGGGACGGGACGCTGCACTACGGGCGGCTCGATCTCGGCATCTACAACCCGCCCAGCCACATCCCGGCGAACTTCCCCGTCGCGACCGGGATGGCGTTCGCGGCGAAGTACCGCGGCGAGGACCGGGTCGCGCTGGCCTACTGCGGCGACGGGTCCACCTCGCGGGCGGACTTCCACGAGTCGCTGACGATCGCGTCGGTGCAGAAGCTGCCGTGCATCTTCGTGATCGAGAACAACCAGTTCGCCTATTCCACGCCGTTGAGCCTGACCTCGGCGTCGGTGGACTTCGCGACGAAGGCCGTGGCGTACGGGATACCCGGGGTGCGGGTGGACGGCACGGACCCGCTCGCGGTGCACACCGCGACGGCCACGGCGGTGGCCCGGGCTCGCGCGGGCGAGGGCCCGTCGATCGTCGAGGCCGTCACGATGCGGATGCACGGGCACGCCGAGCACGATCCCGCCGACTACGTGCCGCGGGAGATGCTGGCCGACTGGAGCGAGCGCGACCCCGTCGCGCTGTACGAGAAGACGTTGATCTCGGCGGGGGTGCTCGACGCCGACGCGGCCGAGGGCATCCGGCAGGCGGCCCGCCTGCAGGCGATCGAGGCGCGCAAGAAGGCGCTCGCCGATCCCATGCCGGACCCGGCCGGGATCGAGGACGGCGTCTATGCCGACTGAGCACACCCACCGGAAGCGGAGCCGACCATGAGTACTGACGGGCAGCTCACCTACCTGGAAGCGATCGGCCGAGCCCTGGACGCCGAGATGGATCGTGATCCGGATGTCTTCATCATTGGTGAGGATGTGGGGCAGTTCGGTGGCGCGTTCAAGGTGACGAAGGGGTTTTTGGACAAGTTCGGTCCGCGTCGGGTGGTGGATACGCCGATT
>NZ_JBFWVQ010000040.1:0-49685 GCF_050246655.1 Pseudonocardia sp.
GGTCCAGGGTGGTGACGGCGCGGCGCAGCGGGATGCCGAGCACCTCGGCGTTCGCGAGGCCGCTGCCGGGCACGGCCGCGACGACCCGCCGCGCGAACCGGGCGCCCACCTTGTTCGCCAGGCCCGCCCGCGCGTTCGCCTCGTGCACGACGATCGGGACGCGCCCCCGGGCGCCGAGGTAGGCGGGCAGCGCGACGTACCCCCCGAACCCGACGACGACGTCCGCACCCACGTCGTCGAGCACCCGCCGGACCCGGCCGACCGCGGCCCGCACCTTCCCGGGCAGGCGCAGCAGATCGACCGAGGGCTTGCGCGGCAGCGGGACGGGCGGGATGAGCTCCAGCGGGTAGCCGCGGGCCGGGACGAGCGTGGTGTCGAGCCCGCGTTCGGTTCCGAGCGCGGTGACGCGGGCGTCCGGGACCAGGCGGCGGACGGCGTCGGCGAGGGCGAGGGCCGGTTCGATGTGCCCGGCGCTGCCCCCGCCCGCCACGACGACCGAGAGCGTCACCGGCGCACCCCCCTGCCCTTCGACGGCACGCGGTACGGCCGGGGCGGGCGGATGCCGAGACGGCGCCAGACGCGCTGCTCGCCGGCCTTGTCGGCGCGGCGCAGCACCGCGACGGCCTCGGGCTCGTGGCGCGCGGCGTTGGCGAGCAATCCGAACACGAACATGGTGACCACCAGCGAGGTGCCTCCGGAGGAGATCAGCGGCAGCTGCAGGCCGGTGACCGGCAGCAGCCCCACGACGTACCCGATGTTGATCCCCGCCTGGACGACCAGCCACGTGGTGGACGTCGCGACGACGATCTTGAGCCAGGGATCGGTCGAGCGGGCGGCGATCCGGTAGCCCGTGTAGGCCAGCGTGGCGAACAGGCCGAGGACGGCCAGCGCGCCGACGAAACCCAGCTCCTCTCCGATGATGGCGAAGATGAAGTCGTTGTGCGCGTTGGGCAGGTAGCTCCACTTCGCGCGGCCCTGGCCGAGGCCGACGCCGAACAGGCCCCCGTCGGCGAGCGAGTAGAGGGCCTGGCGGGCCTGGAAGCCCGCGGCGAGCGGGTCCGCGGAGTCCGGGTCGAGGAACGCGGCGATGCGGCTGGCCCGGTAGCCGGCCGTGAGACCGAGCACGACGGCGCCGGCCATGCCGCCGACCGTGATCGCGGCGATGAGCCGCATCGGGGCGCCGCCGAAGTACAGCAGCGCGACGAGCACGATGCCCACGGAGACCGTCATGCCGAGGTCGGGCTGCAGGACGAGCAGCGTGAAGATCAGGACCGTGACCGGGACGACCGGGCTGAGCGCGTACCGCCAGTTGTGGATCACCGCCTGGCGGGACGCCAGGATGTGTGCCCCCCACAGGGTGAGCGCCACCTTCACCGCCTCGGACGGCTGCACCGAGAACGCGCCGAGCGCGAACCACGCCTTGGAGCCGTTGCGCTCGACCCCGACGACGAGCACCGCGACCAGCGCGACGATGCCGACGACCATCAGTGCCGGCGCCGCCTTCCGCAGCGCCTTGGGGCTGATCCGCAGGCCCAGCCAGAACATCGCGAGCCCGGGCACGCAGAACATCAGCTGGCGCGCGAACACCGAGTACGACGAGCCGTCCGCGGTGTAGGAGGTGACCGACGACGCGGACAGCACCATGACCAGGCCGAAGAGCGTGAGGAGCCCGAACACCCCGAACACGAGGTGCAGCGACGTGAGCGGGCGGCGCAGGTACTGCTGCAGGCCCACGACGGCGCGGCCGACGGCCATGCGCAGCCCGCCGGGCGGCGGCGGCTTCACGGACCTCACCACCCGGCCTCCTGCGCCGACCCGGGAAGCCGCCCGACCGCGGCGGCGAACGCGCGGCCGCGCTCCCCGTAGTCGGTGAACTGGTCCATGGACGCGGCCGCGGGAGCGAGGAGCACGACGTCGCCGGGGCGCGCGAGCGCCGCCGCTCGGCGCACCGCCTGCTCCATCACGCCCACCCCGGGTCCGTCCACCGTGCCCTCCACACCGGCATCCTCGCCCGCGACGACCTCCGCCACGGGGACGTCGGGCGCGTGTCGCGCGAGTGCGGCGACGATCTCCCGGCGCTCGGTGCCGATCACCACGGCGGCCCGCAGGCGTCCCGCGTGGCGGGCGACGAGGCCGTCCACGTCAGCGCCCTTCAGCAGCCCTCCCGCGATCCACACGATCCGCCCCGGGGGTTGGGCGGCCAGGGACGCGTCCGCGGCGTGCGGGTTCGTGGCCTTCGAGTCGTCGACGTAGCGGACGCCCGCGACGGTGCCCGCGTCCGCGCAGCGGTGTGCGCCCGGCCGGAAGCCCCCGAGTCCTGCCGCGACCGCCCCGGGCGCCACCCCGTACGCGCGGGCGAGGGCAGCGGCCGCGAGCGCGTCGGTGAGCCCGGGCGGGCCCGCGGGGTGGACGTCCTCGACCGGGCAGAGATCGACCCCGTGCCCGGTGGGATCGAAGGCCCGGTCGACGAGCACGCCGTCGGCGATCCCGAGCCGGCCCGGCAGGGGCGGGGCGAGCGTGATCCCGACCTTGCGCGGCGCCGGTGCCGCCTCCAGCAGCGCGGCCGCGGCGGGATCGTCGATCCCGGCGACGGCGACGGGCGCGTCCAGCACGCGGGCCTTCGCGGCGGCGTAGGCGGCCATCGAGCCGTGCCAGTCCAGGTGGTCCTCGGCGACGTTGAGCACGCAGCCCGCGGCCGGGCGCAGCGACGGCGACCAGTGCAGCTGGAAGCTCGACAGCTCCACCGCCAGCACACCGTGCCCTGCCCGCACGGCGTCCACCAGCGGGTAGCCGATGTTCCCGCAGGCCAAGGCGTCGTGGCCGGCGGCGCGCAGGATCGTGGCGAGCATCCCGACGGTGGTGGTCTTGCCGTTGGTGCCCGTGACGGCGAGCCAGACGGGCGGCACCGGCCGGGCGGCACCGATCCACCACGCGAGCTCCGGCTCACCGACCATGGCGACGCCCGCGGCGGCCGCCGCGGCGACGAGCGGGTGATCCGGGCGGCGACCGGGGCCCGTGACGACGAGGGTCGTGCCGGCGGGGATCTCGCCGTCGCGACCCTCCTCGACGCCCGGCGGCAGGTCCGCGAGCCGCTCCGGGACGGCATCGGACAGGGTGACCCGCGCCCCCAGCTCGACGAGCGCGGCCGCCGCGGCGAGCCCGGACACCCCGGCGCCCGCGACGAGCACCCGCCGCCCCCGCAGGACGTCGAGGTCCAGGGCGGGCAGCGTCCCTTCCGGGGCGTTCGGGATCGGGTTCGCGTGCATCGCCGAAATCCTCCCAGCGCGCGCACCGGAACGGCCGTGCGGCTCCGGCGTACGGGTGATGATCCGCGCCGGGCCGTCAGAACCCGGCCGGGGCGTTCAGCCACTCGCTGTAGAACAGTCCCAGCCCGAGCGCGGCACACATGGCCGCGAGCAGCCAGAACCGGATGATCACCGTCGTCTCCGCCCATCCCGCGAGCTCGAAGTGGTGATGGAACGGGGCCATCCGGAACAGCCGCCTTCGCGTCGAGCGGAACACGGCGATCTGCAGCGCCACCGACAGCGCCTCCACCACGAACACCCCGCCGATGACGACGAGCAGCAGCTCCGTGTGCGTGACGATCGACAGCCCCGCGATCAACCCGCCGAGGGCGAGCGAGCCGGTGTCACCCATGAAGATCCGGGCGGGCGCGGCGTTCCACCACAGGAACCCGATGCAGCCGCCCATCGCCGCGGCGGCGACGAACGCCACGTCCAGCGGGTCCCGCACCTGGTAGCAGCCGGGCAGGTTCGCCAGGGCGCACGAGTTGCGGAACTGCCAGAACCCGATGATCACGTACGTGCCGAGCACCATCGCCGCCGTGCCCGCGGCGAGCCCGTCCAGCCCGTCGGTGAGGTTCACGGCGTTCGACCAGGCCGCGATGACGAGGTAGGCGAACAGGATGAACCCCAGGGCACCGAAGGAGAGCACCGCGATGTCGCGGACGAACGACAGGTTGTCCGAGGCCGGGGAGAGCCCACGTGCGTTGACGAACCGCAGCGCGAGGATCCCGAAGATCACCGACGTGACGAACTGGCCGACCAGCTTCGAGGTCTTGTTCAGCCCGAGGTTGCGCCTGCGGCGCAGCTTGAGGAAGTCGTCGAGGAACCCGACGACGCCCAGCGCCGTGGTGAGGAACAGCACCAGCAGCGCCGATGCGGTGATGTCCTCCTCCGCGACGAGATGCGCGAGGAGGTAGCCCACCCAGATCGCGACGAGGATCGCGACGCCGCCCATCGTCGGGGTGCCCCGCTTGGACTGGTGGCTCTGCGGGCCCTCCGCCCGGATCTCCTGCCCGAAGCCCTGGCGGGCGAAGAACCGGATCAGGTAGGGCGTGAGCAGGATCGACACGGCCAGGGCGACGCCCGCGGCGACGAAGACGCCCCTCACCGGGTCGCTCCGCCGGCCAGCAGGGCCTCTGCGACCCGCTCCAGCCCGGCCGCGCGCGACGCCTTGACCAGCACGACGTCACCGGGCCGCAGCTCCGCCGCCAGCACCTCGGCGGCCGCGGCGGCGTCGGGCACCGTGCGGGCGCCGTACTCGGGCGCGCCGACCGCGAGCACGTGCGCGACCCGCAGCTCCCGCGCGGCGTCCGCGACGGCCGCGTGCGCGGCCGGGGCGAGCGCGCCCAGCTCCGCCATCCGTCCGAGGACGGCCCACGTCCGGCGCGGACCCGCGAGCCCGACCAGCGCTTCCAGCGCCGCGCGCATGGACTCGGGGTTCGCGTTGTAGGCGTCGTTCACGACCGTGACGCCGTCCGCGCGCTCCGCGACCTCCATCCGCCACCGCGACACCGGCGACGCCGCCGACAGCGACCCGGCCACGCCCTCGGGCGTGGCACCGAGCTCCAGCGCGACCGCCGCGACCGCCAGCGCGTTGCCCACGTGGTGCGGGCCGACGAGCTGCAGCGCCACGTCGGCCTCCCCCGCCGGTGCGACGAGCCGGAACCGCGCCCGCCCCCGCTCCAGCCGGACGTCGCTCGCGCGGACGTCGGCCGCGGCGACGCGGCCCACCGTGACGACGCGGGCGGCGGTCCTCGACGCCATCGCGGCGACGAGCGGGTCGTCGGCGTTGAGGACGGCGACCCCGCCCTGGTCAGCGTCGGGCAGCGCCTCGACCAGCTCGCCCTTGGCCGCCGCGATCGCCTCGCGGGACCCGAACTCGCCCACGTGCGCGGAGCCCACGTTGAGCACCACCCCGATCCGCGGCGGCGCCACCGCGCACAGCGCCGCGATGTGGCCCGGGCCGCGCGAGGACATCTCCAGCACCAGGTGGCGGGTGCCCGCGTCCACCCGCAGGGCCGTCATCGGCAGCCCCAGCTCGTTGTTGAACGACCCGGCGGGGGCGACCGTCGGACCCAGCGGCGCGAGCACGGCCGCGAGCAGGTCCTTCGTCGACGTCTTCCCCGAGCTGCCGGTGATCCCGACGACGGCGAGGCCCGCGACGCGCTCGACCGTGGCGCGGGCGAGCGCCGCCAGCGCCGCGAGCACCGCCGCACCCGAGCCGTCCCGGTCGCTCGCGGCGAGGTAGCTGCCGGCGGCCAGCGACCCGGGTGGGGCGGGCGGCACCACGACCGCGGGGGCGTCCACGTCCCGGCCAGCGAGCACCACCGCGCCCTGTGCTGCGGCGGCCGCGGCGAAGTCGTGGCCGTCGACCCGCTCACCGGGAAGCGCCGCGAACAGCCCGCCCGGCCCGACGGCGCGCGAGTCGAACGCGACGGCGGCGACCCGCTCGTCCCCGGTGGCCCGGTGCAGGCGGCCCCCGGTCACCGCGGCGACCTCGGCCAGCCGCATCTCGATCATGTCGTCCTCTCGGTGCTGATGGTCGATTCCGGACTCGCTCCGCTCCTCCCTCGCCAGAGCTCGGTCGATGCTCACTCGCCCTTCATCTCCGTGCTGATGGTCGATTCCGGACTCGCCGCCGTGATCGCCGCGGCGAGCTCGCGGGCGTCGTCGAACGGGTGGCGCACCCCGCCGACGTCCTGTCCGGTCTCGTGTCCCTTGCCCGCCACCACCACGGCGTCGCCCGGCTCGGCGCGGGCGACGGCCGCCATGATCGCCGACCGCCGGTCGCCGATCTCCAGCACCTCACCCACGGCCACCGGGCGGGCCCCGGCGAGCATCGCGGCCCGGATCGCGGCGGGCTCCTCGCTGCGGGGGTTGTCGTCGGTGACGACGAGCAGCTCGGCGCGGCTCGCCGCCGCCGCGCCCATCAGCGGGCGCTTGCCGGCGTCCCGGTCGCCACCGCAGCCCAGCACCACGAGCAGCCGCCCCGGCACCTGCGCGCGCAGCGCGTCCAGCAACGCGGCGACGGCCGCCGGCTTGTGGGCGTAGTCGACGACCGCGAGGTAGGCCTGCCCGGCGTCGATCCGCTGCATCCGGCCGGGGACCTCCGCCGTGGCGAACCCGGCGGCCGCCGCAGCGGGCGCGACCCCGACGAGATCCAGGCAGGCGAGCGCCACCAGCGCGTTCGTCACGTTGTAGGCGCCCGGCAGGCGCAGCCGCACCGGCACCGGGCCGTCCGGGCCCCGGGCGGTGAACGACTGGGCGCCGTCCGCCGCGGTGCGGACTCCGGCCGCGGACCAGACGCCCCCGTCACCGACGGTCACCGCGCCCGGGACCCGGGCCGCCAGCCGCCTGCCCCAGCCGTCCTCGGTGCAGATCACCGCGCGCTCCGCGATCCCGAACAGGCGGGCCTTCGTGGCGAAGTAGTCCTCCATGTCCGGGTGGAAGTCCAGGTGGTCCTGCGACAGGTTGGTGAAGGCGCCGACCGCGAAGCGCGTGCCGTCCACCCGGCCCATCGCCAGCGCGTGGCTCGACACCTCCATCGCCACGTGGGTGACCCCGGCCTCGCGCATCAGCGCGAACGCGGCCTGCAGGTCCGGCGCCTCCGGCGTGGTGAGGCCGCCCGGCAACGGCTCCCCGGCGATCCGGGTGCCGACCGTGCCGACCAGCCCCGGGACACGGCCCGCCGCGGCGAGCCCCGCCTCCACGAGGTGCGCGACCGTCGTCTTTCCGCTGGTCCCGGTGATCCCGACGACCGAAAGCGCTTGCGTCGGGTCCCCGTACACCCGCGCGCTGACCCGGCCGAGGACCTGCCGCGGCGCGGGATGCACGAGCGCCGGCACCCCGTCGTCCAGCCGGGCCGCCCCCGCGGGGTCGGTGAGGATCGCGACCGCCCCCGCCGCGAGGGCGTCGGCGGCGAAGTCCGCGCCGTGGTGGCGCGCACCGGGAAGGGCGGCGAACAGGTCGCCGGGACGGGCGTCGGCGGCGCGCAACGTGATCCCGGTCACCGGCGGCCCGGTGACGGGCGTGATCCCCGCGACGGCGGCCAGCGTGTCCAGGCCGACGGGCGCGACCCCGGCCGGCCGGGGCGTCCCGGACGGAGCCCCTGAGGGGCTGGACGCGGTGGAGCGGGCGGCCGGCACGGTGCGGGAGGTTACCGGCCCTCCCGACGCCCCCCGCGCGCGCCGCGGAGCACCGCGACTGCGGTCGCCGACCGGTCCGAACGGTCCGATCGACGGTCCACTGCGGCGACGGGAACCGCAGGTCAGTGCCTGCAGGGCCGGCCAGCCCCGCCCGGTGCCCCTGCCGCCGATCAGTGCGGCGGCAGCAGCAGGAGCGGCGGCGGCTGCTCGGTGCTCACCGGAAGCCGCTCGCGCTGCGCGAGATAGGCGGCGATGTCCTGGAACAGCGGACCCGCGTGCTCGGCCCCCGGCGGGGCGTCGTACATGACCACGACGACGTAGCGCGGGTGATCCGCGGGCAGGATGCCGCCGAACGTGATCCAGTAGCGGCCCCGGACGTAGCAGCCGCAGCCCGGGTCGACCTGCTGTGCCGTACCCGTCTTGCCGGCCACCTGGTAGCCCGGCACCGCCGCCTCGGGCGCGGTGCCGGTCTGCCCCGGCGCATCCTGGGTGACGCCCGTCATCATCGTCCGCAGCTCGGTGGCCGCCTGCGCCGATACCACCCGCACCGGTGCGGGCGGCGGCGTCTCCGAGCGCACCCCACCTGGCGCGATCGTCGCGGCCACGATCCGCGGCGGAACCCGCACCCCGTCGTTCGCGATCGTCTGGAACATCCCCGCCACCTGCAGCGGCGTCATCGACAGGCCCTGGCCGATCGGCAGGTTGCCG
The DNA here is from genome assembly GCF_050246655.1 of Pseudonocardia sp. GTDB lineage: Bacteria > Actinomycetota > Actinomycetes > Mycobacteriales > Pseudonocardiaceae > Pseudonocardia. Next base: position 8,159 of record NZ_JBFWVQ010000040.1, read on the forward strand.
AACGTCGAGCCCGACCACGAGTCGCGCGGCGGCACGCGGCCCGCGCTCTCGCCGGGCAGGCCCACGCCGGTGCGGCTGCCGAGCCCGAACCGCGTGACGATGTCGGACCACCGGTCCTCGCCCAGCCGCTGCGCCAGCATGATCGTGCCCACGTTCGACGACTTCGAGAGGATGCCCGTCACCGTGAACGGCTGGGTGCCGTGGTCCCACGCGTCGTTGATCGTGCGGTCAGCGACCCTGATGTTGCCCGGGACCTCGAGGATCTCGTCCGGGCGCGCCAGGCCGTACTCCAGCACGCCGGCCATCGTCATGACCTTCGCGACGGAGCCCGGCTCGTACGGCGTCGTCACCGCCTCGTTGCCGAGCTGGTCGCCGCTGATGGACGCGGGATCGCGCGGATCGAACGCGTGCTTGTTCGCCATCGCGAGGACCTCGCCCGACCGTGCGTCCAGCACGACGACCGAGGCGCCCTTCGGGTTGATCCGCGCGACCTCCTGGGACAGCAGCCGCTGCACCGTGTACTGCAGGTCGGCGTCCAGGGTGAGCTGGATGTCCGAGCCGGGCACCGCCGGGCGCTCGAAGCGGGTGCTGCCGGGAATGACCGTCGTGCCGTCCTCTGCGGTGTCGACCACCTGCACGCCGTCCGCACCCGCCAGGAGCTTGTCCTGCGCGCTCTCCAGGCCGACGAGCCCCGAGAGCTGGTGGGCGTCGGCGTTCCACGAGGCCATCCCCACGACGCTCGACGCGAGCGTGCCGCCGGGGTACTGCCGCGACTCGCGCTGCTCGATCGCGATCTCCGGGAAGCGCTCGCGCAGCGCGCGCGCCACGTCCGGGTCGACGAGCTTCGCGAGCACCACGTAGCCGCGGTCCGAGGTGAGCTGGGCCAGCAGGTCCGCCTGGTTCTGGCCCGTGGCCAGCGCGATCGCCGCCGCCATCTCCGCCGCGTAGGCCGCCGCGTCCGGGCCCCTGTTCCGCGCGATCATCCGCGGGTTGGCCACGAGGGCCCGCGCCTCGACGCTGAAGGCCAGCGGCGCTCCGGTGCGATCCAGGATCGCGCCCCGTTCCGCCGGGATGCTGATCTCCGTGGTGCGCTGGCGGGCGGAGTCCGCGCGCAGCTCGCCCGACTCCAGCGCCTGCACCACGACGAGCTTGAGCCCCGCCACGGCCAGCATCGCCGCCACCAGTAGGTGCGCGAGGCGCAGCCGCAGCGTCGGCCCGTCGGGGCGTCGCGCCGTACGACCTGCCCGCGCCGCCGGGGCGGCGGGTCCGCGGGTGCCGGACGGCCGCGGGCGGGGTGGGGCGGACGGCATCAGCCGTCACCCGGGGCGGGGGCGCCCGCCCCGGCCCCGGCGGGCCCGGGGGTGTTCGGGGTGCCCGAGCCGGCACCGGACGGGGCGGACCCGGTCGCGCCCGCCGTGGACGTGGCCGTGGTCGATGTCGCCGTGGTCGCCGTGGTCGCCGTGGTCGCCGTGGTCGCGGTGGTCGCAGTGGGCCCGTCCGCGGTGCTGGTGGCGCCGCCCGGCGAGCGGGGCCCGGCGAACGGCACGGCGCCCGGCGTGATCAGCGTGTCCGCATTCTCGCCTGTCGCGCCGGTCGCGCCGGTCGCGCCGGTCGCGCCGTTCTCACTGTTCTCGCCGGTCTCGCCGGTGCCGTCCGCCGTGCCCTCCGCGGTGCCTTCGCCTGCCTGCCCCCCGGCCTCGCAGGTGGACGCGGTGTTGCCCTCGTCCGCCGGTGCCGGGCAGGTGCCGGGATCCGCCGGGACGGGACGGGCGGGCGCCGACCCGGCGGGCGGCGCGACCGGAGCGGGCACGGTGGCGGCCGTGGGCTCGCCGACCACCTCGACCTCACCGCTCGGCTCGACGACGAGCCTCGCGGAATCCTGCACCGCGACCATGCCCAGCTGCCCGGCCCGCTCGGCCAGCGATGTCGGCGAGGCGAGGGAGGCGACCTCGCGGTGCAGCCGCTCGGACTGCTCGGCCATCTCGCGGGCCTTGGTGCGGGCCTCGTCGAGACGGTAGGAGTCCGCCGCGGCCGCCGTGGACAGCCACAGGGTGGCCACCAGGCCCGTGCCGAGCAGCACCATCATGACGAGCACGTAGCGGGACCGGCCCGCCGCGGCCGCCCGCTCGGCGCGGGCGGCGCTGCCCCGGGCGGCGGCCCGGCGCGGCGTGGCGCGCGGGGTGCTCCCGCCCGCCCGTCGCTGCGGGGTGGACGACGGGGCGAGCCCGGTCGACGCGCGCTGCGCCGGAACCGTGGCGGTGCGGGTCGCGCGCGCACGGTCCGCGACGAGGTCGGAGACCCGCTGCTGCCGCCCCGAGCCCGCGGACCCGCGGGTGGAGGTGCGCGTGCCGCCCGTCCGCCCACGCCGTGCCGTCCGGGTGCGCTCGGTCGCCCGCTCGCTCAGCACCGCGCCCATGTGTCCTCCTCGCCGCCGCCCGCCGGGCGGATCTGCCACCGGCCGCGCGGCGTGGCCGCACGTCCGGGATGACTGCCGAGGGCCGCAGGGCCCACGTCCTGGCCGTGGGTCACGCCGCGTCCCCGATCCGCTCCGCGGCCCGCAGCCGCACGGAGGCCGCGCGCGGGTTGTCCGCGATCTCCTCGGGCGTGGCCGGCTCGCCGCCACGGGTGAGCAGCCGCAGCGCCGCGCCGTGCCCCGGCAGCTCCACCGGCAGGTCCACCGGGGTGCGCGACCGGGCGCGCTCGGCCAGCTCGCGCTTGACGATGCGGTCCTCGAGCGAGTGGTAGGACAGGACGACGATCCGCCCACCCGCGCCCAGCGCGTCGAGCGCGGCGGGCAGGGCGGTGCGCAACGCCTCCAGCTCGCCGTTGACCTCGATGCGCAGCGCCTGGAAGGTGCGCTTGGCCGGGTGGCCGCCGGTGCGCCGGGAGGCCGCGGGCACCACCGCGTAGAGCAGGTCGACGAGCTCCCCGCTGCGCGCCCAGGGCGCCGACGCCCGCCTGCGGACGACGGCGGCGGCGATCCGGCCCGCGAACCGCTCCTCGCCGTACTCGCGCAGGATGCGGGCGAGGTCGGCCACCGGGTAGGTGTTGAGCACGTCGGCCGCGGTCGGACCGGTGGTCGGGTCCATCCGCATGTCGAGCTCGGCGTCGCGGGAGTAGGCGAAGCCGCGCTCGTCCGCGTCGAGCTGCAGTGAGGAGACGCCGAGGTCGAACAGCACACCGTCCACCCGGACGATGTCCAGGTCCGCGAGGACGTCCGCGATCCGGTCGTACACCGCGTGGACCAGGTGCGTGCGGTCGGCGAACGCGACGAGCCTGCGTCCGGCGACGGCCAGTGCCTGCTGGTCGCGGTCGAGCCCGACGAGCGTGAGCTGCGGGTGCTCGGCCAGCAGGGCCGCCGCGTGTCCGCCCAGCCCCAGCGTGGCGTCCACGAGCACGGCGGGCCTGCCGGCCAGCGCCGGAGCGAGCAGCTCCGCGACCCGGGGAAGGAGGACCGGGACGTGCCTGGCCCCAGCCGGCGCGCCCTGCACCCCGTCCACCGGGTGCTGAGGGTGTTGCCCCATTCCTCACCTCCGACCCCGCGTCCCCCGAACCGGTCCGCGCTCCCCAGCCGGACCGCCCGTACCCCGTCGATGACCCCTTCGATGACACCGCCCGGCGAACCTGACACCGGGGAAGTGCGCCAGGGTCGCCGGGCGGTGGCACCGGCGGCGAATCGGTTGTTGCTCGGCCCGGCTAGAGCAGCCCGGGCAGTACCTCCTCCTGCGCCTTCGCGTAGGTCTCCTCGTGCTCGTCCTGATAGCGCTGCCAGGCCTGCGCGTCCCAGATCTCGGCCCGGGTGAAGGCGCCGATCACCACGCAGTCCTTGGACAGCCCCGCATACCGGCGCAGCTCAGGGGTGATGGCGATCCGCCCCTGGGCGTCCGGGTGCTGCTCGTCCGTGCCCGAGAAGAGATTGCGCTGGAAGACGCGGGCGGACTCGCTGGTCAGCGGTGCGGAGGCGACCTTCTGGGCCATCTCCGTGAAGGCTTCCCTGGTGAAGACGTAGAGGCAGTGGTCCTGCCCCTTCGTGATCATCAGGCCACCTCGCAGCTCGTCGCGGAACTTCGCCGGCAGCGTGAGCCGCCCTTTGTCGTCCAGCTTGGGGGTGTAGGTGCCGAGGAACATGCCCTCACCTCCACCCGGCCGGGGCCCAACGTCCGCCGCTGCGCCCCAGTGGTCACCACATTACCCCACTTCCACCCACCGTCAACCGGAACGGCGGCGTGATTTCCGCCTGCGAATGTGCATCCGGCCAGGTCAGGGCCGGTGGGGCCGAGTGGGGGGCGGATGGCCTCCACTCCCCCGGGGTACGTCACATCCCGCTTCGACGGCGACGGTTCACCCGTCCGGCCGTCGATATCCGCACGACGGGCGGTGGTTTCGGCACGCCGGACGGCCGGCTGCGGCCCCGGTGGGGCGGTGTGGGGACAGCGGTGGAGCGGTGTGGGGAGGGCGGTGGGGCGGTGTGGGGGCACCGGTGGGGCGACCGAGCGCAGGCACTGTACGTACCGTTTGACAGACTGGCGGCCATGACGACGACGAGCGGGCCCGCGGGCGCGCGCAGCCTGGACGGCGGCCCCGCCGGGCTCGCCGACGTGGCCGACTTCTCCCACCGCGTCGCCGCGAACGTGCAGCGCGTGCTCGTCGGCAAGCCGGAGGTCGTGCGCATCGCGCTGGTGACGCTGCTCTCCGAGGGCCACCTGCTCGTCGAGGACGTCCCCGGTGTCGGCAAGACGTCGCTGGCCAAGGCCCTGGCCCGGTCCATCGACTGTTCGGTGAGCCGCATCCAGTTCACGCCGGACCTGCTGCCGGGAGACGTCACCGGCGTCTCGATCTACAACCGGCAGTCGATGCAGTTCGAGTTCCGGCCCGGCCCGGTGTTCGCGAACGTCATCGTCGCCGACGAGATCAACCGGGCGTCGCCGAAGACGCAGTCCGCGCTCCTGGAGTGCATGGCCGAGCACCAGGTCACGGTGGACGGCGTGACGTACGCGCTGGCCGAGCCGTTCATGGTGGTCGCCACGCAGAACCCGATCGAGATGGACGGCACCTACCCGCTGCCCGAGGCGCAGCGCGACCGGTTCACCGCCCGGGTCAGCGTCGGCTACCCGGACGCGGTGGCCGAGCTGGCCATCGTGGACGAGCACTCGGCCGCGGACCCGCTCGCCACCCTGCGCTCCGTCGTCGACGTGCAGCGGGTGCGGCTGGCCATCGAGGCGGTGCGCCACGTGCACGTGGGCCAGGAGGTGCGCCAGTACTGCGTGGACCTCGTGGCCTCCACCCGCAGGCTCGCCGAGCTGCGGCTCGGGGCGTCACCGCGCGCCACCCTGCACCTCGTCCGGGCGGCGCGGGCCCAGGCGGCGCTCTCCGGGCGGGGGTTCGTCGTGCCCGACGACGTCCACGCGATCGCGGTCCCGGTGCTCGCCCACCGCCTGCTGCTCACCTCGGACGCCCAGGCCGCCCGCCGCTCCGCGGCCGACCTCGTGCGTGCCCTGCTCGCCCGGCTGCCGGCGCCCACCGCGCCGGGCGGCGGGGCCTGACGGGCGTGCAGCAGGGCGCGCCCGGACTGTTCTCCGGCATCACGGGGCGCGGGCGCTGCCTGCTGGCCGGCGGGATCGCGACGATCGGCTGCGCGGTCGTGCTGAACGAGCGCGACCTGGTCCGGGTCGGGGTGTTCGTCGCGGCGCTACCGCTGCTCGCGCTCGCGCTCACCGCATGGACGCGGCGCGCGATCGAGGTGCAGCGGCAGGTCACGCCCGAACGGCTGCCCGTGGGTACGGACTCCGGCGTCGCGCTGCGGTTGTCCGGTGGCCCGCTCATCGGCTCGATGCAGCTGATCGACACCGTCCCGGACTCCGCGGGGCCCCAGGCCGACGCCCCACCCCGGTTCACCGTCCACCGCCTGTCCCCGCGCACGGGCGTCGAGCTGCGCTATCCGCTGCGGCCGGTGCGCCGTGGCGTGCACCGGGTCGGACCGCTCACCACACGCGTCACGGACCCCCTGGGGCTCACCGAGCTCGAACGCGAGGTCCGCGGCACCCGGGGGCTGCTCGTGCTGCCGCGGGTGACACCGCTGCAGGGCACTCCCCCGGCGCTCGGCGCCGGCGAGGGCACGCCAGGGGCGTCGCTGTCGCACCAGGGCATGGGCCAGTCGGACGTCCTCGTGCGTGAGTACCGGCTCGGCGACGAGCTGCGTCGCGTGCACTGGCGCAGCACCGCCCGCCACGACGAGCTCATGGTGCGCCTCGAGGAGCGGCCGTGGCGCGGCGCGATCACCGTGCTGCTGGACCGGCGCGACATCGCGCACCGCGGGCGCGGCACGGGGTCCAGCCTGGAGTTCGCCGTCGAGCTGACCGCGAGCATCTGCGTGCATCTCATCCGCCGCGGCGAGCCCGTCACGCTCGTCTTCGAGGACGGCAGCTTCCCCACGGGCACCGAGCCGTCCTCCGGCGCGGCCGCCGCGGACGCGATCCTGGACGTGCTCGCCGCCCTGCGGCCGTCGGCCCGAAGCGAGCTCGGCGGCCCCGCGCTCGCGCACGGCGACGTCCTCGCCGTCCTCGGCGCGGCCGAGCCTGCTCAGCTGGACGCCCTGGTCGCGTCCTGCCCCGGCGCCGGGCACGCGGTGCTCCTCGACGTCGCCACCTGGGATCCGGCCACCACGACGGCGGCGCCGCCGGTCGACCCGGCCGCGTCGGCGCTGCGGCGCGCGGACTGGCACGTCACCGTGGCCGGTGCGGACAGCACGCCGGGCCGGGCGTGGGAGGACCTGCTGCACACCGCCGTCCGCGCGGGGGGCTGACGATGGCCCTCTCCGCTCCCGCCCGTCCCCGCAGGGCCCCGGCCCCGGAGTCCGTGCGGCCCGAGCTGCCGTGGCTGCCGTCGCTCGCGGTGGCACTCGCCGTGCTGCTCGCGTCCTCCCCGATCGCGGCCGTCGTCCAGGGCGTCGGCTGGATCGGCTACGCCGCCGCCGCAGTGCTCCTGGTGGCCGCGATCGGCACGGTCGTCGCGGGGCTGGGCGCCCCCGTCGTCGTGATCGGGCAGGTGGCGGGCCTTCTGCTGCTGGTCACGGGCCTGTTCTGCGACGAGGCCGTGCTCGGGGTCCTCCCCGGCCCCGAGGCGTTCGGGGAGATGGCCGCGCTCGCGGGCGGGGCGGTCGCGCAGATCCAGACCGCACCGTCACCGGTCCCGCTCACGCCCGAGATCGCCTTCCTCGTCACGCTCGCGGTCGGGCTGATCGCGGTGGCGGCACACCTCGCGGCGGTCGTGGCGGGCGCGCCCGCGACCGCCGGAGTGGCCCTGCTCGTCGCCTTCGCCGTGCCCACCGCCCTGGCCGACGACCTCCTGCCCTGGTGGACGTTCGCCGCCGGTGCCGCCGCGTTCGGGCTCCTGCTCGTCGTCGGTGCGAACAGCCGCCGCCTGCCGGGCGCCGTCGCCGTCACCGCGGCGGGTGTGGGGATCGCGCTGCTCGCCGGGGTCGTCGCGAGCCCGGTCGGGACGGACGGCCGCTTCGCCGAGGGCCCCCGCGCGGGCGCCGACATCGGCCTGGACCCGTTCACCGCCCTGCGCGGGCAGCTCACCCGCGCCCAACCCGAGGATCTCCTGTCGGTCAGCGGCCTGCCACGACCCACCTACCTGCGGGCGCTGACGCTGCGCGACTACGTCCCGGACACCGGCTGGCAGGCGGGCCGACCGGACCGCGGCGTCAACCTCACGGGGCCGCTGCCGGTGCCCGCGGGGCCGGGTGAGAAGGCCGTCGTCGAGGTGGAGAACATCGCCTACCGGGACTACTGGCTGCCCCTCTACGGGGATCCGCTGCTGGTCACGGGGGTGGACGACGAGGCGTGGGCCTACGACCCCGAGAGCGGCATCGCCTACACGTCCCTGCCCCGCGAGGAGGGCGGCTGGGAGCAGGAGGCGTCGTTGCCCTCGCCCACGGCGGCCGAGCTGCGCGCCGCGGGCCGGGGCGGGGTGGACGGGGACAACCTCGTCACCAGCGGCGTCGATCCCCGCGTGCGCGACCTCGCCGAGCAGGTCGCCGCGGGCGCCACGACGGACTTCGACCGCGCGATGGCCGTCCTGGACTGGTTCACCGCACCCGGCTCGCCGTTCCGCTACAGCCTGCAGACCGCGCCCGGCAACGGCGACGACGCCCTCGTCGAGTTCCTCACGGTCGGGCGGATCGGCTACTGCGAGCAGTACGCCTCCGCCATGGCGATCATGCTCCGCACCCTGGGCGTGCCCGCGCGCGTCGCGATCGGGTTCACCGGCGGCAGCCCCGGCGCGGACGACCCGGACGCCCGCACGATCCGCACCTCGGACGCCCACGCCTGGGTCGAGGTGTGGTTCGAGGGTCAGGGCTGGCAGATGTTCGACCCCACGCCGCTCTCGGACGGCCGCACCATCGAGCCGCCGTACGTCCAGGAGGCCCGCGCGGAGAGCGGCTCCGGCGACGCCGGGGAACAGCAGGAGCCCGAGCAGCCGCAGCCCGACGGCGCGGCCTCCCCGCCGCAGCAGCCCGAGCCACCAGAGCCGGCGCCCGGCGAGGCATCGGCCCCGGAGGAGACCGGTCTCGACATCCCGGTGTGGCCGTTCGTGCTGGTCGCCGTCCTGGGCGTGCTCGTCGCCGCGCCCGCCGGCTGGCGAGCCCTGCAGCGTAGGCGCCGCCTCTCCACCGTCGCGACCGGCGGAGCTGCCGCGGCGACGGCGGCCTGGGAGGAGCTGCTCGCCGAGTCCGCCGATCGCGGCGTGCAGGGGCATCGCAGCGACACCGTCCGCTCCGCCGCCCGCCGGATCGTGCGCGAGCACCGCCTCGACGACGCCGCGCAGGCGTCGATCCGCCAGCTCGTCGGCGCCGTGGAGGCGAGCTGGTACGGCCTCGCGCACCCCGCACCGCACCAGCTGGACGCCGCGATGCAGGGGTTGCGCACCGGGATCGAGGCCAGGGACCCGCTGGGCTGGAAGCGCATGCTGCTGCCACGGTCGGTGTTCAACGGGATGCGTGCCGCGCGGGGTGCGTCCCGGCGCACTCCGAGCATGATCGCCAAGAGTGGGACATGACGCTCACCTATGAGCCCGTCGCCACAGTTTTGGTGATCATGGCCGCGTAACGACCGGGCCGGGGCCGAGACGGGCCTGACTTGGGCCTGGGTCGGGGCCGGCCCGGGGCCTGCCTGGGGCGTGGCTGGATCGGCGTGCGGGGAGCCGCGGCGCCTGGCATCGGGGCCCGCGCGAACGGCACGTACGGGAAATAGGTCTTCCCGTACGTGCCGTTCGCGCGCACGGGGGCGGGAGTCAGCGGCCGGCGGGGCGACGTGCCCGACCGGCCCCGGACGCGACGGCCCCTGCGCCGGCTCCCCGCGCGGACGACCGCCCGCGCGCCGACCCGCACCGCCGACCCCACGCTACGGCCCCGGACGCGACGGAGCCCCACCGGAGCATGGGTGCTGCGGTGGGGCTCCGTCGTCGAGCCGTTCGGCGCGGTCAGCCCGTCTGACCTGCGCGGAATGTGGCGACGGCCTGGCTCACTCCTGCTCGAAGCGGCGCCGGAAGCGCTCCTCCATGCGGCCGGTGAAGCGGTTCTTGTCCGGTTCGGCCGACTTGGCGGGACCGGCACCCTTCGAGCCGGCACCGACGGAGGTGATGGCCAGTACGGCGCCGCCCAGCATCACCAGGAAGCCGATCACGCTGAGTACGGGAAAACTACCCAGCCACAGCATCGGCAACGCGACGCCCAGCACGAGCATCACGAGGCCGACGGCGAACAGGGCGAAGCCCTGCACGCGGCGCCGCTTCGTCGGGGGGCGCATCCGGCCGCCGCGCACGGTGGACGCGAACTTGGGGTCCTCGGCGTAGAGAGCACGCTCGATCTGGTCGAGCAGTCGCTGCTCGTGCTCGGAGAGGGGCATCGGCTTCCTCCGGCACTCAGTCATTTCCTGTCGGGTCATCTTCCATAGTGCCGGAACGACACGACGAGCGCCCGGGGTGGGCGTCTGCCGGCAAGGATACGAGTCTCGGGCCGAGTCGACTAGCCGGACCTGAAGACTGGCCGTTCCGATCTTCATCCCCGGGCCAAGTAGCCCCGATCGGAGTACTCCCGGATCCGGGGTGTGACCGCTTGGCGCACGGCTCGACCGGTCGCCCGGCCGGCGAGCGGTCGCACCACCCGGTCGATCGGCGTTTCGCCCGGATCCGGGGATCCGGGCGGGATGCGGCGCGGTACGTTGCCCTTGTGCTGGTCGTCGCGGTTGTGAGCCTCAAGGGCGGTGTGGGCAAGACCACGGTAGCGCTCGGGCTCGCGGGAGCCGCTGAGCAGCGCGGTCTGCGCACGCTCGTCGTCGATCTCGACCCGCAGGCGAACTCCACCGTGGCACTCGATCCTGGGCCGACGAGCGCCACGGTCGCGGACGTCCTGGAGGAGCCACGCCGCTCGGTCCTGATGCGGGCGATCTCGACGAGCAGCTGGGGCGAGAGCCTGGACGTGGTCGTCGGTTCCGAGGAGACCGAACGGCACAACCGTCCGGACCCGGAGGGCAAGCAGCTCGCGGCGCTCGCGCGGGCCCTCGAACGGTTGAAGGCCCGCAGCGGCGGATCGGGCCGGGGCAGGGACCCGGGGCACGAGACAGCCGGTTCCGGCGACGGACGGGCGGTGTCCGCGAGCTCGGCCGGGGACCTGCACGACGACCCGCTCCTCGCCGATCCCGACGGGACGCCCTACCGGCTCGTGATCGTGGACTGCCCGCCGTCACTCGGCCAGCTCACGCGCAGCGCACTCACCGCGGCACAGCGCGCCATCCTCGTGACCGACCCGACGATGTTCGCCGTCGCCGGCGTGCAGCGGGCATTCGACGCCGTGCAGTCCGAGCGCCAGCGTGCCAATCCGGACCTCCAGCCGCTCGGGGTTCTGATCAACCGCGTGCGCCCGCGCAACGCTGAGCACCAGTTCCGCATCAACGAGCTCCGGGAGCTGTTCGGCCCGCTGGTCTTCAGCTCGACCGTCCCGGACCGCTCGGCGATCCAGCAGGCACAGGGCGCCTGCCTGCCCATCCAGCAGTGGGACACCCCGGGCGCGAGAGAGGTGTCCGCGCTGTTCGCGTCCCTCCTCGGCCGCGTCCTGCGCAGCGAGCGGTCGGGCCTGGCCCGGCGGCTGCTCGCCCGCACCGGCGCCTGACACCGGGCGCGGAACGTCGCGTCAGCGGACCGGCACGACGGTCCGCACGATCCCGACGAACTGCTCGGCCTGCCGCAGCAGGTCGTCCGCCTCCCGCTGCCCGACCAGGCGTGCGATGCCGGCCTCGGCCGCCGCTCGGGTGGCCGAGCACGAGGCGAAGAACGCCGCCCACTCCCCCAGCTCCGGCGCGACCTCGGCCAGCAGGTGCCAGGCGTTGCGGTCCGCCCGCCTGCGCCGCCCGGCCGACTGCGGGCGTGCCCGCACCGCGAGCACGGCGGCCGCCGCACGCAGCGCCGCGAGGTAGGCGGCCGGATACCGACGCAGTGGGTCCGCCTCCCGATGCGCCTCGGCCAGAGCCCCGTTCGCCTGCCTCAGCAGGCCTACCGCGGCCCGCGCCACCGGCGGGCCCTCCACCACGACCGTCATCCCCACTCCCCGCTGGTCCCGGATCCGATCCCCGATGCCGCCCGCGCGAGCGGCCCCGTCGCGCCCTCACTCGGCGACGCGCACGAGGTCCCACACCCCCGGCCCGGCACGCATCCGCAGGACGAACTCGCGCTCGGGGCCGTCCAGGTCCTCCGCCGACCGGGCGGTGACCCGCCAGCAGCGCAACCGGTCGCCCCCGACCGGCATCGGCGACGGGAACGGCCACGCGGACTCCTCGATCCACCGCTCGCGCACGTCGATCACCAGGAAGCGCGTGCCCCGCCGGGCCGGGCGGCGTTCGAACTCGACCGGCTCGCCGTCCTGGTAGCGGACCTTGATCGGCGTGGGCTGGCGCGAACCGAAGACCCGGCTGAAGGTGCCCACCCGCGTACGCTCCTCGACGTCGGCGCCGGCCCGGGCGGCGGCGGACGCTTCCCCGCCCGCCACCGCCGTGGGATCGAACAAGTGTTCGATCCCCACCAGTAGAACGTGCCACCCGGCGCCGAGTCAAGTCGAACGCCGACGAACGCTCGGCCGCCACGCCGTGCCCGTGTTCTCATTGACCGGTGACGGCCGCCCCGCCCCGGTACCGGCTCGTCGAGCTCGGTCACGCCACCCTCGTCGAACGCCTCGACGAGGCGCTCGACATCTACGTGTCCGCCATGGGCTACCCGCCCGGCACCGCCCGCGCCCGCCGCTCGCTGTGGCTGGACCACGCGCGTCGTCCCGGCTGGCGGTCGGTCGGCTGGATCGGCGACGGCGGCCGGCTGCTGGGCATCGCCTACGGCTACCGCGGCGGGCCCGGCCAGTGGTGGTTCGAGGAGGTCCGTCGCGGGCTGCGGGCCGAGGCCCCGGAGCGGCAGAGCTGGCTCACCGACTACTTCGAGCTGACCGAGCTGCACGTGCGTCCCGACGCGCAGGGCGGCGGGCTCGGCGAGGGCCTGCTCCGCGCGCTCACCGCGGGCGCCGACAACGCCCGGGTGCTGCTGTCCACGCCGGAGCACCGACCGCGCCCGCCGAGCCGAGCCTGGCGGCTCTACCGCAGGCTCGGGTTCGTCGACGTGCTGCGCGAGCACCGGTTCACCGGCGACACGCGCCCCTTCGCCGTCCTCGGCCGCCCGCTGCCGCTGGACGCGCCGGCGACGCCGGTTCCGGGGATCACCGCGCTCCCACCCGGCGCGTCCTGACGCCACGTCGCGGCGCCTGCGGCGACCCACGACCACCGCTCCGCTCCGGCGCGCCGCCCCCACCGCAGCGGCCCGCCCGGCCGTGGCTGGCACCATGGCGGCCGTGCCCTCCCCGCACCCGCCCGCCGGTGCCGCACGGCCCGGCCGGCATCCCGCCCGCCGGTGCGTCGCGGCCCTGCTCGCCCTGCTCGCGCTCCTCGCCCTGCTGAGCGGCTGCTCGCGCGTCCGCGCCGCCCTCGCCGTGCAGCCCGACGACACCGTGCGGGGCGAGCTGGTCGTGGCCACCCCCGCGATCGGCCCGGAGGACAGCGGCCCGGTGATCACCGTCCCGCCGGACCTGGACGTGGACGTGCGCCCGTACCGGATCGACGGCTACACCGGGACGCGGCTGACCTTCTCCGACCTGACGTTCGAGGAGGTGTCGCGGCTCACGGAGGTCGCGGCCCTGCCCGACGGACGGGTGCAGTTCGCGATGCGGCGGGCAGGCAACCGGGTCCTCGCCGAGGGCTCGGTGGACCTCGCGGGCGTATCGGCCAACCGGGCCGACTTCCAGCTCAAGATCACGTTCCCCGGCCAGATCCTCGAGACCGACGGTGACGCCGAGGGCAGCACGGTGACCTGGACGTTCGAGCCCGACGAGAAGGGCGAGATCCGCGCGGTGACGAGCTACGTCGACCCCCACGGGCCGTCGCTGCTGCTGTGGGCGACGCTGCTGGCGGTGCTCGTCGTGGCGGCTGCGGGTGCCGTCGTGTGGCTTGCCCACCAGGAGCGCAACCCGCCCGTCGTCCGCATCCGACGCTGACGGCCGGGGCTGGCTAGGCTCGGGCACCGTGATCTCCCCCGAGGACCACCGGTGACCGGCGCCGTCGGCACCCAGCCGGCCGGGCTCGACGACCGGGTGCGCGACGCCGTCGAGGAGACGCTGCGGGCCTACCTCGACCGCCGTGCCCTGGAGGCAGCGGCGATCGATCCGGCGTTCGGGGAGGCGGCAAGGGCGCTGGCGGAGTTCGTGACAGGCGGCAAGCGGGTGCGCCCGGTCTTCGCGTGGTGGGGGTGGCGGGGCGCGGGCGGCGACCCGGACGGCCCGGACGCGCCCGCCGTGCTCACCGCCGTGAGCGCGCTGGAGCTGGTGCAGGCGTGCGCCCTGGTCCACGACGACCTGATGGACGACTCGGCGACCCGGCGCGGTGCCCCGACCGTCCACGTGCGGTTCGCGGCGCGCCATGCCGGGGCCGGGTGGACGGGCCGGGCGGAGCGCTTCGGCGCCGCGGCGGCGATCCTGCTGGGCGACCTGGCCCTGGCCTGGGCGGACGACATGCTGCGCTCGTCGGGGCTCCCGGCACCGGCCGCGGCCCGGGCCTCGGTGCCCTGGGAGGCGATGCGGACCGAGGTGCTCGGCGGCCAGTACCTCGACGTGCTGCATCAGGCCGCCGCGGACACGACGGCGGCGGGGGCGCAGCGCGTGAACCGCTTCAAGACCGCCGCCTACACCGTCGAGCGGCCGCTGCACCTCGGCGCGGCCGTGGCGGGCGCGGAGGACGCCCTGATCACGGCCTACCGCCGCTTCGGCGCGGACGTGGGCATCGCCTTCCAGCTGCGGGACGACCTGCTGGGCGTGTTCGGCGACCCGTCCGTCACCGGCAAGCCCGCGGGCGACGACCTGCGCGAGGGCAAGCGGACGTTCCTGCTCGCGCTCGGGATGCAGCGCGCCGAGGAGCGCAGGGACGCGACGGCCCGTGCCGAGCTGGAGTCGGCTGTCGGCGACCCGGGGCTGGACGACGCGGCGGTCGATCGCGTCCGCAGCCTGCTCGTCGAGCTCGGGGCGGTGGCGGCCGTCGAGGAGCGCATCGCCGAGCTCACCGGGACGGGGCTGCTGGCCCTGGAGGGGGCGGGGATCGCCGAACCGGCCGCGACGCGGCTCGCTGAGCTGGCGGTGGCGGCCACGCGCCGGCAGCGGTGACTCCCACGATGGGGCGCGTGGTGAGCGGCCCGCCCATGCCCGCTCGAGGCGCCCGGCCCGCGGCGGACGTCGTCCCGGCGGACCGGCCGTGACCCGGACGATCCCCGGCCCGACCGATCACGTCGTGGTCGTCGGAGCCGGCCTCGCCGGGCTGTCCGCCACGCTCCACCTGCTCGGTGCGGGCCGCCGCGTGACGCTCGTCGAGCGGGCCGACCATCCGGGCGGCCGGGCCGGGCGCCTGGACCTGACGACGCCGCGCGGCACCTACCGGCTGGACACCGGCCCGACCGTCCTGACGATGCCGGAGCTGCTCGACGAGGCGCTCGCCGCGGTCGGCGAGCGCCTCGCGGACCGCCTGGACCTCGTCGCCCTCGATCCCGCCTACCGGGCGTGCTTCGCCGACGGCTCCACCATCGACGTCCGCACGGACGCCGCCGCGATGGAGGCCGAGGTGCGGCGGGTGTGCGGGCCCGCCTCGGCGGCCGGGTACCGGGAGCTGCGGGACTGGCTCACGCGCCTGTACGAGGTGGAGATCGACGCGTTCATCGGCCGCAACTTCGACTCCCCGCTGGACCTGGTCGGGCGGGATCTGGTCCGGCTGGCCGCGCTCGGCGGGTTCGGGCGGCTGGGACGCAGGGTCGCGACGCTGCTGCCCGACGAGCGGCTGCGGCGGGTGTTCTCCTTCCAGGCGCTGTACGCAGGGGTCCCTCCGCACCGGGCGCTGGGGGCGTACGGCGTGATCGCCTACATGGACACGGTGCGCGGCGTGTTCTTCCCGCGCGGCGGGATGCGGGCGATCGCCGACGCGCTGGCCGGGGCCGCGTGCGCCACGGGCGCGACGCTGCTCACCGGCCGGACCGTGACGGGGCTGGAGCGGCGCGCGGGGCGCGTCGTCGCGGTCCGCCACGGTGCCACCGGGGACGGCCCGACGGGCCCGACCGAACGGCTGGCGTGCGACGCCGTCGTCCTCACCCCGGACCTGCCGGTGGTGCACCGCCTCGTCGGCAGGGCGCCGCGGCGGCCCGTGCCGCTGCGCTGGTCGCCGAGCGCCGTGGTCGTGCACGCGGGCGTGCGGCGGGCCCGCCCCGAGCTGGCCCACCACACGATCTCGTTCGGCGCGGCGTGGGACCGCACCTTCACCGAGATCATCTCCGAGGGCAGGCTGATGAGCGATCCGTCGCTCCTGGTCACCCGCCCGACGGCGACGGACCCGTCGCTCGCCCCGCCCGGCGCGGACGTGCTGTTCGTCCTCGCGCCGTGCCCGAACACCCGCACCGGTCCGATCGACTGGCCGCGGGTCGGTCCCGCCTACCGCGACGAGATCCTCGCCGTCCTGGAGAAGCGCCATCCGCAGCTGTGCGGGCTCGATGCGGACGTGGAGGTGTCCCGCCTGGTCACCCCCGCCGACTGGGCCGCGGACGGGCTCGCGGCCGGGACGCCGTTCTCGGCGGCGCACACCTTCGCGCAGACGGGCCCGTTCCGCACCGCCAACCTGGTGCGGGGGCTCGACAACGCGGTGCTGGCCGGGTGCGGCACCACCCCCGGGGTGGGCATCCCCCCGGTGCTGATCTCCGGGCGGCTGGCTGCGGCGCGTGTGACGGGTGGGTGACGGCACGTGACATCGAACGCGCGTGGGCAGGGCCCGGTCAGCCCGCTCACAGGGCTCGTGCCACGATGGCCCCTGCCATGACGACCCACGCCGTCCCCCAGCCTGCGCCCGCGGCCCAGCCGCGTCCCGCGTCGCCGCGCCCGGAGCGGACCGTGCTCCGCCGCCTCGGCGCCCCGCCGCGCACGCCGCTGCTGCTCGGCCTGGCGGCGTCGGTGCTGCTCGTCGTGGGCGGGTTCGGCGCGGGCGGCACCCTGGTCCACGACCCGGTGCTGACGAACTCCGCGCTCGGGTTCTGGCGCTACGGTCACGGCCGCGAGATCGCCACGGCGCTGATGTACATCGGCCTCGCGCTGATGGCCTACGCGTGGGTGCGGCTGGGCCGGGGCGTCCTGGCCGGGCAGGTCGGCGGCCGGGCGGTGCTGACCACCGCCCTGACGTGGATGACCCCGGTGCTGTTCGGGCCGCCGCTGCTCACCCGGGACATGTACAGCTACCTGGCGCAGGGCGCGCTGCCCCTGGCCGGGCTCGACCCGTACGCGGTGGGCCCGGAGGCGCTCCCTGGGCCGCTCGCGGACAACGTGCACTCCTTCTGGCAGGACACCCCGGCGCCGTACGGCCCGCTGTTCATCCTGGTCGCCAAGGCCGTCGCCTGGGTCGCAGGCGAGGACATGATCCCGGGCATCCTGCTCATGCGGCTGGCGCTGCTGCCGGGTCTGGTGCTCCTCGTCTGGGCTTTGCCCGAGCTCACCAGGCGGATGGGCGGGCGCATCCCGGTCGCGCTGTGGATCGCGGTCGCGAACCCGGTGATGGTGGTGCACCTCGTGGGCGGCGGGCACAACGACCTTCTGGTCATGGGCCTGCTCGCGACGGCGGCGCTGCTCACCCTGCGTGGCCAGCACGCAGGCGGCATCGCGCTGGCCACGCTCGCGATGGCGGTCAAGGCGAGTGCCGGCCTCGCGCTGCCGTTCCTGGTCCTGATCTGGGCGGCCCGGCTGCCGGGGTCGCAGCCGGCGCGCATCGCCCGTGCGGCCGCTCAGGGCGTCGCGGTGTTCCTCGTGGTCTTCACGGCGTGCACCCTCGCCGCCGGCGTGGGGCTCGGCTGGCTGCCCGCGCTCAGCGCGCCGTCCATGATCGTGAACTGGCTCTCCCTGCCCACCGGCGTCGGGCAGCTGCTGCACTCGATCGTCGGCATCGTGGTGAACGTGTCGGCCCAACCGTTCATCACCACCATGCGGGTGATCGGCGGCATCGCCCTCCTGGCGCTGGCGGCGCGGCTGTGGTGGCAGTCCCGCGACGGCGGGCCGGACGCGGTGCGGCGCGCCGGCATCGTGCTGCTCGCCGCCGCCGTGCTCGGCCCGGCGATGCTGCCCTGGTACCCGGCGTGGGGGATGGCCCTGCTCGCGATGGCGGCGTGGAGCGCCCGCTGGCTCGCCGTCATGGTGTTCAGCTCGCTGATGCTGCTGGTCGTCTTCTACACCAATGGCGAGGCCGCGGTGGAGAACGTGCCGTACCTGCTGGTCTGCGGCCTGCTGAGCCTGCTCGCCGCGGTCTCGCTGCTGCGCCCGGACCCCCTGCGCCTGCGTGAGCGCTGGTCCGCCCCGCACCACCTCGTCGTGGCCGATGCGCGGACCCGGGGCCGCTGAGCTGGACGCCGCAGGCGTCACCGAGCCCGCGCTGCGGGCCGCGTACGCCACCTGCCGCTCGCTGAACGCCGCGCACGGCCGCACGTACTTCCTCGCCACCCGGTTGCTGCCGCCCGCGCGCCGGCCCGCGGTGCACGCCCTCTACGGCTTCGCGCGCCGTGCCGACGAGATCGTGGACGACGTCGAGGACCTTCGGCCGGTCGCGGCGAAGGCCGCCGACCTGGACGAGCTGGGATCGCGGCTGTCGACCGCGCTCGACGACGGGCACGCGGCAGACCCGGTGCTGGCGGCGGTCGCCGACACGGCCCGCCGCCACGCGATCGACCACCGCCACTTCACGGACTTCCTGGCGTCGATGCGGATGGACACCCACGTCACCGAGTACGCGACGTTCGACGACCTCGCGGTCTACGTCCACGGCTCGGCCGCGGTGATCGGGCTGCAGATGCTGCCGGTCCTCGGAACGGTCGTGCCCCGCGCCGAGGCCGAGCCCGCGGCGGCCGCGCTCGGGGTGGCGTTCCAGCTCACGAACTTCCTGCGCGACGTCGGCGAGGACCTGGACCGGGGTCGCGTCTACCTGCCGGCCGAGGAGCTGGCGGCCTTCGGGGTGGACCGCGAGCTCCTGACGCGGTGCCGTCGGCTCCGGCGCGCCGACCCGCGGGTGCGCCGCGCGCTCGCCCACCTCGTGGCGCACACGCGCGCGGTCTACCGGCGGGCCGAGCCGGGGATCGCCTTGTTGGAGCCGGTGTCGCGCGCCTGCGTGAGCTGCGCGTTCGTGCTGTACCGGGGCATCCTCGACGAGATCGAACGAGCGGGGTACGACGTGCTGCACCGGCGGGTCGCGGTGCCGCGCAGGCGCAGGCTCGCGGTCGCGGCCCCCGGGTTCGCGCGGGCTGTGGCGGCGCGGCTCAGAACGCCATCGCCTGAGCGCGCCGCTTGACCTCGCGGTGGCGCCCCGCGCGAAGGGCCTCGATGGGGGCACCGGGCAGGGACTCGTCGTCGGTGAACAGCCAGCGCAGGATGTCCGGGTCGTCGTAGCCGCCGTCGCGCAGCACCGTGATCGTGCCGGGAAGGCCCTTGACCACCGCGTTCCCGGAGAGGAAGTCCGCCGGGACCACCACGTCGCCCTCGCGGCGCAGCGACAGCAGGTGACCGTCACGGACGAGCTGGTGGACTCGCGAGACGGGCAGCGAGAGCCGCTGCGCGACCTCGGCGACAGGCAGCACAGCCACGTCCGGAGACAGCGACGCGGAGGCGCCGGGGGCGTCGTTCACGGTGCGACACCCTGCCACAGCTGCGGGGGTGCACGGCAGGGGTACGCGGTGACGGGGTGCGGCGGCGGTACGGTCACGTTCGTGAACGCCGCTCCCCCCGCAGGCGCGCTGCTCGACGGCCGGTACCGGCTGGGCGCGATGATCGCGCGGGGCGGCATGTCGACGGTCCACCGGGGCACCGACACCCGGCTGGACCGGCCGGTAGCGATCAAGGTGATGGACCCGCGGCTGGCGGGCGATCCGGCGTTCCGCACGCGGTTCGAGCGGGAGGCGCGGTCCGCAGCGCGGATCGACCATCCCGCGGTCGTCGACGTGCACGACCAGGGCGCCGATCCGCCGGACGGCCCGGAGTCGGTGCTCTTCCTCGTCATGGAGCTCGTCGAGGGGTGCACGCTGCGCGACGTCCTACGCGCCCGCGGCGGGCTGGGCGTCCCGACGGCGTTCACCGTGCTGGAGCACGTCCTCGCCGGGCTCGCGCAGGCCCACGGGCTCGGCCTCGTCCACCGCGACGTCAAGCCCGAGAACGTGCTCATCGGGCGCGGCGGCGAGGTGAAGGTCGCGGACTTCGGGCTGGTGACGGCGTCCGCCGCGGCCGGGGCGAGCCACGCGGGGATGATCCTCGGCACCGTCGCCTACCTCTCGCCGGAGCAGGTCGTCACCGGCGCAGCGGACGCCCGCAGCGACGTCTACGCGGCGGGGATCGTGCTCTACGAGATGCTCACCGGCGCCCCGCCCTACGTCGGCGACACGGCGATCTCGGTCGCCTACCGCCACGTCAACTCGGCGGTGCCGGCCCCGTCGCTCATCGCGGGCGACGTCCCGCCGGAGCTGGACGCGCTGGTCGCCCGCGCCACGGACCGCGACCCGGCCGCCCGGTTCGCGGACGCGAACGCGATGCTCGCGGCCTTGCAGGAGCTGCGGGTGCTCCTCGGCGTCCCGCACGTGCGGATCCCGGTCCCGGCCGCGGCCGCGCCGCCGCCGCGCCGCACGGCCACGCTCGTGGCGCCGCGCCCGGACACCGACGGTCCCGTGCCGGCCGGAGACCGGGCCACGCCGCACCGCCACCGCCCGACGGGAGTGCTGCCCGCGACGCCGTCGGGCGGCCGCAGCAGGCGGGTGCTCGCCGCCTGGATCGCGGTCGTCGCGGTGCTCGGCGTGCTGGTGGCATCGGTGGCGTGGTGGCTCGGCACGGGCCGGTGGACGGTGACGCCGTCGGTCGTCGGGCTGGAGCGGGCGGCCGCCGAGCGGCTGCTCGGGGAGGCGGACCTGTCGGTCACGGTGGCGACGGCACTGTCCGACGACGTCCCCGCCGGGATCGTCTCGGCGGTCGATCCGGCGGCGGAGTCGGAGGTGCTGCGCGGCAGCACCGTGCAGCTCACGGTCTCCGCGGGTCGCCCGGCCGTCCCCCCGATCGCGGCCGGCACCGCGGTCGACGAGGCCGAACGGATCGTGCGCGAGGCGGGGCTGACCCCCGTCCGGCGGGAGGCCGACCGGCACGATCCCGCCCACCCCGTCGGCGCGGTGCTGCGCACGAACCCCGCCGCCGGCACGGTGCTGCCGGTGGGGGCCGAGGTGGCGCTCGTGCGGAACGTCGAGAAGAACTCGGTGACGGTGCCGTTCCTCATCGGCCGCGACGAGGACGACGCCCTCGACGAGCTGGAGGATCTGGGCCTGGAGGGCGAGGTCTACTCGCGGTTGCCGTTCGGCTTCGACGGCGGCCGCGTCGTCACCCAGGATCCCCGGCCGGGCTCCGAGGTCGAGCCGGGCTCGACGGTCGAGCTCGGCACGCTGTGACGCCCGCTTGACGCCACGCCCACGCCCGCTCGACGCGGTCCGGGTCGGGCTCCTGGCGCTGGGCCTGCTGTGCGTCGCGACGGGCCTGCTCCCGGTCGCCGACGCCGCGGCGAGCCTGGCCCGCATCGGGCCGCTCCTGTTGTTCCTCGCGAGCGTCATCGTGCTCGCGAGGCTCGCCCGCGTCGCGCAGCTGTTCGACGTCCTCGCGGTGCGGATGGCGATCGCGGGGAGCGGCCGGTACGCGGCGCTGTTCGTGGGCTGCGTGGCGTTCGCGTCCCTCACCACGGCGTTCCTGAACCTGGACACCACCGCCGTGCTGCTCACACCCGTCATGCTGGCGCTCGCCGCGCGTTGCGGCATCGCCGCCCTGCCGCTCGCGATGACCACGATCTGGCTGGCGAACACGGCGAGCCTGCTCCTGCCCGTCTCCAACCTGACGAACCTGCTGGCCGCGGACCGCGTCGCGCTGACGGCGCCCGAGTTCGCGGCCCGGATGTGGCTGCCGCAGCTCGTGGCCCTCGCCGCCACCACGGCGTTCCTGTGGGCGTTCTACTGGCGCGCCGGAGCCCGCGGCGCCGACTCCTACGTCCCGCCCGAGCCGGTGCGGCTCGCCGGGCGCCGCGAGCGGGCCCTGTGCACGGTGGCCGCCGTCGCCTGCGGCGGGTTCATCGTCGCGATCCCCCTCGTCCACGACCGGATCGGGCTCGCCGCGCTCGCCGCCGCGCTCGTCGTCGTCGCGGCGTTCGCCGTCCTGGACCGTCGGCCGCTGCGCCCGGGCCTGGTCCCCTGGCACCTGCTGGCGTTCGTGACGGGCCTCTTCCTCGTCGTGCCGACGCTGGGCCGGTTCGGGCTCGGCGAGGTGATGACCGCGCTCGTCGGCACCGACCCGGGGGCGGCCGGGGCGTTCCGGGCCGCCGCGGCCGGGGCGGGCCTCTCGAACCTCCTGAACAACCTGCCCGCCTACGCCGCCGGCGAGGCGGCGGTGCCCCCGGGGAACCAGACGCAGCTGCTGGCGCTGCTGGTCGGCACGAACGCCGGCCCGCTCGTGACCCCGTGGGCGTCGCTCGCGACCCTGATCGGCCTGGAGGCGTGCCGCGACCACGGCCTGCGCGTCCCGATGCGCGCCTTCGTGCTCACCGGGCTCGGGCTGGCCGTGGTCGCGTGCGCGGGCGGCGTGGGCGCGCTGCTGCTCACGGCCGGGTCGTGACGACCGCGGTCCGTCGACGGTCCCGTTCGCGGAGGGCTCGGTAGGCTCGACACGGCCGACCGCGCCCGGCCGCGGCGCGAGCCGTTACCGCGCGGGAGGGTGACGGGTGGAGCAGCACATCCGGTTCTGCACCGGCCGTGACGGCGTCCGGCTGGCCTACGGCACGCACGGGCGCGGGCCGGTGATCGTCAAAGCCGCGAACTGGGTGACACACCTGGAGCACGACTGGGTCAGCCCCGTGTGGCGGCACTGGTGGACCGACCTCGGGCGCGAGCACCGGGTGGTCCGCTACGACCAGCGGGGTTGCGGCCTGTCGGACCGCGACCCACCCCGGTTGAGCCTGGACGACTTCGTCGACGACCTCGCCGCGGTGGTCGACGCGGCGGAGCTGGAGCGGTTCGTCCTCGTCGGCATCTCGCAGGGCGGGGCCGTCGCGACGACCTACGCGGTGCACCACCCGGAGCGGGTCAGCCACCTCGTCGTCTACGGCGGGTACGCCAGGGGCCGGCGGCTGCGCGACCTCACTCCCGAGCAGGAGGCGGAGGTCGACCTGCTCGACCGCATCGTGCGCGTCGGCTGGGGTCGGGCCGACCCGGTGTTCCGCCGGGTGTTCACCGCCCGGTTCCTCCCGGGCGCGACCGAGGCGCAGATGGCCCGGTTCGACGAGATGATGCGGGTCTCGGCCACTCCGGACCTGGCGGAGCGGCTGCGCGCCGTCTGGGGCGGGATCGACATCCGCCCCCAGCTCGCCGCGGTGACCGTCCCGACCCTCGTCGCGCACGCCCGCGACGAGCGGGTCATCCCGTTCGAGGAGGGTCGGATCCTCGCCGCCGGGATCCCGAGTGCCCGGCTGCTGTCCCTGGACAGCCGCAACCACCTGCCGCTCGCCGACGAGCCGGCGTGGCCGGTGTTCGTGCGCGAGCTGTACGCCTTCCTCGGCGCGGCCGCACCGTCGCCGGTCGGCGCGGTCGACCAGCTGAGCGCGCGGGAGCGGGAGGTGCTGCGGCTCGTCAGCAGCGGGCTGAGCAACGCCGAGATCGCGCAGCGGCTGTACCTGTCCCCGCGCACCGTCGAGCGGCACCTGTCGAACAGCTACGCCAAGCTCGGCCTCACCGGCCGCAGCGCCCGGGCTGCGGCGGCCGCCTTCGTCTCCCGCACCGACGGGTGACCGCCACCGCGCCCGCCCGGGATGGGTGGTGCGACGGAGGGCGGCGGCCCCGCGGGTGACCTAGCGTTTCGCCACGTCCTCCGGACGGCCTGGCTCGCAGGACACGACGGGCTCCCAGCCGCGCCCGCCCCCGACCGGTCCGGGAGCGCACCACACCGTCCTCGCCGGCACTCCCGACGAGCCGGCGGATCGCGCACGCCACGAACCAGAGAGAGAGGTGAAGGGATCATGACCACGCGCAGGGGCAGGTCCGCCGTCCGGAGCATCCCCGGGGGGCCGGGCCGCCGCGCCGTCGCCGACGTCGCTCCCGTCGTGCTCGGCGTCCTGCCGCTCGGGATGGTCGTGGGGATGGCCGTTCGGACCGCGGCGGTGCACCCGCTCCCCGGGCTCGGCACCGCGCTCCTGATCTTCAGCGGCGCGGGCAACCTCACCGCCCTCTCGGTGGCCGGGGCCGGGGGTGGGACGCTCGCGATGGTCGGCGCCGTCGCGATCGTCAACGCCCGGCTCGCGCTGTACGGGGCGCTCCTGGAGCCGCGGTTCCGCAGCCAGCCCTTATGGTTTCGCGTGCTCGGGCCGCACACGATCGTCGACCAGACCTACGGCCTGGCCGCCGCCCGGCCCGAACTCGGCGACGGCGCCCGCTTCCGCCGCTGGTGGCTGACGGTCGGGGCCGTCCTGGCCGCCGGCTGGTGCAGCGCCGTCGCACTGGGCCTCGCGCTCGGGCCGGTGCTCCCCGCCGGGTCGCCGCTCGCGATCGCCGGCCCCGCCTGCCTCGTCGCGCTCCTGGTGCCGCGACTGAGGGAGCTGCCGGGCCTGGCCGCGGCGGTGGTCGCCGCCGGCGTCGCGGTGGCCTGCGCCCGGCTGCCGGGCTCGACCGGGCTCGTCGCCGGAGCCGTCGCCGGGCTGCTGGCCGCAGCGGTCACGCAACGGGTGCGGCGGTGAGCGCGGCCGTGGGCCTGGCGGCGGCGGGAGTGGTGAGCTGGGTGCTGCGGGTGCTGTTCATCGCGGTCGTCCCGGTCCGCCGGCTGCCCGACCGGCTGCGCGCGACCCTGAACCACGCCGGCACCGCCGTGCTCGCCGCGCTGGTCGCCGGTGGGCTCGCCCGGCCGCCCGGCGGCGGCGTCCCCGTCGGGGCGGTGCTCGCGCTGCTGGTCGGCGCGCTCGCCGCGTGGCGCACGCGCTCCCTGCTGGTCAGCGTCGCCGCCGCGGTGGGTACGTTCGCGCTGCTCGGTCCCTGATCCGCCGCCGCGTCCGGTCGCGGCCGTGCGCGCCGCGCGTCCGGTCCCAGCCGGGTCCCGTCCCAGCCGTGCACAGGGCCGAGTCCCGCCCCAGTCGTGCACACCGTGGCGTCACGGTGCACACCGCCCACCGTGTGCACGGCGACGGCAGCCTGTGCACCGTCCCGCTGTCGAGCGACACCGGGTGCCGTTCCGCACCTCCCGGACCCGTGGCCGTCCGGTCCCGGGACCGCGCCACCGGCCAGCAGCCACGGCACCGGTGCCGCCCACGGGCTCGGGTCGAGCCGCGTGGCCGAGCGGGCCCCGTCGGCAGGGGGTGCCGACGCACTCTCGTCCGTCGTGGTCGGGCCGGGCGCCGTCGGCGGGGGTCACGACGGCACCCGGCCCTGCATGTGTGCGCGCCGCTCGGCATCCAACGCGATCCCGGCGAGCACGCACGGCCAGCGCGCACCCGGAACGCCGTACCCCGGCACCCGCAGCGGGCGCTCCCGTGCTCGCGCACTGGTCGGCGGCGGGATTCCACCTCGGTGCTCGCGCTTCTCGGTCCCTCACCCGCAGGCGCCGCCGTGTCCCGTCCCAGTCGTGCACACCGTGGCGTCGCCCTGCACACCGCCCACCGTGTGCACGGCGACGTCAGCCTGTGCACCGTCCCGCTGTCGAGCCACACCCGGTGCCGCCCGTCCGCACCTCGAACGCCGGCCCGCCACACCGGATCGTCCGGCACCCGGTCACATCGGACCGTCGCGCGTCGCCGGGTCGGACGGACGAGACCGTCCGTTCCCGCCGTTGGCGATGCACCGCGCACGAGCCGCGGCGCAGTACAGGGTGCACGGCCAGCGGCCGCCCGATCCGGCTGCGGTTCGGCAACCACCACACCGCCCGTCGGGCAGGCACACGTGGTCGGCGAGCAATCGCCGCCACACGTCCGGCATCCCGGCGAGGACCAGCGGCAACGACCACCCTCCTGCGGTCTGCTGGACGTTGTCCTGCCCATCTGCTTCCACGGGTTCAGCCTTGCGTTGTCGATCAACACCGGACACCCCACGACGGCTCGACCTCCTCGCGGAACTCCCTGTTCGACGGGGAGTACGGTGCGCCAGCATGGCGATCTCTCGTCAGCGGCGGGAACAGGTCGAGCTGAGTCGCGCGCTTCGTGACGAGGGCTCCAGTTGGCCCACCATCGCCTCGACCCTGCGCACGCACTACGGCCTCAACGGCCGTGTTGCGATGAGACTCGCCCGTGGCTGGAGTCAAGCCGACGCCGCCGCCCAGTGGAACCGGCGGTGGCCGGACGACCCCAAGACGTTCAAGTCGATCTCCTACTGGGAGAACTGGCCGGGGAGGACCGGCCACGCGCCGTCGCTAATCGTGCTGGACCGGTTAGCACGGATGTACGAATGCGATGTCGCCGACCTTGTTGCCGGGTGGGGTGAGCATCGCAGCGACCGTGAGCCCGACGAACCACACGACGCCGACGAGCGTGCACTCATCTGGAGGATTCAGCACCTCGGGCTGCACCAGCTCACACGGGCATTGACCGACGTCGCGTCCCGGTGGCCGCCACGACGGCGCGGGGCACTGCTGCTCAAACTCGGTACCGCAGCCTCACTCGCTGCGACATCGAGCACGACGAACCCGTGGCCGACCTCCACGGTCGGTGCGCTCGACGCGCTCGAGGGCCGATGGACGAGCGTCTACGGATACCACAGCACGAGCAGGACCCTGGATCTCGAGGGCATGCACGAGATCGTGCTCCGAGCGGAGCGCGGACGGCTCCGTGGCCGCAGCGACCCGCATCCGGACGGCAGCGAACTCGACCTCGTGCTGTCGATCGACGGGAATCTCGCGACCGGTCGGTGGACCGAGCGGACGTCCCCGCACGGTCACTACCGCGCGGCGACCTACCACGGCGTTGTGCAGTTCGTGGTCGAGCCGACCGGACGATCGATGGATGGGCGCTGGCTCGGGGTCAGCAAGAGATTCACGATCAAGTCTGGACGATGGACGCTGCGCTGGTCGGGCCCGGCTCCGAACCCGTGATCAACGCCACCACGCGCCGACCAGCGGGCAGCTCCCCATCAGCGACCATCCTGAAGAGCCCGTACAGCATCTTCCCGACGTACACACGATCCGGGGTGAAGCCGTGGCGCCCTCCGAAGTCCGCGCAGAACTCGGCGAGAGCGGGTGTCGAGCGGGCAAACCCGCCGCAGTGGAACCGATGATCGATCCGCCAGTTACCGAGCGAGCGTCCGAGGGCCTCGCGATGGAGCCGATCGACGTCACCGTCGAGGGACCTCGCGCCGCGCAACACGCTGAACCCGATGGCGTCCTGACCGGGACCGAGACCGGCGGCGAGGCCCGCGAGCGTGCCTCCCGTTCCCACCGGGCACACAACGGTGTCGAACGGCACGTCGATCTCGCCAATCGCCTCAGCGCAGCCGCGCACCGCATGGACGGTCGTCCCACCCTCCGGGACGAGGTAGAAGTCGCCGAACGTGCGCCGGAGGGCGTCGAGCACGTCCGGGGCATGCTTGCGGCGGTACGTCGCACGGTCGAGGTAGTACAGCTGCATCCCGTCTGCGGCCGCAGCCTTCAGTGCGGGATTGGTCGGTCGCTCCTCGCCCCGGATCACGCCGACCGTTGCGAACCCATACCGGCGCCCCGCCGCCGCGACCGCACGGACGTGGTTCGAGTAGGCCCCGCCGAACGTGAGCAGCGTGGCCGCGCCTGCGCGCTGCGCGTCGGGCAGGAGATACCGGAGCTTGCGCCACTTGTTGCCGGTGACGACCGCGTCGATCAGGTCGTCGCGCTTGAGCCACACACGCACACCGCCGAGGCGTTCGTCCGCCAACTCAACCAGCGGCGACGGCAGCCGCGGGAGCCCGTCCGCAGCCGGGGACCCTGCACAGGACGTCGGTGCAGGGCGCTGCCGCATGTCAGCCCCGCAGCATCTCCGCGACGAGGAAGGCCAGCTCCAGGGACTGCTGGGTGTTGAGCCGCGGGTCGCACGCCGTCTCGTAGCGGCCGGCGAGGTCGGCGTCCGAGATCTCCTGCGCCCCACCCAGGCATTCGGTGACGTCCTCGCCGGTGACCTCGACGTGGATGCCGCCCGGGTGTGTGCCCAGCGCCGCGTGGACCTCGAAGAACCCCTGCACCTCGTCGACGATCCGGTCGAAGTGGCGGGTCTTGTAGCCGGTGGTGGACTCGACCGTGTTGCCGTGCATCGGGTCGCACTGCCAGATGACCTTGTGCCCGGAGGCCTCGACCTTCTCGACGATCCCCGGCAGGACGTCGCGCACCTTGGAGTTGCCCATCCGGCTGATCAGCGTGAGCCTGCCGGCGACGGCGTTCGGGTCGAGCCGCTCGACGTACTCGACGGCCAGCTCCGGGGTGGTCGTGGGACCGATCTTGAGCCCGATCGGGTTGGCCAGCAGCTCGGCGAACGCGACGTGGAACCCGTCGAGCTGGCGGGTGCGCTCCCCGATCCACAGGAAGTGGGCGCCGACGTTGTACAGGCGGGGGTCGCCCGTGCGCGTGTCGAGCCGCAGCATCGACCGCTCGTAGTCCACCAGCAGCGCCTCGTGCGAGGCGTAGAACTCGGTGGTGTGCATGCGGTAGTCCTCGACCCCGCAGGCGTCCATGAACCGCAGCGCCCGGTCGATCTCGGCGGCCAGCGCCTCGTAGCGCTCCCCCGCGCGGGACTGGCGTACGAAGTCCTTGTTCCAGTCGTGCACCATCGACAGGTCCGCCATGCCGGTGGCGGTGAGCGCCCGCACGAGGTTCATCGCCGCGCCCGCGTTCGCGTACGCGCGCACCATCCGCGACGGATCCGGCACGCGGGCGGCGGCGTCCGGCTGCAGCGCGTTGACGATGTCGCCCCGGTAGGACGGCAGGCC
Source organism: Pseudonocardia sp. (assembly GCF_050246655.1). GTDB lineage: Bacteria > Actinomycetota > Actinomycetes > Mycobacteriales > Pseudonocardiaceae > Pseudonocardia. The sequence goes on from NZ_JBFWVQ010000040.1 coordinate 36,731, forward strand.
CAGCGCGTCCACCGGCGAGCTGCGCGGCTTCGCGTACTGCCCGGCGATCCGGCCCACCTTCACGACCGGCAGGCTCGCACCGTAGGTGAGCACGATGGCCATCTGCAGCAGCGTGCGGATGGTCGCCCGGATGCGCGGCTCGGTGTTGTCGACGAACGTCTCCGCACAGTCCCCGCCCTGCAGCAGGAACGCGCGTCCCTGCGCGACGTCGGCCAGGCGCTCCTGCAGCCGGTCGACCTCCGGCGGCAGCGTCACCGGGGGCACGCTCTCCAGGACTGTGCGCACGTGGGCCACCTGCTCGGTGTCCGGCCAGTCCGGCTGCTGCGCGGCCGGGCGGGCCAGCGCGTCGTCGAGGCGGGCCCGCAGGTCGCCGGGCAACGGGGGCAACTCGGGCAGGACGTCGACCGGGGCGTCGATGGACCAGTTCACAAGGTCAGAGAGTACTGCGCGGCCCGGCCTCGGCGGAGCGGCCACCGGGCGGCCCGTGCCCTCCGTCCGCACGACGGCATGGGCCATCAGGCCCAACCCGCGACGCCGGTCTCACCCCGATGGACGCCATCACCACCTGGTCTGCAGGGAACCCGCGGCCATGGAAACAATCCTGTGGATCCTCGCGGTCGTCCTCGTGGTGTTCGGCGTCGTCTCGCTGGTGCGCGGTCAGCTCCTCGCCGGCATCGCGCTGATCGTCGTCGGCCTGCTCGTCGGGCCGGGCGGCGTGAGCCTCTTCACCTGACGGCCGTGTCGGCGCCCGCCCGAGCCTCCTCGATCACCTGCCAGCGACGCAGGTTCAGGCGGGCGTCCGCCAGGGCGTCGTGGGCGTCCGCCCCGTGCTGCGGCAACGGCGGGCGCCCCACGTCCTCCCAGCGCTGGCGCAGCTCGCGGGTGAACCGCGGCAGCGACCGGGGCAACGCCGTCATCGGCCCCCAGAGCTGGCACAGCGCCACATGGTCGTACGCGGCGATCCACGCCCACAGCTCCACCTCACCCGGCGCGCGGTTGAGGAACGTCAGCAGGTCGGCGCGCAGGCGGTCGCGACCTCGCCAGGCCCGGTCCGCGGGCGACGGCAGCTTCGGCAGCACGTGCGCCCGCACCCAGGGCCCGGCCCGTCCCGGGTCGAACTCGGTCGAGACCGCGTAGAACTCGCGCCCGTCCTCCCCGACCACACCGATCGAGACCAGGTCGATGGTCGTCCCGTCCTCGATGAACTCGCAGTCGTAGAAGAAGCGCACCCACCCAGGCTAGGCGTCCGGTGCGCCTCAGCCCGCGCGGGTGTGCGCGACGCGGGCGGGCTCGCGGCCGTCCGCGGCGGCCCGTTCCTTCACTGACGCGGCATACATGTCCACATAGGTCTGACCGGAGAGCTCCATCAGCTCGTACATCAGTTCGTCGGTCATCGACCGCTCGATGAACCGGTCGCCCGACAGGCCCGCATACCGCTCGAAGTCCAGCGGCTCGCCGATCTTGATGTGCACCTTGCGGGGGCGCCAGACCCGCGAGCCGATCGGGTTCACCCGGTCGGTGCCGATCATCGCCACGGGGATGACCGGGACGCCGGCCTCCAGCGCCATCCGCGCCACGCCGGTCTTGCCCTTGTAGAGCCTGCCGTCGGGCGAGCGCGTGCCCTCCGGGTAGATGCCCAGCAGGTGACCCTCACGCAGCAGCCGGATGGACGTCTCCATCGCCGCCATCGCGGCCGAGCCGACGGAGCGGTCCAGCGGGACCTGCCCCATCCCCGTGAAGAAGATCTTCTTCAGCTTCCCGACCAGGCCCGGAGCGGTGAAGTACTCGCGCTTGGCCAGGAACGTGACCTTGCGGGGCAGCAGCAGCGGCAGGAAGAAGGAGTCCGCGACGGCGAGGTGGTTGCTCGCCAGGATCGCCCCGCCGTCGGCCGGGACGTGCTCGGCACCTTCGATGGTGGGTCGGCACAGGAGCCGCATGAACGGTCCCATCAGGACGTACTTGCACCACCACCACATCACCCGGCAATCCCGCCTTCCACCCTCGACCCATCCATCAGGGTAGGGAGGTCGCCGGGGTCGGACAACGCCAGCACCCCGGTGTTCTCGTCACGGACATGCCAGGATGACGCCGTCGTCACACGAGGTCCCGGGCGGGAGGAGGCGGTGTGCAGCGCGACGCGGGCGAGCCCGACCCAGCCGACGAGTTCGAGCGCATCGTCGCGGGTTGGCGCCGGGAGAAGTCGGTGCCGGCGTGGCCCGACGATCTCCCCCCCGACGGCGGGACGCAGGGCGGAGCCGCCGGCCCGGGTTCGCCCGAAGCGACCGAGCCCGCCGGGGACGCCCGCCCGCCAGGCCGGAGCGCCCGCGAGGACCCGCCGTTGCCGGACGCGCACCCTGCCGTGCCGGCCGCCGGCCGCGACCCCGACGACGGGGCACCGGACGCCGACCACTTCGTCCCGCCCGAGCCGCCGCCGTTGCCCCCGGTCGGGCCACCCTTCCTCGTCGGGGTCGGGCTGCTGCTGCTCGGGGTCGTGCTGATCGCGGCGCCGTGGTGGATCGGCATCCCGGACGTCTACGGCCTCCCGCTCGGGCTGGTCACCCTCGCGGGCGGTCTCGGCTGGCTGGTCCTGCGGCTCTGGCCGGACCCGCCGACGCGCGGCGGCGGCGACGGTCACGACAACGGCGCGGTGCTCTGATCCCGGACCCGCTCCCCCACGGTAGGGCGTCAGGTCGACCCGGGCCCACCGCACACTCGGCGTGGCGACGTCGCGCCGAGCGTGCAGTCCCTCAGGACGCAACCTGACTCACTGCACACTCGGTGGGTGAGCCGGGTTCAGCGGCGGACGGTGATCCGTTGCACCGGTCGGCCCGGCGGGCGGTCCGACGGTGGACGGCGATGCGTGTCCGCCGACCCCGTCGGCGCGGGCGCGGGCGTCCCGGCAGACGGCGCCGCCCCGAGCCCTTCGTCCAGGGCGGCCCGCAGCACCGCGAGCAGCCCCGCCGCGTGGTCAGCGGCCTTGGCTGCGAGCTCGGATCGCTCACCGCGCAGGACGGCGACCACCGCGCAGACCGGGCACACACCGCAGGCCGCCGCCGCACCCGCCGGGACGGCCCCGTCCGCGCCCGGCGCGGGTGCCGACCGCTGCTGGCCCTGGATCCGCTCGATCACCGGCTCGATGCGGTCCAGCGCCCCGTCGAGCAGCGCCCGGAACTCGGCCGGGAGCGCCGCATGGCCCTCGCACGCCGTCACGTGCGGCCCGCCGCGGGCCACACGGACGGATCGGGCCGGAACGTGATGCACAGGTCGTCGCCCTCGAGCCGCGCCCCGGTGACCGCGCAGCGCACCAGCACCGACGGCAGCGCCACCAGCCTGCGCGTGCCCCCCGCGGAGATCGCCAGGTCGTCCCCGACCCGGGTGAGGTCGAGCGGGGCGTCCGCGGCACCGGGCAGGCGCAGCGCCAGCTCGAACTCCGAGTCCGGCGACACGCCCGAGCCTGCGGTGCGCCGCACCGTCAGCAGCGGGGCCGGGTGGGCGTCCCCGGGGGTCGCGGCCGGATCGACGTTGCCGTACAGCCCGCGCGCCACGCGCAGCAGCGCCATGATCCCGACGGGCTCGCCCGCGGCATGATCCGCGGTGCGCAGCGGCAGGTCCAACCCGCCGAGCTCGGCGAGCACCGCCTGCTGCTCCGTGTGCCGCTGCCGCAACCAGCGGGCGGCGGGCCCGCGCAAAGACGGCGGCGGGCCGGGCACCACCCGGTTCGCCACCACCCCGTCCACGTGCAGGCCGTGCAGGGCCAGGGCGGTGATCGTGCGCCTGGTCTCGGCGGCGACCACGCGTTCGGGGGTGAGGACGAGCCGGATGCTGGTGCGCTCGTGGTCGGCCAGCATCGAGCGCAGGGCCGCGAGCTCGACGGCGAGCGTGTCGAGGGCGTCCACGGTGGCGTCCCAGGCCGCCGCGGGCTTCGAACCGCGGGTGGCGCCCGCCAGGCCCGCGAGCATCCCGCGGACGGCGCGGCGGTGCGCCGGGAACAGCCGCTCCAGGTAGCCGGAGATCGCCTCGGGCAGGCCGAGCAGCCGCAGCGTCTCCGCGGTGGGCCCGCAGTCGACCACCACGACGTCCCACACCCCGGACTCCGCCGCCCGGCGCACCTCGCCCAGGGCGAGCAGGTCCTCCACCCCGGGCACGACGGTCAGCTCGTCGGCGACCAGCTCGTCCACCCCCGCACCGGCGAGGATCGTGCGCAGGTGGCCCTGCAGGCCGCCCCAGGCCTCGTCGAGCAGCATTCGGGTGTCGACGTGCGCGGCGAACAGGCCCGGTTCCAGCTCCCGGGGCTCGCCGTCCAGCTGGGCCGCGAGCGCGTCGCCGAGGGAGTGCGCCGGATCGGTGGAGATGACGAGGACCTTGCACCCGTTGCGGGCGAGCAGCGCAGCCGTCGCCGCCGCGAGGGTGGTCTTGCCGACGCCACCCTTCCCGGTGAACAGCACGACACGCACGCCGGGAAGGGTAGCCATCGGATCGCCTCTGCTATCGGGCGGCGCGTTCCACCCGCCGCTTCAGGCCGTTCAGCGCCGTCTCGATGATCACCTTCTCGGCCTTGCGGCGCAGCATGCCGATCATCGGGATGTTCAGGTCGACCGCCAGCGCGTACGTGACGGTGGTCGCGCCCCCGTCGCCGACGAGCGTGTAGGACCCCTCCTGCGCCTTCTGCATCTGGCCCTTGACCAGGTGCCAGCTCACCGACATCCCGTCGGGGGCCCATGTGTAGTCCAGCGTGTAGGAGTCCTTGATCGGGCCGGCGTCCATCGTGAAGCGCACCCGCTCCGCGCGATCGTCCGTCCCGGTCGCGAGCACTTCGACCGTCTTGACCTGGTTCGCCCATTCCGGGTACGCCTCGAAGTCGGCGATCACGGCCATCACCTCGTCCGGCGGTGCGGCGATGGCGATCGAGGAGGTCGTCTGGTCGGCCATGCGTGCAGGCTAGCTACCAGCGCAGGACGTACGGCGTGGCGGTCCGGCGGAAGTAGCCGACGTTCACGCACTCGGTGCGCCCGACGCGCACCCGTGCGGCGAGGGGCTGGTGGACGTGGCCGAACAGCGCCGCCCGCGGCCGGTCGCGGTGCACCACCTCCAGCAGCGCGGCCGCCGACGACTCCGACGAGCGGGACCTCACGTCGTAGGCCAGCTCCGGCACCGCGGGCGGCACGTGGCTGCACAGCACGTCGACCTGCGACAACGCGCGGGTGGCCGCCTCGAACTCCTCGTGCGGGCGCAAGTAGGGCTGCCACGGACCGCGCCGCCGCACGAACCCGGCCCGCAGCGGCGCCCCGCCCACGAACCCGAACCGCAGACCACCGATGGTGACGACCTGCCCGTCCACGTGGTGCAGGTCCGGGCGGACGTACTCGTCCCACAGCTCGGGCATGTCGACGTTGCCCGCGATCGCGTAGGTGGGCGCGGTCATGGCGGCGAACATCACGTCGTACTGCTCGCGGACGGCGTCGGCGATCACCGCGGCCGGGTCCGGGAAGCGCGACCAGGCCTGCCTCGCGAACGCCATGAGCTCCCCCGGCGCCCCCGACGCGCGCAGCCGCCCGAACTCGGCGCTCGCGTCCGGCCCGAGGACGCGCCCGAGGATGCCGCCGGCAGGGTTCGCGTAGTCCACGAAGTCGACGAGATCGCCCAGCACCACGAGCGCGTCCGCGCCGTCCCCCGCCCGGGCCAGGGCCTCGGCGTGGCCGTGCACGTCGGAGACCACGTGCACGCGCATGTCCCGACGCTACCCGGGCGGCTCGCCCGGTGCCCGTCCCGCCTCCAGGCGGTGCTTCAGCGCGAACGCCAGCGCCTTCGCCGCATGCTGGCGCCTGCGCGCCTCGGCCGCGACCCGCCGGGCCGTCCGATCTCGACCCGGCCGGCCCGCCGGCAGCTCGGCCCGCAGGTAGTAGTGCAGGAGCGTGCCGTCGAGCACCGGCTCCAGCCACACCTCCATGCTGCCGACCAACGCACCCGTGGCCGTCCAGCGCAGGCCCTGCGCGCCGCGGTCGGCGACGACCTCCAGGTCGAGGTCCGGCCACAGCTCCCGCCAGCGCGCGGGGCCCGCGAACTCCGCCGCCACCACCTCGGGCCGTGCGACGACGAACAGCTCGTCCACCACATCGATCGTCGCGTTCGCCGTCTCCTTCGACCTCGCCTTCGACCTCGCCCTCAACCCAGCCACGGGCGCCATCCTCGCGAAACGGTCACGGCGATCGCGTCCGACCTGCCCGGAAGTGGTTTCCGGCCGGTAGGTTCCTCACGGGGTACCGGAGCGCGGCACGGATCGGTGCCGCAGGGTGGTGGGGAGGACGGGCGTGGCGGTTCGGGAGTTCAGCGTGCCGGCGGTGGTGACGGTCGGGGACGGCGAGTCCCTCTGCGACGCCGTGTTCGACCACGCGGGCAACCACCCCGGCGCGGTCCTGTTCCGCCGCCACGGTCCGGACGGCTGGTCCGACGTCACCGCGGCCCGGTTCGCCGCGGAGGTCACCGACATCGCGTCGGGGCTGCTCGCCGCCGGCATCGGGGCGGGCGACCGCATCGCGCTGCTCTCGCGCACCCGCTACGAATGGACGCTGCTCGACTACGCGGTCCTCACCGTCGGGGCCGTCACCGTCCCGATCTACGAGACCTCCTCCGCCGACCAGATCGAGTGGATCCTGTCGGACTCGGGCGCCGTGGGCGTCGTCGTCGAGACCGACCGGCACCGGGCCCTCGTCGAGGAGGTCGCGGGGTCGCTCGCCGAGCTCAAACACGTCTGGCAGATCGAACCGCGGTCCACCGGCGACACCGAGGTTCCCGGCGTCGTGGACGAGCTGACCGCGCTCGGTGCAGACGTCTTCGAGGACGAGGTCATGGCCCGCCGGCGCGCCCTCCGCGCGGACGATCTCGCCACGCTCATCTACACCTCCGGCACCACCGGGCGCCCCAAGGGTTGCGAGCTCACCCACGGCAACCTGCTGTCCGAGGTCAAGATCGTCGCCCAGTGCCTGCCGGACCTGCTCACCGTGGGCGGGTCGGTGCTGCTGTTCCTGCCGCTGGCGCACGTGTTCGGCAAGGTCATCCAGTGCGGCGCCCTCCACACCCGCACCGTCGTCGGGCACACGGCCGATGTGAAGGAGCTCCTCGGCGACCTCGCCGCGTTCAAGCCCACGTTCCTGCTGGCCGTCCCCCGCGTGTTCGAGAAGGTCTACAACGGGGCCCGCCAGCGCGCGCACAACGACGGCAAGGGCGCCATCTTCGACACCGCGGCCGACACCGCGGTCGCCTGGAGCGAGGCCCAGGACACGGGCGGCCCGGGGGTGGTGCTGCGGCTCAAGCACGCGCTGTTCGACAAGCTGGTCTACGGCAAGCTGCGCGCCGCCGTCGGCGGGGAGGTGCGCGCCGCCGTGTCCGGCAGCGCCCCGCTCGGTGCTCGCCTCGGGCACTTCTTCCGCGGCATCGGCCTGCCGATCTACGAGGGCTACGGCCTCACCGAGACCTCAGCGGGCATCACCGTCAACATGCCCGGCGCCCAGCGCATCGGGACGGTCGGGCGCCCCGTGCCCGGCTGCGGTGTCCGCATCGCCGAGGACGGGGAGATCCTGCTCACCGGCCCCATCCTCTTCCGCGGCTACTGGCGCAACGAGCAGGCGACGGCCGACGCCGTCGAGGACGGCTGGTTCCACAGCGGCGACATCGGGCAGCTCGACGACGCCGGCTACCTCACGATCACCGGCCGCAAGAAGGAGCTGATCGTCACCGCGGGCGGCAAGAACGTCGCGCCCGCCGTGCTGGAGGACCGGCTGCGGGCCCACCCGCTGGTGGGGCAGTGCATGGTCGTCGGCGACCAGAAGCCGTTCATCGGCGCGCTCATCACCATCGACCCGGAGGCGCTGCCCGCGTGGCGCGAGCGCAACGGCAAGCCCGCCGGGGACAGCGCCGCCGACCTCGTCGACGATCCCGACCTGCGCGCCGAGATCGGCGCCGCCGTGCACGAGGCCAACAAGGCGGTGTCGCGCGCCGAGCAGATCCGCGAGTTCCGCATCCTGCCCGCGGACTTCAGCGAGGCAGGCGGCGAGATGACACCGACGATGAAGGTCAAGCGCAACATCGTCGCGGAGAAGTACGCCGGCGAGATCGAGTCGATCTACACGGGAGCGAGGAAGCCGGCCTGACCCGACGAGGCCGCCCGCGTGCAGGCTCGGCGGTCAGGCACCGGCCCGGGCGCCGGCCAGGAGTCGGTGCAGCCGCTCGACCAGCACCGGCCACGTCCATTCCTGCCGCATCCACTCCCGCCCGGCCGCACCCATCACGCCGGCCCGGTCCGGGTCGGCGAGCAGGCCCGCCACGGCATCGGTGACGGCGTCCAGGTCGCGCCCGCCGACGACGTGCCCGGTGCGCCCGTCGCGCACCGTCTCCGGGGCACCGCCGGAGTCGCCCGCCACCACCGGCAGCCCGCTCGCGGCGGCTTCGAGCAGCACGATGCCCAGGCCCTCGACGTCCAGCCCGCCGCCCCGGGTGCGGCAGGGCAGCGCGAACACGTCCCCGACAGCGTGGTGGGCGGGCAGCTCGTCCGCGGGCACGGCGCCGGTGAACACGACGTGGGCGGACACGTCGTGCTCGGCCGCGAGGCGGCTCAGCCGGTCCCGGTACGGCCCGTCGCCCACGATCAGCAGGCGCGCACCCGGCACCCGCTCCCGCACCCGCGGCAGGATCCGGACCAGGACGTCCTGGCCCTTGCGCGCCACGAGCCGTGACACGCACGTCACGACCGGAGCGTCGCCCAGGCCGTAGCGGCGGCGCAGCTCGACGCGGGCACCCGCGTCCGGCCGGAACACGTCCGTGTCGATCCCCGACGGCAGCAGCTCCAGCGCGGCACCCGGGCCGAACGCGCCCGCGAATCGGGAGCGTGTGTACCGGGAGACGACGGTGATCGCGTCCGCGTCGCGCCCGATGCGCCGCAGCGCCTGCCGCGCCCCGGGCAGCATCGACCAGCCGACCTCGTGGCCGTGGGTGCTCGCCACCACCCGCCCGATGCCCGCGTGCCGGCGCAGGTGGGGGCCGAGCAGGGCGAGCGGGGCGGCCGCGCCGAACCACACCGTCGTCGCGCCGTGCTCCCGGGCGAGCGCGACGGCGCGGCGCGCGACGTCCGGGACGGGCAGCATCAGCGACGTCGGATGGCGATGTACCGGATAGCCACGGGTGGCGTCGAACTCCGCCGCCCCCGCCCACGCGGGTGCGTAGACCGCCAGCTCATCGGGCGGGAGCCGGTCGGCCAGCCGGTCGACGAGGCCCTGCAGGTACTGCTGGATGCCCCCGGCGCGCGGCGGGAAGTCGTTGGTCACGAGCAGGGTGCGCGGCACCCGGCGACGCTAGGGCATCCGCCGCGGCCGCTCCCGACCTGGTCCGCCGACCGGCGACGCCGGGACGTCCCTCCTCACCCGGCCGCCGCCCGTCGCTCCTCCTCCCCGTCGTCCGAGTCCACCGCGGCCTCCGACTCCTCGGGGCGGCAGGCTCGGGGGGCCACCAGCCGCAGCCGGGGAACGAGCCCCTGGTCGGCCAGGACGTCCAGCGCGCGGCGCTCGGACACGTCCAGCTGCACCACGGACGTGCCCTCCGTCCCCGGCACCCCCAGCAGCACGCCGACGACACAGTCCCCGCACGCGACCGGGCGGACGTCGCAGCTCTCGCAGTCGATGATCACGTCGCTTCCTCCAGCGGTCGGTCGATCACTGGAGCGGACGCTACGACGCCCCACCGACAATCCTGGTTGCCTGCGCCCGGTGGACCAGGGTTCAGGGCCGGACGAGCCTGGCGAGCAGCACCGTCGACGGCACGGCGTGCGCGCCGCGCCTGCGCACCGACTCGACGACGGCCCGGTCCGACGTCGCCACGACCACCGGGCGGCCCTCCGGCTCGGCCGCGACGAGCGAGCGGATGACGTCGTCGGCCAGCACCCCCTTGTCGCTGAACAGCACGCGCACCCCGCGTGCACCGCGCACCGGCGCGCTGACCAGGCCCGCACCGTCGAACACCACGGTGACCTCGACACCGGTCCGGGCGGCGAGCGCCCCGAGCTGGCCCACGAGCCTGGCCCGCTGATCGGCGAGCGGGAGCTCCGGATAGCCGGTCTTCGAGACGTTGTAGCCGTCCACGACAAGGTGCACCGACGGGATGGCGAGCAGCGCGTCGAGCGCGGCGAGGTGGTCCGACGCGGTCTCGGCGCCCGCGGCGCGCACGCCCGCGACGAGATCTGCCGGGCGCGGGCCCCCGCCACCCAGGGCGAGCTCGCGGCGCAGCCCCGCGACCGCGCCGCCGAGCGTGTCGATCAGCAGCCCCAGCCGGACCTCGTCGGCCTGGCGGGCCTCGCGCGCGGCCTGGCGCGCCGCAGCGACCTCACCCGCCGCCCGGTCCGCGCGGCGCCGCTCGCCATCCGCGCGCTCGCGCTCGCGCCGCAGCTCCTCGCGCATCGCGGCCAGCTCCTCGTCCGCCACCCGGCGGGCGTGCTCGGCCGTCTGCTCGGCACCCGCCTGGGCGTCCAGCGCCGCGCGCAGGCGGGCCCCCTGCTCGGAGACCCGTCTGCGGAGCTGCTGGTAGTCGGCGTCGCGGCGGCCGTCGACCGAACGCACCTGCGAGCGCGCCTCCGCGAGCTCGGACCGCAGCCGCTCCAGCTCCGTCGACAGCTTGTCGACCCGGGCGAGTGCCGTGTCGCGCTCGGCCCGCAGCTCCGCGGCGTCCGCACGGCGGGCCGTCGCGGCGACGGCATCCGCGGCTTTCTCGTCGCCGGCGAGCACCGCGGCCGCCGCGGCGGTGAGCGGATCGTCCGCGCCGACCGTCAGCTCGCCGGGGCGGTGCTCCGCCCACCACGCCAGGACGGTGGCCCGGAACGCCGCCGACGAGGTCAGCTCGGCGAGCAGCAGGGCCGCCCCCAGCCGCGCGCGCTTCGCCGGGGTGAAGCGGGCCAGCCTGCGCAGCGGGACCGGGACGTCGGACTCGGGCAGCGCACCGACCGCCGTCGCGGCGACGTCGGCCAGCCGCGCGCGCAGCGGCTCGGGGAGCCCGTCCCACGCCACCGACTCGGACATCGCACCAGGTTACGGCCGCGCCCGCGGGGACGGACCGCTGGCGGTCGCGGTCGCGCCACGCACGGACTGTCGGTGGGCCCCGCTAGCGTCCGCGCCGTGCTCCCCGCCCCGACCGCCCAGCTCACCTTCGACGAGATGGGCACGCCCCTGCGCGAGGTCACCTTCGTCGTGCTCGACCTGGAGACCACCGGCGGCTCGGCGGGCGAGGACGCGATCACCGAGGTCGGCGCGGTGAAGGTGCGCGGCGGCGAGATGCTGGGTGAGCTCTCGACGCTGGTGGAGCCCGAGGGCCCGATCCGCCCGGGGGTCGTCGCGCTCACCGGCATCACGAGCGGCATGGTGCGCGGCGCGCCGCCACTCGCCGCGGTCCTGCCCACCGTGCTCGAGTTCCTCGGCGGTGCCGTCCTGGTGGCGCACAACGCCCCGTTCGACTCGGGGTTCCTCCGCGCGGCCTGCGAACGGCACGGCTACCCCTGGCCGCGCCCGCCCGTGCTGTGCACGGCCCGGCTGGCCCGGGCCGTGCTGTCCGTCGCGGAGGCGCCGAGCGTGTCGCTGGGGTCGCTCGCCCTGCTCTTCGGCTGTGCGTCGCGGCCGGTGCACCGCGCGCTCGCCGACGCGCGCGCCACCGTCGAGGTTCTCCACCACCTGCTCGAACGCATCGGCAACCTCGGGGTGCAGAGCCTGGAGGAGCTGCTGGCGCTGGTGCGGGACTCGGCGCGGCACCGGCCTTCGCAGCGGGTCCGCGCGCGCCGCCACCTCGCGGAGGCGCTGCCGTCGGCGCCCGGGGTCTACCTGTTCCGCGGGGCCCGCGACGAGGTTCTCTACGTGGGCACCAGCGGGGACGTGCGCAGGCGGGTGCGCAGCTACTTCACCGCGGGCGAGCGACGGCGCCGGATGCGCGACATGGTCGCCCAGGCCGAACGCGTGGACGCCGTGGAGTGCGCGCACGCGCTGGAGGCGGCCGTGCGTGAGCTGCGGCTCATCGCGGCGCACCGGCCGCGGTACAACCGGCGCTCCCGCAATCCCGGACGGACGTGGTGGGTCGCGCCGACGGTCGAGCCGTTCCCCCGCCTGTCGGTGGTCACCACGCCCCGCGCGGGCGCGCTCGGCCCGTTCCCGCACCGGCGGTCCGCCCTCGCGGCAGTCGACACGCTGCTGGACGCGCTGCCCCTTCGCCCCTGCACCCAGCGGATCCCGGCCCGGGACGCGGCGGCGGGTCCCTGCGCCATGCACGAGCTGGGCCGCTGCGCCGCGCCGTGCGCGGGGCGGCAGACGGCGGCGGAGTACGCCCCCGCCGTGGCCGCGCTCGCCGCGCTCGTCGAGGGCCGGGAGGACGCGCCGCTGCACGCGCTGGCCGCCGAGGTCCACGCGCTGGCCGGACGGGAACGCTTCGAGGCGGCCGCGCGCCACCGCGACGGGCTCGCGGCGCTCGTCCTGGCCCTCGGACGGGCACAGCGCCTCGCCACGCTCGCGGGCCTGCCCGAGGTGGTCGCCGCCCGCCCGGACGGCGACGCGGGCTGGGAGATCGCCGTCGTGCGCCACGGGCGGCTCGCGGCGGCGGGCACGGCGCCCCGCGGCGTCCCCCCGCGCCCGGTCGTCGCCGAGTTGTGCCGCGGCGCCCAGGTCGTCCTGCCGGGGGACGGGCCGCTGCGCGGCGCACCCGCGGAGGAGGTGCGGCTGCTGCACCGGTGGCTCACCGAGGGCGGCACCCGGCTGGTCGCCTGCGACGCCGCATGGGCCGAGCCCGCGCGGGGCGCCGCCTCGTGGGAGGCGTGGGCCGAGCGCGCCCGGCCGCTGGGGTGAGCGCATGCACTAGAGTCACGGCCGTGATCACGGCGATCGTCCTGGTGCACACCGCTGCCGACCGGATCCCCGAGGCCGCGCAGGCCATCGCCGAC
>NZ_JBFWVQ010000041.1:0-48405 GCF_050246655.1 Pseudonocardia sp.
AGGGCGACATGATCTCGATCGACGGGACGACGGGCGAGGTGTTCCTCGGCGAGGTGCCCGTCGTCGCCTCGCCGGTCGTGGAGTACTTCGAGGGCAGGCTCGACCCGATGTCGTCCGAGGCGGACGACCTGGTGCGCGCGGTGCACCGGGTGATGGAGCACGCGGACTCCCAGCGCAGGCTCCGGGTCCGCGCGAACGCCGACACCGCCGAGGACGCCGCCCGTTCCCGGCGGTTCGGCGCGGAGGGCATCGGGCTGTGCCGCACCGAGCACATGTTCCTGGGTGAGCGGCGCCGTTACGTCGAGCAGCTCGTGCTCGCGGACACCGACGAGGAGCGCGAGGCGGCGCTGGCCGAGCTGCTGCCGCTGCAGCGCACGGACTTCACCGAGATCTTCGCCGCCAAGGACGGGCTGCCGGTGACGATCCGGCTGCTGGACCCGCCGCTGCACGAGTTCCTGCCCGATCTCACCGAACTCTCGGTGCGGGTGGCGGTCGCGAAGGAACGCGGCGAGCCGAGCCCCGAGGACGAGAAGCTGCTCGCGGCGGTGCAGCGGCTGCACGAGCAGAACCCCATGCTGGGGTTGCGCGGGGTGCGGCTCGGGATCGTGGTGCCGGGCCTGTTCGCGATGCAGGTCCGCGCGATCGCCCAGGCCGCGGCGGCGCTGCGCGCGCAGGGCGTGGACGTGCAGCCCGAGATCATGGTGCCGCTCGTCGGGGCAGTGCAGGAGCTGCAGGCGATCGTCGAGGAGATCGACGTCGTCCTCGCCGACGAGTCCGAGAAGGCGGGTGTCGAGCTGGACGCGCTGGTGGGGACGATGATCGAGTTGCCACGGGCGGCGCTCACGGCGGGGCAGATCGCGGAGGCCGCGGAGTTCTTCTCCTTCGGCACCAACGACCTGACCCAGACGACGTGGGGCTTCTCCCGCGACGACGTGGAGGGCTCGTTCTTCACCAACTACCTGCAGCGCGGCGTGTTCGGGGTGTCGCCGTTCGAGTCGCTCGACGTCGACGGGGTCGGGCGGCTCATCACGATCGCCGCCGAGGAGGGCCGGGCGACCCGCCCGGACCTCAAGCTCGGCATCTGCGGCGAGCACGGCGGCGACCCCGACTCGGTGCACTTCTTCCACCACGCGGGGCTGGACTACGTGTCGTGCTCGCCGTTCCGGGTGCCGGTGGCGCGGCTGGAGGCCGGGCGCGCGGCGCTGGGGGTGGGCGAGCCGGACTGACCGCGGTCACTGACCGTCGAGAACGACGTTGCGCTGATCAACAGGGCCGATCTGGCTGCACAACGTCGTTCTCGACGGGGTCGCCGGGCCGGTCAGTTCCCGCCGGGGTTCAGCGTGACCGTCTGCGGCGCGTACGACGCGCCGACCACGTCCACGCCCTCGGCCTTGAGCATCTCGACGGCCTTCGTGACGTAGTCGTTCGAGTACGCCTGCGCGTCCGGGTCCTTCGTGAGCACCGTCTGGCCGTCGGCGTTCACGGCGGTGCGCGCGACGCTCACGGTCTGCGCCCACAGGGCCGGGTCGATCGTGCCGGCACCGGCGGCGGGCGAGGGCCAGATCAGCTTGTTGACCTCGTTGACCTGCCACAGCTGGTGGCTCGCGCCGAGCTTCGAGCCCGCCCGCACGACGATGTCGCGGCAGGCCTCGACATTGTCGCGGCAGTACGCCCAGCCCTTGAGCGACGCGGCGATGAACCGGACCGTCTGGTCGGCGTAGGCGGGGTCGGAGAGCTTCTCGGTGTTGGCCCAGATGGCGTCCTGCAGCATCGCGGTGCCGTCGGTGTTCCAGTCCACGACGGAGAAGTCCGACGGCTGGTAGAGCTGCCCGGTCGCCGGGTTGGTCGCCTCCAGGACCTGCGCGTACTCGTTGTAGGACATCGCCTGCGCGGCGTCGATCTCGCCGGAGAGCAGCGCCTGCATGTCGAACTGCTGCTGCACCAGCGTGACGTCGGCGGGCGTGAGACCCGCCTTGGTCATGCCCGCGAACAGCTCGAACTCGTTGCCGAAGCCCCAGTTGCCGATCTTCTTGCCGGCGAACTGCGCCGGCGAGGTGATGCCCTTGTCGGCGAAGGACACCTGCCGGGTGCCGGAGCGCTGGAAGACCTGCGCGACGTCGGTGATCCCCGCGCCCTGCTCGCGCGACGCGAGTGCCTTGGGCACCCACGCGATCGCGTAGTCGGCCTGGCCCTGGGCCAGCACCGTCTGCGGGACGATGTCGACGCCACCCTCCTTGATGGTGACGTCGAGCCCCTTCTCGGAGTAGTAGCCCTGGTCGATCGCGGCGAAGTAGCCGGCGAACTGGCCCTGGGTGAACCACTGCAGCTGCAGCGTCACCTTCTGCGGCGCACCGGGGGCGGCCGACGTGGCGCCGCCGGAGGCCTGCTGGCCTGCGGGCGTGGTCGAGCAGGCAGCAAGGAGGGCGCCTGCCCCGATCGCCGCGGCGATCGCTCTACCGATCCGACAACTCATCAGCCACCTCCGGGGCGGTTGCGCGTCACGAGCCGCTCGGCGAGCAGCCCGGCGAGGAAGAACAACAGCCCCAGCACGATCGAGGCTGCGACGAATGCCCACGCGCGGGCGTAGGCGGTGTTGGCCGCGGCGGCGGTGATGCGGCTGCCGAGCCCGTTCTGCAGGCCGCCGAAGTACTCGGCGACGATCGCGGCGACGACGGCGGCGGGTGCGGCCAGCCGCAGCCCCGTCATGACGAAGGGGACGGCGCCGGGCAGCCGCACGAACCGCGTGTACTGGCGGCGGGTGGCGGCGAGCGACACCATCAACTCGTCGTGCACGGGCCGGACCTGACGCAGCCCGCGCGCCGTCGAGACGAACACCGGCACCACCACGACGACGGCCACGACGAGCCGGCGCGGGATCTCGGTGGTCGAGCCGAACATCGTGGTGAACACCGGGGCGAGCGCGACGATAGGGACCGCGCTCGCCGCGAGCACCACCGGGGTGACCAGGTCGGACACCACCCGGAAGCCCGCCGCGAGGATCGCGAGCAGCACCCCGGCGACGAACCCCACGACGAGCCCCACCAGGGCGTTCCCGCCGGTGACGGCGGCGGTCTGCAGGATCACCGGGAACTGGGCGACGATCTGCTCCGCGATCGCCGACGGAGTCGGCAGCAGGAACGTGGGCACGTCGCCGAACCGCACGACCAGCTCCCACACGACGAGCAGGCCGAGCCCGAACACGATCGGAGCGACGACCGCAGAGGCCCCCCGGGAGCGGCGCGCCGGCCCGGGCACCGCCCCGATCCCGCCCGCCGCGATCTCCACGGAGCCCGGGCTGCTCACCGGCCCGACCCGCCGTCCGTGCCGTCGGGTGCGCCCTCGGATCCACCGTCGGGTGCGCCGTCGGGTGCGCCCTCGGGTCCGACGTCGGGTGCGGCTCCCTTGCGCAGTGCCTCCCGCACGGCCGTCACCGCCTCGAAGAACGCCGGGGTCTCGCGGACGTCCTCGACCGTGTCGACGACCCTGTCCACAGCCCTGTCGACGGCCCTGTCCACGGCCCTCTCGACGGCCCTGTCCGGGTCCGCCCCCACGGCACGGGGCCGCCGCCCCTCGATGATCGCCGTGATCCGCCCCGGCCGCGGCGACATCACGACGACCCGGTCGGAGAGCACCACCGCCTCGGGGATGGAGTGGGTCACGAACAGCACCGCGGCGCCGGTCTCCCCGGCGATCCGCAGCAGCTCGGCCTGCATCCGCTCGCGCGTCATCTCGTCCAGCGCCCCGAACGGCTCGTCCATGAGCAGCAGGCCTGGCCGCGGCGCGAGCGCCCGCGCGATCGCGACCCGCTGCTGCATGCCCCCGGAGAGCCCGGCCGGGCGGGCGTCGGCGAAGTCGGCGAGCCCGACCATCGCGAGGAGCTCCTCCGCGCGCCTGCGCCGCTGCGCCTTGCCGACACCGTGGATCTGCAGCGGCAGCTCGACGTTCTGCGCGACCGTCCGCCAGTCCAGCAGCCCGGCCTGCTGGAAGGCGATGCCGTACTCCTGGTCCAGGCGGGCCTGCCGCGCGCTCCTGCCCGCGACCTCCACGACCCCGGCAGTGGGCTGCTCGAGGTCCGCGACCACCCGCAGGAGCGTCGACTTGCCGCAGCCCGACGGTCCGATCAGCGAGACGAACTCCCCCGGCGCGACCGAGAGGTCGATCCCGTCCAGCGCGTGGACCGCGCCGAAGCGCTTGTCGACCCCGTCGAGGTGGACCGCCGGGGCGCTCACGCCGTGCTCCCCCGGTAGCGGCGCAGCCCGACCTCGGCGATCCCGACGAGGCCTGCTGCCACGAGGCCCAGGGCGGCGGCGCCGAGGATCGCGGCGTACATCTGCGACGGATCGCCGGTGGCGGACTGCGCGTACTCGATGATCAGCCGGCCGATCCCGCCGCGGGTGCCGGTGGAGATCTCCGCGACGATCGCGCCGACGACCGCGGCGGCCGCCGCCAGGCGTACGGCCGGGAGCAGGTGCGGGACGGACGCCGGCAGGCGCAGCCGCAGGAGCGTCGTCCACCAGCCGGCCGCGAGGCTCTCGAACAGCTCGACGTCGGCAGGCTGCGGCGAGGTGAGACCGCGCAGCATCCCGACAGCGATCGGGAAGAACGCGAGGTAGGACGAGATCACCATGACGCTGGCCCACGGCTCCCACGCCCATCCCCCGATGGCGATCTTGCCGCCCCAGCCCACGACCAGCGGCGCGATCGCGATCAGCGGGACGGTCTGCGACGCGACCACGTAGGGCAGCATCGCCTTCTCGGCGACGGAGAACCGCACCATGACCAGGGCGAGCAGCACCCCGCCGATCCCGCCGAGCACGAGCCCACCCAGCGCGAGACCGAGGGTGAACAGCGCTCCGGAGGCGACCGCGGCACCGACCGTGCGCGGGTCCGCCGCGCCCGCGACCTCGGGCTGGAAGAGCTGGGCGAGCACCGTCCAGACGTGCGGCATCGCGGCGTCGTCCGTGCGCGGGAGGACCCGGACGCCGCCGACGGTCACGCCGCCGTCGGGGAGCACGAGCTTCGTGAGCTCCCACGCCGCGACGAGCAGGGCGAACGCGGCCACGGCCCATCCGACCGAGCGCAGGGTCGAGGGGCGCGTCGACGGGCGGGTCGAGCTCCGCCGCCGGCTCGTCCCCATCCGCTCCCCCTCTCCCGCCCGGTCCTTGCGCCGGGCGATCGACGATCCTGAGAGGCTGGCATGGCGGTGGCGTGTCCGACAGGTGTCCCGGGCGTCACCTTGCGCTGAGCGGGTCACGACTCGGCAACGGCGTCACGGCTCCGATACGCCCCGTACACCCCACGTGAGCGGCCCCGGGGTCCCGATCATCCGACCCCTTGCGCGGTACGGCCTCCCGAGACGAAGGTGGTCCGCTCGGACGTGAACGAAGGGGGTGGCGCATGACCGGCTCACCGGCGCGGACCGTGCGGGCCGCGATCCTGCAGGCGAAGTGGACCGGCGACACCGCGTCCATGATCGAGGTGCATGAGTCCCATGCCCGCGCGGCCGCGGAGCAGGGCGCACAGATCATGGGGTTCCAGGAGGTCTTCAACTCGCCGTACTTCTGCCAGGTGCAGGACGCCGAGCACTACGCCTGGGCCGAGCCCGTCCCGGACGGGCCGACCGTGCAGCGCATGCGCGCGCTCGCCCGCGAGACCGGCATGGTCCTGGTCGTCCCGGTCTTCGAGATCGAGAGCGCGGGCAACTACTACAACACGGCCGCGGTGATCGACGCGGACGGCACGGTGCTCGGCAAGTACCGCAAGCACCACATCCCGCAGGTCAAGGGCTTCTGGGAGAAGTTCTACTTCCGTCCGGGCAATCTCGGCTGGCCGGTGTTCGAGACGGCGGTGGGCACGATCGGCGTCTACATCTGCTACGACCGGCACTTCCCGGAGGGCTGGCGCGCGCTGGGCCTCGCGGGCGCGGAGATCGTGTTCAACCCGAGCGCGACGAGCCGCGGGCTCTCGTCCTACCTGTGGAAGCTGGAGCAGCCGGCCGCCGCCGTCGCGAACGAGTACTTCATCGCGGCGATCAACCGCGTCGGCGTGGAGGAGTACGGCGACGACGACTTCTACGGCACCAGCTACTTCGTCGATCCGCGCGGGCAGTTCGTCGGCGAGGTGGGCTCGGCCCACGACGAGGAGCTGATCGTCCGCGACCTGGATCTCGGGATGATCGAGGAGGTCCGCCAGCAGTGGGCCTTCTACCGGGACCGGCGCCCGGACGCGTACGGGCCACTGGTGGAGCGCTGATGAACCTCTACGAACGCACGCAGGCCGTCCTGCCGAGCTGGCTCGCGATCTACTACGACGAGCCGATCGAGCTCACCCACGGCACCGGCCGCCATGTGTGGGACGCCGACGGCAACCGCTACCTGGATTTCTTCGGCGGCATCCTCACCACGATGACCGAGCACGCGCTGCCCGCGGTCACCGAGGCAGTCGCGGCGCAGGCCGCGAAGATCATCCACTCGTCCACGCTGTACCTGAACCGGCCGATGGTGGACCTGTGCGAAGAAATCGCAGCGATCGCGGCGATACCGGACGCCAAGGTCTTCCTCACCACCAGCGGCACCGAGGCCAACGACGCGGCGCTGCTGCTCGCGAGCGCCCGCAACGGCGCGAACCAGGTGCTGGCGATGCGCAACAGCTACCACGGCCGCTCGTTCTCGACGGTCGGGATCACGGGCAACAGCGCCTGGTCGCCGACGTCGCTCTCGCCGTTCCAGACCTTCTACGTCCACGGTGGGCAGCGCTACCGCTCGCCGTTCGCGCACCTGCCGGACGACGAGTTCGTCGCCGCCTGCGTCGCGGACCTGCGCGACGTGCTCGACCAGACCGGCGGCCCGATCGCGGCGCTGATCGCCGAGCCGATCCAGGGCGTCGGCGGGTTCACCTCCGGGCCGGACGGGCTGCTCGGCGCGTTCGCGGAGGTGCTGCGGGAGCGCGACATCCTGTGGATCTCCGACGAGGTGCAGACGGGCTGGGGGCGCACCGGTGAGCACTTCTGGGGCTGGCAGGCCCACTGTGCCGATCATCCCGGCGTGACCCCCGACATCGTCACGTTCGCCAAGGGCGTCGGCAACGGGCTCTCGATGGGCGGGGTGATCGCGCCCGCGTCGATCATGGACAACCTGCCCGCCAACTCCATCTCGACCTTCGGCGGCAGCCCCATCACCTCGGCCGGGGCCCTGGCGAACCTGCGCCACCTGCGCGAGCACGACCTGCAGGGCAACGTCGCGAAGGTCGGGCCGATCCTCCTGGACGGGCTCAGGGCGCTCCGGGACGACGGCACCGCACCCGCGGTCGGCGACGTCCGGGGCAAGGGCCTGATGATCGGCGTCGAGCTCGTCGAGCCCGCGTCGGGAACGCCGGGACGCCCGGCGCCGAAGACCGCCAACGCCGCGCTGGAGGGCTGCCGCGAACGCCGGCTGCTCATCGGCAAGGGCGGCCTGCACGGCAACGTCCTGCGCATCGCCCCGCCGCTCTCGCTCACCACCGACGAGGCCCACGAGGGGCTCGCGGTCCTCTCCGACGTTCTCCGGGAGGTCTCATGACCAGGCTCGCCATCCGGGGCGGCACCGTCATCACCGCGGCGGACGAGGTCGTTGCCGACGTTCTCGTCGACGGCGAGCGGGTCGTCGCGGTCGCCACACCGGGCTCGGTCCCGTTCGCCGCGGACACCGAGATCGACGCGACGGGCCGCTACGTCATCCCCGGCGGCGTCGACGCGCACACGCACATGGAGCTCCCCTTCGGGGGCACGTTCGCCTCGGACACGTTCGAGACCGGCACCCGCGCCGCGGCCTGGGGCGGCACGACGACGATCATCGACTTCGGCGTCCAGCAGATGGGCGGCTCACTGCGCGCGGGGCTCGACGCCTGGCAGGAGAAGGCCGCCGGGCAGTGCGCGATCGACTACGGGTTCCACATGATCGTCGCCGACGTCAACGACGGCACGCTCAAGGAGATGGAGGCGCTGACCGGCGAGGGTGTCACGAGCTTCAAGATGTTCATGGCCTATCCGGGGGTCTTCTACTCCGACGACGGCCAGATCCTGCGCGCGATGCAGAAGGCGGGCGACACCGGCGCGCTGATCATGATGCACGCGGAGAACGGCATCGCGATCGACGTGCTCATCGCGCAGTCGCTCGCCCGCGGCCGGACGGACCCCCGCTACCACGGCGAGGTGCGCCACGCCCTCCTGGAGGCCGAGGCCACCCACCGCGCGATCCAGCTGGCCCGGGTGGCGGGCGCGCCGCTCTACATCGTGCACCTGTCCGCGCAGGAGGCCCTGGCGGAGGTCGCGAAGGCCCGCGAGATGGGCCTCAACGCGTTCGCCGAGACCTGCCCGCAGTATCTGTTCCTCACCGTCGAGGACCTGGCGAGGCCGGACTTCGAGGGCGCCAAGTACGTCTGCTCGACGCCGCTGCGCCCGCTCGAACACCAGGCGGCGCTGTGGCGGGGGCTGCGCAACGACGATCTCTCGGTGATCTCCACCGACCACTGCCCGTTCTGCTTCAAGGGACAGAAGGAGCTGGGGCTCGGCGACTTCTCCAAGATCCCCAACGGCCTGCCGGGCGTCGAGACCCGGATGGACCTGCTGCACCAGGCCGTCGTGGACGGGCACATCTCGCGCCGGCGCTGGATCGAGATCGCCTGCGCCACCCCGGCCCGGATGTTCGGGCTCTACCCGCGCAAGGGCACGATCGCGCCGGGTTCCGACGCCGACATCGTGATCTACGACCCGGCCGCCACCCAGGTGCACTCGGCGGCCACGCACCACATGAACGTCGACTACTCCTGCTACGAGGGGCGCACCACCACCGGCAAGGTGCGCACCGTGCTTTCCCGCGGGCGGATCGTCGTGGACGGCGACGGCTACCTCGGCTCGGCCGGGCACGGGCGGTACCTGACCCGTGACACGTGCCAGTACCTGCGGTGACCGGGAGCTGACCGACAGTGATCGACCAGTGATCGACATGGACATCGGGCTCGTCCTGCAGACCGACCCGCCCGCACAGACGGTCGTCGACCTCATGGTGCGCGCGGAGGAGCTGGGGTTCAGCCACGGCTGGACCTTCGACTCCCACGTCCTGTGGCAGGAGCCGTTCGTCATCTACAGCCGCATCCTGGAGCGGACGTCGCGGCTGGTCGTCGGCCCGATGGTGACCAACCCCGGCACCCGGGACTGGACGGTGCTCGCGTCGCTGTTCGCGACCCTGGACGACATGTTCGGGCCGCGGACGGTCTGCGGCATCGGGCGCGGGGACTCGGCGATGCGGGTGCAGGGCCGGCCGCCGACGACGCTCGCGCGGATGGAGTCCGCGATCGACGTCATCCGCGGGCTGACGGCGGGTCGCGCGGTCGACCTCGGGGGCACCGAGGTGCGGATCCCGTGGATCCGGGAGGGCACGCCGGCCGTCCCGATCTGGGTGGCGGGGTACGGGCCGAAGGCGCTCGCGCTGGCCGGGCGGTGCGCGGACGGGTTCGTGCTGCAGCTCGCCGACCCGTACCTGGTCGAGTGGACGGTCAAGACCGTCCGTGCCGCCGCGGCGGAGGCGGGCCGGGACCCCGACGCGATCACGATGTGCGTGGCCGCGCCCGCGTACGTCACGCAGGACCTGCCCCACGCCCGGGAGCAGACGCGCTGGTTCGGCGGCATGGTCGGCAACCACGTCGCCGATCTCGTCACGCGCTACGGCGAGTCCTCCGCCGCGGTACCCGCCGAGCTCACCGGCTACATCAGGGATCGCGAGGGCTACGACTACTCCCACCACGGCAAGGCCGGGAACCGCTCCACGGACTTCGTCCCGGACGAGGTCGTGGACCGGTTCTGCCTGCTCGGACCGCCCGCGGCGCAGCGGGACCGGCTCGCGGAGCTCGCGTCGCTCGGGGTGGACCAGTTCGCGATCTACGCGATGCACGACGGCCGGGAGGCGACGATCGAGGCGTACGGGGCGGAGATCATCGGCGAGGTCACCGGGCGGGCGTGATCACCGGTCACCCCGGCCCCCCGAACCGACGTGATCACTGGTCACCCCGGCCCCGCGAGTTCCGCATCTCACCGCCGCGAGTTGCGCATCTCATCAGGCCGGGATGCGGGTCCCGTCAGGTTCGGGTCAGCTCGCTGATCCGGGCTTCCGCCGCCGGATAGGCGGCGGTCAGGGTGGCGCGGTCGCCGAGGGTGAACATCGCCCAGTCGAACGGCGGCGCGACCGTCGTACTCACGAGCGTCCAGGCGCCGTCCGGGGACGAGCCCTGCCAGGTCCCGGCCGGGACGGCGACCTGCGGCCGCTGCCCAGCCTCGACGTCCGGGCCGAGCACGACCTCCTCGAGCCTGCCACCGGTCGCGCGAGCGTGCACTCCGTCATGTTCTGACCTGCCGGGGTGCACGCTCGGCGCGGGATCCGGGTGCAGGAGCAGGAGCAGGAGCGGGCTCCCGGCGTGCCAGTGGTAGAGCTCGGCCGACGTCAGCCGGTGCAGCGCGGAGAACTCCGGGGCCACGAGCAGGTAGTGGATCGCCGAGGAGTGGGCGTCGGCGAAGGTACGGCGGAAGCGGCCGCCTTCCCGGGGCAGTGGCTCCAGGCCGAGCAGGACGGCGAGACGTTCGGGGTCGGTCACCGGCCCACCCTGCCCGCAGCGAGCGACACCCCCGTCCGCGAGGTGTGGACGAGGGCCGCTCGTACCGATCGAGACGCAGCGGCGCCCGGCGGAGGGCGGCGGCGCGGTCAGAACGGCAGCGCCGCGCCGAAGAGCCCCGCGACCTCGTCGGCCCAGCCGAGGATCTCCAGCCCGGACGTCACGTTGCGCGGCGGCGTCATGAGCAGGGTGTCGCGGCGGACCAGCCGCGCCATGTCCACCCGCACCGGCGCCGGCCGCACGGACCCGTCCACGTGGTGGAACTCCACCCCGGCGCGCTCCATCACCGTGATCAGCTCCTGGGCCAGCAACCCGTAGCCGACGGTCGTCGGGTGCACGCCGTCGAGGGAGAACAGCCCGCCGGTGGCGCGCCGCCCGTCCGCGGTCGTGGTGAGGAACCGGACGTCCGGGGGCGGTTTCAGCGCGGCCAGCTCGGGCGGCAGCGCGTAGGGCGTCCACCATGCCGGGCGCGCGGCCGGGTCCTCCACGTAGCGGCGCACGGCGAGCCGATCCAGCAGCGTGGCGACGTCACAGACGTACCAGTCCAGGCCGTCGGTACGGGCGGCGGCGACGGTGGCGACGATGTCGTCGTTGTAGGCGTCGACCGCGGCGTCGACGTCGTGGGCCTCGGCCCCGGTGAGATGGCGGTGGCGGTGGGGGTCGAACTCGTCGTCGGCGATCCAGGGGCGGGCGTAGTGCTCGAAGTACCGCGAGCCCGCCGGCTTGACGCCGACGCCGCGGGCGAACGGGGCGATCGTCACGTGCGGCACGGTGCACCACACGACATGGCGCGCCCGCACCCGGCGCACCTGCGCCGCCACCAGCGCGAGCTCGGCGCGGAAGTGCTCCGGGCGCCACACCGTGTAGCCCGCCTTCCCCGTGAGGGAGTCGTGGCTCTCACCGCTCCACGCGACGCGCAGGTTGGTGACCGCACCGAGGGCGTTGTTCGACCCGAGGGCGACGACGAGCGTCTCCACGCCGTGGGACGCGTTCCCCTCCGCTCCCAGGGCGGCTGCCGTGTCGAACACCGTCCCCGCCCGTTGGACGGCCGTCGAGTTGGGCAGCACCCGCAGCGCGGCCCGTGCCCCGTGGTCCGAGACGAGCTGGTTGACGAGGTCGTCGCGCGGCGGCCGCACGGCGGCGAGCTCGGTGTCCGCGGTCCGCTCCAGCGCGTCGCGCAGATCCCAGCCGTAGACGGCGAGCAGGTGCCGCGGCGGCGCCACCACCGGGTGCCCGGAGCCGTGCCCGCGCTCCCAGTAGTCCTCGACCTCGTCCATGCACTGGCGCAGGGTGAACAGCGCCTGCGGGACCTCCCACCAGTCCACCCGCACGCCGTAGCGCTCGTCGAGGGTGCGCAGGAGGCGCTCGATGTTGAGCGGAATGCCGCCGACTCCGGGGTAGCTCGGCACGTGCAGGCCGTCCCAACCCAGCTCGTGGGCCACGATCGCGGGGTAGGAGAGCGTGGTCTGGAAGACGGCGCCGCTGGCGAACCCCTGGGTGACGGAGTCGCCGATCGCGACGAGGCGGTGCGGCGGGGAGCCGGTGCGGTCGACATCCACCGCGATGCCGAGGGTCGGGTCGGTGACGGGCTGGGTGGCCACGGCCGCCGATCGTGGCAGAAGCACCGGCCGCCGCGGTGGGCGGGGAACCGGGCGCGGGCCGAGGCGGGCCCCGCCCCTGGGGGGTGGGACGCGTGCACCGCCTCGGCCCGCTGGACGCGCGCGCCCGGAGGGGGTCCGGCGGGCACGTCCTGTCCTGACCTCGCCTTGGAGACCTGCGGCGTTACGCCGTAGATCCAGACGGAACGAGGGCGTCCACTTGCGACGGATCGGGATCTGGTCGCGGAGGGTACACCGGTGACGACAACGGGTACCAACGACCGCGACCGAACCGTGCACCGTGCGGCGGGTCACCGTGCGATCCGTGGCGCGGGTCGCGCGCCTCACCGGACGGACCGCACGTCCGAACTGGTCCGGGCCGCCGCGGTCCGGGGCCCGCACGCCCGGCCCCGGACCGGCGGAGCCGCCGCGTGCGGCCCGGGGGTGGCACGGCGCCCCCCGCGTGTGACGCAACTCTCGAACGGGTACCTGCCAGCCGTCCGCGTCCGTCCACCGTCAGATACCTCAGAGGCATCCGTGTTCTCCCAGCAGCTCGCCCCGCTCGGCAGCCTGACCCTCTCCGCGCTCGTGGGTCTCCTTCCGCTGGTCGCGATCTTCGTGACCCTGGGGGTGCTGCGCTGGAGGGCCCACTGGGCGGGGCTCGCCTCGCTCGGCGTCGCGATCGTCGTCGCGGTACTGGCGTTCGGGATGCCGATGCCGCTCGCGCTGCTCTCGGCCACCGAGGGCGCGTGGTTCGGCCTGTTCCCGATCATGTGGATCGTCTTCGCCGCGATCTGGCTCTACCAGCTCACGGTGGTGAGCGGCCGGTTCGAGGACCTGCGGGCGGCGTTCGGCCTCATCTCGGACGACCCGCGGGTGCAGGCGATCATCATCGCGTTCTGCTTCGGCGGCCTGCTGGAGGCGCTCGCCGGGTTCGGTGCCCCCGTGGCGATCACCGGCGTCATGCTCATGGCACTGGGGTTCTCCGCGATCCGGGCCGCCGTCGTCGTGCTGCTGGCCAACACCGCACCGGTCGCGTTCGGCGCCATCGCCACCCCGATCATCACAGCGGGGACACTGACGGGGATCCCGTACCAGGAGATCGGCGCGTACGTCGGGCGCCAGACCCCGCTGCTCGCGTTCCTCGTCCCGCTGCTGCTGGTGCTGCTCGTCGACGGGTGGCGCGGGGTGCGCCAGACCTGGCCGGTGGCGATCACGGTCGGGATCGTGTTCGCGGTCGCGCAGTTCGTCTCCGCCAACTACCTGTCCGTGGAGCTGACCGACATCGTCGCCGCGCTCGCCGGCCTCGCCGCGGCCGTCGTCGTGCTGAAGGTGTGGACCCCCAGCGGCGGCGAGGAGGCCCAGGAGCGACTGCGCGGCGAGCACGAGGCGGAGGTCCGGCGCTCGGCTCCGGCACCCCGGAACGGCCCGGACGGCCCAGACGGCCCGGACGGCGCGAAGCGCGCGGACGCCCCGATGGGCTCCGGCCGCACCGCGACCGGCACCCTCACCGAGCGCGAGCTCACCCGCGGGCGGCTCGTCATGGCGTTCCTGCCGTACCTGATCGTCATCGTCGTGTTCTCGCTGGCGAAGCTGGTCCCGCCGCTGTCGGCCGCGCTCACCGCGAGCGACGTGAAGATCCCGTGGCCCGGCCTGGACGGCAACGTCCTGTCGCCGTCGGGTGAGCCCATCTCGTCCACCGTCTACAACTTCCAGTGGCTCTCCTCCCCCGGCACCCTGCTCCTGATCTGCGGCTTCCTGGTGGCCCTCGTCTACCGCGTACCGCTCACGCGAGCGGTGCGGGAGCTGGGTGCGACGGCGTACCGGCTGCGGTTCGCGTTCTTCACCGTCGCGGCGGTGCTCGCGCTCGCCTACGTGATGAACCAGTCCGGCCAGACCACCACCATCGGCACCTGGATCGCCGGCACCGGCGCGGTGTTCGCGCTGTTCTCCCCGCTCCTCGGGTGGCTCGGCACCGCCGTCACGGGCTCGGACACCTCGGCCAACGCGCTCTTCGCGACCCTGCAGCAGACGGCCGCGGAGAAGGCGGGACTCGACCCGACGCTGCTCGTCGCCGCCAACACCTCCGGCGGCGTGGTCGGCAAGATGATCAGCCCGCAGAACCTGACGATCGCCGCCACCGCCGTCGGCCTGGCCGGCAGCGAGGGCGACCTCTTCCGCCGGACGATCGGCTGGAGCATCGGGTTGATCGTCGTGCTGTGCCTGCTCGTGTACCTGCAGTCGACGCCGGTCCTGGGGTGGATGCTGCCCTGACGGTGGCCTACCGGGTCGGCACCGGCTGGCTCAGCCGCAGGAACTCCCGGTAGCGCTCGTACTGGTCGAGCACGTCACCGATGATCTGGCCGGAGCTGTAGCCCATGATGTCGTAGCCCTGCCCGCCGCTGCTCAGATGCACCTCGAGCCGTCCGTAGTAGTCGTCGCCGCGGCGGGCCCGGCCCGCATAGGTGGGCACCGCCACGGCCTCGCGGTGCACCGCGTAGGTGAACGGCGGGGTGGCGCCGTCGGTCCCGGCGTCGTCTCCGTCGTCACCGCCGATCGTCAGCGTCACGCACGGCGCGCCGCTCTCCTCGTCGACCGACTCGACGACGGCGACCTCGCCCACGCCGATCTCGGCGCCGCCGGACCGGACCTCCTCCGCCACCTCCTCCAGGGCGGCCCGCACCGTCCCGCGCAGGTACTCGTCGGCCTGGGCGAGCGTCGGGAACGCGAGTGCCCGGCTCAGCCGCGCGCGCCAGGTGTTCGCGTTGTGGGCCTCGCTGCGGCTGGAGAGCGTCGCGGGAAGCGCCGCGAGCGCGCCGTCGGTGCGCGCCCCCTCCGTCCGCAGCGAGCGAAGCAGCCCGAACATCACCGCCACCATGACGAACGCGAACGGCAGGCCCATGATGACCGTCGCGCTCTGCAGCGCGGGGATGCCGCCCACCCCGAGCACCGCGACGGTCAGCGCACCGGTGGCCACCGCCCAGAACACCCGCGGGGCGCTCGCCGCGTCCTGGCGGGGGTCGGGCAGGCGCGAGGTCAGGTTCGCCATCACCAGCGCCGCGGAGTCCGCCGAGGTGATGTAGAACAGCAGCGCCGTCGCCGTCGCCAGGATCGCGACGGGCACGAACGCCGGGTACTGCTGCAGGAGCACGTAGAAGCCCCGCTCCGGCTCGTCGATCGTGGCCAGGCCGAACCCCTCGTCGCCGCCGCGGATGAGTTCGAGCGCGGCGTTGCCGTAGATCGTGATCCACATCAGGATGTAGGTGAACGGGATGATGAGCACCCCGGCGACGAACTGCCGCAGCGTCCGGCCCCGTGAGATCCGCGCGAGGAAGAGCCCCACGAACGACGCCCAGGCGATCCACCACGCCCAGAAGAAGAGCGTCCAGTCGCTCATCCAGGTCCCGGTGTCCTCGTAGGGGAACGTCTGCAGCACCATCTCCGGGAACAGCCTCAGGAAGTCGCCGATGTTGAGCACGAGGGCGTTGAGCAGGTACTCGGTCTTTCCGGCGACCAGCACCCAGATCGACAGGGCCACGGCCAGCAGGACGTTCAGCTCGGAGAGCAGCTTGATGCCCTTGTCGACGCCGGAGACCGCCGACAGCGTCGCCACCGTGACCCCGACGACGATCAGGGCGATCTGGGCGGCGGTACCCGTCGGGATGCCGAGGGTGACCTCGAGGCCGACGTTGATCATCACGACCCCGATGCCCAGCGAGGTCGCGACCCCGAAGATCGTGCCCAGCACGGCGGCCAGGTCCACCGCATCGCCCACCGGCCCCTCGATGCGCCGGCCCAGGAGCGGGTAGAGCGCGGACCGGATGGCCAGCGGCAGCCGCATGCGGTAGGCGAAGTAGCCCAGCGCCATCCCCATCAGCGCGTACATCGCCCAGCCGCTGATGCCGTAGTGGAACAGCGACCACGCGATCGCCTCCCGCGCCGCGTCGACCGTCTGCGGATCGCCGCTCGGTGGCGCCATGTAGTGGGTGACCGGCTCGGCGACGGCGAAGAACATCAGGTCCGTCCCGATGCCCGCGGCGAAGAGCATCGACGCCCAGGCCATCGTGCTGAACTCCGGGCGCGCGTGGTCCGGCCCGATCCGGATGTTGCCGTAGCGGGACAGCGCGATGCCGACGACGAAGACGAGAGCCGCGGCCGCGAGCAGGACGTAGAACCAGCCGAACCACCGCGACGTCCAGCCGACGACGACGCCCAGCACCCCCGAGGCCTGGTCGGGGAAGATCATGGCCCACAGCGCGACCAGCACCGTGCCCGCGGCCGACCCGACGAACACGACCTTGTTGAGCTTCGGCTTCGGCAGGCCGGTGACCGCGAAGTCGGAGGCGGGGCCGCTGTGCGGCTGTGTCATCGATGCACCCTTCGTCCGTCACCGGACGACATCGGCCGGTGGTGGCTCCTCACCCGGGGCCCGCGCCCGCCGCTGCTGCGGGGTGCGGATGACCATGGTGATTGCACCATAACGGCTACGCGGCGTGACCGATACGCTCGCGAGTTCCCCTGGCGGACGCCCGGCTGGCCGGATCATCGACACGATGTCGATGCGGCGAGCGCCCGAACCCGGCAGGATCACCTGCGTGCGCACGCTGCTCAACATCATCTGGCTGGTGCTGTCCGGGTTCTGGCTCGCGCTGGGTTACGCCGCCGCGGGCATCGTCGCGTTCATTCTGATCATCACGATCCCGTTCGGGATCGCGGCGTTCCGGATCGCCGGGTACGCCCTGTGGCCCTTCGGGCGCTCGGTCGTGCGCGAGCCGACCGCCGGGGTCGCGTCCCTGATCGGCAACGTCCTGTGGATCATCCTGTTCGGCTGGTGGCTCGCGCTGGCGCACCTGACGACGGGGATCGCGCTGTGCCTGACCATCATCGGGATCCCGCTCGGCCTCGCGAACTTCAAGCTCATCCCCGTGTCGCTGCTCCCGCTCGGCGCGCGCATCGTGGACAGCGACCAGGTCGCGCCCGGGGACCGCCTGTTCTCGTCCTGACCCGTCTCAATCCGGGACGGCCGCTCCCCCCACGCCCGGGGGAGGATGGGACGCGACGGGGAGGTCGGTCATGAGCCTGGATCGCGGCGTGGTCGCGGAGCTGGAAGCGATCGTCGGCGCCGAGCACGTGCGGACCGCCCCCGGTGACGTCGAGCCGTACACCCGCGACGCCACCCCGGTGTTCCGGGGCGTTCCGGAGGCGGTCGTGTTCCCGCGCACGGCCGAGGAGGTGGCGGCCGTCCTGCGGCTGGCGACCCGGCACCACATCCCGGTGACCCCGCGCGGGGCGGGCTCGAACCTGTGCGCCGCAACGGTCGCCGAGCACGGCGGCATCGTCCTCGTCCTCACCCGGATGGACACGATCCTGGAGATCTCCCCGGACGAGCTGCTCGCCCGGGTCGAGGCCGGGGTGTCGACGGCCGCGCTCGCGGAGGCGGCGGCGGCGCAGGGGCTGCTCTACGCCCCGGACCCGGGCAGCCGCACGGTCTCGACCGTCGGCGGCAACGTCGCCACCTGCGCGGGCGGGCTGCGCGGGCTCAAGTACGGCGTCACCCGCAACTACGTCCTCGGCGCCACGGCCGTGCTCCCCACCGGCGAGGTGATCCGCACGGGCGGGCGCCTGTGGAAGGACGTCGCGGGCTACGACCTCACCCGCCTGCTCACCGGCTCCGAGGGCACGCTCGGCGTGCTCACCGAGCTGACGGTGGCGCTGCTGCCGATGCCCGCAACCACCGGCACCGGCGTGGCGTACTTCGGCGGCCTCGCGGACGCAGGGCGCGCCGTTTCGGCGATCATCTCCGACGGCATCGTCCCGGCCACGCTGGAGTTCCTGGACGCCAAGTGCATCGGCGCGGTCGAGGAGTACGCGCACCTGGGCCTGCGCAGCGACGCAGGCGCCCTGCTGCTCTTCGGCGACGACGGTCCACCGGACGTCGTCGAACGCAACCTGGAGAGGATCGGCGAGCGCGCCAGCGCGACGGGCGCCCTGGAGGTCACCCTCGCCGAGAGCATCGCCCGCTCCGAGGCCCTGCTCGCCGCCCGCCGCTGCGCGCTGCCCGCACTCTCCCGCCTCGGCACGCTCACCGTGCTGGAGGACGCGACGGTCCCGCGGCCGCGGATCGCGGAGATGGTGGACCGCATCGACGAGATCGCCGAGCGCCACGACGTCCCGATGGCCACGTTCGGGCACGCCGGGGATGGCAACCTGCACCCCACGTCGGTGGTGGACCAGCGCGACGAGGCCGCGATCGGGCGCGTCCACAAGGCCTTCGGCGACATCTTCGCCGCCGCGATCCAGCTGGACGGCACCATCACCGGCGAGCACGGGGTGGGTGCGGCGAAGCGCGATTACCTCGAAGCCCGCCTGGGATCGGACCAGCTCGCACTCCTGCGCCGGATCAAGGCCGCGTTCGACCCGGCCGGGATCCTCAACCCGGGAAAGCTGGGCTCGTGACGGATCGGGAGATCTTCGACCACGACCTGCTGGACCGCTGCATCTCCTGCGGCTTCTGCCTGCCCGCCTGCCCCACCTACGCCCTCACCCGGGACGAGGCGTCGTCCCCGCGCGGGCGGATCACGCTCATGCGCGCGCTGGAGACCGGCACGCTCGACGCCGACGACGACCGGTTGCGCGCCGAGTCGTCGTTCTGCCTGGGCTGCCGGGCGTGCGAGCCGGTGTGCCCGGCGGGCGTGCAGTACGGGCAGCTCCTGGAGCAGTGGCGCGACCACCAGTGGCGCGGCAGGCGCCGTCCCCCGCTGGTGCAGGTGCTGCTGCGGGTCGCCGAGCGCACGCCGCTGCTGCGACTGATGGGGGCGGTCCGCCGCCCCGCGCGCACCCCGGCGTCCCCGGGGGGCCCGTCGCTCATGCTCGGCTGCTTCGAGCGCGCCCTCTACCCCGGGGTGAGCCGGTCGGTGCGGCGGGTGCTGCCGGACGTCGCGGTGCCCGCGGACCAGGGGTGCTGCGGGGCGCTGCACGCGCACAACGGCGAGTCGGCGCGGGGCCACGCCCTCGCGGAGCGGCTCGGCGAGGAGCTCCCCGGGGTGATCGTCACGACGGCCGGGGGCTGCGCCGCGCACCTCGCGTCGGTGCTGGGGACCGAGCGGGTGCAGGAGCTCTCGGACCACCTCGTGCGCAGGGGAGCCGTCCCCCGCGGCGAGGTCAGGGTGGACGGCCGCCGTGCCCGCGTCGCGATCCAGGACTCCTGCCACCTGCGCAACGGCCTCGGCGTCTCCGCCCAGCCGCGGGAGCTGATCGCGGCCGTTGCCGAGTTCGTCGCCGTCCCCGGGGACGGCGGCTGCTGCGGCTCCGCGGGCACCTACTCGCTGCTGCGGCCCCGCGACGCCCGCCGCGTCGTCACGCCCAAGCTGGACGCGCTGGAGGCGGCCGGGGTGGACTACGTCGTCGCGGTGAACCCGGGTTGCCTGCGCCAGCTCCAGGCCGGGCTCGCCCGGCGCGGCAGCGCGATCCGCGCGGTGCACCTGGCGGACCTGCTCGCCGCCGCGGCGGGCGGGAAGCGCCTGCCGCGGGGGGTGCCGCTCACCGCCCGCGCGGCGGGCCGGGCCCGGCGGCTGGTGGCCGGGACGGTCGCGGCGGCCGGTCGGAACCCGGATCGTCCCCACCGGCCGAGCCCGTGATCACCGTGGCCGCGAACGGCCCATGTGGGCAAGCCGCGAACGGCCCATTCGGGCAATAGGTCTTCCCGTACGGGCCGTTCGCTCGGGTGGGGGCGGCGGGTGACGCAGCGCCGGCGCCCCCGGACAGGTATGCGAACGGGTAGTTCGGCCGTCTCGCCACGACGGGTCCGTTGCGAGTCTCGATCGCGGGTTCGCCGCGGTGCCCGCACCTTCAACGACGAGACGGTTGGGACGACGACCATGCCGAACGAGACGCCGAACACACCGAACGACATCACCCGCTTCCGCGCAGCAGGCGTGCCCGCCGGGCCGCTGCCCGGCGCCGTCCGGGTCGACACCGAGGCCCTGAAGTGGACCGACTTCCCGGAGGGCAACGCCCGCTTCGTCCTGCTCAGCATCGACCCGACCAGCGGCGGTTGGACGGGCATCCTCAAGTTCCCGCCCGGGCAGAAGATCCAGATGCACCATCACGCCGGCGGCGTCGAGGTCTACAACATCAGCGGTGACTGGTCCTACACCGAGGGCGGGATGGGCCCCGGCTACTACATGTACGAGCCGGCGGGGGTCATCCACGAGCCGCAGATCGAGTCCGAGGTGACCATGTTCGTCGTCGTCCGCGGCTCGATCGTCTACTTCGACGACGACGGCAACTTCGAGAGCTTCATGGACGCGCACATGCTCTACACGCTGGTGAAGAACAACGGTGCCGCCGACCACCTCAAGCACTTCGACGCGCTGATGGTCGAGCGGCCGCTCGCCGCCGTGCAGCACACGTCCTAGATCCCCTCCGGCCACGCCCGGCCCGGGAGTGGCGTGACCCGGACGAGCGGGGCGAGCACCGACAGTGCCGCCCCGCTCGCCGCAGTGCATTCCCGCAGTGCCTTTCCCACTGCCTTCCGCAGTGCCACGAGGATCAACCCAGGAGGACTCCGTGACGACCGATACGCGCACGGAAGGAACCGGCGAACCGCCACCCACCTCGGCAGGCGGAGGTGGGGCCAGGGTCGGTGTCATCACCGCCCTGGTCACGTTCGGCGGTCTCGTCTTCGGCTACGACACCGGCATCATCTCCGGCGCGCTGCTGTTCATCCAGCCGGAGTTCGACCTGACGGCGCTCGCCCAGGGCGTCGTCGTGAGCTCGCTCTTCGCCGGCGCCATGGTCGGCGCCGCGTCGTCGGGCTACCTGACCGACCGGTGGGGCAGGCGCCCGATGATGGGCGTCGGCTCGGTGGTCTTCATCGCGTCGTCCCTGCTGGGGGCGGTCGCGGGCAGCGCGACCACGCTGACGGCCAGCCGCGTCGTGCTGGGCCTCGCGGTCGGCGTCATGTGCATGACGGTTCCGGTCTACCTCTCCGAGATCGCCCCGGCCCGCCGCCGCGGGGCGCTCGGCGTGCTGTTCCAGGTCGCGATCACCGCCGGGATCGTGCTGGCCTATGTGGTCACTACCTGCTCTCCGGCTCGGGCAACTGGCGGCTGATGATCGCGCTGGGCGCCGTGCCCGCCCTGATCCTCGGCATCGGCCTGTTCGGCATGCCGGAGAGCCCGCGCTGGCTGGTCGGGAGGGGCAGGGTCGACGACGCCCGGCGCGTGCTGCGGCAGCTGCGGCCCACCGCCGAGGCGGACGCGGAGCTGGAGTCGATCCGGGCGACGGTCTCCCTGCGCAGCCTCGGGCTGCGCGGCCTGTTCCAGCCCGCGCTGCGGCCCGCCCTCGTGATCGGCGTCGGACTGGCGCTCTTCGGCCAGTTCACCGGCGTGACGACGGTGGTCTACTTCGCGCCGACGACCTTCACCGCGGCCGGGTTCGAGACCGGAGCGGCGCTGGTCGGGACGTTCGGCATCGGCATCCTGCTCCTGCTCGCGACGATCCTCGGCGTGTTCCTGGTGGACCGGGTCGGCCGCAGGCCGCTGCTCCTGGTCGGCCTGCCGGGGATGGCGATCAGCCTCGCCGTGATCGGCGCGATGTACCTGCTGCCCGACCTCTCGGGTGCGCCGGCGCTGACGATCGTGCTGATGACCGCGACCTACATCATGTTCTTCGCGGTCAGCCTCGGCGTGGTCGCGTGGGTGGTGCCGCCGGAGATCTTCCCGCTGGCCGCCCGCGGCGCCGCGAACGGCATGTGCACGATGGTCCTGTGGGCGGGCAACTTCACGGTCACACTCACCTTCCTGCCCATGGTCGAGGCGTTCGGCGCCGCGGTGACGTTCGGGATCCTCGCTGCGATCACCGTGATCGCGTTCGTGTTCGTCGTGGCCCTCGTGCCGGAGACCAAGGGCAAGTCGCTGGAGCAGCTCGAACGCGACCTGGTGATGGACCGGTGAGCGGGATCGTGTTCGCGACGCGGGAGATCGGCTCACCGCCGGACTTCGTGTGGGATGTGCTGCGGCGCGTCGACGACATCGCCGCGTGGATCCCCGTGGTCGCCTCCGCGCGGCTGGACGGCGACATCCGCCGGGTCGACTTCCACGACGGCGGCGGGGCCACCGAGCGGATCGTGGAGATCGACGACGATCAGCGCCGCTACACCTACGAGTACCTCGACGGCGTGCTACCGCTGGCGTTCTACCGCTCGACGCTCGCGGTGTCGACCGGCGACGGCGGGTCGACGGTGACCTGGCACGCGGAGTTCCGGGGCCGCACCGAGGACGACGAGGCCGCCCTGCAGGAGCAGCTCGGCGAGATCTACGCCGAGTCCCTGGACCGGCTCGCGCAGACGTGCGAAGGCAGACCGCCGGGCTGACCGGCACGCCCCCTCCGGGCCCCGACGGCGGAGCCGGTCACGACGACCGGCCCGCCGCCGGGGCCTTCGGCGTGTCACGGGACATCCGATGGCCCAGTCCCGCGGATCCGTTCGGACGACCGGTTCGGCCGGGACGGCCGGGTATGTTCGCCGGATTGGTGGGCGCGCGGCCGTCGCGGCGGCGCGGGTGGCCGGGACAACGAGGACACACGATGGTCGATGCCGATCCCGCGGACACCGTCGACGCGCGCAGTGGCACTCCCCGGCTCCCCCTGGAGCTCACGAGCTTCGTCGGCAGGCGTGCCGAGCTCCTGGAGGCCAAGGGGATGCTGTCGTCGCGGCGGCTCGTCACCCTCACCGGGATCGGCGGCGTCGGCAAGACCAGGCTCGCCCTGCGCATCGCCGGTGACGCCCGGAACCGGGGCGGCCCGGTGTGGATGGTCGAGCTCGGCGAGCTGCGCGACGGATCGCTGATCGTCGAGGTGGTGGCCGCGGCGCTGGGGCTGCGCCACCGCGCCCGCTCGCCGTTGGCGGGCCTCGCCGACCACATCGCCGAACAGCAGGCGCTCGTGGTCCTCGACAACTGCGAGCAGGTGATCGACGCGGTCGCCGCCCTGTCCCGCTACCTGCTGCGCCATTGCCCCGGCCTGCGCATCCTCGCCACCAGCCGCGAGGCCCTCGGCGTCGGCGGCGAGGCGGTGCTGCGGGTGGCCCCGCTGGAGCCGCCCGACCCGGAATCCCGGCTACGGGAGCTGCGCCGCTGCGACGCGATGACGCTCTTCGTGGACCGGGCCGCGGGGGTCGTGCCGCGGTTCGAGCTCACCGAGACGAACGCCTCGACCGTCGCCCGGATCTGCGCCCGGCTCGACGGCCTCCCGCTGGCGCTGGAGCTCGCCGCGGCGACGCTGCGGGTGATGTCACCCGAGCAGCTCCTGCAGCGGCTGTCGGACCGGTTCCGCCTGCTCACCCGCGGTGAGCGCGACGCGCCGACCCGTCAGCGGACGCTGCGCCTGTGCGTGGACTGGAGCCACACGCTGTGCACCCCGGTGGAGCAGCGTGCATGGGCTCGGCTCTCGACGTTCCCCGGGTCCTTCGACCTGGACGCGGCCGAACACGTCTGCGGCGGGGACGTCCCGGCGCACGAGCTGATCGACACGCTCGCCTCGCTGGTCGACAAGTCGATCCTGGTCCGCGAGCAGGTCGGGACCGTGGTGCGGTTCCGCCTGCTGGAGACCCTGCGCGTCTACGGCCGTGAGCGCGCCCGGGAGGCAGGCACCGCCGACGCGCAGCGACAGCGGCACCGGGACTGGTACGAGCAGCTCACGCTGCAGGCCGAGGCCGAGTGGATCGGGCCGTGCCAGCTGGACTGGATCGAGCGACTGGAGCGGGACCAGCCGAACCTGCGCGAGGCGCTCGAGTACGGCATGGCCCGCCACGAGCCGGGTTCCGATGCCGTGGTGCGCCTGGCCGCCGCGCTCTACCCGTTCTGGCTCTCGCGCGGCCGTCTCGGCGAGGGCAGGCGCTGGCTCGATCGGGCCCTCGACGCGGAGCCCGGCACCTCCACGGCACTGCGCGCGCGGGCGCTGTACCGGACGTGCGCGCTCGCCGGTCTGCAGGGCGACCAGCGGGCCCGGGCCGCGCACGCGGAGGCCGCGCTCGCTCTCGCCGCGCAGACCACGGACGCGCGGACGCAGGCATTCGCCGCCTACGCCGACGGTCTGCACGCCCTCTTCAGTGGCGACCTCCCCCGCGCGTGCACCCGGCTGGAGAGCGCGCACGGCGTGCTCGCCGAGCACGAGGACCGGTTCGACCAGGTGGGCGCGTTGATCACCCTCGGCTGGGCCTACGAGCTGCGCGGCGCGAGCGCGCAGGCCCTGACCTGCCACGAGCAGGCACTGGAGATCACCCGGGCCCGCGACGAGCTGCTGTACCGCTCCCACGGGCTGTGGGGCGCGGCGGTCGCGGTGTGGCGGCTCGGAGACGGCGCGCGGGCGACGCAGCTCATCCACGAGGCCCTGCGGCTCGTGTCGCGCCGGCAGGACCCGTTCGTCGCCGCGGTGTGCCTGGAGGCGCTCGGGTGGATCGCCGGTGCGGAAGGCGATCCGCGCCGCGCCGCCGTCCTGCTGGGGGCCGCCGAGGGACTCGGCAAGGGGATGGGCAGCTCCGCCGTGGTGTTCCCCGACATGCTCGTGTTGCACCGGCAGTGCGAGCAGCGCGCGCGCCGGGAACTGGGCGAGCGCGCCTTCGCCGCGGCGCTGACCGCCGGGCGTGGGATGGACGTCGGCGGGTCGGTGGACTACGCCCTCGGCACGAAGCCGGTGCCACGCACCCGCGGCTCGGGGCCCGCCTCGACCGAGCTCACCGAGCGGGAGGGCGAGGTCGCGGCCCTTGTCGCCGAGGGCCTCACCAACAAAGCCATCGCGGCCCGCCTCGTGATCTCGCAGCGCACGGCCCAGGGGCACGTCGAACGGATCCTGATCAAGCTCGGCTTCACCAGGCGCACCCAGATCGCGACGTGGGTCGTGGAGAGCCGCCACGAGCGGACGTGATCACCCGGCCCGCGGCTACCCGCTCGTGCGCTGTGCCCGCTGCCGCATGACGGTGCTCGTGTAGATCCCCGCCGCCGCGGCGGTGAGCGCGAGCAGCAGGTAGCCGGGGGTGTAGTCGCCGACCGTGCCGTAGACCGCGCCCATCACCAGCGGCGGGAAGAACCCCCCGAGGCCGCCCGCGGCGCCGACCACCCCGGTGACAGCACCGACCCGCTGCGGCGGGACGAGCAGGGCGACGAACGCGAACACCGCACCGGTCCCCGCGCCGAGCGCAGCGGCCATGCCGAGGAACGCGATGGTGTCCACCGGGATCAGGGGTGGTTCGAACGCCGCCACCACGGCGAGCACGGTCAGCGCGCCGTAGGCGACCACGAGGACCCGCACCGGCCCCACCCGGTCGGAGAGCCACCCGCCGACCGGGCGCATCGCCACCGCGAGCAGGACGAACCCTGCCGTCCGCAGCGCCGCGTCGGATCGGTCGAGGCCGTAGGCGGTGACCAGGTAGGTGGGCAGGTAGACGCTGAACGCGACGAACCCGCCGAAGGCGACCGCGTAGAGCAGCGAGAGCTCCCAGGTCTCGCGCAGCCGCAGGGTCGCGGCGAGCCTGCCGAGCATCGTCCCGGAGGGGACCGGCCGGTCCGGACGGTCGCGCAGCATCAGGTACGCGAGCACCGCGTAGATCACGAGCACGACCGCAACGAGGTCGAACGGGAACGACGGCCCGAACGCCTGGCTGAGCTGGACGGTGGAGAACGACGAGATCGCGGTGCCGCCCATGCCGGCGCCGAAGATCCCGAGCGCGAGGCCGCGCCGCTGCGGCGGGTACCAGGCGTTGACGAACGGGACCCCGATCGCGAAGGTCGTGCCCCCGAGGCCGAGGAAGAAGCCGCCCACCAGGTAGTCGGCCAGCGAGTCGGCGACGTGGCCGAGGTAGAGCACCGGCAGCACGGTGAGCAGGGCGACCGCGGGGAACATCCGCCGGGCACCGAGCCGGTCGGTCAGCGCGCCGACCGGGATCCGGCCGAGCGACCCGACGATGACCGGCACGGCCACCAGCAGCGACTGCTCGAACGAGGTCAGGGCGAGCTGCTCGCGCAGGCTCGCCCCCAGCGGGGACAGGAGTGCCCACGCCCAGAACGTCACGGTGAACCCGACGGTGGCCAGCGCCAGCATCGCTCCCGGCGAGCCCTGCCGCGTGACAGCCGCGACCCCACCTTCCGAGCGCGTCCCCATCGGCGTCCCTCCTCGGATCGCGTCGAGGGTGACCGGCGGCTGGCGGGTGCGGATAGGGGCGATACGCCGCGCGGGCCCGGGACCTTCGGCCGTACATCCCCACCGGCGGGCGGCGGCATCATGACGCCCGTCACCTCTGGGAAGGGGACGGATGACCGACCTCGGCACATCCCCGCAGGCCGGCACCGACGGACCGGTCGCCGACGCGCTGCTTCGGACCGGCCGGTTCTTCACCCGGCGCAGCACCTCGCCGGACCTCAGATCGGTGCACCTGCGGGGCGGCCGCGAGGGCGACGTGTTCTACCGGGACCGGTGGAGCCACGACAAGGTCGTCCGCTCGACGCACGGGGTCAACTGCACGGGCTCGTGCTCGTGGAAGGTCTACGTCAAGGACGGGATCATCACCTGGGAGAGCCAGCAGACCGACTACCCGTCGGTGGGCGCGGACTCCCCGGAGTACGAGCCGCGCGGCTGCCCGCGCGGCGCCGCCTTCTCCTGGTACACCTACTCCCCCACCCGGGTGCGCTACCCGTACGCCCGCGGCGTGCTGCTGGACATGTACCGGGAGGCGAAGGCCCGCCTCGGCGACCCGGTGCTCGCCTGGGCGGAGATCACCGGCGACCCGGAGCGCCGCCGTCGCTACCAGCGCGCCCGCGGCAAGGGCGGGCACGTCCGCGTCGGCTGGGACGAGGCGGTGGAGATCGTCGCGGCCGCGCACGTGCACACCGCGAAGACCTACGGGCCGGACCGGATCGCCGGGTTCTCCCCGATCCCGGCGATGTCGATGGTCAGCCACGCCGTGGGCTCGCGGTTCATCGAGCTGGTCGGCGGATGCATGACGTCGTTCTACGACTGGTACGCCGACCTGCCCGTCGCCTCCCCGCAGGTCTTCGGCGACCAGACCGACGTGCCCGAGTCCGGCGACTGGTGGAACGCCACGTACCTGGTCATGTGGGGCTCGAACGTGCCGGTCACCCGCACCCCGGACGCGCACTGGATGGCCGAGGCGCGCTACAAGGGCCAGAAGGTCGTCGTCGTCTCCCCGGACTACGCCGACAACACGAAGTTCGCCGACACGTGGCTGCCCGCGCAACCCGGCACCGACGGGGCCCTCGCCATGGCGATGGGCCACGTGATCCTCACGGAGTTCTTCGTGCAGCGGCGGGTGCCGTTCTTCGTCGACTACGTGCAGCGCTTCACCGACCTGCCGTTCCTCGTGACGCTGACCGAGCGGGACGGTGCGCACGTCCCGGGCAAGTTCCTCACCGCGGCCGATCTCGGTGACGAGCACGCGGCGGGCGAGGGCGCGGCCTGGAAGACGGTGCTGATCGACGGGCGCACCGGCGAGCCGGTGGTGCCGGGCGGGTCGCTCGGGTTCCGCTACACGCCGTCGGGCGCGGGCCGGTGGAACCTCGACCTCGGCGACGTGGCCCCGCAGCTCACCCTGCTCGACCCGGAACACGGCGAGACGGCCGAGGTGCTGCTGCCCCGGTTCGACGCGCCGGACGGCGGCGGCGCGGTGCTGCGCCGCGGGGTGCCGGTGCGCCGCATCGGCGAGCGCCTCGTCACCACGGTGTTCGACCTGATGCTCGCCCAGTACGGGGTGCCCCGGCCGGGGCTGCCGGGCGAGTGGCCCACCGGCTACGACGACCCCGCGCAGCCCTGCACCCCCGCCTGGCAGGAGCCGATCACCTCGGTGCCGGCGGCGCAGATGATCCGCATCGCCAGGGAGCTGGCCCGCAACGCCGAGGAGTCGCAGGGCCGCAGCATGATCATCATGGGGGCGGGGATCTGCCAGTGGTTCCACGGCGACGCCACCTACCGCGCCGTGCTCGCGCTGCTGATGCTCACCGGCTCGATGGGCCGAAACGGTGGCGGCTGGGCGCACTACGTCGGCCAGGAGAAGTGCCGCCCCGTCACCGGTTGGGCGACCATGGCGATGGCCACCGACTGGTCACGCCCGCCGCGCCAGATGATCGGCACGGCGTACTGGTACACCCACACCGACCAGTGGCGCTACGACGGCTACCGCGCGGACGCGCTCGCCTCGCCGCTGGGCACCGGCCTGCTCTCCGGCATGCACACGATCGACACGATCGCGCTGTCCGCGCGGCTGGGCTGGATGCCGTCCTACCCGCAGTTCGACCGCAACCCGCTCGACCTCGCCGACGAGATCCCCGAGGGCGCAGACGGCCCAGCCGCGGGCTCGTACGTGGCGGGCGAGCTGGCGGCAGGGCGGTTGAAGTTCGCGATCGACGATCCGGACGCACCGGAGAACTGGCCGCGCTGCCTCACGCTGTGGCGGGCGAACCTGCTCGGCTCGTCGGCGAAGGGCGACGAGTACTTCCTGCGCCACCTGCTCGGCACGCACCACAACCTGCTGGCCGACGAGACCCCGCCGGACCGGCGCCCGCGCGACGTCGTCTGGCGCGACGGCGACCCGCCCGAGGGCAAGCTGGACCTGCTCGTGTCGCTGGACTTCCGGATGACCAGCTCGACGCTGCTCTCCGACGTCGTGCTCCCGGCCGCCACCTGGTACGAGAAGCACGACCTGAGCAGCACCGACATGCACCCGTTCGTGCACGCCTTCACCCCGGCCATCGACCCGCCGTTCGAGACGCGCACCGACTTCGACGCCTTCCACGCGATCGCCCGCCGTTTCTCCGAGCTCGCGCGCGTCCACCTCGGCGTGCGCCGCGACGTCGTCGCCGTCCCGCTGCAGCACGACACGCCCGGCGAGACCATGCAGCCGGGCGGGCGGGTGCTGGACTGGCGGGCCGGACAGGTCGAGGCGGTCCCGGGGCGCACGATGCCGTCGTTCGCGGTGGTGGAGCGCGACTATCCGGCGGTCGCGGACAGGATGGCGAGCATCGGGCCGCTGGTGGACCGGCTCGGCCTGACCACCAAGGCCGTCACCGTCCATCCCGACGAGGAGGTCGCCGACCTGGCCGGGCGCAACGGCGTGATGCTCGGCGGGGCGGGCGACGGGCGCCCGGCGATCGACACCGACGCCAAGATGGCCGAGGCCATCCTCGCGTTCTCCGGAACCACCAACGGCCGCCTCGCGGTGGAGGGCTTCCGCGAGCTGGAGCGGCGCACCGGGGTGCGGCTGGCCGATCTCGCCGAGGGCAGCGAGGAGCGGCGCATCAGCTTCGCCGACACCCAGGCCAGGCCGGTCCCGGTGATCACCAGCCCCGAGTGGTCGGGCAGCGAGACGGGCGGGCGCCGCTACGCGCCGTTCACCGTCAACCTGGAGCGGGGCAAGCCATGGCACACCCTCACCGGCCGGATGCACTTCCTGCTCGACCACGACTGGATGCACGAGCTGGGTGAGACCCTGCCGGTCTACCGCGCGCCGCTGGACATGCACCGGCTGTTCGGCGAGCCGTCCCCCGGCGCCGCCGCCGACGGGGCCTCGGTGACGGTGCGCTACCTCACGCCGCACTCGAAGTGGTCGATCCACTCCGAGTACCAGGACAACCTGCTGATGCTCTCGCTCTCGCGCGGCGGGCCGGTGGTCTGGATGAGCACGGCCGACGCCACCGCGATCGGGGTGCGCGACAACGACTGGGTCGAGGCGGTCAACCGCAACGGCGTGCTCGTCGCGCGCGCGATCGTCACCCACCGGATGCCGGCCGGGACGGCGTTCGTCTACCACGCCCAGGAGCGGGTGGTGAACGTCCCGAAGTCGGAGGCGACCGGGCGGCGCGGCGGGATCCACAACTCGCTCACCCGCATCCTGGTCAAGCCCACGCACCTGATCGGCGGTTACGCCCAGCTGTCGTTCGCGTTCAACTACCTCGGCCCGACGGGCAACCAGCGCGACGAGGTCACGGTGATCCGCAGGCGCGGCCAGGAGGTGACCTACTGAGATGCGCGTGATGGCACAGCTGGCCATGGTGATGAACCTCGACAAGTGCATCGGCTGCCACACCTGCTCGGTGACCTGCAAGCAGGCCTGGACCAACCGCAGCGGCGTCGAGTACGTCTGGTTCAACAACGTCGAGACCCGCCCCGGCCAGGGCTACCCGCGCCGCTTCTCCGACCAGGAGCAGTGGAAGGGAGGCTGGGTGCGCAACCGTCGGGGGCGGCTCACGCTCAAGGCGGGCGGGCGCTGGCGCAAGCTCGCGACGATCTTCGCGAACCCGGTGCTGCCGAACATCCGCGACTACTACGAGCCGTGGACCTACGACTACGAGAACCTCACCGACGCCCCGCTGGGCGACGACTTCCCCGTCGCCCGGCCGAAGTCGCTGATCTCGGGCGAGCCGATGGCCGTCGAGTGGAGCGCGAACTGGGACGACGACCTGGGCGGCGCGCCCGAGCACGGGCCGCAGGACCCCATCGTCGAGCGCATCCGCCGCGAGGCCGAGGAGAAGGTCCGCTTCGACTACGAGCGCGCGTTCATGTTCTTCCTGCCCCGCATCTGCGAGCACTGCCTCAACCCGTCGTGCGTGGCCTCCTGCCCGTCCGGGGCGATGTACAAGCGCACCGAGGACGGCATCGTGCTGGTCGACCAGGACCGCTGCCGCGGGTGGCGGATGTGCGTGACCGGCTGCCCGTACAAGAAGGTCTACTTCAACCACCGCACCGGCAAGGCCGAGAAGTGCACGTTCTGCTACCCGCGGGTGGAGGTCGGGCTGCCGACGGTGTGCAGTGAGACCTGCGTGGGGCGGCTGCGCTACATCGGGCTCGTGCTCTACGACGTCGACCGCGTCGCGCAGGCGGCCGCGGTCGCCGACGAGCGCGACCTGTACGAGGCCCAGCTCGACCTGCTGCTCGACCCGAACGACCCCGAGGTGGTCGTGGCGGCCCGCCGGGAGGGCATCGCGCAGGACTGGATCGACGCCGCGCAACGTTCGCCGGTGTACCGGCTGATCAAGGACTACCGGGTGGCGCTGCCCCTGCACCCGGAGTTCCGCACGATGCCGATGGTCTGGTACGTCCCGCCGCTCTCGCCGGTCGTGGAACGGCTCACCGAGACCGGGCACGACGGCGAGGACGTGGACAACCTGTTCGGCGCGATCGACGCGCTGCGCATCCCCGTGGAGTACCTCGCGGAGCTGTTCACCGCGGGTGATCCCGTCCCCGTCACCGCGGTGCTGCGCAAGCTCGCCGCGATGCGCAGCTACATGCGCGACGTGACGCTGGACCGACCG
This sequence comes from Pseudonocardia sp., assembly GCF_050246655.1. GTDB lineage: Bacteria > Actinomycetota > Actinomycetes > Mycobacteriales > Pseudonocardiaceae > Pseudonocardia. Next base: position 31,556 of record NZ_JBFWVQ010000041.1, read on the forward strand.
CGCGATGAGGCGGTCGCGCAGGCGGCCGGGATGACCGGTGCGGCGATCGTCGAGATGTACCGGCTGCTGGCGGTGGCGAAGTACGAGGAGCGCTACGTCATCCCCACGGCGTACGAGGGGGAGGCCCACGACCTGGAGGAGATCGGCTGCAGCCTCGACGTCCCGGGCGGGCCCGGGATGGGCGGCAGCGGCCCGTTCGGTGAGGCGTCCGGGCGCCCGCTGCCGGTCTCCGTCGAGACGTTCCACGCCCTGCGCAACCGCCAGACCAGCGACGCGGTCGCCGATCCGGGCGAGCCGGGAGCCCGGGTCAACCTGCTCAACTGGGACGGCAAGGGGCGCCCGCCGGGGCTGTTCCCACCGCAGCGCAGCGCGGCCGGGAGCCGACCGTCGGACAGCGGGGACGAGCGGCGATGAGGGCGGGCGACACGCGGATCGTCCTGCAGGCCGCTTCGGTGTGCCTGCAGTACCCCGACGACCACGTCCGCGCGACGCTGCCGCTCGTGCGGGCGGCCGTCGCGGAGCTGCCCGACGGCCGCCCCCGGGAGCGGCTCACGGCCTTCCTCGACGCCACCGGGGACGCTGCCGGCGACACCGCCGGGATGGGGGCGCTCGCCGAGCACTACGTGGGCCTCTTCGACCGCAGCCGCCGCTGCTGCCTCTACCTGACCTGGTGGACCGACGGGGAGACCCGCCGCCGCGGCGGCGCCCTGGCCGCGCTCAAGGCGCGCTACCGGGCCGCCGGGGTGGAGCCGGCGGGCCGCGAGCTGCCCGACTTCCTGCCCGCCGTCCTGGAGTACGCCGCCACCGCCGATCTCGCCGACGGGCTCGCCCTGCTCCAGGAGCACCGGGCCGGCGTGGAGCTGCTGCGGCTGGCCCTGCTGGAGGCCGGGTCCCCGTACGCGGCGCCGGTGGAGGCGGTGTGCGCGCTGCTGCCGGGGCCGTCGCCCGAGGACGCGGCTGCGGCCCGGGCGCTCGCCCGCAGCGGCCCGCCCCGCGAGCAGGTGGGACTCGATCTGCCACCGTTCGCCGCCGCCCCGTCCGGAGGCCCGCGATGAGCGCGCCCCCGAGCGGACCATCGACACTGAGCTTGCTCGACATCCTGCTGTGGGCCGTGCTGCCCTACGTCATGGTCGCGGTGCTGGTCGGGGGCACGATCTGGCGCTACCGCTACGACAAGTTCGGCTGGACGACCCGCTCGTCGGAGCTCTACGAGTCCCGCCTCCTGCGCATCGGGAGCCCGCTGTTCCACTTCGGGCTGCTCGTCGTGATCATCGGACACGTCATCGGGCTGGTGATCCCGAAGTCCTGGACCGACGCGCTCGGCCTGTCCCAGGAGGCCTACCACCTGCAGGCACTCGTGCTGGGGGCGATCGCCGGGTTCTGCACGCTGGTCGGCGTCGGGATCCTGGTCTACCGGCGGCGCACCACCGGCCCGGTGTTCATGGCGACCACCCGCAACGACAAGCTGATGTACGTGGTGCTCGTCGCGGCGATCGTCGCGGGGCTCGCCACCACGCTGCTCGGCGCCGCGGGCGGCGAGGAGCACAACTACCGGCTGACGGTCGCGCCGTGGTTCCGGTCGCTGTTCGTCCTGCAACCGGACGTGGCGTCGATGAGCGCGGCCGGGTTCGCCTTCCAGCTGCACACCCTGGTCGGCATGGCGCTGTTCGCGATCTGGCCGTTCACCCGGCTCGTGCACGCGTTCACCGCGCCGGTCGGCTACCTGTTCCGGCCCTACGTCGTCTACCGGTCGCGCACCGCAGGCCTCGCCACGCGGGCGTCCCGGCGGGGCTGGGAGCGCGCCGCTCCCCCGGCGCACCGACGCCGCTGACCGACGCCGCTGACCGGCGCACCGACCGGCACCGACCAGCGCCGGCAGGAAGGGGAACACCGTGGAGAAGCTGTCCCTGGACGCGCTCGCCCGCGAGCAGCTCGAGACGGCCCGGCGGGCGTCGTCGGGCCGGGCCGCGCACACCCCCGTCGGAGGGCACGACCACGTCCTGCGCCAGGCGGTCATCGCCCTGTGCGCGGGCCGGGAGCTCGCCGAGCACGAGAACCCCGGCGAGGCGACGCTGCAGGTGCTGCGCGGGCGTGTCCGCCTGGTCGCCGGGGAGACCTCGTGGGACGGGCGCCAGGGCGACCTGCTGGTCGTGCCGCAGCGGCCGCACAAGCTGGAGGCGATCGAGGACGCAGCGGTGCTGCTCACCGTCGCGAAGCTGCGCTGATCACCGTCCTGCCGTCACACTCGGGTCACGAGGTCTGGGTGAACGAGTGGTGCTCGTGCGCCACGAGCCACCGCCCGTCCTCGCGGCGCAGGCCGAGCGTGAGCCGCAGCCGCCGGTCCGGCTCGGCGGCCAGTTCATCGGGCGTCCCGCAGCGCAGCAGCGCCGTGGCGTAGGCGACGTCCGCACCCGCCGTGACGTCCAGCTCGTCGATCTCGAAGCACGCGCCGCGCTGCCAGGCCAGGAACGGCGGCCACGTGGCGCGGTAGGCCTCGGTGCCGCGGGCGCCGCGCTCGGGCGGCGGGACGTCGAACATGAGGATGTCGGCGGTGCGGTCGGCGACGGCGCCGTCGAGGTCGCCCGCGTCCACCGCGGCGGCCCAGCGCTCGATCAGTTCCTTGATGGTGGTCTCCATACCGGTACAACCCCGGGCGCCGCGCCGATTCGTCGCGCGGCACGCTGGCACCCGTGACCGACCGACCCGAGCCCGACGAGGCGTTCGAGGAGCTGGTGGGCCCGCACCGCGCCGCGCTGCTCGCGCACTGCTACCGGATGCTCGGCTCGCTGCAGGACGCGGAGGACGCCGTCCAGGAGACCCTGCTGCGGGCCTGGCGCGCCCTTCCGCGCCTGGAGGGGCACGAGCACGTCCGGGCCTGGCTCTACCGGATCGCCACGAACCGCTGCCTCACCGCGGCGACCCGGCGCCGCGACCTGCCCGTCGATCTCACGCCGGGCACGCCGCTCGGCGAGATCGCCTGGCTGGAGCCGTTCCCGTCGGCCGAGCTGGCCGCCGAGGAGCGCGAGGGCGTCGAGCTGGCCTACGTCGCGGCGCTGCAGCACCTGCCGCCGGCACAGCGGGCGGTCCTGCTGCTGCGCGACGTGCTGGGGTTCTCCGCGGCGGAGGTCGCGCGCCAGCTCGACTCGACACCCGCGGCCGTGCACAGCGCGCTGGCCCGGGCCCGCCGGGCACTCGCCGACGCCGCACCCGCCCGCGACGCCGTGCGCCGCGACCCGCCCGGCACCGCGGCCGCCGACCTGGTCGCGGCCTGGGCGCGGGCGTGGGAGGACGGCGACGCGGACGCGGTGGTCGCCCTGCTCACCGAGGACGCCCGCTACTCGATGCCGCCGCTGCCCGCCTGGTACGCCGGCCCCGCGGCGATCGGTGCGTGGCTGCGCACCGGGCCGATCCGGCAGAGCTGGCGGTTCCTCCCCACGGCCGCGAACGGGCGGCCCGCGTTCGCCACGTACCTGCGCGAGGGACCCGCCTTCCGCCCGTGCGGGCTGGACGTGCTCGTCACCCGGGACGGCCGGGTCACCGAGGTGGTGTCGTTCCTCGACGCCGACCCCACCTGGTTCGGGTTGCCGGCGTCCCTGGACGCGTGAGGCGCACCGATGAGTTCGGGAGCCGCCAGGCGTCCACAGGGCATGACGACGCACACCCTCCCCGTGCCCGGCGCCGAGATCGTCTACGACGTGCACGGCCCGCTGCCCACCGCCGACGGCCGGCCGCCGCTGGTCGCGATCGGCCAGCCCATGACGGCCGACGGCTTCGCCACGCTGGCCTCGCACCTGCCGGACCGCACGGTCGTCGCCTACGACCCTCGCGGGCTCGGGCGCAGCACCCGCTCGGACGGGCGCACCGACAACGACCCCGTGACGCAGGCCGAGGACGTGCACGCCCTGATCGAGGCACTGGGCGGGGGCCCGGTGGACCTGTTCGCCAGCAGCGGCGGCGCGGTCACCGCGCTCGCCCTCGTCGCGGCGCATCCCGGCGACGTGCGCACGCTCGTGGCGCACGAGCCGCCGATCGACTGCGTGCTGCCCGACATCGACGCCGTGCGGCGCGCCCGCGCCGGCTACAGCGAGGCATACGCGACCAAGGGCTGGGGCGCGGGCATGGCGGGGTTCATCGCGATGACGTCGTGGCAGGGCGAGTACACCGACGACTACTTCGCCCAGTCCCTCCCCGACGCAGCCGCCTTCGGAATGCCCACCGAGGACGACGGCTCCCGCGACGACCCGCTGCTGTCCGACCGCAGCGCCGCCGTCACGGCCTACCGCCCGGACGTGGCGGCGCTGCGGGCCGCCCCGACGCGGATCGTCCTCGCCGTGGGCGAGGAGACCGGCGACGCCTACACCGGGCGCACCGCCCGCGGGACGGCGGCGCTACTCGGCCAGGAGGCGACGGTGTTCCCGAGCCATCACGGCGGCTTCGCGGGCGGCGAGTTCGGCTACCCGGGCAAGCCCGCGGAGTTCGCGGCGCGCCTGCAGGAGGTGCTCGACGGCGGCTGAAGCCGCCGATCTCGTACCGGTCAGTTCAGCTGTGCCCGGCACAGAACCGCAGCTCAGCGACCGGCCGTGCTCCCTCTCACAGTCGCCGTTCGCCCACTGTGAGACCTGTGGAACACAGTGAAATCGGTACGCAACACTCTGAATATGCGGCGGCAACGGCGTCCCGGAACGGTGTGGCGCGCACCACCCGGACCGCAGATCGGAGCTGTCATGTCCATCAACTTCACGATGTCCGACGAGCAGAAGAAGCTGCAGTACGACGTCCGCGCGTTCGCCGAGAACGTCCTCACGCCCGTCGTCACGGCGGCCGACGCCGAGCCCGATCCCCTCACGGGCTTCCAGATGACCAAGCCCGCCTACGTCGAGGCGTACAAGGCCGGGATCGCGATGTGCATGCTGCCCGCCGAGTACGGGGGCGGCGGCATCTCGTGCGTGGACCTGGTGATCGCGGCCGAGGAGATCTGCACGGTCGATCCGGGCTTCGCCTGCACCGTGCTCTGCAACGGCCTGGGCCTCATGCCGATCGCGTGGTACGGCTCGCCGGAGCAGAAGGAGAAGTACCTGCGCGCCGCCACGTCGGACCCGACCGGCGAGTATCTCGGCGGCTGGACGGCGAGCGAGCCGCCCGGCAACCCGTCCGGCACCGCGAACTTCGACATCCCGCTGCCCCGGCCCGCCGGCGTCGGGCTCACCGCGGTGCGCGACGGCGACGACTACGTCGTCAACGGCCGCAAGTACTGGCCCTCCTCGGCGGGCTGGGACGAGCGCGGCGTCAACGCCGGCACGCTGATCGTGCGCACCGACTCCGAGAAGGGCGGCACCGAGGGCCTCTCCGCCCTCGTCCTGGAGCGCGACACCCCGGGCGTCACCTACACGCACCTGGACAAGACCGGCCACCGGCTCGCGTCCAACGCGGAGATCGTCTTCACCGATGCCCGCATCCCGGCCGCCAACCTGCTGCCGGGCGCGGTCGGCAACGGCGACCTCGTCATCAACCGCAACTTCGCCTGGTCCGGGCCGGTCGCCGCGATCGCCGCCGTCGGCATGGCCCGCGCGGCCTACGAGATGGCGCTGGACTTCGCGAAGGGCAACACCGCGGGCGCGCTCACGCCGATCATGCAGTTCCAGAACGTCGGCTACGTGCTCGGCGATGTCGCGGCGAAGATCGAGATGGGCCGCTACTTCTCCTGGCGCGCCGCGGACTACCTGGACAAGCACGACCAGCACGCGGAGCTCGTCGGCGCGATGAACAAGATCCAGGTGACCGAGCTGATGTTCGACTGCGTGTTCAAGTGCATGCAGATCGTCGGGGTCAACAGCCTGGAGACCAAGAACGGGTTCGGCAAGATCCTGCGCGAGGCGTCCGTGCTGCCGATCTACGACGGCGGCAACATGGGTATGCAGCGCCGCCGCGTGCACGGCATCCTCGCCGACCCGCTGTTCAACCCGCGGGCGATCATGGAGGACGAGTACGTCCGGTTCGAGAAGCACCACGAGTCGATCGGCACCATCGCCGGCTGACCCACCGACCCTGGCCCGGCTCCCCCGTGGCGCGGCGGGGGCCGGGCCGGGCCCCACCTGGTTGGTCGCGCCACGCGCGACCACGTACGGTTCGTGTCGGTCCCGGATCGAGACGAGCCGAACATGAAGCACACGAGTCACGCGGACTACGCGCTGCGCGTCCTGATGTACCTGCGCGTCGCGCCCGGCCGCCGCGGTTCCGTCGCCGGGATCGCCGACGCGCACCACGTGTCGCGCCACCACCTGGACAAGGTCGTCCAGCACCTGGCGAGCGCAGGCATCGTCGAGACCTCCCGCGGTCGCGGCGGTGGGGTCCGGCTGGTCCGCGACCCGTCGACGATCACCGTCGGCGACGTCATGCGGGCCATGGAGAACGACTACGCCGTCGTCGAGTGCCTGGGGCCTGCCCGCTACTGTCGCATCGCCGGTGTCTGCGGGGCACGCAACGTCTTCGCCCGGGCCCTGGACGCCTACTTCGCGGTACTCGACGAGGCCACGCTCGAGGACATCGCCGCCAACGACGAGGGCCTGCGCGGCGCGCTCGGGATGATCCGGGGCATCGCCGGGCAGTGACCCGGGCGTGTGGGAGGGCAGTGCGGACGAGGGCAGTGAGGAGAGCTGGGTGCCCGTCGACTTCGACCTGACGCCCGCGCAGCGGGCGCTCAAGCGGACGGCGCGCGAGTTCGCCCGCGAGATCCTGCGGCCCGCCGCGGAGGCGGCCGACGCGCTGCCCGACCCGCAGGCCGCGTTCCGGGCGATGAAGCCGATCTACGCGCAGGCCGCGAAGCTCGGGTTCACCACGATGTTCCTCCCGGAACGCTACGGCGGCGGTGGCGCCTCGAGCGTCGACTTCCTCGTCGCCATCGAGGAGCTCTGCGCGGTCGACCCCGGCTTCCCCACGATCCTGCTCGTCAACGGCCTGGGGCTGATGCCGCTGCTGTGGTTCGGCACGGAGGAGCAGCGTGAGCGATGGATCGGCGGGTTCACCGCCGACACCGGTGGCGAGTTCCTCGCCGGCTGGGCGGTCAGCGAGCGCGGCGGCACCGCGAACTTCGACCACCCGAGCCCGAGCGCGGGCGTCCAGCTGCTCGCCGAGCACGACCGCGCCCACGGTGAGTACGTGCTCAACGGCGAGAAGCACTGGCCGTGCAACTCCGGCGGCTGGGACCTGAAGGGCGCCGACGTCAGCCTCTGCGTGGTCCGGACGGACCGGCGGCGCGGCGGGAAGGAGGCGCTCGCCGCGCTGCTGGTCGAGCGCGGCACGCCCGGCATCACCTACGAGGTGATCGACAAACTCGCCCACCGCACCTGCCAGAACGTGACGATGACCTTCCGCGACGCCCGCGTGCCCGAGGAGAACCTCGTCGCCCCCGGCGACGGTGACCTGCTGATCAACCGCACCTTCACCTGGTCCGGGCCCGTCGCCGCGATCGCCGCCGTGGGGGTGGCCCGCGCCGCCTACGACTTCGCCCTCAAGTGGGCGCGCACGTACACCGGGGGCGGCACGCACCCGATCATCCACCACCAGGCCGTCGGGAACCTGCTCACCGAGATCGCCGGGCGGATCGAGGCGGGCCGCTACCTCTGCTGGAAGGCCGCGCACTACATGGACACCCACGACGGTGGGGCCCACGCGCTCGGCGCCATGAACAAGACGTTCTGCGCCGACCTCATGCAGTCGGTCGTGTTCGACTGCATGCGCGTCGTCGGCGTGAACGCGCTGGACCGCCGCTTCCCGCTGGCCAAGCTCTACCGCGAGGCCGCGGTCTTCTCCCTCTACGACGCCGGCAACCTCGGCATGCAGCGCCGCCGCGCGTGGGGGGTCATGGCGGGCGACCGTGCGTTCACCCCGGACACGTTCGTCGACGGCGAGCCGCTGACGTTCACCAAGGAGATGGAGGGCTACGGGGTGCTGACCGAGCGGGGGTGACCGTCACGCCCCGCCGGTGAGCGCCGCCAGCTCAGGCCGGAACAGCGCCAGCGCCGCCGCCGGCTCGTCCCAGAACACCATGTGCCCCGCGCCCGGCACCGTGACGATCCGCGCGGCGGGGTTGGCCGCGGCCGCCTCGCGGGCGCCGTCGTCGGTGACGACGGGGCTCGCGCCGCCGCGGACCAGCACCGTGGGCGCGGGGACGGACGGCCAGGCGTCGAGGAAGTCCTCGGTCTCGAAGCCCTCGTGGGTGGCGCGGATCGCCTCGGCGTCGCAGCTGGAGAGCCAGCGGGCCCGCAGCTCCTGTTCGCGGCGCGGCCAGCGCGGCCAGGAGCGCGCGACCTCGTCGGCGTCCGTGCCGCGGCGGGCCTGCGCGAGCTGGTCGAGGAAGGCGTCCGACGTGGTCGGGTACGGGCCGCGGCCCGGCCCGCTCATCGGCGGGTCCACCAGCAGCGACCCGCGTGCGGGCAGCCCGGCCGCGACGGCGGCGGCGACGACCCGCGCACCCATCGAATGGCCGGCGAGCACGGGCCGTTCCAGGCCCAGCCCGGCCACGACGGCACCGAGATCGGCGGCGTAGTCGTCGAGCGTGTAGGACGGCCCGGCGTCGGAGAGGCCGCGCCCGCGGACGTCCAGCACGACGGGGCGGGCGAGGTCGCGGAGCTCCCTGGCGACGAAGTCCATCGTCACGGCGGGGCTCGTGATGCCGGGGACGACCACGAGCGGAACGCCCGCTCCCCCGTAGTCGAGCACGTGCAGCCGCAGGTCCCCGGAACGGACCCAGCGGGAGGTGGCGGGGACGTCGGCGAGGTCGGCGAGCGCGTCCTGGCGCACGGCCCTGATGCCGGTCAGCGTGGCGGTCACGAGCATCCCTTCAGGTAGGCGAGCGCGTCGTCGAGGCCGATCACGTCGCCGTACTTCGCGTCGATGTCGAACAGGTTGGCCTCGTGCGCCGCGGGGGCCCGGTCGCCGACGCACTCGCGCGGGACGAGCACGCCGAACCCGGACTGCACCGCGTCCACGGCCGTGGCGCGCACGCAGCCGCTGGTGGTGGCGCCGCAGACCAGGACGGTGTCGACGCGCAGCCCGGTGAGCAGCGCCGCGAGGCCGGTGCCGAAGAACGCCGAGGCGCCCTTCTTGACGATCAGGTGGTCGCCGGGGGTGTAGGGCAGCCGGGCGTCGATCCCGACGGCCGGGGTGCCCTCGCGAAGTGCGGCCATCCCCGTGGCCTTGCGCAGCCACACGACGGAGTCGACCTCGGCCGCGGTGTAGGCGATCGTCGTGTAGACGACGGGGACGGCCGGGCTCGCGGCGACGAGCCGCGCGGTGGCGTCGACGACGTCCGTCAGGTCCGCACCGGACGGGTAGGACGGATCGGTGAACCCCACGGTGAGGTCCACGACGACGATCGCGGGGCGCTCGCCGCGCGGCGTGCGGGCACCGAAGCCGGCCCTGTCGTTGGCCGCCCGGTCGGTCGGGTCGCTCATGCGGGGCTCCCCTGGGTGCGGGTCTCGGTGCTGGTCCGGGTGCGGCCGTCGAGCCGTTCCTGCAGCGCCGCCCGGCGCCGCGTCGCGCAGTCCTCGATCGCGTCGACGATCGTCTGGTAGCCCGTGCACCGGCAGAGGTTGGAGGCGACGACCTCGCGGATCTCCTCGCGGTTCGCGTCGGGCCGCTCGGCGAGGTAGCCCTCGGCGAGCATGAGGAACCCGGGGGTGCAGAACCCGCACTGCAGGCCGTGGTGCTCGGAGAAGCAGCGCTGCAGGTCGCCCGGCTCGCCGCCGGGCCCGCCGAGCGACTCGACGGTGCGGATCTCGCTGTTCTCCACCTGCGCCGGGAAGAGCAGGCACGCCCGCGCGGGCGCGCCGTCGACGAGCACCGTGCACGCCCCGCAGACGCCGTGCTCGCACCCGACGTGGGTGCCGGTGAGGCCGACGTCGTGGCGCAGCACGTCCGCGAGCGTGCGGCGGGGCTCGATCGCGAGATCGTGACACTCGCCGTTCACGCGCAGCTCGATCAGCTGGATCATCGGGTCACCTCCGGTGCGGTGTTCAGGGCACGATAGATCGCCTCCCGGGCGATCGGGGTGTCGTCGAGCTCCACGCGGGTGTGGCGCAGCGCGTCGTTGACGGCGTTGAGCACGGCCGCGGGGGCGCCGATCGTGCCACCCTCCCCCGCCCCCTTGGCGCCGTCCGAGGTGAACGCGCAGGGCGTCTCGAGGTGCTCGATGCGCACGTCGGGGATCTCCGCGGCGGTGGGCACCTTGTACTCCATGAAGCTCGGGGCGAGCGGCTGCCCGGTGGCGTCGTAGCGGACCTGCTCGAACAGCGCCCCGGCGATGCCCTGCGCGATGCCGCCGCGGGCCTGACCCTCCACCACCTGCGGGTGGATCGCGACGCCGCAGTCCTCCACGCACACGTAGCGCAGGATCTCCACGCCGCCCGTGCCCGGGTCCAGCTCGACGACGACGCCGTGGGTGGCGTTGGAGAACGTCCCGTCCCCGCCGACGTCGAAGCTCTCGGTGGCACGCAGCCCGGGCTCGGTGCCCTTCGGCAGCAGGTGCGAGCGGAGGTAGGCGACCTCGGCCAGCTCGGCGAACGACAGCCGCCCTTCCCCGCCGCGCACGCCGCCGTCGCCGTCGAGCTCGGTCGAGTCGACGTCGACCTCCAGCAGGTGCGCGGCGATCTCGCGCAGCTTCTCGGCCAGCTTCAGGGACGCCGCCGAGACGGCGCTGCCGCCGATCGTGATCGACCGGGACGCGAACGAGCCCCAGCCGTAGGTGATCCGGTCGGTGTCCCCCTGGACGATCTTGACGCGCTCGTAGGGCAGGCCGAGGCGGTCGGCCACGATCTGCGCCATCGTCGTCTCGTGGCTCTGCCCGTGCGAGAGCGTGCCGGTGGTGACGACGACGCTCCCTGCGGTGTCCATGGTGATCTCGGCGATGTCGAACCCGGGGACCACGCGCATCTTCCGCTGGGCGAACGCGCCCGACCCGTAGCCGGTGCGCTCGGAGAAGCACGCGAAGCCGATGCCGCGCACGCGGCCGTCCGTCGCGGCGCGGTCGTACCAGCCCTCCTCGCGCAGGGTGGCCTCGCAGAGGTCGAGTGACTCGCGGTAGGAGCCGGGGTCGTAGGTGATGCCGTTGACGCCCGTGTAGGGGAAGACGGTGATGAGGTTGCGGCGGCGCACGTCGAGGGCGCCCATGCCCAGCTCGCGGGCGGCGCGCTCCATGAGCCGCTCGACGACCATCACGTACTGCGGCCTGCTCACCCCCCGGTACGGCGCGGTGGGCGCCTTGTTCGTGCAGACCGCCCGCCCGCGCACCCGGTAGGCGGGCACGCGGTACACGCTCGGCATCTCCGCCGACGCCATCAGCGGCTCGATGCCCGCCGTGAACGGGTAGCAGGAGTAGGCGCCCATGTCGCAGACGATGTCGGCGTCCAGGGCGAGGATCTCGCCGTCCTCGGCGAACGCCGCGCGCGCCGTGTAGTGCTGCTCGCGGGCGAGGAACGACGCGGTCAACGCGTCGCGGCGGTCCTCGATCCACTTCACCGGCCGGCGCAGGCGCAGCGCCGCCGCCGCGGTGGCGATCTCCTCGCGGCCGACCACGCACTTCTGGCCGAACCCGCCGCCCATGTCCGGGACCGTCACCCGCACCTGCTTCTCGTCCAGGCCGACGCAGCCGGCGAGGACGGTGCGCACCTGGTGGGGCACCTGCGAGCAGGTCTGCACGTGCAGCTGCTCGTCGCGGTCGACCCACTCGGCGACGGCCCCGCGCGTCTCCAGGGGCAGCGCGTTCTGCCGGCCCGTCCGGGTGCGGACCTCGACGACGGTGTGCGCGCGGGCGAACACGTCGTCGATGCCCTCGGTGGCGAAGAGTGAGACGTCGACGAGGGTGTTGCGCGGTGCCGCCGGGTGCACGAGCACGGCACCCTCGGCGAGCGCGTCGGTGTCGGAGAGGACCGGCGGCAGCGGGTCGTACTCGACGATCGCCGCCTCCAGCCCGTCCTCCGCCGCGTAGGGGTCGGTGGCGACGACGATCGCGACCGGCTCGCCGACGTAGCGCACGCGGTCGCGCGCCAGCACCGGCATGGCGGTGGGCACGAACTCGTGCGGCGGGCGGTCCAGCAGGGCGGTGACGTCGCCGAGGACGAGATCGGCCGCGTCGAACGCGGCGACGACGCCGGGCACCGCGCGCACCGCGTCGAGGTCGACGGAGACGACGCGGGCGTGCGCCTCCGTCGAGCGCACGAACTGGGCGTGCAGCATCCGCGGCAGCGTCACGTCGTCGACGAAGCGCCCCCGGCCGGTGAGCAGGCGCGGGTCCTCGCGGCGCGGGACGGACGCCCCGATCCACCGCCCGTCGCGGCGCAGTGTGGGTTTCCTCGTGGGGTTCCTCATCGCGATCCGGCCTCCTTCCGGGCGCGGGCCACGAGCGTGCGGACCAGCCCGCGGCGGTAGTGGGTGGAGACACCGGGCTCGTCGCGCAGGTCCAGGCCGTCCGCGGCCTGGTCGGGTGTGGTCGTGTCCAGGCGGACGGGGACGGCGCCGACCCCGCCGAGCACGACCCGGTCGGTGTCGAGGTCGACGACCGCCGCGGCGATCGCGAAGTCCCCGCGCCGGTCCGCGTACTCGACGAGCGCGGTGCGCGGAGCGGGCCGCGGGAACACGACCTCGACGATCACCTCGTCCGGCTCGAGGGCGGTCCAGAACGGGCCGTGGAAGAAGTCCGCGGCGGCGATCTCCCGGCGCCCGGCCGGGCCCTGCGCCACGATCAGCGCGTCGAGCAGGACGGCGAGCAGGCACCATTCCGCCGTGGCGTCCGCGTGGGCGATGCTGCCCCCGACGGTGCCGCGGGTGCGGATCGGCAGGTGCCCGACGTGGGCCATCGCGTCGGAGAGGATCCGGAAGTCCGGGCCGAGGTCGGCGCGCTCCACCGCGTGGTGGGTGGTGAGCGCGCCGACGTGCAGGGCGTCGCCCCGGCGCTCGATCCCGGCCAGGGCGCCGTCGTCGGTGACGTGGGTGATGTCGACGAGGTGCTCGGGCCGGGCGAGCCGGAAGTTCATCATCGCGACGAGGCTCTGCCCGCCCGCGAGCACCTTGGCGTCGTCCCCGAGCTCGGTGAGGAGTTCCACCGCGCCCGCGACCGAACGGGCGCGGTGGTACTCGAAGGCGGCGGGCTTCACGACCGGGCCACCCCGACCGCGGCGGTCGCGCCGGCGTCGAGGAGCTGCTGCTCCTCCTCGCCGGTGATCCGGTCGAGCTCGCGCCCACGGGTCTCCGGAGCGCCGAACGCCATGAACACCACCGCGCCGACCACGAACAGGCCCATCAGCGCGAACGTGAGCGGCAGGCCGAGGATCGGCCACAGCAGTGTCCCGAAGATCACCGGCACGAACCCGGTGACGGCCCGCGAGCTCGACGACGCCCAGCCGAAGCCGCTCGCGCGCAGCTCGGTCGGGTAGAGCTCGGAGACGTAGGCGTACATCACGGGGATGACGACGAGGGCGAAGAACCCGAACACCGCGATCATGACGATGGCCGCCGACGGGACGGTCAGGACCAGCGAGAACACCAGCAGCGACAGCGCGGCCAGGGGTGCTGCGACCCCGATGACCCACTTGCGGCCGACGACCTCGACCAGCAGGACGGCCGTGATCACGCCGAGGATGCCGACGGCGTTCATGACTGTGGTGGAGCCGAACGCGGCGATCTCCCCCATGCCCTGCGCACGCAGGATCGACGGCATCCAGGCCAGCGCCGCGTAGTAGACGACCATGACGGAGATGAAGAGCGACCACGCGACGCCGGTGATGCGCGGGCTGTAGGCCCACACCAGGCGCAGCTGCTCGAAGGCGGCGACGACGCCGCGGCGCCTGCCGGTGGTGGCCACCGGGGCGGGGATGGCGTACGGCTCCGGGGTCGCGCCGGTGCGGGCGACCATGTCGTCGATGACCGCGCGGGCCTCGGCCTCGCGACCGGTGCGCGCGAGGTACAGCGGGGACTCCGGCACGCCGCGGCGCACCCAGAACAGCAGCAGGGCGGGCAGCACCATCAGGGCGAGCATCCAGCGCCAGTTACCGGTCGTGGGCAGCAGGAGCGTGGCCGAGACCCCGGCCAGCGTGGTGCCGATCGGCCACCAGCCGTCCATCGCGGCGAGTACCTTGCCGCGTTGCTTCCTCGGTGAGAACTCGCTCACGATCGCGTAGTCCACGGGGATGCACCCGCCGAGGCCCACCCCGGCGAGGAAGCGCAGCACGAGGAAGATCTCCCAGCTCGGCGACAGGGCGCCCAGCACGGAGAACAGCGCGAAGATCATCAGCGTGATGCTGAAGGCGCGCTTGCGGCCCACGCGGTCCGCGATGGTGCCCCACGCCACCGCGCCGACGGCCATGCCGACCAGGTTGGCGGTGGCCACCAGGCCGCGCTGGCCGGTGGTCAGGGCGAACTCGTCGGCGAGCAGCGGGGTGAGGAAGCCGTTGAGGGCGACGTCCCAGGCGTCGAACATGTAGCCGAGACCGCCGATGATGAAGATCCGCCCCTGCACCCCCCACTTCCACGGGAGGTCTTGGACGACCTGGTCGCCTGTGCGCATTGTCTGCTCCGGTTCGGTGGTGGGGTCAGCGGGCGAAGGGGTAGGAGTGCGACTCGGTCTCGTGCTGAGCCAGAGGCGTGCCGTTCCAGAGCCAGTCGTAGGAGACGTCGGACTCGCCGCGGAAGTCGCGCAGCAGGCGGTCGCGCTCCTCCTGCTCCGGTCCGTCGGGCAGGTGGTAGAGCCGCATGTTCTGCAGCGAGGCGTCCTGCACCATGCCGGCGTGGGTGGCACGCCGGTTGACGTAGCGGATGAGCGCCCCGTCGATGCCGTCGCGCGTCACCGCGCCCAGCTCCTCGGCGAGGACGGCGGCGTCCTCCATCGCCTGCGAGGCGCCCTGGGCCTGGTAGGGCAGCATGGCGTGGCAGGCGTCGCCGAGCAGGGCCACCCGGCCGTCGACCCAGACGGGGTCGCGGCGACGGCGGAAGAGCGCCCACTTCGAGGCGTCGCCCTCGGCCTTGGACAGCATCGCGGCCACCCGGTCGTCCCAGCCCGGGAAGGACTCGACGAGCTCGCTCGCGGTGGCGGGCAGGACCCAGGACAGGTCGGTGTCGATCGTGCTCGGGACGACGGCGACCACGTTGAGGTATTCCCCGCCGCGGATGCAGTAGTGCACGAGATGGCGGTCCGGGCCGTACCAGATCGTGGAGTGGTAGCGGTCCAGCAGGAAGCGCGTGGCCGGGTCGGCGGCGAGCTTGTCGCCGGGGATCAGCGCGCGGAAGCACATCTCCCCGGAGAAGACGAGGGTGTCGGTGAAGCCCGCGGCGTCGCGGACGGCCGAGCGGATGCCGTCGGCGCCGATCAGGACGTCGCCGGCGAAGCGCCTGCCGTCGCGGGTGACCGCGACCGGGCGCTGCGGGTCCGTGCGGTCGATGTCGACGACGGCCGCGGAGGTGTACAGCTCGGTGACCGGGCCGGGCCCCTCCGGGTCGGCGCAGGCGTCGAGCAGCACGCGGTGCAGGTCCGCGCGGTGGTAGTGCCAGTACGGGGCGCCGAACTCGCCGACGACCCGGTCGGCCAGCGGGAGCTGGGCGATGATCTTGCCGTCGCGCCAGCGGCGGCGCACCTGGTCCGAGGGCTCGGTGCGGATGGCCTCCAGCTGGCGGCGCAAGCCCAGCCCGAACAGGATCCGGCTGGCGTTGGGCGCTGTCTGGATCCCCGCGCCCACCTCGCCCAGCGCGTCGGCCTGCTCCAGCACGACGGTGTGCAGCCCGCGCCAGCGCAGGGCGAGTGCGGTGGTGAGGCCCCCGAGCCCGCCACCGGCGATGACGACCGTGAACGACTGGCTGGCCACGACTGCCTCCCTACGTCGGGAATGTGATCGGTCTGCGATCGGTGTGCGATCGGTCGCCGCCCGGCTGCGGGCTCTCGCGGACCGCTGTCCGCGCTGCGACGGAATTAATCCGAACACTGACTATCTCGTGATCGCAAGGGTTGGCCGCATCTTTAACGAATCAGAGACCTGGGCCGCGCGCTGAGGGCGTGATCGTCACCGCAGTGGGGTGGCTTCACTCCGGCTGGATCGCAGTAAAGCCACCCCACTGCGGTCGCACGGCGCTCACTCGACGGCCAGGGTCTCCCAGTGCTCCGAGAGCGCCGAGAGCCGCCGCAGGAGCTCCGCCACCTCGGCCGCGTCGTAGCCCGCCATGAGATCGCGATCCAGGGCCCGCGCCTGGCGGTCGGTCTCGGTGAGCACGGCCCGGCCCTCCTCGGTGAGGTGCAGCAACCGCTTCCGCCCGTCCTCCGCCGGGCGCTCGCGGGTGATGAGCCCCCGCTCCTCCAGGCGACGCACGATGCTCGCCATCGTCGAGCGGTCCAGCGCGACCGACGCCGCGAGCGAGCCCTGCTCGGCCCCCGGATAGGCGTTCACCGCGGTGAGCACGGCGAACTGCGGGCCGGTCAGGCCGACGTCCACGCGGCGCACCCAGGTGGCGGCGTAGGCCTGGTAAAGCCGGCGCGCGACGTAGCCCGGCGCGGCCAGCAGCTCCGGCGGCGCCGGCAGGCCCTTCGCCGGATCGATCCCCGCCCGCGCGGCCGCTCCCCAACTTCCCACGAGGCCAGCTTGGCACGCGCGCCACGGAGGTCGCGTGGCCCACTCCCCCTTGACGAGCGGCGCATCCCGCGGGATCGTCAGTGTTCGGATTATCTGAACGCGAGTGGAGAGGACCCATGGACCAGAGCCTGTTCAACGACATCTGCCGCCGGCAGCTGGAGCTGTCCGGTGTGCACGAGGGCGAGACGGTCGCGGTGCTGACCCGCGGCGAGGACCGCGCCGCCTACGCCTCGGCGTTCATGT
>NZ_JBFWVQ010000042.1:0-47688 GCF_050246655.1 Pseudonocardia sp.
ACGGGCGCGGCGACGCGGTCCACGCCGTCCAGGCGGTAGCGGACGGTGGCGCCGGGGAACCCGTCGACGACCGCGCGGGCGCCGACGACGGCGACGTCGTCGCTGTCGGTGGCGGTGATCCGCTCGGCGAGCCGCGGGTCGTCCGTCCCCAGGAACGTGACGCGCCCGTCCTGCCAGCCGAACACCCGCACCTCCTCGGGAACCAGCAGGTGGTTCCAGTGGCCGGGCTCGGTGCGGACGTTGGAGAACATCGTGAACGCCGCACGAGTCTTGAGCCCCAGGTAGGGCATGGCGGCGGTGAGGACGAGCAGGCCGATCCCGAACAGCATGAGGCCGCTGCGCACCCGCAGGTCGGCCCGCGGGCCCTGCGCGGGCAGCCAGTGGCGGCGCAGCCGCAGCAGCACCCCGCCGGTGGCGCCCATGAACGTCACGCACAGCAGGACCGCGCCCCAGTGCCGCGCGCCGCCCTGCACGCCGTCGGGCAGCAGCGCGAGGAGCCCGTAGCGCACCGCCACCCACGCGCCGACCAGGGCGACGAGGACGGCCGCCTGGCGCCCGACCGCAAGAGCGCGCAGCCCGGCCGGCACGAACCGGCGGGCGCCCCCGGCCCCCAGCGCGGCACCGCGGGCGAGCACGGCGGGCGGAAGGAACAGCGCGTACATCGACCAGGCGAACCCGGAGAACGACGAGTGCCCGGCGAACGCCGACACGAGGTGGAACCCGAACGCCAGCACGACCGCGTACGGCCGGGTGCGGTGCATCAGGAGCAGCAGCGGGATCGCGGCCTCGAACGCGATCGTCGCGACGATCACCCACCGGTGCAGCCCGTGCGGCACCTCGACCAGCGGGATCGACTCCAGCACCCACACCGAGCACGACGACAGGACGTCCAGGAAGCCGCTGTTCGCCTTCGAGAGCGCCGCGAACACCCAGAGCAGCACGAACGAGACCCGCAGGAACGGACCGGCGCGGCGAAGGACCTCCGCCGGGTTCCCCGCGGCCGCGGGATCACGCAGCCGCAGCAGCAACCACCACGGGACGAGTGCGAACCCGAGGATCCCCATGGCGACCTGGTGGTTGCTCGGGCTCGGGAGCGAGACGACGGACTCGACCGCGAGCAGCGCCAGCACGAGCATCAGCCGGGCGGGCCGCGCCGGGCGCAGGAGCAGCCAGAACGCGGCCGCCGCCACCGGGATCGCCATCCACCAGACGATCGTGCTCTGGAACTCGTGGATCAGCGTCCCCACGGCGAACGCGGCGGCGAACACCGCGTAGGCGGTACCCGCGAAGGCGGGTGGCGGTGGCTGTCGTGGTGCGGTCGACCGGTCGGTGGTGACCGGGTACGCCATGCTCGGCACTCCCTAGTCGGCGACGAAAGTAAAGAGATCCCCTAGGCAGGGCAACGGGCGTCCGACTCTCACGTTACGGACTCTCCAAGGGCCGGTGTCCGCCGCATGACGGGACCGCGGCATGATGAGGCCGTCCCCCGAACGGACTAGTGCCGCTGTATCGACTGCACCGGCCCGCACCGGCCCCGCACCGGCGCGCATCGACTCGAAGGAGGCACGACGATGGACGCTCCCCCCGCCACCCGCACCTACACGGCACCGCTCGCAGTCGCGGGAGCGGCGATCGTCGCGGGCGTCGTGGTCGTCGGCGCTTTCGCGCTGGTCAGCTCGCTCACCGGGGTCCCGTTCCGGGACTTCAGCAAGGACCCGGTGGAGACGCTCGTCGTCGTCTACTACATCGGCTACCTCGCCCACGCGGTGATGCTCGTCTGGTACACCGGCGCCGTCGCCGCGCTGATCGCCGGCATCGCGCTGCGGGCGGTGGGCGAGCGGGCCGCGTCGACGATGCTGCTCGCCGGGGGGGCGTTGACGACGCTGCTGGTGGTCGACGACGTGTTCCTGCTGCACGAGAACGTCTACCCCCGCATCGGCGTGTCCGAGCTGGTCGCGTTCCCGCTCTACGGGATTCTCACGCTCGCGTTCGCGTGGCGGTTCCGCCGCCGCCTCGGCGCGAACCTGCTGATCCTCGGTGCGGCATACGGGTTCTGGATCGTGGCGGCGGGCTTCGAGGTCGCGCAGGAGCTCCACGGCATCCACCTCCACCTCGGCGAGGACGGCTGCAAGGCCATCGGGGTGGCGCTGTGGGCGGCGTTCATGATCCGGATCGCCCTGCTGGAGCTGGTGGGAGCGCTGCGGGGCACCGGGGACACGGCCGCGCCGGAGACCGAGGGCGAACCGGTCACCGCACAGCTGCCCGTCACCGCCCAGCTGCCCGGCACCGCCCCGGAGCGGTGACCTCGGCGCGCGCGTCCTGACCGGCCCCCGATTGCGCGAACCCCGCCCGGCTGCACCGGAGGGGCACCCTCGCAGACCGCGGACCCGCCTCGCAGATACTGCAGCGCCTGCGAGGCGTGCCTGATCCCTGCGGGAACGCCGGGGTGGCCTGCTGCGCGGCCCGGCCGTACGGTCGGAGGCGACGGGCCGGCGCCGGGAGGGCGACCTTGGACGACGTGTGGCAGGCACAGCGCGAAGCGGCGACGAAGCTTGCCGGGCTGTGGCAGGAGATGGTCGAGCAGAGCATGCGGGGAGCATCGGACACCTTCGACGCGGGGAACCGGTCGGTCGACGCGCTCACGCGGCAGGCCCAGGAGTACGCCGCCGTCCTCGCGCAGCCGATGCGCGACGTCGTCGAGGGGCAGCGCGACTTCGCCGAGCAGGTCGGCCGCTGGGCCGAGATGCAGCGCGAGCTCGCCGAGGAGCTGGCCGCCTGGTCGGCCCGCCAGCGCGAGTACCTCGACGCGCTCGACAGCCTGCTCCCCCGCCGCCCCGGGACCTGACCTGGGACACTGCGGCTGCGCCGTCGGACACGCCCGTGGCCCTGCTCTGCCGACCGGCGTAACGACGGACGCGCTGCAACCGACCCATGAGGAACACGCCTCGCCGATCCCAGGGAACCGACATGGCCGACTCGTACCCGCCGTACTCCGGCGCGCCGGACCCACAGTGGAGCGGCCAGCCCTCGGGGGGTTTCCCACCACAGTCCTACCCCCCGCCGGGCTACGGAGAACAGGGGTACGGACCGCCGGGGTACGGACAGCCGGGGTACGGACAACAGGCGTACGGACAGCACGCGTACGGACAGCAGGCGTACGGGCAGCCCGTGTACGCGGTGCCGACGTCCGGGATGGCGGTCGCGTCGCTCATCTGCAGCCTGGCCGGCCTGTTCACACTCGGGATCGGCTCGATCCCCGGCGTGATCCTCGGTCACATGGCGCTGCCCGAGACCCGCAGCGGTGAGCGCAGCGGGCACGGTCTCGCCATCGCAGGCCTGATCATCGGCTACGTGCAGATCGCGGGCTGGCTGATCTTCTGGGCGTTCCTCTTCCTCGGCGCGGCCGCCGGCGCGGCGGGCGGCTGACGGCGACCGCACCGGACGGCTCTGTACAGCCCCAGCGGCCCGCGTGATGCTGGGCGCCGTGCAGGCCGTCCTGCGGATCCTCGGGCCGCTCGAGCTCCAGGGAGGCGAGGGCGCGGTCCGGCTCGGCGGCCCCAAGGAGCGCTGCCTGCTCACGGTGCTCGCCCTGCACCTGGGCGAGGTCGTCGCCGAAGGCCGCCTGATCGGCGCGCTGTGGGCCGACGATCCGCCGCGGACGGCGGCCAAGACGCTGCAGAACTACGTGCTGCGGCTGCGCAGGCACCTGGCCGGATGCGGTGGTGCGGCGATCCTCACGCGCCCGCCCGGCTACCTCCTCGACGGTCTGGCCACCGACGCCGGTGCCGCCGAGGCGCTGGTCGCCCGCGCCCGGGCGGCGACCGTCGCGGGCGATCACGACACCGCCGTCGGCCGCTACGAGGAAGCGCTCGCGCTGTGGCGCGGGCCCTCGATCGCGGAGTTCGCGCACCGGGACTTCGCGCGGGCCGCCGCGGCCGGGCTCGACGAGCTGCGGGTGACGGCCGCCGAGGAACGGGCGGCCGCGCTGCTCGCCGCGGGCCGCCACCGCGACGCCGTCGCGGACGGTGAGAAGCTCGTCGCCGAGGAGCCGCTGCGCGAGCAGCGCTGGACCCACCTGATGCTCGCGCTCTACCGCGACGGGCGCCAGGCGGACGCGCTGGAGGCCTACCTGCGGCTGCGTTCGGTGCTCGCGGACGCGCTCGGGGTCGAGCCGGGGCCGCGGGCCCGGGAGCTGCACGCCGCGATGCTGCACCAGGACCCCGCGCTGGAGCCGGACACGCGGCCCGGCGCACCCCCCGCCGGGTCCTCCTGGACGCCTGTCGGTGCGCCGTCCACGTCACCCACCGCCGCCTCCGGCGCACCGGCCGCCGGACCACCCACCGCACTACCAGGAAGACCGCCCACGAGCACCTCCCGTACCGGGCACGCACCGTGCATCGGCCGCACCCGGGAGGTCGCCGCCCTGCTCGCCCACCTCGACGACGCAGCCGACGGCCGGGGCCGGACGACGTTCCTGTCCGGTGACGCGGGGATCGGCAAGACGCGGCTGCTCGCGGAGGTCGCGGTGCGGGCGGCCGCCCGCGGCGCGCGCGTGCTGTCCGGACGCTGCCTGGAAGGGCCCGGCGCGCTGCCGTTCCACCCGTTCGTCGAGGCGATCGGGCCCGGGCTCGGGCACGGCGGGGCCGGTTCCCCCGCGCGGACCCTGGCCCCCGACGAGCGCCGGGCCCGGGTCCTCGACGCCGTCGCCCGCCACGTGGTCGCGCTGGCCGCCGACGCGCCCGTCGCCCTGCTGCTCGACGACCTGCACTGGGCCGACGACGGCACCGTCGCCCTGCTGCGCCACGTCGCCCGCTCCAGCTCCGGACGGGCCGTCCTCACCGTGGGCGCCTACCGGGGCGGTGACCTCGCCCCCGGCCACCCGCTGCTGGACGCCCTCGGCGCGCTGCCCAGCGAGACCGAGTGCGCCGTGCTGCGGCTCGGCGGGCTCGACCGCGACGCCGTCGCGGAGCTGGCCTGCCGGGTGGCGGGCGCCCCGCTGGCCGCCGAGCTGGTGGCGGCCGTGCGCGCCGAGACCCGCGGGAACCCGTTCTTCACCCGCGAGGTCGTCCGCCACCTGCAGGAGGACGGGCTGCTGGCGCCGGGCCCGGACGGGCTCGGGGCGCAGCTGCCGCTGCAGGTCGTGCCCGAGGGGGTCCGGCAGGTGCTGGCGCGCCGGCGTCGCCGGCTGGGTGAGCAGGCGAACACCCTGCTGGACGTGGCCGCGGGGATCGAGGGCCCCTTCCCGCTCGAGCCGGTCCGCGCCGTCGCCGGGCTCACCGAGGCGGACGCGCTGCGCGCGCTCGACGAGGCCCTGGCGGCCGGGCTCGTCGTCCCCGATACCGCACCGGACCGCTACGACTTCACGCACGCCCTGGTCCGCCACGCCGTCCACCGGGAGCTGAACCCGTCGCGGCGGCTGCGGCTGCACCGCGCCCTCGGCGAGGCGCTCGCCGACGCCCGCGAGCAGGGTTCGCGCGTGGCGGCCGCCGAGATCGCCGCGCAGTTCCACCGCGCGGCAGCGCTCCCTGGCGCCGCCGCCGGGGTGGAACCCGCCCTGGAAGCCGCCGCCGGGGCGCGCAGCGCAGGGGCCCACGACGAGGAGGCGACGTTCCTGCGGATCGCCTCGGAGCTGCTCCCACCCGGCGACCCGCGCGGACCGGGCCTGGTCGGCAGGCGGGCCGTCGCGCTGGCGTGGGCGCTGCGCTTCGACGACGCCGTGACGCTCGCCCACGACGCCCCGCACGCGGACCTCGCCGAGATCGCGACGGCGCTCGCCGCGGCGGGCAGCAACACGCACGCCTGGAAGCTGGCCGCGGCGGGCCTCGCCGCGACGGGCGGCCCGGGCGGCGCGGATCCCGTGGCCTGGGCGCAGCTCACCCTGCTCGACCTGGACCGGCGGGAGGCCGCCGATCCCGCCCACCCCGGGATGCCGCTGGAGCTGCCCGGGCGCCGCGACGCCCTGCGGATCCTGCACGGGGCGGGACGGCTGGTGCGCCGAGGCGACCTGGCCCGCTACGCCGTGGCCGCCGTCCACGGCCGCCGCGACCGGATCCCCGCCGCGGACGCCGCCGACGCCACGGTGGCGGCGTTCCTGGTCGGCGACTACGCCTCCGCGGTCCCCCTGTTCGCCGCGGACGCCGACGAGGCGGAGTCGCACGGGCAGCTCGCCTGGGCGGTGTACTGCCGCGCGGGCGAGGCCCGCTGCCGCGTCGCCCTCGGCGACCTCGACGGCGCCCGGACGGCGCTGGGACACACCCGGCAGCTCGTCGCGCGGTTGCCGAGCCTGGCGCTGGGCTGGCAGCTGCTGCACCACCAGGGCGCGGAGGACGCGCTGGTGATGGCCCTCGACGAGGGCTGGGAGGCGCGGATCGCCGCGTTCGCCCCCTGGGTGGCCCCCGGTCCCGAACGGCACTGGGGCAACGCCGCGATCGTGGCCATCGCCGCCCGCGCCCACGCCCGGACCGGCCGCGCGGACCGGGCGCTGCCGCTCCTGGGCCGCCCCGTCCGGGCGATGCCGCAGGCACCGGCGTGGGCGCCGAACTTCGGGCGGATGGCCTGCGAGGTCGCCGAGGCGCTCTGGCTGCTCGGGCGCCGCGACCACGTCGCGGTGGTCGAGTCGGCGCTGCGGGACAAGGCCCTGCCCGCCGACTTCCGCTTCCCCATGACCGACGTGCGCCTCGCGCTCGCCCGCCTGTGCGCGCTCGACGGCCGCCGCGAGGACGCCCGCCGCTGGTTCGACGCGGCGCGGGCCGTCCTCGACGCGCAGGGGGCCCGGCCGCTGCGGGCGGTCGTCGACCACGACGAGGCCGTGATGTTCCTGCGCGCCGGGGACGCGGCGGCCGCCGCGCCGCTCGTCGCGGAGGCCAGGGCGGCGTTCACCGCGCTCGGCATGCCCGGGTGGCTGCACCGGCTCGCCGCCGCCACACCGGCCTGACGCCGTGCGACCCGGGTGCGACCGGGCTGCGACCGCCGGGGGTGATCCTCGGTGCCGGCCCGGGCAGCGGGAGGGGGGCCAGGTCCCGCGCCCGGGCCGCACCAGCGCAACCGCTCCCGTCCGGAGGTCGCCATGTTGGCCGTACGCCTGCACGCCTACCACGAGCCACCGCGCCTGGAGGAGGTGCCGGAACCGACGATCACCGGCCCGCACGACGTGATCATCCGCGTCGGCGGGGCGGGGCTCTGCCGTACCGACGTGCACATCCGCGACGGCTGGTTCGCCCCCGCCGTCCCCACCGAGCTGCCGCTCACGCTGGGGCACGAGAACACCGGCTGGGTCCACGAGGTCGGGACCGCGGTGGAGAACGTCGTCGTCGGCGACGCCGTCATCTGCCATCCGCAGCTGTCGTGCGGGCTGTGCCCCCCGTGCCGCGTCGGCGACGACATGCGCTGCGAGCGCGGCCTCGACTTCACCGGCCTCACCCGCGCCGGCGGCTTCGCCGAGCTGCTCAAGACCACCGACCGCGGTGTGCTCCGCCTGCCCGACGGGCTGGAACCCGCGGCCGTCGCGCCGCACGCCGACGCCGGGCTGACGGTGATGCACGTCGTGCGCAAGGCGGTCCCGCTGCTCGGCCCGGGCACCGCGGTCGTCGTCGTGGGCATCGGCGGGCTCGGCCACATCGGCGTGCAGTGCCTGCGGGCGCTCACCGCCGCCGAGGTGGTGGCCGTCGACCCCGACCCCGAGGCGCTCAAGCTCGCGCACGACTGCGGTGCACACCACACCGTCCCGGCGGGCGAGGGGGCCGGGGAGCGGATCGCCGAGATCACCGGCGGCGCCGGGGCGCACGCGGTCATCGACTTCGTCGGCGAGGGCGACGCGCCGTCGTCGTCGCTCGCGATGGTGCGGCCGCGGGGCACCTACTTCGTCGTCGGGTACGGCGGCGAACTGCGGGTGCCGACGTTCAACCTGGTGCTCCCCGAGATCAGCATCGTCGGCAACGCCGTCGGCACCCACGACGACCTGCGCGAGCTGATCGCTCTCACCGCCGCGGGCGCGGTGAGCCTGCGCACCCGCTCCTACCCGCTGGACGCGTTCGCCGACGCGATCGCCGACCTCGAGAACGGCCGGATGCACGGCCGGGGCGTCCTCGTGCCCTGATCCCGGCACCGTGGCCCGGGTACGACGCACCGGCGAGCGTGCACCTCGTCAGGCCGCAACCTGACTCAGCGCACGCTCGCCGCGCCGTTCATGCCGCGAGGCGGGCCTCAACCGTGTCGAGGCGCTCCCGGTACTCGGGCTCGCTCGACATCGCCGCGGCCACCCGGTAGTGCGGCGCGGCCTCACCCGGTCGGTGGGCGCGCTCCAGGGTGCGTCCGAGCAGGAAGCGGGCGTAGTGGTCGGCGGGCTCGCGCTCGACCAGCTCGCGCAGCGCCGTCTCGGCCCTTCCCAGCTGCGCGGTGTGGTAGTAGAGCCGCGCCAGCAGCATGAGGCCGGCGGACGTCCGCGCCAGCTCGTCGCGGTGCTCGACGAGCATGTCGTGGGCCTGCAGGGCCTCTCCTCCGTCGAGGTACGCCTCCGCCAGGCGGACGCGCTCCGGTGTCACGATCATGTTGCTCCTCTCTGTGCGTCCCCTGAACGGCGCAGCACCCCTGGGCATTCCCCGGTACATTCGGTCACCACTGATCGAAGTGCGTCACGCGAGAGAGGGGTCTGTGTGAGTCGTCCGGACGCCGCATCACACCGACTGTCCACCGCAGCGCCCTCGGGTCCGATGCTCACCGCGGTGCGCGTGCTGACCGCATTGGCGGTGCTCACCTTCCTCTACATGGGCGCCACGGCCGGGGAGATCTTCAGCCAGGCGCAACCGTGGCTGTACCTGCACGGCATCGGCGCGATCGTGCTGCACGTGCTCACCGGGCTGACGGCTGTCGCCGCCCTGCTGGTGCAGCGCTCGACCGGCGGCTCGCTCGTCCCCGTCGTGGTCGCGGCAACGGTGTTCGTGCTGACGTTCGTGCAGGCCCTGCTGGGCACGCTCGCCACGCTGTGGATGCACATCCCGCTGGCGCTCACGCTGCTGCTCGCCCTCTGCTGGGTCCTCGCCTGGTCGTTCTCCCGGACTCGGGTGGCATGACCCGGGAAATGGTCCCGTGATCGCACCGGTGGTCGACGCGGCCTGGTGGCGGGCGCACCCGGACGGCTCCCCCGGCAGCCCGGTGCTCGCGGACGTGCGGTGGTACCTCGACGGGCGCTCCGGCCGGGAGGCCTACGAGCGGGGCCACCTGCCCGGGGCGGTCTTCGTCGACGTGGACCGCTGGCTCGCCGCCCCGGGGATCCCGGAGCGCGGGCGCCATCCCCTGCCCCCGCCCGAGGTGTTCGCCGAGGGCATGGCGTCGGGCGGGATCGGCGACGCCGACGTCGTGGTCGCCTACGACGACCTCGGCGGCGTCGTGGCGGCGCGGCTGGTGTGGATGCTGCGGGTCACCGGGCACGAGGCGGCGCTGCTCGACGGCGGCCTCGCCGTCCACGACGCGCAGCGCGACGGTCCGCTGTCCACCGGGACCGTCGCGCGACCGCGCGCGAGGTTCACCCCGCACCCGTGGCCCGCGGAGGCGATCGTCGAGCTCGACGAGGTGCTCGCGGGCGGGCTCGTGCTCCTCGACGCCCGCGACGGGGCGCGCTACCGCGGCGAGACCGAGCCGGTCGACCCGCGGGCGGGGCACGTCCCGGGGGCGCGCAGCATGCCGTGCCGGGAGAACCTCGGCCCGGACGGGCGGCTGCTGCCGGTGGAGCAGCTGCGGGCCCGTTTCGCCACGATCGGGGTGACGGACGCGACCGGCACCGTCTCCTACTGCGGCTCCGGGATCAATGCCTGCCACAACCTGCTGGCGATGGAGCACGCGGGACTGGGCCGGGGACGGCTCTGGCCGGGCTCGTGGTCGCAGTACAGCAACCGGCCCGACCTGCCCGCCGGGACGGGCTGACCCGACGCCCCACCCGGCCGCGCATCACCCCGCCCCGCCGCGCCCCGCCGCGCCCCGCCCCCACCCGCGCGAACGGCCCATACGGGAGCTAGGTCTTCCCGTACGTGCCGTTCGCGCAGATCCGGGTGGGCGCGCCGATGCACCCGCGTCGCATGCCACGGCGTTTCCGCGCACACCGGCGGGTACACACCGATCGCCGACCCGGGCCGGGCGACGCTCCGGGCGTAGCATCGGAGGTGCCCGACCCCTCCGTCCGGCTGGCGACATGGAGCTCATCCCACCTGCATCGATGCGACGTCCGGGGCCCCTGCGCTGGGCCTGGTACGCCGTCGGCGGCCGGCTGCCCCCGCAGTTCCGCGACTGGGTCCTGTTCGACCTCACCTGCCGCACCTGGCCGCTGCGCCACCTGCTGCGCCTGGTGGCCCAGATCGTGCCGATCGCCGCCCTCCTGCTGCTGGTGCTGCCCGGGCCGCTGACGGTGCGCGTCGCGGCGGTCGTCTGCGGCGGGCTGATCGGCCTGGCCTACTCGGCCGTCTTCCTCTACGAGGCCACGGAGACCCGCGCGCTGAAGGCGGGATTCCCGCGCGGCACCCTGCAGCGGGTCCGCGAGGAACGGCGAGCGACCCGGGACCTGGCCCGGGCCGCCGCCCGCCACGACCGGACGTTCCGGCACCTGCCCTGGTCGCGTCCCTGACCGGACAGCAAGCAGAACCTTCCCCCGCCGCCAGCACAACGTCCCCGTCGCGGCGATTACCGCGTGTCCGCCGTCACGCGATGCTCTTCCTACCGGCCGAGTGGCGGACCGGACGACGGGGAGAGTGGCGAGATGGGGACCGAGACGCTGACCAGGCGGGACCGGGCGATCCTGCGGGCAGTGGCCGCGGGCGGCGCGGAGCTGCTCTGCGGGTCCGGCCCGGATCTCCTGATCGACGGGCGCTGCTGCTGCGACCAGCTCGCCGCGCGCCGGCTGGCCCGGGCGGGGCTGATCGCGGCCGCCGGTCCGGCGGGCGAGCGGGTGCCGGCCCGGCTGACGCCGGCCGGGATGGCCCAGCTCGCCGCCTGAGACGCCGGGTCGCCCGACGGACGGGCGGCGGTGGCGGCGGCGGGAGCCCCGCCCGGCCGCCGGATACGGTGTCGACGTGGAGCCGACCCCGACGCGCCGGGTCTGGCCGTTCGCCGTCGCGTTCGCGGTGAGCCTCGTCCTGCTCCTCAGCCCGGGATCGGGCTCGCCACCGCCGTTCGCCGGCGCGGACAAGATCGTCCACGTCGCGATCTTCGCCGGGCTCGCCGTCGCCGGGCTGCTCGCGTGGCGTGCGCCCGCCCGGCTCGCGGCCGCACTCGTGGCCTACGGAGCGGCGATCGAGGTGGCCCAGGGGGCCCTGCCGATCGCGCGCAGCGCCGACCCGCTCGACCTGCTCGCGGACGCCGCGGGCGTGGCGCTCGGGATGGCGCTGGGGCTGGCGATCGCGCGGTTCGGGCTGCGTCGACTCGCTCGACTCGGCACACCACTCGTGGCTGATCGAGAGCACTCCGTACGCCACGATCACGGTTGCATCCCAGGTGGCCGCGCTCGTTGACACGAACGAGCGACGCTCGACAAGCTTCCCGGCAATTCGTCGCCGACTGTCGAACATCTCAGCCGCCCCGCCACCACATCTCCACGAGGAGATCGACCGACGTCGGAGCACCCGCTCACCCGCCGCCGCCTCCTCGGCCTCTTCGGTGCGGCCGCCGCGATCCCGGTCACCGCACCGGTCCCGGCGGCCTGCGGTAGCAGCGTCGGCGGTGGCGGGGGCGGCGAGACCGCGGGCGGGGGCACGGTCAAGGTGGGGCTGGTGATCCCCCAGTCCGGCGTGTACGCCGCCCTCGCCACGGACATGAAGCAGGGTTGGGACCTCTGGCTGGAGCGCAACGGCAGCACGTTCGGCGACTACACCGTCGAGACGGTGGTCGCTGACGAGGGCGAGACGCCCCAGACCGGGGGGGCCGCGGTCCAGACGGTGCTGCAGCAGGACAACGTCGACGTCGTCGTCGGCATCGTGAACTCCGCCACCGCGCTGGGGGCCGCGCCCAGTTCGCGCAGGCCGAGAAGATCCTCGTCGTGGCCAACGCGGCGCTCGTCCCCCAGGGCCGCCGGGTCTGGGCACCGTTGACGGTCGCCGAGCACCTCACGCTCGCGGCGCGCCCCGGCTCGTGGACCGTGCCGAAGATCCTCGACCTGCTCCCCCGCCTCGCCGAGCGCCGCGGCCAGCTCGCCGGGCAGCTCTCCGGCGGCGAGCAGCAGATGCTCGCCGTCGCCCGCGCACTGCTCATCAACCCGCGCCTCGTGCTGCTGGACGAGCCGTCGGACGGGCTCGCGCCCGCGATCGTCGACCAGATCGCCGAGGTCGTCGCCACGATGCGCGGCGAGGGTGTGGCCGTCCTGCTGGTGGAGCAGGACCTGCACCTCGCGTTCGCCGTGAGCGACGAGATCGCGTGCATGGAGAGGGGCCGGATCGTGCACCGGGTGCCGACGCCGGAGTTCCGCCGGGACCCGGAGACCGCGCACCGGCTGCTCGGGGTGACCTGACCGGATTCCCGCACCCGTGCGCCGCGGCGGCGCACGGCGCCCTCGCAGGCATCAGAACTGTGGATAGGTCTTCCACAATATGGCCGCGCCTTCGGCTTCGGTGGTCGCGCGGCCTGATTCGAATCGCCGCAGCTCTCCGTCGAGTTTCTGGCAAACGGAGCCTTGACAGCGCGCGATGGAGCGTTCACCCTTCCGCTGCACATGACGAAGGAGTTGCCATATGGTGGAAGTGCCTGGAGCACAGGCGGCCTACCGGCTGCTCGACGTGCTCAGCGAGCTGGGCATCCATGCGGGCGGTGCGAGCCTCACCGGGCTCGCCCAGGCGCTGGAGCTGCCCCTCAGCACCACCCGGCGGCTCCTGCGGGTGCTCTGCGACCGCGGCTTCGCGGTGCAGGACGAGGTCACCCGGCTCTACGAGCTCGGCCCGCAGGCGCGGATCCTCGGCACGCTCCGCCTGGACCGCCGCTCGCTCGGCGAGCTGGCCCTGCCTGTGCTGGAGGAGCTGCGGGAGACCACCGGCGAGACGGTGTTCCTGTCGGTCCGTGACGGCATGGAGCTCACCTACGTCGAGTGCCTGCGCGCGGTGCACCCCGTGCAGATGTACGGCGAGGTCGGGCAGCGCGTGCCGCTGCACGCCACCTCGCAGGGCAAGGCCATCCTCGCGTTCCTTCCCGAGGTGCTGGTCGACCGGTTGCTGCCGCGGCTGGATCTCGCCCGCTTCACCCCCAACACGATCACGGACCTGGCGGAGCTGAAGGCCGATCTCGCCGCCATCCGCGAGCGCCGGTTCGCCCTCAATCTCGAGGAGCGCGAGCCGGGCGTGCACTCCGTGTCGGCGGCTGTGCTGGACCCGCTGGGCAACGCCGTCGCGTCCGTGTGCGTCGGCGCGCCGAGCTTCCGCCTCACCCCTGAGCAGATGGCTGACGACCTCGCGCCGCTGCTGCTCAAGGCCGCCGAGCAACTGTCCCACCTGCTGTTCCCCCGCGTGGCGGTGCGCCCGTCACGCCGCAGCGGCGCACGTCGCCGCTGAGCGTCCGAACACATCCCATTTCCGCGGAAGGAGATCGCGCCGATGCGATCGATCAGGTACGGAGCGGCGGTCCTCGCGGCCACGGCGCTCCTCACGGCATGCGGCGGCACGGAGGCCACGCAGGTGGACGCCCAGGCCGTGAGCCCGGGCTGTCCGGAGAACGCCCAGCGGATCGCCGAGCTCCAGGACACGCTCTCGAAGAACCTCTACGGCATCGCCGCAGCGGACTCGGGGAAGACGCAGCACAGCGACCCCGAGCCGCTGGGGGCCGGTGCGCCGATCAAGCTCACCTTCTCGATCGAGGGGCTGTCGCACCCGTTCCTCGTCCGCCAGCAGCAGCTCGCCACGGAGAAGGCTGCCGAGCTGGGGGTCCAGCTCGACGTCGTGAGCGCCAACGACGACGTCAACAAGCAGTTCAACGACATCCAGAACGCCATCGCCGCCGGCAGCAACGGCATCGTGATGATGCCGGCGAACACGCAGGGCCTCACCGCGGTGCTGCAGCAGGCGCAGGAGCGCAACATCGCCTACTCCTTCTCGCAGAAGGGCATGCTCGGCGTGCAGCCCGCGACGCAGGCCCTGGCCCCGTACGCGCTGGAGGGCACGCGCCTCGGCGAGTGGGTGGTGGCGCACTACGGCGACCAGCAGGACGTCAAGGTCGCGCTCATCTCGGGCATCACCGGCGACCAGTCCAGCGTCGCGCGCACCGGCTCGTTCGAGCTGGAGCTGCTCAAGTCCTGCAACTTCGACATCGTCGCCGAGCAGCCCGGCCAGTACCGCCGCGACGCCTCCGCGAAGGCCGCCGAGTCCATCCTCGCCGCCAACCCCGACCTTCAGCTGGTCTTCGGCGCGAACGACGAGGGCGCGCTGGGCGCGCTGGCGGCGATCGAGGCCAGCGGGCGCACCGGCATCGACGTCGTCGGCATCGACGGCCAGAAGGAGATGTTCGACGCGCTGAAGGCCGGCAAGGCGCTCGCCACCGTGAAGCACCTGCCGACCGCCGACAAGGCCGTCGAGGAGACGGTCAGGTACCTGCGTGGCGAGCCGGTGCCCCAGTACGTCGTGACGCTCGGTGATCTCGTGACCGCCGAGGACGCCCGGTCCGGGTCGGTCGAGCCGGCGTTCTGACCGACCCCGCTGAAGGAGCTCCGCGATGACCACCCATCTCGCCGACACCCGGCCGCCCGTCACACCGGCGCCCGCCACCCGCACGCGGCGCCGCCTCCCGATCGGCGGCCTGGCCGAGCTCGGGCCGATCGTGGCGCTCGCCGCGCTGCTCATCCTGTTCGCGGTGATCGCACCCAACTTCTTCAGCGTGTTCAACCTGACCAACGTGGTGCGGCAGGTCAGCATCACCGCGATCGCGGGCGTCGGGATGACGATGATCATCCTCGTCCGCGGGATCGACCTGTCCGTCGGGTCGCTGGTCGCGCTGGCCGGCAGCCTCGCCGCGCTCAGCCTGGCGGGCGACCCGACGGGCCACACCCTCGGCGGCGCCGTCGTCGCCGTGCTGATCGCCGTCGGTGTGGGGGCGGCGGTCGGGCTGGTCAACGGAGCGCTGGTGACGGTGGCGGTGGTGCCGGCGTTCATCGCCACCCTCGCCACGATGACGGCGGTGCGCGGCGTCGCGCTGCTCGCCACCGACTCCAGCCCCGTCTCGATCCCGTCGGGCCCGTACCTGCGGATCGGCCTGGGCAACCTGTGGGGCATCCCCGTGCCGGTGATCATCATGGGGCTGGTCTTCGCGATCGGCTACCTGGTGCTGCACCGGATGAAGATCGGCCGCCGCATCTACGCCGTCGGCGGCAACCCGGAGGCGGCGCGGCTCTCGGGCGTGCGGGTCAACCGCGTGCTGATGTTCGTCTACGTCTTCGGCGGGATCTGCATGGCGATCTCCGCGGTCATCCTGTCGTCGCGGCTGTCCTCCGGGCAGCCCGCGGGCAGCGTCGGCCTGGAGCTGGACGTCATCGCGGCCGTCGTGGTCGGCGGGACGAGCCTCTTCGGCGGTCGCGGGCGGCTGGCCGGGACGTTCTTCGGCGCCCTGCTGATCGGCTCGCTCGTCAACGGCCTGCAGCTGCTCAACGTGCCCGACTACTGGCAGCGCATCGTCACCGGCGGCGTCATCGTGGCCGCGGTGGTGCTGGACCGGCTCGTGCGCCGCGACCGGAGCCCGGCATGACCGCGGCCGGCTCGACGACCGCACCCCCGGCCGCGACGACCGCCACCCCCTTCGTCCGGCTCCACCACATCTCCAAGTCCTTCGCCGGGGCCCGGGCGCTCACCGACGTGTCGCTCGACCTGCGGCTGGGCGAGATCCACGCCCTCGTCGGGGAGAACGGGGCCGGCAAGTCGACGCTGTCCAAGGTCCTCTACGGCGTGCACGCGCCGGACGAGGGCACGGTCGACCGCGAGGGCACCGACCGGGACGGCATCACGATGGTGCACCAGGAGCTCACGGTGATCCCGACGCTGTCGGTCGCCGAGAACGTCCTGATGGGCATCGAGCCGGCCCGCGGGCTCTTCATCGACCGGCGCCGGCAGAACGAGCGGGCGCAGGAGTACCTGGCGCGCGTCGGGCTCGACATCGACCCTCGCCGGTCGGCGGGGACGCTGTCGGTGTCCGGCCAGCAGCTCGTCGAGATCGCGCGGGCACTCGCCCGCGACGCGCAGCTGATCATCCTGGACGAGCCGACCTCGTCGCTGGGCCGGGAGGACGCCCGCCGGCTCGTCGGCCTCATGCGGGAGCTGCGCGACGCGGGCCACGGGATCGTGCTGATCAGCCACGACCTCGGGGAGGTGCTCGAGGTCGCCGACCGGGTCACCGTCCTGCGCGACGGACGGCTGGTCGCCTCCGACGCCGCGTCGGCGTTCGACGAGGACGGCCTGATCCGGCACATGATCGGGCGTGACGTCTCGGCCGTGTACGAGCGCCACGCCACCACGTCCGCGGACGCGGGAGCCGCGCCCGCGCTCCGCGTGCGCGGGCTCGCCGCGCCCGGCGTGCTGGGCGCGTCGCTCGAGGTCCGCCCCGGGGAGGTGCTCGGCGTGGCCGGGCTCGTCGGCAGCGGCCGCAGCGAGCTGCTCGCCGCGATCTCCGGCGCCACGCGGGCCACGGCCGGGGAGATGCAGCTCTTCGGCGAGCGGTACACCCCCCGCGCGCCGTCCGACGCGATCCGCCGCGGCATCGGGCTCGTCCCCGAGAGCCGCAAGGACCAGGGGCTGTGCCTCGGCCTGTCCGTGCGGCACAACGTCGAGCTGGCCGCGCTGGACTCCGTGGCCCGCGGCCCGTGGCTGCGCACCACCCGCGGCCGGGCCCTGTACGACGGCTACGCCGGGCGCCTGCGGATCAAGGCCGCGAACCCCGGCGTTGCCGTGTCCACCCTGAGCGGCGGCAACCAGCAGAAGGTCGTGCTGGCCAAGATCCTCGCCACGACGCCGCGCGTCCTGCTGCTCGACGAGCCCACGCGCGGCATCGACGTCGGCGCCAAGGCCGAGGTGCACCGCCTCGTCCGGGAGCTGGCCGAGTCGGGCCTCGCGATCGTCATGGTCTCGTCGGTCCTCCAGGAGCTCCTGCTCACCGCGGACCGGATCGTCGTCATGCGCAGCGGGCGCACCGTGGGCGAGCTGGACGCCGCCGCGGCCGACGAGGAAGCCGTCCTCTCCTACGCGTTCAAGGGATGACCGTGAACCCATCAGCCAGACCAGACAGGCCGGGCGGCTACGCCCGGCTCGACGACCGCGTCGTCGTCGTCACCGGTGCCACCGGCGGCATCGGCGCCGCGACGGCGGAGCAGCTGGTGGCCGGCGGGGCGCGGGTCGCGCTCGGCCACGTCCCCGGCGACGAGGTGGCCGCCAAGGAGCTCGCCGCCCGCCTCGGTACCGACCGCGCGCACCCGATCGCCGTCGACGTCGTCGACGAGGGGTCGGTCGCGGATCTGGTCGCCGGGACCGTCGCGCTGTGCGGCGGTGTCGACGGGCTCGTGACCTCGGCAGGCGTGATGGAGCAGGTGCCGTTCGCCGAGCTCGGCCCGGACGTCTGGCACCGCACGATCGGGGTCAACCTGACCGGCACCTACCTGTGCATCCGCGCGGCCCTGCCGCACCTGCGGCGGGGTGGCAGGAACGGCCGGCCGGCCGCGGTCGTCACCGTGGCCTCCCAGATGGCCTACACGGGCGGGACGGACGCGGCGGCGTACTGCGCCTCCAAGGCCGGGACGCTGGGGCTGACCCGGGCGCTTGCCCACGAGCTCGCCCCGGACGTCCGCGTGAACGCCGTGGCCCCTGGCCCGGTGGACACCCCGATGACCCGCCCGCACGCCACTCCCGAGTGGGTGGAGCGCAAGACCGCGAAGCTGGCGATGCGCCGCTTCGGCACCGCCGGCGAGGTCGCGTCGGTGATCCGTTTCCTGATCAGCGACGAGGCGTCCTTCCTCACGGGGCAGACCGTCTCGCCCAACGGCGGGGGGGCCATGCCGTGAGGTACACCAAGGACGTCCGTGCCCGGTTCGTGACCGCCGAGGAGGCGGCGGCGCTCGTGCCGGACGGCGCGTCGCTGCTCATCGAGGCCTCCGGTGGGGGGGTCGTCGAGCCGGACCTGCTCATCGCCGCGCTCGGCGCCCGCTACGCCCGCAGCGCCGAGCCGTCCGGGATCAGCGCGCTGAGCTGCAGCGGGGTCGGGAACCGGGCCGGGTCGGGCATCGACCACCTCGCGCACCCCGGCCTGCTGCGCCGCATGGTCGCCGGGCACTGGGCGATGTCGCCCAAGCTCGCCACGATGGCGCAGGACGGCGAGTTCGAGGCCTACAACCTGCCGCAGGGCGTGCTCGCCCAGCTGCTGCGCGAGACCGCCGCGGGCCGGCCAGGGCTGCTCACCCGCACCGGGCTGGGGACGTTCTGCGACCCGCGCGTGGACGGCGGGCGGCTCAACGCCCGCACCACCGAGCAGCTCGTGCGTCCCCTGGAGGTCGACGGCGAGGAGTTCCTCTTCTACCGCTCCCCCCGCTTCGACGTGGGCTTCATCCGCGCCACCACGGCGGACGAGAAGGGCAACCTCACGCTGGAACAGGAGGCCGCGAAGCTGGGCGTGCTCGCCGCGGCCACGGCCGTACGCAACTGCGGGGGCGTCGTCATCGCACAGGTCAAGCGCGTCGCGCAGGCCGGGACGCTGAAGGCGAAGGACGTCGTCGTGCCCGCGCACCTCGTCGACTACGTCGTCGTCCACGCCGACCAGCAGCAGACCTCCACCACCGCCTACGAGCCCGCGTTCGCGGGCGAGGTGC
Organism: Pseudonocardia sp.; assembly: GCF_050246655.1. GTDB lineage: Bacteria > Actinomycetota > Actinomycetes > Mycobacteriales > Pseudonocardiaceae > Pseudonocardia. Next base: position 18,797 of record NZ_JBFWVQ010000042.1, read on the forward strand.
GGGTGCCGCTCGCCATGGCCGAGCCGCTGGACCTCACCGAGCGGGCGGTCGTGGCCCGGCGGGCGGCCGCGATGATCCCCCGCGGCGCCGTGGTGAACCTCGGCGTCGGGATGGCCGACGGCGTGGCCGCGGTCGTCGCCGAGCAGGGCCGCCTCGAGGAGGTGACCATGACCGTCGAGCAGGGCCTCATCGGCGGCGTCCCCGCCCGCGGGGTGATCTTCGGGGTGGCCTGGAACCCGGAGGCGGTGATCGAGCACGCCGCCCAGTTCGACTTCTACGACGGCGGCGGTCTGGACGTCACGTGCCTGGGCTTCGCCGAGATCGACCCCGAGGGGAACGTCAACTCCTCGCTGGTCGACGGCCGCGTGTTCGGCGCGGGTGGCTTCATCAACATCTCGCAGGCGGCGAAGCGCGTGGTGTTCTGCGGCACCCTCACCGCGGGCGGGCTGCGCACGGAGATCGCCGAGGGGCGCCTCACCGTCACCCGGGAGGGCCGGATGCGCAAGTTCGTCCCGGCGGTGCACCAGACCACGTTCAGCGCGCGCCGGGCGCGCGAGCGCGGCCAGGAGGTCTTCTACGTCACCGAACGGGCGGTGTTCGAGCTGACGGCCGACGGCGTGGCGCTGCGGGAGATCGCCCCCGGCCACACCGTGGAGGAGATCGTCGCGCAGATGGGCTTCACACCGCTGGTGCCCGCTCCCCCGGTTCCGATGGCCGATCACCTCTTCCGGGCGGTGCCGGGACCCGTGGAGGCGACGTGAACGAGCTGATCAGCGTCGACCCGGACGTCCGCGAACTGCTCGCGGTCGTGCAGGAGTTCTGCGAGAAGGAGGTGGCGCCTCGCGTCCGCGACATCGAGGACGCCGCCGCGATCTACGACACCGACCTGCTGCGCACCGCCGCCGCGATCGGCCTGCAGGGTCTGATCTTCGACGGCGAGGGCGGGATCGAGCCGGCCGGGTTCGTCCCGGCCCACGAGACCAACGAGATCGTCGCGTCGTACTCGGGGTCGCTGGCCCTGGCCCTGTCGATCGCCCGGCTGCACGGCTACATGCTGTGCCGCTACGCGGCACCGGAGATCCGGGACCGCTGGCTGCCCGGGCTGGTCGCAGGCGAGGCGTTCGGCGCGTTCGCGATCAGCGAGCCGCACGCGGGCACGGACGTCCGGGCGATCACGACGGTGGCCCGCCGCGACGGCGACGACTACGTCCTGGACGGCGAGAAGTCCTGGATCACCCAGGGCCCGCGGTCGGAGTTCGCGGTGGTGCTCGCCAAGCTGGAGCACCGCGGGCGCGAGGCCGACACGGCGGCCTTCGTCGTCGACCTGGGCACACCCGGCGCGTCCGCGGGCCCGGCCGAGCCGCTGATCGGCTTCCGCGGGGTGCCGCTGGGGACGCTGAGCTTCTCCGGCTGCCGCGTTCCCGAGGCGGCCCGCATGCGCGTCGACGGCTTCGGCGGGATGCTCGACGGGGTCAACCTGGCCCGGCTGGACTGCGCCTCGTACGCCCTCGGTTTCCTCCGGGGGGCACTGCGCGAGTGCACCACCTACCTCGCGGACCGGGAGGCCTTCGGCGCGCCGCTGGTGCGCAACCCGCTGCTGCAGGCCCAGCTCGGCACGATGCTCGCCGCCTACCTCGCCGGGCGCCACCTCGCCCACGCGGCGCTGGGGAGCTTCGCGGCGGGCGGGGGCGACGGGGTCGACACGGCGCTCGTCTCGGCGGCCAAGCTCGTCACGACGGAGTCCGCGATGGCGCAGTCCACGGTGGCGGTGCAGCTGCTCGGTGGGGCAGGCGTGCACACCGACCACCTCGTCCAGTCGTACTTCCGCGACTCCAAGATCATCGAAATCATCGACGGGACCAGCCAGATCCACCAGCTGATGCTCGGCCGCACGGCGGCCCGCCTGGACTGGACCGCGCCCGTCCCGGGCCCGAGGAGGCGCGCGTGACCGCCGTGCTGCAGACCCCTGATGCGACGGCCACCGACGTCGACGCCGCCGTCGCGCGCGCCCGCTCGGCGCAGGCGGCGTGGGCCGCGATCCCCGGCCCGGAGCGCCGGCTCGTGCTGCGCCGCGCCGCCCGCGCGCTGGAGGACCGGCGCGACGAGCTGGTCGCGCTGGTCATGGCCGAGACCGGCAGCGTGCGGGCGAAGGCGGAGGGCGAGGTGGCGGCCTCGATCGAGGAGCTGCATCTCGCGGGTGCGCTCGCGCTGCACCCGTCCGGCGAGCTCGTCCCGTCGGCGCGGCCGGGGCGCACGAACATCGTGGAGCGGGTCCCGGTCGGCGTCGTCGGCCTGATCACCGGCTGGAACTACCCGATGCACCTCGGCCTGCGGATCGCGGCCCCGGCGCTCGCGCTCGGCAACGCCGTGCTGGTGAAGCCGGCACCCGAGACGCCCCGCTCGGGCGGTCTCGCCTGGGCGGACGCGCTGACCGGCGCCGGGTCGCCGGTGGCGGTGCTGCCCGGGCGGACCGCGGGCCCGGCGCTCGTCGGGCACGCCGGCGTCGACATGATCCACTTCACGGGCTCGAGCGCCACCGGGCACGCCGTTGCGGCGGCCGCAGCGCGGACGCTCCAGCGCGTGGCGCTGGAGCTGGGCGGCAACAACGCCACGGTCGTCCTCGCGGACGCGGACGTGGAGCTCGCCGCCGCGTGCGGGGTCGCCGGCACGTTCGTCCACCAGGGCCAGGTGTGCATCGCGACCGGGCGCCACATCGTCGTGCGCGAGGTCGCCGAGGCCTACACGGCCGCCGTCACCCTGGCAGCGGCGGCGCTGCGGGTCGGCGATCCGCTCACCGAGGACGTCGACCTCGGCCCGCTGATCAGCGACGCCCAGGCCCGCCGGGCGGCCGAGCTGGTCGACGGCTCGGTCGCCCGGGGCGCGACGGTCGTCGCGGGCGGGGCGCCGGACGGGCGCCACTTCCCCGCCACCGTCGTCACCGGGGTGCGGCCCGGGATGCCGCTGTTCGACGCCGAGACGTTCGCCCCCGTCGTCGCGATCACGGTCGCCGAGGACGAGGACGAGGCGGTGGCACTGGCCAACCGCTCCGAGTACGGCCTGTCGGCGGCCGTGTTCACCCGCGACCTGGACCGCGGCTGGGCGCTCGCCCGCCGCATCCGGGCCGGAATGGTGCACGTCAACGACATGACGGCACTGCACGAGCCGCAGGTCCCGTTCGGCGGGATCGGCGCCTCCGGGCTCGGCGAGCGCTTCGGCGGCCTCGCGAGCCTTGACCTGTTCACCGAACGACGCTGGATCAGCCTGCAGAGGAGTGTGTGATGGAGGTCCGTGGAGCGGTCGTCCGGGCCGTCGGCGACAAGTGGACGGCGGAGACGCTGACGCTGGCCGAGCCCGGCCCGGGCGAGGTGCGGATCAAGGTGATGGCGTCGGGGCTGTGCCACTCCGACGACCACATCGTCACCGGCGACTCGGTGGTCGACCTGCCGTTCGTCGGTGGCCACGAGGGTTCCGGGATCATCGAGGCCGTCGGCCCGGGCGTCACCCGGGTGCGGGTGGGCGACCACGTCGCCACCGCGTACCTGCCGATGTGCGGCGTGTGCACCTGGTGCGCACAGGGCATGCAGTACATCTGCGACAACGGCCGCGACGTCCAGACCGGGTACATGCTCGACGGCACGCCGCGGTTCTTCTTCGCCGACGGCGCGCCGTGCGGGGCCATGCAGCGGCTCGGCACGTTTGCGAACTACCTGGTCACGAGCCAGGAACAGTGCGTGCGGATCGACGACGACATCCCGTTCGAGGTGGCGTGCCTCGTCGCGTGCGGCGTCACCACGGGGTGGGGCGCGGCCGTCAACGGGGCGGCCGTCCGCCCGCGGGAGACCGTGATCGTCATGGGTGTCGGCGGGGTCGGGATCAACGCCGTGCAGGGGGCGAGGCACGCCGGGGCCATGCACGTCGTGGCGGTGGACCCGGTCGCGTTCAAGCGGGAGTCCGCGCTGCGCCTCGGCGCCACCCACGCGTTCGCCTCGATCGGCGAGGCGATGCCGTTCGTGGGATCGGTGACCAACGGCCAGGGCGCGGACGCCGCGGTCGTCACCGTCGGGCGGGTGGACGGCGGGATCATCGGCGAGGCCTTCTCCGCGATCCGCAAGGAGGGCCGCTGCGCAGTGGTGTCGATCGGCTCGCACGAGCCCGGCATCGACGTGAACCCGCTGGAGCTGGTGGTCTACGCCAAGACGCTGCGCGGGGTGCTGTTCGGCAACGCGAACCCGACGCGCGACATCCCGAAGCTGCTCGACTACTACCGCTCCGGACACCTGGTGCTCGACGACCTGATCACCCGCAGGTACACCGTCGAGCAGGTCAACGAGGCCTACGAGGACATGCACGCCGGGCGCAACCTGCGCGGCGTGCTGGTGCACGAGCACTGATGGCGGCCCCCACGCTCGCGACCGTGCGGGTGCCCCGGCCGGACGGGAGCACCGCCGAGGTGGCGCTCACCGCACCGGCCGGGCTGCCCGACACCGCCCCGCCGGTGAGCTGCCGGAGGGTGTTCGCGGCCGTCCACGTCGTCGCGGACCCGTGGCGGACCTCGGCCGCCGACGGCGGGATCGACTGGGACGCCACCCTCGACGTCCGGCGCCGCATGTGGGCGCTCGGCCTCGGCGTCGCGGAGGCGATGGACACCGCGCAGCGCGGGATGGGGCTGTCCTGGCCCGCGACGCGGGAGCTGGTCGCCCGCACGCTGGCCGAGAACGGGGACGCCGTCGTCGGGGTCGGGACGGACCAGCTGCCGGACGGCCGCCCGTCCCTCGCCGCGGTGACGGAGGCCTACCTGGAGCAGCTCGCGTACGTCGAGGAGCGGGGCGGGACGGCGGTGGTGATGGCGAGCCGCCAGCTGGCGGCCACCGCCCGCGGCCCGCAGGACTACCTCGCCGTCTACGACGCGGTGCTCTCCGCCGCACGTCGCCCGGCGGTGCTGCACTGGCTCGGCGAGGCGTTCGACCCGGCGCTGCGCGGCTACTGGGGCCACACCGACCCGGACCGGGCCGCCGAGGTGGTGCTCGAGGTGATCGGCCGGCGCGCCGCCCGGGTCGCGGGGATCAAGATGAGCCTGCTGGACGCGGACGCCGAGCGGCGCCTGCGTGCCCGGCTGCCCGCGGGCGTGCGGATGTTCACCGGCGACGACCACCACTACGTCGACCTGATCGCCGGCGACGGGCAGGCGCACTCCGATGCCCTGCTCGGCGCGTTCGCGGCCGTCCCCCGGCAGGCGGCCGCCGCGCTGCAGCAGCTCGAACGCGGCGACGAGACCGGCTTCCGGGCCGTCCTGGAACCGACGCTGCCGCTCGCGCGTCTGGTGTTCGCCGAGCCCACCCGGTTCTACAAGGTCGGTGTCGTGTGGCTGTCGTACCTCGACGGGCGGCAGCGGCACTTCCGGATGCTCGGCGGGCTGGAGTCCGGCCGCGACCTCGCCCACCTCGTCGCGGTGTGGGAGGCGGCGAACGCGATCGGCCACTTCGACGATCCCGAGGCCGCCGCGGCGCGGCTGCTGGCCCACCTCGCCGTCCACGGGATCGGCACCCCGTGACCGTCCGGATCGAGCGGGACGGGCCGGTCGCGGCGCTGGTGGTGGACCGTCCGGCCAAGCGCAACGCGCTGACCACGGCGATGCTCGCCGAGCTGGGCAGGCTCGCCGACCTGCTCGCCGACGACCCGAGCGTGCGGGCCGTGGTGCTGCGCGGGGAGGGGCGGGCGTTCTGCGCGGGCGCCGATCTCGCCGAGTTCGCCGGCGTGGACGCGGAGGCGGCGCTGGCGTGCTGGACGCCGGCGGGCCAGCGCGCGTTCGCCCGGCTCGCCGCGCTGCCGCAGCCGAGCGTCGCCGCGCTGCACGGACCGGTGATGGGCGGCGGGCTGGAGCTGGCGACGGCCACCACGTTCCGCGTCACCGCACCGGACGGGGTGTTCGCCATGCCCGAGGTCGGCATCGGCACGGTCCCGGGCTGGTCCGGGCTCAGCAGGCTCCCCGCGCTGGTCGGGGCGCAGCGGGCGCGGCGGATGCTCCTGCTCGGCGAGCGGGTCCCGGCGACGGCGGCGCTGGAGCACGGGCTCGTCGACGCGGTCGACACCGACCCCGTCGCGACGGCGCTCACGTGGGCGCACCGGCTCGCGGACCGCTCCCCCGTCGCCGTCCGGATCGCGCTCGCCGCCCTGGCCGAGCCTGCGGCACCCGGACGCGACCTCGTGGAGCGGCTCGCCGCGCACGTCACCGTCGGGTCGGGTGAGGTCGCCGCGGCGACGGCCCGGTTCGGAGGACCGCGGTGAGCCTCGGGGTGCGGGTCGGCGACTCGGTGCGGTTCGCCAAGACCGTGACGGAGTCCGACGTGGGGCTCTTCGCCGGCATCACCGGCGACTTCGCCGCGAACCACGTCAACGAGGAGCACATGCGCGCCACGCCCTACGGCGGGCGCATCGCCCACGGCGTCCTCGTGCTGGGCCTGGCGTCCACCGCGTCGACGCTGATGGCCGACCGGATCCCCGGCACGACGGTGTCGGCGGGCTACGACCGCGTGCGGTTCACCGCCCCCGTGCGGCTCGGGGACACCGTCACCGTCGAGTACACGGTGCGGTCGGTCGACGAGCAGCGGGGCCGCGTGCTGGCGGAGCTGCGCGGCACCCGCCAGGACGGGACCGTGTGCCTCGTCGGCACGCACATCCTCGCCGCGGTGGGCGGCGGCAACGACGTCGAGGGGAGCTAGCCGTGTCGATCACGAGCGGGCTGGCGGGCAGCACGATCCTCATCGCGGGCTCGTCGCGGGGCATCGGCGCCGCCGCGGCCCGGCTCGCCGCAGCGGAGGGCGCGAAGGTGCTGCTACACGGGCGTTCGGCGGGCCCGGCGCTGGCCGGGCTCGCCGAGGAGCTGGCCGCACCCGCGATCACCTGCGACGGCCGCGACGCCGCCGCCGTGGACGCGGCCGTCGGGCGGCTGCTCGCCGACGGTCACGCCGTCGACGGTCTCGTCTGCACCCTCGGCGCCGTGTCGGCCACGCCCGCGCTCGGGGGGTCCACCGACGGCTGGCTCGACGAGTTCCGCGCCAATGTCCTCGCCCCCGCCCACTTCATCCGGGCGGTCGCGCCCGGCATGGTCGAGCGGCGGCACGGCCGGATCGTGACCGTCTCCTCCATCCGCGGGCACGACGCGCTCGCCCACGGGGACGTCACCGCGTACTCCGCGGCGAAGGCGGCACTGGAGAACCTCACCTCGATCTATGCCAAGGAGCTCGCCCCGCATGTCACGGTGAACGCGGTGGCGCCCGGGTTCGTCCTCACCGACATGTCGCGGACCTGGTCGCCGCAGGTGCGCGAGGAGGTCGGCCGCAGCCTGCTCGGGCGGGCCGCCGAGCCCGAGGAGATCGCGCGGCTGCTGCTCGTGCTCGTGAGCAACGCGGCGAGCTTCCTCACCGGCCAGACGATCCTCGCCGACGGTGGCCTGCTCGCGCGGCGCACCTGACCCGCCTGAGTAACACTTCAGAGGACGGTCGGCGCAGAATCGTCACTTAACATCGGGATGGCTCGTTGCACCGTCCGAGCCGGGGCCCGCTGCTCCCCTGCCCGCGCGTCCGGACGCGCGGGAGCGGCCCCGGGAGAGGTGCTGCCGATGAGTTTCCGCAGAGTCGCGAGCATCGCAGCGGTGACGGCCGGAGGCGTGCTGGCCGCCAGCCTGGTCGCGGGCCCCGCGGCGGCCGGGCCCGACGACGCCCCGCGTCCCGGACCCGCCCTGCTGTACGCCGACCCACCCCGCGCGCCGCAACTGGAGAACACGGGCATCTGGGTGGCCGAACCGACCGGCATCTGCCACACCAGCGCCTACCGGGAGGGCGAGTACGTCCACCAGGGCTGCGTCTACGACGACCAGGGAGGGGGCAACCAGTACCGCTGGTTCGTCGACACCCTGGCGCGCAACTACACCTACCCCGAGGCGCCCGCGTACCGTCGCAACGCCGCGGACATCGTCGAGGTGCGGGTGAAGCCGCTGGACGGTGAGACCGGCGGGGCCGGCGGAGCGACCGCCTTCCGCGTCACGCTCAACACGATGACCCGCCCCGACCTCTACGCGCTCACGCTGGCACTGGGCGACGGCCCGGCCGTCGAGGCCCCGCACGGGACGAACACCCTGATCCCCGCGCAGCGGTTCGTCACCGTGCACGGCGAGGAGGGCGAGGTCACCGACGCCGCCACCGGGGAGGTCGTCGGCGCGGCGCGGGTGCGCGTCGACGTCGAGCGCCGCCAGGTCGAGATCCGCGTGCCGCACGCCGCGTGGACGCCCCGGGGCACCGAGCGGGTCGCCGCTGCCGCGGGGCTGTGGGACGCCGCGGGCGGGCGCTACCTCGTCCCGCAGGCCATCGCGGACGAGACCCACCCCGGCGGCGCGATCGCCGGCGACCCGACTCCGTCGGCGTTCTTCGACGCCGCGTTCCGCGTCGGCGAGCCCTTCGAGGCCCCCTACCGCGACCGCGACCAGAAGCTCGCCATCGCCCGCGGCGACCTCTCCCCGTTCGCCGCGACCGTCGACTTCGGCAAGCTCCGTGACGGCGTCACCGACGACGGCACGCTCCCGACCAGCGGGTACGTCACCCGGATCTTCGCGTCGGCCTTCGAGACCGCGCAGGGTCGTCGCCTGCCGAGCGACCCCGGAGGCCCGCCGCCGGGCGCCGGCACCCAGCAGGGCGGCATCCAGACCGGCGGCGGGGAGGGCCAGGAGGGACGGCCCAGCTTCCAGTTCGGCTGGCCCTGCCGCGACGACTGCGTGCCGGACCTGCCGGGGCGGCTGCAGCGCTACACGGTCTACGTGCCGGAGAGGCCCGCGCCTGCGGACGGCTACCCGTCCGTGGTCTGGACCAACGGCTACGCCCTGCGCCCCGGCGACGACGTGGCGGGTGACCGCGACCTCTACCGGCAGTTCGCCGACCGCCCCGGCCACCCCACGATGGTGATCGACGTCGACGCCCGGGGGAACGACGGGTGGGGCTACGGGCAGTCCGGGGCCGCGGTGCTCGAGGCGCTGGCCGATGCCCGCCGCCACTACGACCTCGACCCCGAACGCACCACGATGGCCGGGTTCTCCAGCGGCGCGTACATGGCGAACAAGCTCTCGCTGACCTTCCCGGACGTGTTCACGAGGGCGTTCGTCTGCGACGGCCTGGACGTCGCGCCGTCCTTCCCCGGGCTCAACGGCGTCGCCGACACCCTCCCCGTCGACACGCTGACCGACCACGAGGCGGGCTCGAAGCTCACCCCGCTGCTGCCGAGCAGGCGCAACCAGCCGGTGATGGAGTGGGCCGGCACGACCGACGACTTCATCCCGTACCCGATCACCCGGGAGCGCGCCGACGCCTACCTCGCGGGGGACTACGACGTCGAGTTCGTGAGCTGGGCCGGGCCGGCCGCGGAGCACCTGGTCATGTGCAAGGGCGGGCTGTGGGACGTCGCCACGCGGTGGCTGGGCGACGAGCCCCGCGCGGTCGACCCGCACCACGTCACGTACGTGCGCAACCCGCTGATGGACGACCCGGAGTCCGGCCTGGTGGGCGACCACGCCTACTGGCTGTCGGGCATCACCACCACGGGGCCGGACGAGATCGGGCGCATCGACGTCGTCTCGCACGGGCGGGGCGTCACCGCCGCACCAGTGCCGGAGGTGGGTCGCGAGGTGGCGTCCACCGACGGGCACCTCTCGCCGGTGAACCCGTACCTGCGGGAGTTCCGCCACCTGGACGCGCCGGTCGCGGCCCCCGCGAAGGACCTGCTGGAGATCACCGGCACGGACGTCACCGCCGTCACGGTCGACCCGGAGCCGGCCGGGGTGGGCTGCGGCGCGGAGCTCGCGGTGACCAGCAACGTGGCGCTGCGGGTGACGCTGCTCGGGTGCGGCACGCGCTCCTTCGACGGCTCGGGCGGACCGGGCACGACCGAGTACGACCCGGCGGATCCGCTGGCCCCGCTGGATGTCGCACCCGCCCCGCCACTGCCCGGGGAGGTCGGCAACGTCCCGCAGGCGCCGTTGTACGAGCTCCCGCCGCTGCGGATCCCGCCGAACCAGCCGGGCCAGGACCCGGCGCCCTGAGCCCCCGGCGCCCTCGCACCCTCCCCTCCCTCGACAACGAACGGCGCGTTCGTTCAACCTGGTTGGACGAACGCGCCGTTCGTCGCGAGGGCCGCAGCAGCCGGCGTCTCCCGAGCGGCCGTCAGGCCTTGAGGATCGCGTCGGCCAGCCCGTCCGGGGCGGTGAAACAGGCCTCGTGGCTGCCCGGCGCCTCGATCGGCTCGACGCCGAGGCGATCGGCGAACCGGGCCCAGCCGTACTCCCCCGGCGGCAGCGCGACGTCGTCCACGCTCAGCACGTACGCGCGGGCGGTCGCGCCGTCGAGCGGGTCGACGGCCGCGGTGAAGTACTGCAGCGGCTGCGGGACGAGCAGGCCGAACACCAGCCGCTGGACGTCGGCGGGCGCGTCCTGCATGAACGCCTCTTGCCACACCGCGAACGGCAGCACGATCGAGTCGTTGCCGGACGCCGCCGCGGCGCCGCGGAAGAGCTCGGCGTACGCCGGCGGCACCTCGTCGATCAGCGCCGCACCCGCGGCGGGCACGAAGGCGCTCCAGTAGACGACCTTCGCGACCCGCGAGCCGAGCCGGTTCGCGGCGGCCGTCATGGGGTAGCCACCCCAGCTGTGGCCGACCAGCGTCACCTCCTCGCCGACGGAGGTCACGAGGTCCACGAGGAAGTCGGCGACGTCGGACAGCTGGTGGCGGGTGGGGTCGTCGCCGTCGGCGAGGCCGGGCAGGGTCGGCGTGAGCACGCGGTGGCCCGCGGCGCGCAGCCGCTCGGCAACGGGTCGCCACGCCCAGCCGCCGTGCCAGGCGCCGGTGACGAGGACGTACGTCTGGGTCATCTGAGAGCTCCGGTCGGAGATGAAATGATGGTGAGGACGTCGCGCATCATGGAACGTCTACGCGACGGCCGTCAACAAGACGGAACAGAACTGCGGAGGGCGCGGTGAAGGCACGGTCGCTGGTGTTCGACCTCTTCGGCGACTACCTGCGCTACCGCGGGGGCGCCGTGCGCCTGCGGGCGCTGGTGGCGCTGATGGAGTGCTTCGACGTCCCCGAGCCGACGGTGCGCGTCGTCGCCGCACGGATGCGCAAGGAGGGGTGGCTGGAGAGCCACCGGGACGGCCGCGAGACCACGTACGTCCTCACGGACGCCACGTGGCGCCTGCTCGACGAGGGCCGCGAGCGGATCTTCGCCCGGGCAGCCGGGCCGTGGGACGGGCGCTGGCACATGGCGATCTACCAGGTACCGGAGTCCGAGCGGGCGCTGCGCGAGCAGCTCCGCAAACAGCTGTCCTGGCTGGGGTTCGGGGCGCTGGCGCCGTCGGTGTGGGTGAGCCCGCACGACCGGACGGCCGAGGTCAGGCAGGGGCTGGAGGCCTTGGGCGGGTCCGTGCGCCTGGATGTCTTCCACGCGCGCTCCGAGGGCGCCGATGCGGACCGCGACATGGCGAACCGGGCCTGGGACCTCGCGGGGCTCGACCGCGACTACACCGCCCTGCTGGAGACCTACCGGCCGCGGCTGGCCGCCTACCGGGAGGGCCTGCCGACGGGGCGGGAGGCGCTGGTGGAGCGGATGCGGCTGATCTCGGACTACCGCCTGTTCCCGTTCCGCGACCCGGACCTGCCGCCGGAGCTGCTCCCGGCGGGCTGGTCGGGGCGGGCGGCACACGAGGCGTTCCTCCAGGCGCACGGCCTGCTGCGGGCGCCCGCAGAGGCGTTCGTCGACGAGGTGCTGGGGGTGCTCGAGCCCACCTCCTAGAAAGCGTGTCATTTTCTAGACGGTCGTCGTTGGATTGTTGTAACGTGTGCGGCGCCGGCACCGCAGTCGGCACATCCGTCGACTGGAGCCGCCGTGACCCGTGCCGCCGCCCCGACACCCGCCTCCCGTACCGTCCCGACGCGCTCGGGCCTCACCGTCGTCGCCCTCTGCTTCCTCACGATCGTCTTCGACGGCTACGACCTGATCGTCTACGGCTCGGTGGTCCCGAGCCTGCTCGCCGACCCGGAATGGGATCTCGGCCCCGCCGAGGCCGGTGCGATCGGTAGCTACGCGCTCGTCGGGATGCTCGTCGGCGCGCTGGCCGCCGGCGCGTTCACCGACCGGGTCGGGCGCCGCCGCATCGTGCTGGGCGGCATCGTCTGGTTCTCCGTCGCGATGGTCCTCTGCGCGCTCGCCCCGACACCCGAGCTGCTCGGGCTGTGGCGCTTCGTCGCGGGCCTCGGCCTGGGCGGGGTGCTGCCGAGCGCCATCTCGCTCACCGTCGAGTACGCCCCGCGCGGGCGTCGCCAGCTCTACAACGCGCTGATGTTCGCGGGCTACTCCGTCGGCGGGGTGCTCGCGGCCGTCCTGGCGCTGAACCTGGTGGCCGACCACGGCTGGCGGATCATGTTCTGGATCGGCGCCGCCCCGCTCGTCCTGGTGCTGCCGCTCGCGGTGGCGTTCCTGCCCGAGTCCGCGGCGCACCTGCTGGCGCGGGGGCGGCGCGCCGAGGCGGAGGAGCTCGCGGCCAGCTACGGCATCCCGCTCGAGGAGCCGTCGACGGCGGAGGGCGCCGGCCCGCGCGCGCTCTTCACCCCGGCGTACCGCACCACGACCCTGCTGTTCGGCGCGGCGAGCTTCTGCGGGCTGCTGCTGGTCTACGGGCTGAACACGTGGCTGCCGCAGATCATGCGCCAGGCCGGCTACCCGCTGGGGTCGGCACTGCAGTTCCTGCTGGTGCTCAACATCGGTGCGATCCTCGGAGCCGTGGGCGCGTCCTGGCTCGCCGACCGGCTCGGCCCCAAGCCCGTGACGGCGGGTGCGTTCCTCGCCGCCACCGGGTGCCTGCTGCTGCTCACCCAGCAGCTGCCCACCGCGCTGCTGCTCGGCGCCGTCGCCGTCGCGGGGCTCGGCAGCGTCGGGACGCAGATCCTGGTCAACGGCTACGTGGCCGTCCGCTACCCGGCGGCGGTGCGGGCGGCGGCACTCGGCTGGACGTTGGGTGTCGGCCGCGCGGGCGCGATCCTGGGACCGCTGTTCGGCGGCTGGGTACTCGCCTCCGGGCTGGGATTCGCCTGGAACTTCTACGGGTTCGCCGTCCCGGCGCTGCTCGGCGCGCTGTTCATCGCGCTGGTCCCGGCCCGGCTGCCCGCGATCGGAGAGGGGACATCATGACCACCACCGACCCGCACGTCGACGAGCCCACCGCCGAGGAGCTGCGCGCCCTCGACGAGCTCTACGCCGCGTTCGAGGCGGCGCACATGACGCCGCTGTGGACCCAGATCGGCGGGTTGATGCCCACCGCGCCGCGGCCGGACTCCGTGCCGATGCTCTGGCGCTGGTCCACGCTGCTGCCGCTGGCCGAGCGGGCCGGTGCGCTGGTGCCCGTCGGACGCGGGGGTGAGCGGCGCGCGATCGCGCTCGCCAACCCGGGCCTGCCCGGCACCGCCTACGCCACGCCCACGCTGTGGGCCGCGATCCAGTACCTCGGCCCACGCGAGGAGGCGCCGTCGCACCGCCACGTGCAGACGGCGTTCCGGTTCGTCGTCGAGGGCGAGGGGGTGTGGACGAACGTCGACGGCGGGGACGGGCGGGTCGACGCGATTGCGATGCGCCGCGGCGACCTGCTGCTCACCCCCGGCATGCACTGGCACGAGCACCAGAACACGACGGACCACCCGATGGCCTGGATCGACGGCCTGGACATCCCGCTCGTGCGCACCCTCGACGCCGGCTTCTTCGAGCTCGGCCCCGAGGAGCTCGCCACCCGCGAGACGCCCGCGCTCTCCCGCAACGAGCGGCTGTGGGCGCACCCGGGCCTCACCCCCGTCGGGGCGCCGCCGCCCGCGTCGCGGCTCGCGTCGCCGCTCATGGCGTACCGCTGGGAGCACACGGACCGGGCGCTCGCCGCACAGCTCGCGCTGGAGGACGAGGGACACCCGGGCGTCGTCGAGCCGGGGCACGCGGCCGTCCGCTTCACCAATCCCGCCACCGCGGGGGACTGCCTGTCGACCATGCGCTGCGAGATGCACCGGCTGCGCCCCGGCACGGCCACCGCGTCCGTCCGGACGGCGGGATCGGCGGTGTGGCAGGTGTTCTCCGGGTCCGGCCGGGTGTCGGTCGGCGCCGAGGGCTGGGACGTCGGCACCGGCGACCTGTTCTGCGTCCCGTCCTGGGCGGCCCTGCGCGTCGAGACCGACGGCGGGCTCGACGCGTTCCGCTTCTCCGACGACCCCGTCTTCGAGGCACTGGGCCTGGCCCGGAAGGAGACCCCGTGAAGCTCGCCACCATCCGTACCGGCGGCGGCACGCAGGCCGTCCGGATCGACGACGCGCACGCCGTCGAGCTGGGGGCGCCGGACCTCGGCGCGTTCCTCGCGCAGCCGACCTGGCGTTCCCTGGCGGCGGCCGCGGACGGCCCACGGCACCCGCTGGAGGGCCTGGACTACGCCCCCGTCGTGCCGCGCCCGGAGAAGATCGTCTGTGTCGGGCTGAACTACGCGTCGCACATCCGCGAGATGGGCCGCGAGCTGCCCGAGCACCCGACGCTGTTCGCCAAGTTCGCCCGCGCGCTCGTCGGGGCGTACGACGAGGTGGAGCTGCCGGCGGGCTCGGCGGAGGTCGACTGGGAGGCCGAGCTGGGCGTCGTCGTCGGGGCGGAGGTGCGGCACGCGTCGCCGTCCGAGGCGCAGGCGGCGATCGCCGGGTACACGGTCGTCAACGACGTCACGGCGCGCGACTTCCAGTACCGCTCCGTGCAGTGGTTGCAGGGCAAGACGTTCGAGCGGTCGACGCCGGTGGGGCCGTGGCTGGTCACGGACGTCGAGCCCGGCGAGCTCACCTGCACCGTGGACGGCGACGTGGTGCAGAAGGCGGACACCGCCGACCTCGTCTTCTCCCCCGCGGACCTCGTGGCGTACGTGTCGCGGATCGTCACCCTCGTGCCGGGCGACCTCATCGCCACCGGCACGCCCGGCGGGGTCGGCCACGCCCGCACGCCGGCGCGCTACCTCGGGGCGGGCAGTGAGATCGTCACCCGCATCGCGGGCGTGGGCGAGTGCCGGAACGTGTGCCGATGACCGGATCGACGCTGAAGGTCGCCATCGTCGGGGGCGGTCCGGGTGGGCTGTTCCTCGCCACGCTGCTGCGCCGGGGGCTGCCTTCCGCGCAGGTCACGGTGTTCGAGCGCAACCGCGCGGACGACACGTTCGGCTTCGGCGTCGTGTTCTCCGACCGGACGCTCGCGGGCATCCACGAGGCCGACCCGGTGCTGCGCGAGGCACTCGACACCCACGGCGTGCACTGGGACGCCATCGAGGTGCGCCTCAAGGGCGAGCGGATCTCCTGCGGCGGCAACGGCATGGCCGCCGTGCGCCGGCAGACGCTGCTGCGGCTCATGCAGGCCCGCGCGGCCGAGGCGGGGGCGCAGCTGCGGTTCTCGTGTCCCGTCTCGCTGGCCGACCTGTCCGACTTCGACCTCGTCGTGGGTGCGGACGGCACCGGGTCCCGGCTCCGGGACGCGCTGGCGCCCGCGCTGGAGCCGTCGGTCGAGACCGCCACGGCCAAGTTCATCTGGTTCGGCACCGAGTACGCGTTCGACGGCCTCACGTTCGTCCACGAGCGCGGCCCGCACGGCGTGTTCGCGGTGCACGGCTACCCGATCGGGGACGGCGTCTCGACGTTCATCGTCGAGACGGACGAGGCGTCCTGGCGCGCGGCGGGGCTGGACGAGTTCGACGTCACCCAGCCGCCGGGAGCGAGCGACGAGAAGTCGCGCGCGTACCTGGAGGAGCTGTACTCCGACCGGATCGACGGGGCGAAGCTGCTGGTCAACAACTCGCGGTGGGGCAACTTCCGCACGCGGCGCACGGCCCGGTGGCACGTGCTCGCGCCCCGTCCGGTGGTGTTCCTCGGCGACGCGGTGCACACCGCGCACTTCTCCGTCGGGTCCGGGACGAAGATGGCGATGGAGGACGCGATCGCGCTGGCCGGCGCCTTGGCCGGCGCGCCAGCGGACCTGGGCGCTGCCCTCGCCGCGTACGAGGCGGCCGCGCGGCCGTCCGTCGAGGCGATCCAGGGGTCGGCGCGGCCGTCGCTGTCGTGGTGGGAGCACTTCGGGCGCTACCACGACGCGTTCGAGCCGTGGCAGTTCGCCTACCACTTCCTGTCCCGGTCGATCTCGGACGGGCGGCTGGCGCGGCGCGACGCCGGGTTCGTGGGGGCGGCGCACGCGGCGTGGGAGGCGCGGCACGGGGCGGAGGTGCTGGCGTCGCCGCTGGACGTCGGCGGTGTGCGGTTCGGGGCACGCGTGGTGACGGTGGGGCCCTCCGGGATCGCGCTGCCCGACGGAGCCGCGTTCCCCCTGCAGGATCACCACGGGGTGCGGATCGCGGCGCCCGGCGACGAGTCGGACCTGCCGGGCACGTTCGCCGCGCTCGCAGCAGCCGTCTCGGGTGGGGCGCAGCTCGTCGCGGTGGAGGGCGGAACGCCGTTCACCCGCACGCTGGTCTGCGAGCAGGCGCGGCTGCACCACGGGGTGGCCACCCTGCACGTCGACCCGGCGCTGGACCGGGACCGGGCCGTCACAGCCGTCCTGTCCGGGCGGGCCGATCTCGTCGCACCGGACCCGGCCGCGTGGGGTGCGCCGTGACCGCGCCCGGCCGTCCGCGACCGGCCGCCGCTACGACCCCGTCGCCCGAGGAGACCCCGTGACCGGACTCGACACGCAGGCGGCCGTCCCACGCGCGGACGGTCCACTGGCCGCGCTGTTCGCACCCCGCGGGATCGCCGTCGTCGGGGCCTCGCGCAGCCCGGCCAAGCTCGGTGCCGTCCTGGCGCGCTCGCTGCGTGCCTTCCCCGGCACGCTCGCTCCCGTCAATCCCCGTGACGCCACGATGCTCCCGTCGGTCGCGGCGGCGGACGGTCCGGTGGATCTCGCGATCCTGTGCGTCCCCGCCGCCGCGAGCGCCGCCGCCCTGGCGGACGCCGCCGCGGGCGGGGCGCGCGCCGCCGTCGTCTGCGGGGGCGGGTTCGCCGAGGCAGGCGGGCCGGGGATCGGGTACCAGGACGCGCTCGCGGCCGTCGCCGCCGAGACCGGGATCCGCGTGCTCGGCCCGAACACCTCCGGCTTCCTCGTGCCGGGCCGCCGGCTCACCGCGAGCTTCGTGCCGGGCATCGCGGACGTGCCGGCCGGGCGGGTCGCCGTCGTCGCGGCCAGCGGGGGGGTCAACCACGCGCTCGCCTTCGCCCTCGCCGAGGCCGGGCACGGGATCAGCCTCGCCGTGGGGCTGGGCAACGCCGTCGACGTCGACACCGCGGCCGTCCTGGACCATCTCGCCACCGACCCCGGCACGGCCGCCGTCGCGCTGCACGTCGAGTCCGTCGCGGACGGGCCGCGGCTGCTCGACGCCGTCGCCCGGGTCGCCGCGCACCGCCCCGTCGTGGCGCTGGTGGTCGGGCGCCACGACGTCGCCGCGTTCGCGCGGTCCCACACCGGCGCGCTCGCCACCTCGTGGCGGACCACCCGGGCCGCGCTGCGCCAGGCCGGGGCGGTGCTCGTCGACTCCGAGCGGGAGCTGGTGGACGCGGTCGGCGCGCTGTCGCTGCAGCGGCTGGCGCCGCACCCCGACCCCGGGGTCGGGGTGCTCACCGGGCAGGCCGGGCCGGGCTTGCTGCTGCTGGACGACCTGCGCGGGCGCCGCGCGTCCGTCCCGCCGTTGACGGCCGCGACGCGGGAGACGCTCGCCGGGCTGCTCCCGCCGCTCACCTACCAGGCCAACCCCGTCGACACGGGGCGTCCGGACCCCGGCTTCGCGAAGGTGCTCGGCGCGGTCGCGGCCGACTCCGGGGTGGACGTCGTCGCGGCGTACGCGTTGCACGAGCCGGACGCGCTCGACCTCGTCGCAGCGGTGGACGGCGCGGCCGTCGGCGTGCCGCTCGTCGTCGGCGTCGGCGGCGCCGGGGCGGGGCCCGCGGCGGTGCGCCGGGAGCTCATCGCCAGGGGCGTGCCGGCGGTGGGCGACCCGAGCGGGGTGGCCGCGGCCGTCGGAGCGCTGGTGGCGGAGGCGCGGGCGCGCGCCGCCCTCCGCTCGCCCGGATCGGAGCACGGCCGCCCCGCCGCGGACCGGACGGCGCCACCGGCGGCCCATGCGCGCACGCATCCGGCCGCAGCGGGTCCCTTCGACGAGGACCGCGCCAAGTCCCTCGTCGCCAGCCTGGGGTTCCCCACCCCCCGCCGCACGGTCTGCACCGGCCGCGCCGCCGCCCACGCCGCGCTCGCCCGGCTCGGCGGGCCCGTCGCCGTGAAGGTGCTCGACGCGGCGATCCTGCACAAGACGGAGGTCGGCGGCGTCCGCCTCGGGATCGGCACCCCCGCGCAGCTCGACGCCGCGCTGGAGGCGATCGGCGCCGACCGCGTCCTCGTCGAGGAGATGGCCCCACCCGGCGTCGACCTCATCGTCGGCGCCCGCCGCGACCCGGTGTTCGGGGTCGTCGTGCTCGTCGGGCTCGGTGGAACGGTCGCGGAGGTGCTCGCGGACGTCGCCGTCCGGGTCGCCCCGCTCACGCGGGCCGAGGCGGCCGCGATGGTCGACGACCTCGCCGGTGCCGCCCTCCTCGACGGGTTCCGCGGCGGCCCGGTGCTGGACCGCGCAGAGCTGGGCACGCTCGTCGCTCGGCTCGGCGCGCTGCTCGACGCCCGTCCGGACCTCACCGACGTCGAGATCAACCCTCTGCGGCTCACCCGCGACGGCCTCGTCGCGCTGGACGCCGTGATCACTCTCACCGAGGAGACACCCGATGGCCGCACCGGTCTCTGACGGCACCGTCGGCTGGCCCGACGAGTTCGTCGCCCGCTACGTCGCCGCGGGCCACTGGCGGGGGATCCCGCTCGGGACGCTGCTGCGCGAGACCGCGGACCGCGCCCCCGACGCCGTCGCGCTCGTCGACGGGGACGTCCGGCTCACCCACGCCGAGCTGGCCGCGCGGGCCGACGCCGCAGCCTCCCGCCTGGCCGAGCTGGCCATCGTCGCCGGCGACCGGATCGTCGTGCAGCTGCCCAACGGCTGGGAGTTCGTGGTGCTGCTGCAGGCCTGCCTGCGCGCCGGGATCGTGCCGGTGATGGCGCTTCCGGCGCACCGCCGCGCGGAGCTGGAGTACCTGGCCGGGCACGCGGAGGCCGTCGCGATCGCGGTGCCGGACCGGATCAGGGACTTCGACCACCAGGCCATGGCCCACGAGCTCGGCCTGCGCCACGTGCTCGTCGCGGGCGACGTGGCCGGCACCAGCACGGACCTGCGGGAGCTGTGCGGCCCGGCCACCGATCCGGCGGCCGACCGCGCCCGCTGGGACGCGCGGCCGCCGGACCCCCGGTCCGTCGCGGTGTTCCTGCTCTCCGGCGGGACGACGGGCCTGCCCAAGCTCATCGCCCGCACCCACGACGACTACGCCTACAACGCCACGGGCAGCGCGGAGGTGAGCGGCATCGACGCCGCCACCGTCTACCTCGTGTCGCTGCCCGCCGGGCACAACTTCCCGCTCGCCTGCCCCGGCATCCTCGGCACGTTGCTCGCGGGCGGCCGAGTCGTCATGCTGCCCTCGCCGGAGCCGGGGCGCGCGTTCGCGACGATCGCGGCGGAGGCCGTCACGCACACGGCGGTCGTGCCCGCGGTCGCCGGGCGCTGGCTGGAGCACGCCGCCGAGCACGGCCCGCCGGGGGCGTTGCGCGTTCTCCAGGTCGGCGGGGCCCGACTGGCCGACGAGCTGGCCCGCGCGGTCGGGCCCGTGCTGGGCGCGCAGCTGCAGCAGGTGTTCGGCATGGCCGAGGGCCTGCTCAACTACACCCGCCTGGACGACCCGGACGAGATCGTCTGCAGCACACAGGGCCGCCCGATGAGCCCGGACGACGAGGTCCGGATCGTCGACGAGCTGGGTGCGGACCTCCCCGACGGCGAGCCGGGTGCGCTGCTCACCCGTGGCCCGTACACGCCGCGCGGCTACTACCGCGCCCCTGAGCAGAACGCCCGCGCGTTCACCCCGGACGGCTGGTACCGCTCCGGCGACATCTGCCGCCGCACCCCGGACGGCTACCTCGTGGTCGAGGGCCGCGACAAGGACATGATCAATCGGGGCGGGGAGAAGATCTCCGCCGAGGAGGTCGAGAACCTCGTCTACCGGCTCCCGGCCGTCTCGCAGGTGGCGGCGGTCGCGATGCCCGACCGCGAGCTGGGCGAGCGCGTGGCCGTCTACGTCGTGCCCCGGCCGGGCGCCGCGGTCACGCTGGAGGAGATCCGCGCCAGCATGGACTCCGCAGGCGTGGCGCGGTTCAAGCTGCCCGAGCACCTGGAGCTGGTCGGCGAGCTGCCGGTGACGAAGGTCGGGAAGATCGACAAGAAGGCGCTGCGGGAACGGTTCGCGACGCCCTGAGTCGCGGAGGCGGCTGGCCTCCAGGCGCACGCCGCATCCGGCCGACCGGCCGATGCGCGCGGGTGCGCGGGCGACTTACGGTCGGCCCGACCCCGGGAGGATCCATGAAGCTCGCCGAGTACGCCGACCTCGACGCCACCGCCCTCGCGGAGCTCATCCGCGCGAGGGAGGTCACGGCGCAGGAGGTGCAGGACGCGGCGGCCGAGGCGCTCGACGCCGTCCAGCCGGAGCTGAACGCGCTGGTCGGCGAGCGGTTCGAGACCCCGCTGGACTACGCCCCGGACGGCGCGTTCGGCGGCGTGCCGTTCGCGATCAAGGACCTCGTCCTGCACGCGGAGGGGGTCACGCAGCGGGCCGGGACCCGCCTGCTCGGGACCGGGATCCCGATGCCGACCGACACCCACCTCATGGCCCGCTTCCGCCGTGCCGGGCTCGCCACGATGGGCGTCACCGCCACCCCCGAGCTCGGCTTCAACGCCAACACCGAACCCGTCGCAACCGGCTCGGTCCGCAACCCCTGGGACGTGACGCGCAGCCCCGGCGGCTCCAGCGGGGGTTCGGCCGCGCTCGTCGCCGCCCGCGCCGTGCCGGTCGCGCACGCGAACGACGGCGGCGGCTCGATCCGGATCCCGTCGGCAGCCTGCGGGCTCGTCGGGCTCAAGGTCAGCCGGGGCCGTACCTCTCCCGGCCCCGACTACGCCGACCCGCTGCTGGGCCTGGGGGTCGAGTTCGCCGTGACCCGGACCGTCCGGGACTGCGCGGGCCTGCTCGACGCCGTGCACGGCCACGAGCCCGGCGACCGCTACCTGCTGCCCGACCCCGCCCGCCCGTACGTCGAGGAGGCGCACAGCAGGCCGCTGCGAATCGCGCTGCACGTGAGCCCGTTCTCCGGCAGCGGCACCGTCGATCCCCGCTGCGTCGCGGCGACCGAGGCCACCGCGCGGCTCCTGGAGGGGATGGGACACACGGTCGAGCAGGCCGCCCCGCAGCTCGACGCCGCCGCGTTCGACCACGCGAACCTGGTGGCCTGGTGCAGCTTCCTCGCCGACGGCGTGGACGTCGTCGCCGGGCTGCTGGGCATCGAGCCGGGGCCCGACCACCTGGAGGCGACGACGCTCGTCTGTGCCGAGTACGGCCGCACGCTGCGCGCCTGCGACCTCTACGCCGCAGACCGGGTCTTCAACGCCGTCACCCGTGCCGTCGCGGCCTTCCACCAGACCTACGACGTGCTCCTCGCCCCGACGATGAACGTGCCGAACACCGCGCTGGGCCACCTGAACGCGAACGACCCCGCGCACGACCCTCGCGGCTGGTACGATCATCTGTTCGCGAGCGCCGGGTTCACCGCGCTGTCCAACGTCACCGGCAACCCGGCGATCTCGCTGCCGATGGGCCGCACCGAGGAGGGCTGGCCGGTCGGCGTGCAGCTGATCGCGCCCTACGCGGACGAGGCGACGCTGCTCGCGCTGGCCGCGGACCTCGAGCGCGCGCAACCCTGGATCGGCCACCGCCCGGCGGTGGTCGCCGGCTGACCCGCCCCGTCCATGATCACTGCTTCCGTGACAGGAGGTGCACCAGCGCACGCCATGTCCCGGATCCGGCGATCTCCGCATTCCCCCGTTCCGCGGGCCGCAACGTAGCCCTGGGCGGCGCCGCGAGGCGTCCCTACCGTCACGGGCATGCTGAGCGCGGAGAAGAACGAGCGGCTGACGCGGGTGGGGCGCGGCACGCCGATGGGCGAGCTGCTGCGCCGCTACTGGTGGCCGATCGCCACCCACGACATGGCCACCCGGATCCCCGTCAAGCGCCGCCTGCTGGGCGAGGACCTCGTCCTCTACCGCGACGGCAGCGGCACCGTGGGCCTGCTCGCCGAGCAGTGCCCGCACCGCCGGGCGGCGCTGTGGCTGGGCTGCACCGAGGAGGAGGGCCTGCGCTGCGGCTACCACGGCTGGCGCTTCGCCGCCGACGGCACCTGCCTGGAGCAGCCGGGGGAGCCCGCCGACTCGACGTTCAAGGACCGCATCCGCGCCACCGCGTATCCGGTGCAGGAGCTGGGTGGGCTGATCTTCGCCTACCTCGGGCCCGCTCCTGCGCCGGAGCTGCCGCGCTACGACCTGTTCGTCATGGACGGCGCGTGGCGTGACATCGGGCACGCCGAGCTGCCCTGCAACTTCCTGCAGATCATGGAGAACTCCGTCGACCCGTACCACGTGGAGTGGCTGCACGGGCGCTACGGCTCGTTCCTCAAGGAGCTGGGCGGCTCCGGGCCGCTGCCGGTGGTGACGAAAAAGCACGTCAAGGTGGCGTTCGAGGTGTTCGAGCACGGCATCCTCAAGCGCCGCGTGCTGGAGGGGCACACCGAGGAGGACGACGACTGGAAGGTGGGCCACCCGCTGGTGTTCCCGCACATGCTGCGCGTCGGCGCGGCCGGGCTCGCGACGTTCCAGATCCGGGTGCCGATCGACGACGAGAACACCTGGCACGTCTGGTACCAGACCTACGCGCCGGACGGGGGCGCACCGCCCCAGGAGACGATCCCGACCTACGAGGTA
Organism: Pseudonocardia sp.; assembly: GCF_050246655.1. Taxonomy (GTDB): domain Bacteria; phylum Actinomycetota; class Actinomycetes; order Mycobacteriales; family Pseudonocardiaceae; genus Pseudonocardia. The sequence goes on from NZ_JBFWVQ010000042.1 coordinate 41,821, forward strand.
CCGCTGTTCGACGCCGGCGGGAACTGGCTGCGCGACTACGTCGACGGCCAGGACATCGTCGCCTGGGTGACGCAGGGCCGGATCGCGGACCGGTCGAAGGAGCACCTGGGGCGCTCCGACCTCGGCGTCATCCTGCTGCGCAAGCTCTACACCGAGCAGGTCGAACGGGTGGAGCAGGGGCTCGATCCGCTGTGCACGTTCCGCGAGCCGCACGACCGCATCGACCTGCCGATGGAGCGCGACAAGTTCGGCTCCGCGGTGGAGTTCCGCCAGCTGTGGACGCGCGAGAGCTCGATCCGCTTCTCCCCCATCCGCGACGAGATCTTCGACCTGTTCGGCGACCCGGTCCCCGCCTGGTCATGACCGCTGCCGTCACGGTGAGGTTCTGCCCCGCCTGCGCCGCCGAGGCCACGTTCGTCCAGGAGTACTGGGTCGCGCGGGACCGTCACCTCGTCCTGTGGTGCGCGTCGTGCGGGCTCACCTGCACCGTCGTGCTCGGCGCCCTGGTGGGCACGGAGCCCGAGCACTGACGTCGCACCCCGGCCCCGCCCCGCCCCGTGCCGCCCCCGCCCGGCCCCGTCGAGAACGACGTTGCGCCGCTCGATTCACCCGAATGCGCTGCACAACGTCGTTCTCGACGCGGGGGCGGACGGTCACCACCTCACGTCGAGGCGCTCCAACCCGCGGAAGAAGTAGCTGGCGATGTAGGTCGGCTCGTAGCCGTCGGCCAGCCGCAGCTCCGGCAGGCGCCGGATCAGCGTCTCCAACGCCACCCGGATCTCCGCGCGGGCCATCGGGGCCCCGGGGCAGACGTGCAGGCCCCGACCGAAGGCGAGATGGTCGCGCACGTTGGGGCGGTCGAGGTCGACGGCGTCCGGGCCGGGGAACACGGTCTCGTCCCGGTTGCCCGAACCGAAGAGCAGCAGCAGCGGCGTGCCGGCGGGCAGGTCCGCACCGCCGAGGTGGGTGTCGCGGGTGGTGATCCGGAACAGGCCGCGGTGCGGGGCGTCGCGGCGCAGCGCCTCCTCGGTGAGCTTCGGGATCGTCCGGGCGGGATCGGCGAGCACCCGCTCGCGGACGCCGTCGTTCTCGAGCATCACCAGCAGCGTCGCCGTGATCGCGTCGCGGGTGGTGTCGAACCCGGCGACCCGCGCCGCGCCGCGGACGATGTTGTGCACGTACTCGTCGGCCAGGCCGGGATGGCCGTTCGCGCCGTGGACGAGGTCGGAGACCAGGTCCTCGCGGGGGTTCGCGCGGCGGTCGTCGATGACGGCCTGCAGGTAGCGGGTGTAGTCGACCAGGCCGTGCGCGGCCGCGACCCGCGCCTCCAGGGGCGAGAGGACGTTCCAGAGCGTGTTGACGTCGTCGGTCCAGGCCTGGATCCGCGCGGTGTCCTCGGGAGGGAAGCCGATGATCGCGCTGATCACGGTCTGCACGAACGGCACGGCGTAGCCGCCGACGAGCTCGGCCGAGCCGTCGGTGAAGCCGTCGATCAACTCGTCGGCCCGGGCGCGCATCGTCGGCAGCATCGCCCGCACGCGGGCGCCCGTGAAACCGGCGTCGAACACCCGCCGGATCGGCAGGTGCTCGGGCTCGTCCTCGTTGACGACCATGGGTGTCTCCGCGACGCCGCCGGCGCGCAGCACGTCGGTGACCTCCGGAGGGTTGGCGAAGATCAGCGGCAGCGCCGCCTTCGACGAGTAGGTCTGCGGGTCGTCGATGACGGTCCTCAGGTCCTCGTAGCGGGTGACCATGTAGACACCGAGCGTCGGGCTCAGCCGCGGCGGGCCCTGGCGGGCCTCGCGGTAGAACAGGTGCGGGTCCTCCCGGTGCGGGCTGACCATGGGGTTGAAGTCGAGTGTGGTGGTCACGGCGTCTCCTCCGGTCGGCCGCCGACGCTAGACGTGACGGCCGTCACCTTCGATCCGCGGGACGCAGTCCGGCTGGCCGATTCCCGCGGTGTCCCCGTCGAGAACGACGTTGTGCTGATCAACAGGGCCGTTCCGGCTGCAGAAGGTCGTTCTCGACGGTCACCCGCGCAAGGTGACCGACGGCGCCTGCCCGTACCGGCGACGGTAGGCCGCCGCGAACCGGCCCAGGTGGGCGAACCCCCAGCGCAGCGCGATCTCGGCGACCGTCTGCCACCCCGGGTCCGCCGCGAGCAGGTCCGCGTGGGCGCGGCGCAGCCGCACGTCGCGCAGGTAGGCCGTCGGGCTCACGCCGACGTGGCGCGCGAACCCGTCCTGCAGCCCGCGGCTGCCCACCCCGACCCGCCCGGCCAGCTCCGCGACCGTCCACGGCCGTTCCGGCTCCGCCTCCAGCAGCTCGACGGCCTCGCGCACCGACGCGGGCCGCGGCGTCGCGGGCCGCCGGTCCAGCGCGTCCCGCCAGGGATGCTCGACGGCGTGCAGCAGCGCCGCGACGACCGCCTGAGCGAGCGGCCGCGCCACCATCGGCCGGGCGAGCGGGCCGTCAGGGTCCTCCGCGACGGCGACGAGCGCCCGCGCGAGCGCCCACCACTGCGCGCCCGCGCCGGAGCGCAGGTCCAGCGCGGGGCCGAGGGGGACGACGCCGTCGACGGGCCGGTCGGCGAGCTCGGCGAGGGTCTCCTCGAGCGCCGGGCGCTCCACCTTGATCCCGAGCAGGCGCCCGCCCTCGCGCCAGCCGTGCATGCGGGTGCGGCCGTCCGGGCGGTACACCGCGGCCGTGGCGGGCGAGGCGCACACCTCGGCGTGCCCCGTCCAGGTGCCGAGCAGCCCGTCCAAGGGGACGTTGACCTCGTAGCCGGTCTCCAGCTCAGCGGTCTCCAGGCGGACCTCACCGGCGTAGCCCAGCAGCCCCACCGACACCGGCCCGAGGGAGGCGGCGGTGAGCGTCATCCGGAAGTCCGCCGGGTGGTGCAGCACCGTCAGCCGGTGCGGGAAGTAGACGCGCCCGCACTCCAGCCGGGCCACGTCCGGCTCGGCGGTGGTGATCGAGACACCCGGCATCGTCGCCCTCCCGACGACCACCATCACGGCCGGGACGGGCGCGTCAACTCCTGCGTTCCCGTGCGGCGAACCCCGCTTACTTCAGCAGCTTCTGCACCTCGCGGAACCGCGGGTGCCGCGCGTCGCGCAACCACTCGAACAGGACCATCTCCGAGGTCACCAGCTCGGCACCGTGACGCGCCATGCGCTCCAGCGCGGCGGCCTTGTCGGCGGGGTCGCGGGAGCCGACGGCGTCCGTGGCGACGACCGTCCGGTGCCCGGCCTCGACCAGCCCCAGGACCGTCTGCAGCACGCACACGTGCGCCTCGCACCCCGTGACCACCACCTCCTTCGTGCCGGGCGGCAGCAGCGTCGCGAACCCGGGATCAGCGGTGGCGGCGAACGCCGTCTTCGCCGCCACCAGCGCCGGATAGGCCGCGAGCTCCCCGACGGTGGGACCGAGCCCGTCCGGGTACTGCTCCGTGGCACACACCGGAACGGAGAGCAGCTGCGCGGCCTCCGCGAGCCGGACGATGCGGGCGACCATGGTCGGGCCGTCGTGGAGGGCCGGGACGAGCCGTTGCTGGGCGTCGACGATCAGCAGGGCGGCGCCGGCGGCGGTGAGCAGCACACCGGTCACGCTAGTGCAGGCGGGCCCGCCTCCGCCGTCGCGCGCAGGGATTCCGGCACCGGCGCCCTAGGCTGCGCTCCACCGCCGAGCAGCCGGGAGGGCGACGTGCGCACCGGGACCGTCCGCGCGACCCTGTGGCTGCTGCCGCTGCACGCCGCGCTGCTCGCGCTCGGGACGCTCACCCACCAGCCCGACCCGAAGGCGGCGTTCGACGCCTACGCCCGGTACGTCACGACGGCGGTGTTCCTGGCCTCCCACCTGGGCGCGAGCATCCTCGGGGCCGCGCTGGGCGTGCTCGGCGTCGTCGCGGCGGCGGCGTACCTGCGGCCCGGACCGGCGACCTACCTTGCGGTCGCCGGGACGGTGATCGGCAACGTCGTCACGAGCGCGGTGTTCGGCGCGGCCGCGTTCGCCCAGCCTGCCGTCGGGCGCGCGCACCTGCGCGGCTCCCCCGACGCCGCCGTGATCGACGCCGACGTCTACGGGCTGCCGCTGGTCGCCACGGCGGCGACCGGCGTGCTGCTCCTGGTCGTCGGGGCGATCGCGTTCGGCACGGCGGTGGCCCGCCGCGGGCTGCGGGCCGCCGGCACCGCCTACGCCGTGCTGCTGCCGGTGTTCGTGGTGGCCGGGTTCACGGCGCAGGTCGCGCAGCCGGTCGCGGCGACGGGGCTGGCCGTCGCCGCCGCTGTGATCGCGGCCCGGCTGCCGAGGGACCGACCGCAGAGCTGACGGGCCGGGTCCCGGTGCGTCGGGGCCGTCCGGTGCACCGGATCGGGGCCGTTCGCCCTCGGTGCCCGCCGCGTCACCGGACGACCCTACGGACCGGGAGGTGGTCACGATGATGTGGTGGTACGGACCCGCGGCCGGTGGTTGGGGCATGACCATGGCGGCGGTGACCACGGTCCTCGTCTGGCTGCTGGTCGCCGCGGCGGTCGTCGTCCTGCTGCGGCACCTGGCACGCCGCGACGACCGGCCCGCGGCGCGCCCGCGGACGGCCGAAGACCTGCTCGCGGAGCGGTTCGCCCGCGGCGAGCTGGACGAGCCGGAGTACCGCGCGCGGCTGGAGGTGCTGCGCGAACGGCACCTCGACCGAGCCGGGTGATCACAGGCGGCACAGCCTTCACCACAGCGTCCGCAGCCGCGGCAGCGCCTCCTCCGCCGCTGCCCGGCCGCGGTCGACGAACTCATCGAGGCGGGCGAAGTCGAACAGCCCGAGATCGCCGAGGTCCGGCGCGAGCAGCGTGTGCGCCGCGGAGTACGCCCGCGACCCGCGGCGCGCCCCCGCGAGCGTCATCGACCGGCCGACCGTGTCGATGATCCCCGGCAGCCTGCTCCCGTCGCCGAAGGTCGCGTCGAACCGCGGCGCCACGTCGGAGGCGACGACCGGGCCCTCGCCCTCGGCCGCCATCGTCTCGACGGGCAGGTTGTCGAGGATCCCGCCGTCGACGTGCAGGCGCCCGCCGACCCAACGCGGCGGCGCGATCCCCGGCAGCCGCACCGACAGCGCGACGGCGTCCGCGATCCGGCCGCGGCGGTGCACCACGGGCTCGGCCGCCACGAGGTCGGCGCTCACCGCGAACATCGCCGTGCGCTGATCCTCGATCCGCGCGTCACCGAAGACCCGGCCGAGCAGCCGCTCGGCCCGCGCCCCCCGGATCAGGGAATGGCGCGGCCACACGACGTCCCCGAACGGGCGCCTGCGGGCGAGCTCGCGGCGGGCGAGGTCGAGCATCTCGGCTGTGTCCCGGCCCATCGCGACCATGCCCGCGACGACCGCCCCCATGCTCGTCCCGCCCACGCGGTCGATCGGCGCGCCGGCCCGCCGCAGCACGTCGACGACGCCGATGTGCGCGAGCCCCCGCGCCCCGCCACCGGAGAGCACCAGCCCCAACGCCCGGCCGCTGACGCGGCGGGCGAGGCGGTCGACGTCCGCGTCCGGGGAGCTCGGGTCGACGAGATGGTGCGCCGACGGCCGGACGGCGTCCAGCCAGCGCCCCAGCCCCGGCCCCCCGCCGAGGACCACCAGCTGCGCCGATCGCGGGAACCGGCGCCCCGGCGTCGGCTCCTGGGCGGGATCGGCGATCACGAGCGGCCGGTCCGCGACCCGCAGGCAGAACCGCGACCACGCGTCCGCCGGGTGTGACGCGACGAGCAGCACGCGGTCGTGGCGGGCCTCCGCCTCGGCCAGCCGCGCGGCCCACCGGCTCGGGTCGCCGTCGGCGTCGAGTCGGGCGACGCGCCCGCCCCGGCGCAGGTGGAAGGCGAGGT
>NZ_JBFWVQ010000043.1:0-47532 GCF_050246655.1 Pseudonocardia sp.
GCCCGGCCGCCGAAGCAGGCCCGCGCGTTCCCGACGGAGGCGGCGCGCCCGTCCCGCGCGCCGCTCCTCGTCGGCCTCGCCCTGCTCGTGCTGACGGTGCTCGGCGGGCTCGTGATCATCGGTGCGAGCCGCTACGCCGCGCAGAACAGCGCCGTCGCGACCACCCCGACGGTGGCCCCGGCGGGCAACCAGGGTGCAGTGACCTCGTCGCCCGCTGCGCCGCCCCCGACGCCGTCGCCGCGCCGGTCGGCGGCGCCGGCCGCGCCCCCCGCGACGACCCCCCCGCCGCCACCGCCTCCCACCACGCCGCCCCCGACCAGCACACCGCCGCCCGCGGGCAACGGCGGCAACGGCGGCAACAACAACGGCGGCAACAACGGCGGGAACAACAACGGCGGGAACAACAACGACGGTAACGACGGCGGTGGCAACAACGGCGGCAACAACGGCGGGAACGGCGGCAACGACGGCGGCGGGAACAACGGGGGGAACAACGGCGGCGACCAGGACGCGGGCGCCGACCAGCCGGCCCCCGACGCCGCTCAGCAGGGCGTCGCACCCGAGAGCGCACCGGACGCCGCCGCGGGTGACGGCGCCGCCCCGGCTCCGTGATCCGAGCCGGGAGCGCGGTCTGCGCCGCACGGACGCCCGTCCGGTCCCCGAAACGGCGATGGCTCCGGTGCCCGCGCCCACTACGCTCCGCGGTCATGGCCGATCTCGAGCCGGACGAGTACCTGGCCCGCCTCGACCCGGCGGAGCGGGCCCTCCTGCTCGGACGCGGCCGACGGCGCCGGTGGCCCGCTGGCGCGTCGATGTTCCTGGAGGGAGAGCGGTCCGGCACGGTCGTGTTCCTCGTCTCCGGGCGGGTGAAGGTCTTCTCCCTCACCGACGAGGGCGAGGAGATCCTGCTCGCGGTCCGCGGGCCGGGTGCGCTGCTCGGCGAGGTGTCCGCGGTGGACGGCGGCCCGCGGTCGGCGTCGGTGGCGGCGCTGGAGCCGGTCGAGGCGGTCGTCCTCACCGCCGCCGTGTTCGTGGACTTCCTGCGCTCCCACGCCGCCGCCGCGACGGTGCTGCTGCAGCTGGTCGTCGCCCGGTTGCGTGACGCCGACCGCAAGCGCATCGAGTTCGCCGCCTACGACATCGCCTCCCGAGTCGCTCGTCGCCTCGTCGAGCTGGCCGAACGGTTCGGCGAGCCGGACGAGAAGGGCGTGCGGATCACCGTGGCGCTCTCCCAGGACGAGCTGGCGGGTTGGGTCGGTGCCTCGCGGGAGGCCGTGGCCAAGGCGCTGCGCGTCCTGCGCGACCGTGGCCTGGTGAGCACCGGCAGGCGCACGATGACGGTCCTGGACCTGCCCGCACTGCGTCGTAGGGGGAACGCATGACGGCCGTGGTGCCGCGCCGCGCGGGCCTGCCCGCGCGGCTCGCGTTGTGGACGTTTCACCTGGCACTGCCGCTCGCGGCGCTCTGGCTGCTCCTGGCCGTCCCGGCGGCGGACGTGCGGTGGGAGCACCACCCGTCGCACTTCTGGCTCGTTGCGCTCGCGGCCGGGGTGAACGTGGTGCTCGCGATCCTCGTCGGACACGCGGCGACCCGCCACGGGGACGCGCGGCTGCTGCTGGTCGGGCTCGGGTTCCTCGCCGCCGCGCTGTTCTTCGGCCTGCACGCGATCGCCACCCCGGGTGTACTGATCGGCTACCGCAACGGCGGCTTCGCGCTCGCCACCCCCGTCGGGCTCCTGCTGGGGGCGCTGTTCACCGCGGCCGCCGCGCTGAGCTTCCCGCCTGCCCGTGCCGCCGCCGTCATGCGGGCCGCCCCGTGGCTGCGGGGCGGGTTGCTCGCATTCGCCGCGCTGTGGGGTGCCGTGTCGCTCGCCGGGCTGGCGCCGTTGCGCGACCCGGCGATCGCGGAGGCGCTCTCCGGCCCGGTGATCGTCGTCGGGATCATCGCGGTCGCCCTGTACACGATCGTGGCCGCCCGGTTCTGGCAGCTCTACCGGCGGCGGCGCTCGGTGATGCTGCTGTCGATCCTCACCGCGAACGTGCTGCTCGCCGAGTCGATGATCGCCGTCATCCTCGGCCCGAGCTGGCACCTCACCTGGTGGCTGTGGCACGTGCTGATGGCGATCGCGTTCGCCTATGTCGGATACAGCGCGTACGCCACCTACCAGCGCGAAGGCGGCGCGTCGGGGCTCTTCGACGGCATCGGCACCGAGGAGACGGTGACGCAGCTGCGCGCCGAGTACGGCGCCGCACTGGAGACGCTGGTCGCAGCGGTGCAGCGCGAGGAGGCCGGGGAGCTCTCGCCGAACGAGATGGGGCTCATCACCGCCGGCATGGCCGCCCGGTTCGGCCTCACCGAGGGGCAGACGGCCGTGCTGGGCCGGGCGGCGCGGGCGCTGCGCAGCGAGCGCGAGCAGGTCGGGCGGCTCGACACCCTCGTCGCGATCGGGCACGAGTCCCGGGTGCGGCTGTCCGAGCGGGATCTGCTCCGCCGCGCCGTGCACCGGGTCGGGTCGGGCTTCGTCGGGGACGCCGTCCGCATCGGGCTCCTCCGGGACAACCGGCTGTACTTCCCCGACGAGTTCGCGAGCGACCCGCGCTGGCAGGTCGGCGACCGCATCGCCCGCCGCGCATGGGCCGGCATGGCGAGCCTCGAGGCCGTCGAGCTGGACACCGAGGTTCTCGCCTGCCCGCTCACCGTCAAGGACCTCCCCGCTGGGGTGCTGCTGGCGCGGCAGGCCCGCGGCTTCGGCGAGCGGGACCGCTCGCTCTACGCCTCGCTGGCCGCCCAGCTGTCCATGGGCCTGGAGAACGCGCGGCTCTACCACCAGATCGACGGCCTGTTCCACCAGTACATGTCCCCGGACGTCGCGAAGGCGCTGCTTGCGGAGCCCGAGCAGGCCGCGCTGGGGGGCGCCGTCGTCGAGGTCACGGCGCTGTTCGCCGACCTGCGGGGGTTCACCACGTTCTCCGAACGCTCCACGCCCGAGCAGATCGTCGAGATGCTCAACCGCTACTTCGAGATCGCGACGGCGCGGATCCTCGACGAGGGCGGCACGGTCGTGCAGTTCGTCGGGGACGCGATCATGGCGCTGTTCAACGCCCCGGCCCGCCAGGCCGACCATGCCGTCCACGCCGCCCGCGCGGCGCTCGCCATGCAGGCCGGCGTCGAGGAGCTGGCGGCGTCCACCCCCGGCTGGCCGCGGTTCCGCGTCGGCATCAACACCGGCCCCGCCCTCGTCGGCAACATCGGCAGCACCGCCCTGCGCAACTTCAACGCGATGGGCGACGCCGTCAACGTCGCGGCGCGGCTGGAGTCGGTCGCGCAGCCGGGCGAGGTCGTCATCGGCGCGTCCACCCGCGCCCTGCTGCCCGACGACGTCGCCGTCGAGCCGCTGGGCGAGCTCACCGTGAAGGGGCGCTCGAGCGGGGTCGTCGCGTTCCGGCTCACCGGGCTCGGGAAGCGCACCGTCCCCGCCTGAGCGTCGTGTGTGTCGAATTACCGGTTCGGAGCCGGTAGCGGTCCATCAGGGATTTCCGCGTCCGCCGCGAGGCTTTCCTCATGGCCGCTACCAGCACGAACACCCGCAACCGGACCGGCGAGACCGCGACCGGCCGGTGCGCCGGTCTGTGCACCGACGAGGGTTTCGCCGCCGCTCACCGCGAGCACGCGGGGCGGCTGATCGCGATCGCGACGCGCCGCCTCGGCGACCGCGAGCACGCCGAGGACGCCGTCCAAGAGACCTTCGTCCGCGCCTGGCGCGCCTGCGCGTCGTTCAAGGGCGACGGGCCTCCGCTGGTCGCCTGGCTCACCACCATCCTGCGCAACGTCCTCGTGGACATGATCCGCGCCCGCGCGGCCCGTCCCCAGACGGCCTGGGACGCCGACCCCGCCGACGCCGCGGACTCCGCGAACCCCATCGACGCCGCGCTGCTGCGGATGGACCTGCTCGACGCCCTCGCCGGCGTCTCCGAGGAGCACCGTGGTGCAGTCCTCCGGACCGTCGTGAGCGACCGCTCCTACGCCGACGTCGCCGCGGAGCTCGGCGTGCCCGTCGGGACGGTCAAGAGCCGCGTGTTCTACGCGCTGCGCGGCATGCGGGGGGCGTTGGAGGCTGCCTGATCACCCGACGCCCGTCAGGAGCTGGGCCTGGAATCGGCCGTCGCAGCGGTGGGGTCAGTGGGTGGGGTGGTGCTTGCGGAAGCGCCGGATGCTGTAGCCGAGCAGCGCGAACAGGATGATCCCGGAGATGATCAGGCTGGACCCGGTGCTCCAGCCGGGTAGCGGCAGCCAGGGGAACACCCGCAGCCCCCACGCGATCCCGGCCCCGATCAGGCACAGACCGGCGAGGACCGATCCGGCGACGCGGATCGGTGAGGCCACGCTCTCCTCCGCGGCCTGCATCGCGCGCTCGGCGACCGGGTCGACGTAGCGCTCCACCGCCGGGAACGCCTCGGCGAGCAGCAGCAGCCCGCCCAGGATGAGCAGCAGTCCCGGGCCCGGCAGGACGAGCAGCGCGATCCCCACGATCAGGATCAGGCCACCGGCCAACCCGAACGACAGCTGCTTGACCAGGCCCGGCCGGGCCGCGAGGCGCTCGGCAAGGTGATGGTGGTGCTCCTCGGTCCGGGGCGGCTCCATGGCGTCCAGTGTGCCGAACGGCGGTGGCCGGAGTTCGAACGTGCTGCGAACGGCTGCGTGGGTGCGGTGCGACGATGGGCCCATGCGCTACGCGGAGCACGTCGCCGACCTGATCGGGAACACGCCGCTGGTACGGCTCGGCGCCGTGGCCGAGGGCATCGCCGCACCGGTGCTCGCGAAGGTGGAGTACTTCAACCCGGGCGGCAGCGTGAAGGACCGCATCGCCCTGCGGATGATCGAGGCCGCGGAGGCCTCCGGCGCACTGCGGCCCGGCGGCACCATCGTCGAGCCCACCTCCGGCAACACCGGCATCGGCCTGGCGATCCTCGCCCAGCGGCGCGGCTACCGGTGCGTCTTCGTCTGCCCGGACAAGGTGAGCGAGGACAAGCGCAACGTCCTCAAGGCGTACGGGGCAGAGGTCGTCGTCTGCCCGACGGCGGTCGAGCCGGACCACCCGGACTCCTACTACTCCGTGTCGGACCGCCTCGCGCGCGAGACCCCGGGTGGCTGGAAGCCCAACCAGTACGCGAACCCCGCCAACCCCGCGTCGCACTACGCCACCACCGGCCCGGAGATCTGGGAGCAGACCGACGGGCGGGTCACGCACTTCGTCGCGGGCATCGGCACCGGCGGCACCATCTCCGGGGTGGGCCGCTACCTGAAGGAGGTCTCCGGCGGGCGGGTGAAGGTGATCGGCGCGGACCCCGAGGGGTCGGTCTACAGCGGCGGCACCGGGCGGCCGTACCTGGTGGAGGGCGTCGGCGAGGACTTCTGGCCCGCCACCTACGACAAGGACGTCTGCGACGCGATCGTCGCGGTCTCCGACGGCGACTCGTTCCACATGACACGGCGCCTGGCCCGCGAGGAGGGACTGCTCGTCGGCGGCTCCTGCGGCATGGCGGTGGTGGCGGCACTGCGGGTGGCGGCGGAGCTGCCCGCGGACGCCGTCGTCGTGGTGCTGCTGCCTGACGGCGGGCGCGGCTACCTCGGCAAGGTCTTCAACGACGCGTGGATGGCCGCCTACGGGTTCCTGCCCCCCGTCGAGGGCGCGACCGTCGGGGACGTGCTGCGCCGCAAGGACGGCGCCATCCCCGATCTCGTGCACGCGCACCCGAACGAGACGGTCGCGGACGCCGTGCACTACCTGCGCGAGTACGGGGTGTCGCAGATGCCCGTCGTGCGGGCCGAGCCGCCGGTGATGGCGGCTGAGGTGGCGGGCGCTGTCGTGGAGCGCGACCTGCTGGAAGCGCTGTTCACCGGGCGGGCTCAGCTCACGGACCGGCTCGACCAGCACATGTCGGACCCGCTGCCGACGATCGGCGCGGGGGAGGCGCTGGAGCACGCCATGGCGGCGTTCGCCCGGGCCGACGCCGCGCTCGTGCTGGTGGACGGCAAGCCGGCGGGCGTGGTGACACGGTCGGACGTGCTGGCGTTCCTGAGCGGCTCCTGACCCGCGAGTTGCGCATCTCGCCCCCGCGAGTTGCGCATCTGACCCCCGCGAGTTGCGCGTTCCGCGGCGGCGAGTTGCGCGTTCTGCGGCGGCGAGTTGCGCGTTCTGCGCCCGCGAGTTGCGCGTTCTGCGCCCGCGAGTTGCGCGTTCTGCGCCCGCGAGTTGCGCATTCCATCGGTGCGAGTGTGCGATCCGGGCGGCGCGGCGGGCTGATGAGATGCGCAACTCGGGCGGATGAGATGCGCAACTCGCGGGTCCGGCCGGCGGCGTGCCACGACGGGGTGGGTAGCGTCTGGGCATGCACGGCTTCTCCACGCGCGCCATCCACGCCGGCCAGGAGCCCGACCCCACCACGGGCGCGGTGATCGTCCCCATCCACGCGACGTCGACGTTCGCTCAGGACGGGGTCGGCGGCACCCGCGGTGGCTACGAGTACTCCCGCAGTGCGAACCCCACGCGTACGGCGCTGCAGGAGTGTCTCGCCGCGCTGGAGGGCGGCCGACACGCGCTCGCGTTCGGTTCGGGCATGGGCGCGAGCGACGTGCTGCTGCGCACCCTGCTGCGCCCCGGCGACCACGTCGTCCTCCCGCACGACGCGTACGGCGGCACATTCCGGCTGGTCGACAAGGTGCTGGTGCCGTGGGGCGTCGAGTACACGCCGGTGGACCTCGCCGACGTCGCGGCGCTGCGCGCAGCCATGCGCCCGGAAACGAGCGTCGTGTGGTGTGAGACTCCGACGAACCCGCTGCTCGGGATCGCCGACATCACGGCCGTCGCCGAGATCGCCCACGGCGGCGGGGCCCGGCTCGTCGTGGACAACACGTTCGCCTCGCCGTACCTGCAGCAGCCGCTCGCGCTCGGCGCGGACGTCGTCCTGCACTCGACGACGAAGTACGTCGGCGGGCACTCCGACGTCGTGGGCGGCGCACTGGTGACCGGCGATGCCGAGCTGGCCGAGCGGCTCACCTTCGCCCAGAACGCCACCGGGTCGGTACCCGGCCCGTTCGACGCCTGGCTGACGCTGCGGGGCGTGAAGACGCTCGCCGTGCGGATGGAGCGCCACTGCGACAACGCCGAGCGGATCGCCGAGCTGCTCGCCCGGCACCCGGCTGTCGAGCAGGTGCTCTACCCGGGCTTGCCGGAACACCCGGGCCACGAGGTGGCGGCCAAACAGATGCGCCGCTTCGGGGGCATGGTGTCGTTCATGGTCCGTGGGGGTCGTGAGGCGGCCCTGCGGGTGTGCGCGGGGACGCAGCTGTTCATCCTCGCCGAGTCCCTGGGTGGCGTGGAGTCGCTCATCGAGCACCCGGGCGCCATGACGCACATGTCCGTCGCCGGCTCGGCGTTGGAGGTGCCGGACGCGCTGGTGCGGCTCTCGGTGGGGATCGAGGACGTCGAGGATCTCGTCGAGGATCTGCGCACTGCGCTGGACGCCGTCGCCGACTGATCTCGCGGCCTCGGTGTGCACCGTGCAGATCCCGGCGGGCCTCGAAGATGATCTGATGCGCGCCTCGCATACCTGACGCACGCCTCGCAGGGGCTGCGGGCCCTGCGAGGCGTGTCGGAACCCTGCGAGGCGGTCTGCGGGCCTCTGCGAGGTGGGGTCGGGTTCTGCGAGGACGTCGGGTGGGCGGGTCAGCCATATGCGGTCGGTCAGCTATGTGCGGTCGGCCAGCCATGGGTGGTCGGTCAGCCATGGGCTGGGCGGGCCGCCCGCGGGGCGGTCGGGACCCGGGGCGACCGGTCCAGCTGCGGGCCCGGGGGGTCCATGGGCGGCTCGCCGCGTGCGCGATGGCGACGTCGCCGGTCGGGGCCGTGCCTCGCAGACCACTGCACACGCCTCGCTGACGCTGCCCGTGCCTCGCAGAGCCTGCCCACGCCTCGCAGATGCTGCGGCCCCTGCGAGGCGTGTCGGAACCCTGCGAGGCGGTCTGCGAGGCGTGTCGGAACCCTGCGAGGCCTGTGCGGGCCTCTGCGAGGTGGGGTCGGGTCCTGCGAGGACCTGGGCCGCCTGGGCCCGTCAGCCGCGAACCGCCCGAGCCCCCGTCACCCCCTGGCGGGCCGGGTCAGCTCGGTGGGCGAGTTCGACGCCGGTTCGTGGACGACCAGGTCGCCCGGCTCGAGACAGCCCCCGACCAGCTCGTACGAACCGCCGCGCAGCTCGTAGCGGCCGGGCTCCTCGCAGCCGGCGTGGCGCACCGTCAGCACCGCGACCACCGTGAGCGCACCGGCGAGCAGCACCGGGGCCAGGGCCCGCACGCGCGTCATCCGACCTCCACCCGCCCGAGCGGCCCGACGTACCGCTCCCGTCCGAGGCTACCTGCCACTGGTGCGAGGATGCCGGGATGGGCCTCGATCGTGCGGGAACTCCTCGTCCACCGGTCGGCCTCGGGCAGGTGCAGGCGGCTCGCGAGCTGCTGGCCGGGGTGGTGACGACGACCCCGGTGGCGGGTGCGCGGGCGCTGTCGGAGCTGGCGGGCGGGCCGGTCCTGCTGAAGTGCGAGAACCTGCAGCGGACGGGGTCGTTCAAGATCCGCGGGGCGTACACGCGGCTGCGCAGGCTGGACGAGCGGGAGCGTGCGCGCGGGGTGGTGGCGGCGAGCGCGGGCAACCACGCGCAGGGGGTCGCGCTGGCCGCGCAGCTCCTCGGGATCCGGGCCGCGGTGTTCATGCCGGAGGGTGCGGCCCTGCCGAAGATCGACGCAACCCGCAGCTACGGCGCCGACGTCCACCTCGTCGGCGCCACGATCGAGCAGAGCATCGCCGCGGCGGTGGAGTTCGCGGAGCGGACGGGCGCCGTGCTCGTCCACCCGTTCGACCACCCGGACGTCATCGCCGGGCAGGGCACGGTCGGCTGCGAGATCGTCGAGCAGGTGCCGGACGTGCGCACGGTGGTCGTCGCCACGGGCGGCGGCGGGCTGCTCGGCGGGGTGGCCGCGGCGGTCAAGGGCCTGCGACCGGACGTCACGGTGGCCGGGGTGCAGGCCGCGGGCGCGGCGGCGTGGCCGCCGTCGCTGGCCGCTGGTGCGCCGCGGGAGCTCCCGCGGATGCGCACGATCGCCGACGGCATCGCCGTCGGCCGCCCGGGCGACGTCACGTATCCGCAGGTCGCGGCCCTGGTGGACGATCTCGTCACGGTCGGGGAGGACGAGCTTTCCCGCGCGCTGGTGCACCTGTTGGAGCGAGCGAAGCTGGTGGTGGAGCCTGCGGGGGCGGCCACGGTCGCCGCGCTGATGCGCGAGCCGCGTCGCTGGCCGACGCCGGTGGTCGCGGTGCTCTCCGGCGGCAACATCGACCCGCTCGTCCTGCTGCACGTCATCCAGCACGGCATGGCCGCCGCGTCGCGCTATCTGTCCCTGCGGGTGCGGGTGGACGACCGTCCCGGGGCGCTCGCGGAGCTGCTCGCCCTCATCGGTTCGCGGGGCGCGAACGTCCTCGACGTCGACCATTCCCGCATCTCCACGGCGCTGCCGCTGGGCGACGTGGAGGTGGCGCTGCGGCTGGAGACCCGCGGCCCCGAGCACTGCGCCGAGCTGATGGCGACCCTGCGCGAGGCCGGGCACGCCGTCACGGGCGAACCCCGCCCGTGACCGCGCGTGCGATCAGTCGGTGAAGGGCTCCGCCTTCGTCAGCGTGACCTTCATGCTGCCGCCGTTGGGCAGCTGGTACTCGCGCGTCTCGCCGACGCGGGCACCGAGGATCGCCGCGCCCAGCGGGGAGTTCGGCGAGATGACCTGGAGGTCGCCGTGGGCGCCTTCCTCGCGGGAGCCGAGCAGCATCGTCTCGGAGTCGTCCGGGTCCTCGTCGTAGCTGACCGTGATCACCATGCCGGGGGCGGCGGTGTCGCTGCTGGTCGGGGCGGTGCCGACCTGCGCCGTGCGCAGCAGCTCCTGCAGCTGGCGGATCCGGGCCTCCTGCTGACCCTGTTCCTCGCGGGCGGCGTGGTAGCCGCCGTTCTCCTTGAGATCGCCCTCCTCGCGGCGGGCGTTGATCTCGGCGGCGATGACGGGGCGGTTGGCGATGAGGGCGTCCAGCTCGCTCTTCAGCCGGTCGTGCGCCTCCTGGGTCAGCCAGGTCACCTGGGTGTCCGTCACCGTCATCGCTCCTCCTGCTGTCCGGGTATCGCCCGCCGCACGCGGACGGTCCTCCTCGAGACGGCTGCCCCTGCTGCCCCCGAGTAAGGAAAAACACGACCCGCCTGCGGGCCGTGTCGGTTCACGGTAACACGGGTGCTGCCGTTCGTCGCGCTCCTTTCGACGAACGGCGATGCCGCCTCGGAAGTTCCCGGGCCGCCATCGACGCAGGTCAGAAGCATGATCGAATGCGGTTTCCCCGCCTGGAGGCGCGGCGCGCGCGGCGAGACGACCGTTCGTCGCAGGACGGGACGCGGCAGGCGGGAAGCCGGCGCGCCCCGCCTGCGTTGTCCCACCAGACGCGAATCGTCGGTGCTCCCTGTGATGATTCGGCCTATCCGTTCCATCCCTGGAAGGACGCGAACCCACACCATGTCCGCTTCACCGAACGGCCACCGTCCCGGGCGCGCCGCCGACGGCCCGCTGCGGCTCATGACCGTGCACGCGCACCCTGACGACGAGTCGAGCAAGGGCGCCGCCACGTGCGCCCGCTACGTCGCGGAGGGCCACGAGGTCCTGGTCGTGACGTGCACCGGCGGCGAGGCCGGCAGCATCCTCAACCCGGCGATGAACCGGCCGGAGGTGCTGGAGAACATGACGGCGATCCGTCGCGAGGAGATGGCCCGCGCCGCCGAGATCCTCGGCGTGCGGCACCGCTGGCTGGGTTTCGTCGATTCGGGGCTGCCGGAGGGCGACCCGCTGCCGCCGCTGCCGGTGGGGTGCTTCGCGCTCGTCGACCTGGAGGAGGCCACCGCGCCGCTCGTCGCGCTGATCCGCGAGTTCCGCCCGCACGTCGTCGTCACCTACGACGAGAACGGCGGCTACCCGCACCCCGACCACATCCGCTGCCACGAGATCTCCGTCGCGGCGTTCGCGGCGGCAGCCGATCCGGCGCGTTTCCCCGAGGCCGGGCCGCCGTGGCAGGCGCTCAAGCTCTACTACTCCCACGGCTTCTCCCGCGCGCGGCTGGAGGCGTTCCACACCGCCCTCACCGCGCGCGGCCTCGAGTCGCCGTACGGGGAGTGGCTGGCGAACTGGTCGACGGACCGGCCCGATCCCGGCACCCGGGTCACCACCCGGGTCGAGTGCGCGGACTGGTTCCCGGTGCGCGACGAGGCGCTGAAGGCGCATGCCACGCAGGTCGATCCGACGAGCCGGTGGTTCGTGGTGCCGCCGGAGCTGCAGCGCGAGGTGTGGCCGACGGAGGACTACGAGCTGGTCGTGAGCCACGTCGATGCACCGACGCCGGAGGACGACCTGTTCGCCGGCCTGCGGGCGCCCGTAGCGGCGGAGGTGCGCCGGGCGGGCTGAGCCCGGCTCAGGCGCGCCGCCACGGCGAGTCCACCAGGCGCAGTCGCACCCGCTGGCCCGGGCGGGCCTGGGCGGCCCGGTCGACGTCGGCGCGCAGCAGCACGGCCACCACGGGGTAGCCGCCGGTCACGGGGGCGTCGGCGAGGAACAGCACCGGCTCGCCACCCGGCGGCACCTGCACCGCGCCGGGCACGAGCCCCTCGCTGGGCAGCTCGTCGCTGTCCGTCCGTTCGAGCCGGGCGCCGGTGAGCCGGATGCCGATGCGGTCGCTGCGGTCGGACACCGTCCATTCCGTACGTACCAGCGCCGCGGCGTCGACGAGCCGGTCCAGCCGGGGACCGCGCACGGCGCGCAGCGTGAGCACGCCGCCGGGGGGCGTCGCCACGGGGGCGACGTCGACGTGCGGCACGGTGTTCGGTTCCGGGCCGACCGGCAGCACGTCGCCCGCGCGCAGCGCCGCTGGACCGAGCCCCGAGAGCGTGTCCGTGCTGCGCGAGCCGAGCACCGCCGGGACGGCGATCCCCCCGCGCACCCCGACGTAGCTGCGCACACCGGTCGACGGCGGTCCGATCCGCAGCTCCTGCCCGGCGCGCAGCGTGAGGAGCGCGTGGTGGCCGACCGGTGCCCCGTCCACCTCCGCGGTCGTGGGGGCACCGGTGAGCGCGACGGTGAGCGGCGCGCGCAGCAGTGGGCCGCCGCGCAGGGTGAGCCCGCCCCAGGTGACCTCGATGGCGGCGGTGTCCTCGGGGTTCGCGAGCATCCGGTTCGCCAGGCGCAGCGCGGCCCGGTCCGCCGCGCCGGAACATCCGACGCCCGCGGCGGCGTGGCCCGGGCGGCCGAGATCCTGCACGAGTGCCCGCCCCGCGGTGGCCACGACCTCCAGGCACCTGCCGCCGGGCTCTGCGTGCGCCGGGACGCGCGTCGTGGCCCGGTCCCGGCCGGGGTCCGCAGCGCCTGGCTCGACCCGGACGAACGTCACCGCTGCACCCGGCTGCAGCAGCGCGGGCGGGTCGCGTCCCGCGTCCCACAGTGTGACGCCGGTGCGCCCGATGAGCTGCCACCCCCCGGGCGAGGTGCGCGGGTAGACCCCGCTGAACTCGCCGGCGAGCCCGACAGACCCCGCAGGGACGGCGGTGCGCGGTTCGTCGCGGCGGGCCACGCGCAGCCGCTCGTCGCCGCCGGTGAGATAGGCGAACCCGGGGGCGAACCCGCCGAACCCGACCCGCCACGGCATTGCGGTGTGGGCAGACACGACGCCGTCCGCGCCCAGGCCGGTGAGCCGGCCGACCTCGTCGAGGTCGGGGCCGTCGTAGACGACGGGGATCTGGACGGGCTCCTGTTCGGCCTCGGCCGCCGCGTCCACAGGCAGGTCGAGCAGCGCGCCGCGCAGGCGGTCCAGATCGGTGCCGGGGACCGCGACGACGAGCACTGTGCGCGCGGCGGGGACGACGTCGACCACTCCGGGGAGCGCGGCGCCGCGCACGGCGGCGGCGAGCGCCCACACCTCGGGCAACCCGCCGAGCTCCACGAGCAGCGCGCCGTCCCCGCACGGCAGCACGCGCATCGGCCGCCTCCTCCGTTCCGCGGACCGGTCCGAAGCGTAGGGCCGCCCGCGACGACTCGCGCGATGACCTGCGCGTATCGTCGTCGCCGTGACCGCACCGCTGATCGACCTCGACGGCGCGCAGCCGGTCGTCACCGTCGCGCTGGTCGCCGTGCCCGTCCAGAGCCAGCAGCCGCCGCCCGGCCGGGGCGAGGAGTTCGGCAAGGCCTCGCCGATCGGGCTCGTCGTCGTCATCCTGCTGGGGCTCGCGACGGTGTTGCTGATCCGCAACATGACGAAGCGGATCAAGCGCCTGCCGCAGAGCTTCGACGAGCCCGCCGACGAGCGTGCCGACGAGGCCCCGGACCGGCGCCCGTAGCTCCCCTGCCCGGTCGTCCTTCGGGATACCCCTGCCCGCGGTAAGCGTGTAACGTCGTAATCACCGAAGCCGGGAGGTGGCGACGATGGTCGGACGGGTACACGGCGGATGGCGCGGTCCTGGCGGGAGGCGCGGGCCGGGACGGGGTGGCTGGCAGCAGGCGGACCTGCCGCCGTGCGATGACGCGGCGGCCTGGCTGCACGGCCGGCTGCCCGACGGCTGGTTCACCGATGCCCCCGACGTGACGATCGACCGCGAGGAGATCGTCGTGGTGGGAGAGCTCGCGGCGCCGGACGGGGACTACACCGACGACGAGTCGGGCCGCGCGGAGCGGGCCGCCGCCGAGGCGGGCCGGATCTCGCGGTTCCGGGAGCAGACCCGCGAGGAGCGCATCGAGATCGCACGCCAGGCCGAGCACCGCTACGGCCGCAAGGTCGCGTGGGGAGCCCGGATCGGTGACTCGGTGGAGCTGTTCACGGTCGCGTCGGTGCCGGTGATGACGCGCCTGCGCCAGCCGGAGCGGATCGTGCTGGACACGCTCGTGGACGCGGGCGTGGCCCGGTCCCGCTCGGACGCGCTGGCCTGGGCGGTGCGGCTGGTCGGCCAGCACGCCGACGACTGGCTGGGTGAGCTCCGCGCGGCCATGGCGAAGGTCGACGAGCTGCGCGCCAAAGGCCCGACGGGCTGACCCCCGCGGGGTGGATCGCCCGCGTAGGCTCACCCGACGTGGGCGTGCGTGACCTGCTCTACTCCGTCTACGAGCGGAACCTGAGCCGCGAGCTGGCCCGCGTCGAGCCGGCCCAGCGGCCCCGCCACATCGCCGTCATGCTCGACGGCAACAGGCGGTGGGCGCGTGACGCCGGTTTCGTCGACGTCAACGACGGCCACCGCGTCGGCGCGGCCAGGATCGCGGACCTCCTCGACTGGTGCGAGGAGGCGCATGTCGAGGTCGTCACGCTGTTCCTGCTGTCCACCGACAACCTCAGCCGTCCGGCCGAGGAGCTCGGGCCGCTGCTGGAGATCATCGCGGACGTCGTGGACGACCTCAGCGGTCCGGACGCGCGCTGGCGCCTGCGGGTCGTGGGGGCGCTGGACCGGCTGCCGGCGCCGATCGCCGAACGGCTCTCGGCGGCGGCCGAGCGCACGGTGGGCCGTCCGGGGCTGGAGCTCAACGTCGCGGTCTGCTACGGCGGCCGCCAGGAGATCGCGGACGCGGTGCGCAAGCTGCTGCTGCAGCACGCGGAGGCAGGGACGACGATCGAGGAGCTCGCCGAGGTCCTCGACGTCGACCACATCGCCGCGAACCTCTACACCTCCGGCCAGCCGGATCCGGACTTGGTGATCCGGACGTCGGGGGAGCAGCGGTTGTCGGGTTTCCTGCTGTGGCAGTCCGCGCACTCGGAGTTCTGGTTCTGCGAGGCGTACTGGCCGGAGTTCCGCAAGGTCGACTTCCTGCGGGCGTTGCGGGACTACTCCGCGCGCCATCGAAGGTTCGGCTCCTGAGCCCGGACCGGCCCCTGACGCGCGACGGCCCCCCGCCGGAGCGGGGGGCCGTGGTGCCGAGCGTGAGGTCAGACCTGCACCTCGTGGTTGCTGGTCGTGTCGTCGTTGGTGGTGCTGTCGGAGAGCGTGCCGAAGGCATCGCCCGCCGCCGGCAGCACGCCGCCCAGCACCGGGCCAGCGACCTGGTTCGCCGGGCCGTTGACGGGGCCGGGGAGGCCGTTGTCCTGCCCGACCACCGAGCCCTGGTCAGAGGCACCGGCGGTGCTGACGCGCTGCCCGCCCGTGACGGCCGGGAGCGCGTGCTCCATGACCGGCATCATCATCGGCGTCAGGCCCGCCTGGTCGAACTGCTGCTCGCCCGCGGTGCCGAACGTGGTCGGAGGGAGCTCGAAGGCGAACCCGGGCATCTGGCCGATCGAGCTGATCGGGTCGGTCGGGCCCGCGGCGGTGCGGCTGGCCCGGTGGGCCTCGAGCGCCTTGCCCACGTCGGCGGCGAGCGTCTCCGCCGGCACGAAGCTGTCGGTGGTGAAACCGTCGACTCCGGCCGTGTGGAGCTTGTTGAACTCGACGAGCTGCGCGATGTCGACGTTGGGGGTCGTGGTCTCGGTGGTCTCAGCCGCGAACGCCGGCGCCGTGGCGCCGGCGCCGAGGGCCGCCATCCCGCTGAGGGCGACGGTGGCGCGCAGCGCCTGCCTGGCCGTGGTCATGAGTGTGGTGTTCCTTCCCCGAGTGGGATTCCCGGTTCTGTCTCTGCCCGGGTCAACGAGGTGGCTCGGACCGGGGTTGTCCCGCGCCGCCAACGTCACCCGGACGAGGCGGCTACGGGGCCGTCAGAGCAGAGCGCCGGGCACCCGAGGGTGGCCCGGCGCTCCCGCACGGCAGGACGAGGTCAGTCGTTGTCGTTCTCGGCGTCCTGGGTGGTGCTCTGGCCGACCGCGGTGCCGGCGTTGGCGCAGTCGCCGCTGCCCTGCGCGGTGGCGGAGTCCGCGGACGCACCGGCGATGCTGAACAGCAGCGGGATCTGGGCGAGCACGCCGTTGACGGCGGCGAGGTTGACGTTGCAGACCTGGACGGCGTTGCCCGAGAGGACGTTGTTGCCGTTGAGGATGCCGTTGCCCTGGGCCGACTCCTGCTCGTTCTCCTGGTCGGTGACGTCGACGTTGCCGTGGCCGTGACCGCGGTCCCCGGCGAACGCCAGCGGGCTGACGGCGAGCAGACCGGCGGTGGCCAGGGCGGCGATGGTTCCAGCCTTCTTCAGCACAGTTCTTCTCCTGTTGAGTGATCCGGACCGACCGGGGCCGGTGCCACACAGCGTCGACGCTCACAGCGGGGAGCCGTCGCCGACTGACGGGTTCAACGAGCCTTTCCCGCATTCCGATGTGCCGGCTCAAGAATGTCACCCGATAGTGGACCATCGGATCCCGTTCGGGCGACGGCGATGAAGCCGCGAACACGGGAAAGGGCGCCGGACCGATGCCCGACGCCCTTTCCCGGAGTACGACGAGATCAGTCGTTGTCGTTCTCGGCGTCCTGGGTGGTGCTCTGGCCCACCGCGGTGCCGGCGTTGCTGCAGTCGCCGCCGCCCTGCGCGGTGGTGGAGGTGGCCTCGGCCAGCGCGGCACCGACGATCGGGACCTGCACGAGGATGCCGTTGAGGGCGGCCACGTTCACGCCGCAGACCTGGACGGCGTTGCCCGAGACCAGGTTGTTGCCGTTGAGGATGCCGTTGCCCTGGGCCGACTCCTGCTCGTTCTCCTGGTCGGTGACGTCGACGTTGCCACCGGCGAACGCGAGCGGGCTCAGGGCGAGCAGACCGGCGGTGGCGACAGCCACGACCGTTCCAGCCTTCTTCAGCACTGTTTTCTCCTGATGTGATCCGGAGTCGACCGGGACCGACCCCCTCGTGTGTCGGCACTGGGATTGGGGAGCCCGAGCCGACTGCCCGGATCAACGACGGCTTCGGGGGCCCGTTCCGGTCCCTTTACCCGGATCACCCGATCCGGTGGCGCGCGGTGGACCGTGCCTGGTCCCGGACGCACGAACGGGGCGCCGGACCGCGGTCCGGCGCCCCGTTCGGTGCTCGGTCGTGCTCGGTCGTGCTCAGTCGTTGTCGTTCCAGGCACCCTGGGTGGTGCTCTGGCCGACCGCGGTGCCGGCGTTGCTGCAGGCTCCGGCCCCCTGCGCGGTGGCGGAGCTCCCCGACGCCTCGTCCACCGAGCCGACCGGGACCTGCACGAGGACGCCGTTGAGGGCGGCGATGTTCACGCCGCAGAGCTGGACGGCGTTGCCCGAGATCAGGTTGTTGCCGTTGAGGATGCCGTTGCCCTGGGCCGACTCCTGCTCGATCTCCTGGTCGACCACGTCGACCCCGCCCGCGAAGGCGAGCGGGCTCAGGGCGAGCAGAGCGGCGGTGGCGACGGCCGCGACCGTCCCGACCTTCTTCAGCACTGTGGTTCTCCTGTCGGTGGGAAGGTCAGTCGTTCGAGTGGTACTGCTCGGTCTTCTGGCCGTACGCCTCGCCGGTGCTCTCGCACGGGTCCGCGGCGTTGAGCCCCTCGTTCGGCGAGTCGTGGACCGCGAGACCGAGGTTGCACAGCAGCGTGTCGGGGTTCTCGGAGTTGCCCTCGACCTTGTTGTTGCCCTCGCCGATGCCGTTGCCCTCATGGCTGACCTGGTGCTTGTCCTGGTCGGTGTCCGCGAACGCGAGCGAGCCCGCGGTGAGCGCTCCCGCGGCCACGACGGCCGCGACGACGATGATCTTCTTCAGCACTGTTCCGTCTCCTGTTGTCCCTCGAGTGACGTCCGCGGGCGGAGCGTCAGTGCTCCCACTTCTTCTGCGTCTCGACCTGGTCGACCTGCGTGCCGCTGTGCTCGCAGGCGCCACCGCCCTGCTCGAGCTGGTCGCCGGGGGTCGGCGACGGGATGTCGAGGTTCTCGTTGCAGACCAGCTGCTCGTCGAGCCCGCTGAGCAGGTTCTTCCCGTTCGCCTCGCCCTCACCCTGGGTCGAGGACTGCCAGGTGTCCTGGTCGGTGTCCGCGAGGGCGAACGGGGCGAGCGCCAGCACCCCGACGGCAGCCACGGCCACCGCGACTCCAGCCTTCTTCAGCACAGTGCATCTCCATGTGTTCGGCAGAGCCGACCGCGAAGGTCGGCCCGTGACGTGGCCGGCGGCGTGGGACCTGCGCCGACTTGCCCGACCAACGAACGGTGCCCGCGCAGGTCGCGGGACCATCGGTGGAGATCACCCTGCCGTGCGACGGGCGAGGGATCCGTCACAGCCCTTCAACGGACGCGGCACACGCGCGAAACGGCGCCGGGCGGAGTCCGCCCGGCGCCGTTTCGGCTCGTGTCGTCCGGCGCCGCTGCGCCGGAAGTGGATCAGTCCTCGTCGTTCTCCTGGCTGGTGTTGCCGTTCGCGGACACGCACTTGGCGCCCTGCACCTCGGTGTTGCCGTTGCCGCCCAGCAGGCCGAGGATCTTGATGGCGTCGACCTTGACGTTCGGGCAGACGTTGGCGTTGTTGAGCACGCCGCCGCCGAGAATGTCGCCGTTGAGGGCGTCGACGTTGATCAGGCCGCTGGAGCTGCGGTTCTTCGAGTTGTCGATCTTGTTGGACTGCGAGAACCGGTCGCCCGACTTGCCGTGGCTGCCCGCGAAGGCCAGCGGGCTCACCGCGAGCAGGCCTGCGGTGGTGACGGCGACGACGACGGAAGCCTTCTTGAGCACGTTCATCTCCATGTGTGATCCGGGAAGCCCGACCCTCGATCGGGGTCCCATTCGTTGCCGGCGAGTGGTGGGGAGCCCTCGTCGACGCCGAAAAAGCTATCGATGGGGTGACTTGACTGCCAAGCGATCTACCACTAATAGAGCAGCGACATTACTTTACGGATGGTGACGCGTCGTTTCGGGCGAGATTCCAGCGGAGAGAATTCACCGCCATCGCTCCCGTATCCTCACTATCCGTGATGTCGAATCACCCGATCGCACGCATATCCTTCCGCGGGGATGCGCTGCGTGATCGCCCATTCCGGCGCTTCGCCCGCTAGGGTCGGCCGATGTTGGACGGGTCGGCGGCCGAGTACGCGGCTCTCGCCGCCCGCGTGGACCGGCTCCTGCCGGGAACGGCGCGGGTGCCGGCCGAGCTGCGCCATCGGGTCGCCGCACAGCCGCGGCCCAGGGCGTCGGCGATCGTGGGCGAGGCGGGACGGCTGCGGTCGCGCCTCGCGGGCCGCACCGGCAGGCGGGTCCGGGTGCTGGACGCCCAGCTGCGCGCGCTCGAGTGCACCGCGCGCGGGCTCGCGGGGCAGGAGATCGGGTTCCGCGCCGAGGTCGCGACCGTCTTCGGCGTCGAGATCCACCCGGGCGAGCCGGACGTCTACGCCGCGGCGCACCGGGTGATCGGCGAGCTCCTGCCCGGCCGCGGCCCCGTCCTGCTCCGCTGGGCGGCGCACCGGCGTCGCGACGAGGTGCCGCGCGCGCTGCTGCTCCCGGCTGTGGGGGCACTCGCGGCGGCGTTGCGGACCCGCGTGACCTGGCCGCTCCCGCCCGGCGAGGTGGTGAGGTGGCGCCTGGTCGACCGCGCGCCCTGGACAGCGCTGCACACCGGGGACGGCACCCGCTCGGTCGTGACGCTGAACGCGGGCGCCCGGTTGCGCTGGTCGGCGCTGCCCGGCCTGGTGGCGCACGAGGCCTACCCGGGCCATCACGTCCAGTCCTGTCGGGCGGCCTGCTCGCCGCGCCCCGAGGACGCCGTCACGCTCGTGCGGGGGCCGCGGGCCGTGCTCGACGAGGGGGCGGCCGACGCCGGGTTCGAGCTGCTGGCCGGGCCGGACTGGGGCATGTGGACAGCCGCCGTGCTCGGCGAGGTCGTGCGCGACGCCCTCCGGGGCCGGTACGGGGAAGGCGCCCGCGACGCCGCGGCGGGCGTGCCGGCCGCAGCGGGCGGTGTGCCCTTCGACGGCGAGCTGGCCCGGCTGCTCGCCGCGGCGGCCCTGCCGCTGCAGGCGGTGCGCCAGGACGCGGCACTGCTGCTGCACGATCGCCGGTCGCCCTTCGTCACCCGCCCGGCCGCCGCCCGTGACCACCTCCTGCGCTGGCTTCCGCTCACCCGCGGCGAGGCCACCCGGATCGTCGAGGGGCTGGGTTCACCGCTGTGGCGCGGGCACGTCGTGACACACGTCCAGGGTCCGCCCCTGGTGAACGGTTGGTTACGTGGCACCGGATCTCCCGTGGACCGCTATCTGCGGCTGCTCGACGAGCCGCTCCTGCCGCGCGAGCTGGGCAGGAGCCCTCGCGCGGAGCGACCGGCGCGATCGCCGGACGCGCGCCCCGCGCTGTTCAGAGCCAGCTGACCGGATGCCTTAGCGCGATGAACGGTCGCTTCGTGCACCCGAAATTAACGTCGACCCGGCGCAAGATGCCCGCTGTGCTGTTGACCGCACCCGGGTGACCGCCGGTAGCGTTTCTCTCGACGGTGCGTATCCGATGCGCATTGTCCGGGGAGGCCCTGGTCGTGGTGTCAGTTGCACCCGAGGGGGCCGGCACCCGGCCCTCGCGGGCGTGGTCGGCGGCGCGTCAACAGCTGTCGGGCACGTCAGCTCCAGGGCCGGCCGGCCCGCCGACACGTGGGCGCGGTGCCGCGCCTGCAAGGGAGCGTCTTCGTTGACCGAGCTTGCGAGGTCGCACAATCTCCTCAGCGACCGAGTTCCGGATGGCACCACCGTTCGTTGCTTCGTGCTCGACACCTCCGTCCTGCTGTCGGACCCCTGGTCGCTGACCCGGTTCGACGAGCACGAGGTCGTCCTGCCGCTGGTGGTCATCTCCGAGCTGGAAGGCAAGAGGCACCATCCGGAGCTGGGCTGGTTCGCCCGCACGGCGCTCCGGCAGCTCGATGAGCTGCGCATCAAGCACGGCCGGCTCGACGCACCCGTCCCGATCGGCGAGCTCGGCGGGACGCTGCACGTCGAGCTCAACCACACCGACCCGGAGGTCCTGCCCGCCGGGTTCCGCACTGACTCCAACGACAGCCGGATCCTCGCCTGCGCGCTGAACCTCGCCGCCGAGCGCTCCGCCGACGGTCGTGGAGACGTCGTGCTGGTCACGAAGGACATGCCGCTGCGGGTGAAGGCGGCCGCCGTCGGGTTGACGGCCGACGAGTACCACGCGCTGGACGTCGTCCCGTCGGGCTGGACGGGCATGTCGGACGTCGAGGTGACCGCGGAGGAGGTCGACACCCTCTTCCGGGAGGGGGCCATCGAGCACGACGCCGCGCGCGAGCTGCCCTGCAACACCGGTCTGCGGCTGCTCGGCCCGTCCGCCGCGCTCGGGCGGGTGACGGCGGACAAGCGCATCCGGCTCGTCCGCGGGGACCGGGAGGCTTTCGGCCTGCACGGGCGCTCAGCGGAGCAGCGCATCGCCCTGGACCTGCTGCTGGACCCGGACGTCGGGATCGTGTCGCTGGGCGGGCGGGCCGGGACGGGGAAGTCCGCGCTCGCCCTCTGCGCCGGCCTGGAGGCCGTGCTGGAGCGACAGCAGCACCGCAAGGTCGTGGTGTTCCGCCCGCTCTACGCCGTCGGCGGCCAGGAGCTCGGCTACCTGCCCGGCAGCGAGACCGAGAAGATGGCGCCCTGGGCGCAGGCCGTGTTCGACACCCTCGGGGCGCTCGTCAGCCAGAGCACGCTGGACGAGGTCCTCGCCCGCGGGATGCTGGAGGTCCTGCCGCTCACGCACATCCGTGGCCGCTCGCTGCACGACTCGTTCGTGATCGTGGACGAGGCGCAGTCCCTGGAGCGCAACGTGCTGCTGACGGTGCTCTCGCGGCTGGGCACCGCGTCGCGCGTGGTGCTCACCCACGACGTCGCGCAGCGCGACAACCTGCGCGTCGGCCGCCACGACGGGGTTGCCGCGGTGATCGAGAAGCTGAAGGGGCATCCGCTCTTCGCCCACGTCACGCTCACCCGTTCCGAGCGTTCGCCGATCGCGGCGCTGGTCACCGAGATGCTGGAGGGCCCCAACACCTGACCGTGGAACGCCGTCGAGAACGACGTCGTGCAGGTCTCGAGCCCCTGTTGATCAGCGCAAGGTCGTTCTCGACGGTCACAGGCCGTGCGGGGTGCCCTCGGTGAAGCCTGCGACGGTCTGCACGCCGACGACGGCGCGCTCGTGCAGCTCGGCCAGCGTGCCCGCGCCGACGTAGGTGCAGGCCGAGCGGACGCCCGAGCAGATGCTGTCCAGCACGTCCTCCACGCCCGAACGGGCAGGATCGAGCAGTTGGCGCGAGCTGGAGATGCCCTCCTCGAACAGGGCCTTGCGCGCCCGGTCGAACGGCGACTCGCCGCGGGTGCGCGCGCCCACCGCCCGTTTCGACGCCATCCCGAACGACTCCTTGTAGGCACGCCCGGCCTCGTCGCGCAGCAGGTCGCCCGGCGACTCGTACGTGCCGGCGAGCCACGACCCGATCATCACGTTGGCCGCCCCCGCCGCCAGCGCCAGCGCGACGTCGCGCGGATGGCGCACCCCGCCGTCCGCCCACACCGCGACCCCGGCCTCCCGCCCGGCCTCGGCGCACTCCAGCACGGCGGAGAACTGCGGGCGGCCCACGCCCGTCATCATCCGCGTGGTGCACATGGCACCCGGCCCTACGCCCACCTTGACGATGTCCGCGCCGGCCGCCGCGAGGTCGTGCACGCCCGCCGCGGTCACGACGTTGCCCGCCGCGACCGGTACGGCGCCCGCCACCGCCTTCGCCACCGCGCGCAGCGCGTCGATCATCTTCTGCTGGTGGCCGTGTGCCGTGTCCACCACGAGCACGTCCACGCCCGCCGCGAGCAGCGCGGACGCCTTGGCCTCGACGTCGCCGTTGATCCCGATCGCCGCCGCCGTGCGCAGCCGACCGCCGCGGTCCACCGTCGGCGTGTAGATGCCCGCCCGCAGCGCCCCCAGCGCGGTGAGCAGCCCTGCGAGCCGGCCGTCGGCGTCCAGGCCGAGCGCGACCTGCATGCCGCTGATCGACTCGAACACCTCCCGCGGCGGGGTGGTCAGTGGCAGGACGACCGGATGCGGGTCCAGGACGTCCGCGAGCCGGGTGAACCGGTCCACCCCGTGGCAGCGCGCCTCGTCCACCGTGCCCACCGGGCGGCCCTCGTCGTCGACCACGACCACGGCACCGTGCGCCCGCTTGGGCAGCAGGTTCAACGCGTCCGCCACCGCGTCGCCGATGTGCAGCGTGAGCGGGGTGTCCCAGACGGGGTGGCGCGACTTGATCCAGGCGACGATCTCCGCCACCGCCTCCGGCGCGACGTCCTGCGGCAGCACCGTGAGCGCGCCCCGGCGTGCCAGCGTCTCGGCCATCCGCCGCCCGGCCACCGAGGTCATGTTCGCCGCCACCACCGGCACGGTGGCGCCCGAGCCGTCCGGGGTGCGGAGATCGACGTCGAAGCGGGACGCCACGGCCGAGCGGGACGGCACGAGGAAGACGTCGTCGTAGGTGAGATCGGCCTGCGGTGAGTGGCCGTCGAGGAAGCGCACGGAACAGTGACTGTACGCGGACGCTCCGCGGACCCTATGCGGTGACGGCGGTGAGCGTGCGGATCGTGCCGTTCGCCCGGCAGCGGGCCCGCATCCGGTTCACCGATCCGTGCAGGCGGGCCGTCTCCGGACCGGTGAGGAACCGTAGCTGCATGTCGCGGGTGAACGGCCGCCACAGGCCGAGGATGCCGAAGTACCAGAACGGCCCGTCCTCGTGCTCGGACCCGAAGAGCGCGACCTCCGGCGTCCATCCGGCACTGAAGCACGCCTGCAGCTGCTCGTCGCCAGCGCAGGTGGCCCAGCCGCGCTCGTCGAGCGCGAACCAGACGGCGTCGTCGACGGAGTCGCCGTGGTAGTGGCGTGCGAAGAAGTCCAGCAGCGGCATCCAGGACTGGCGCGGGTCGGCCTCGTCGACCGCGTCGTGCTCGGCGATCGGCCAGTAGCCGTAGCGGTCGAACCCGTGGACGGTCCGGATCACGTCGTCGAGCTGGGCCTTCGCCGATCCGGGCGGCAGCGGGCTCCAGCGCAGCAGCCTGCGCAGGACGGCGGGATGCTCCCGCTCGACGTCGTTGATCAGCAGCCGCACGTCCTCGCCACCGATCACGAGGCGGGCCTGCGCCCGCAGGTCGGGGAGCGTGGAGAGCGCGCTCAGCTCGGGCCGCTGGAAGTCCGGCTGGCGCACGACGATGTGGCGGCGGATGCGCGTGCTCGGGTCCGCCCGGTACTCGTCGCCGTACAGGACCGGGTAGTCCTCCCACCGGTGGCTGAAGAACAGCGGTTCCGACCCGCGGCGGCTGTACTCGATCTGGGGTCCGTTGTAGAACTCCTCGGGCAGCATCCCCGTCAGGTGCACGCGGATCAGCCGCACGCGGTCGCGCCCGCCGTCCTGCCCGGCGAACGTGCCGGCGAGGGTCTGCGTCACCTCGTTCACGAGCGTCGTGTACTGGTCCGATGTCGTCTTGAACGTCTTGCTCTGGATCCGCTCGGACTCGCCCCGGAAGTAGGCGTCGGCGAGCGCGGCCCACGCGTGGCGCTCCAGCGGCGACGCGCGGTGCCCGTTGCCGGTGTCGATGTGCGCGCGCCAGGCGAGCAGCTCGGCGTGCAACCCCTTCATCCCGGGGCTCACGTAGAGGCTGGGCAGGAGGCGTTCCTCGAGGCGGTGGAAGTCCTCCACCCCGGACTGCAGCTCGGTCACCAGCGTCTCGAGGCGGTCGAACCGGCCGACGACGTTCTCCAGCTGGCCGTAGAGCTGCACGAGCAGCGTCGCGAGAGCCCCGACGAGCGCCGACACCGTGGCGCTCACGACCTTGGCGCCCGTCGACTCGTCCCGGCCGAGGACGTACTCCTCCACGACCAGCCACAGCACGCCCACCACGACGCCGACGAGCAGGCTGAACCACGGGGAGCGCACGAAGCGCGCGAGCTTGCCCGGCGCGGGCGCGGCCACCCTCAGCCCTGGCGGTGCTCGGCGCCGAGCAGCGTGCGCAGCCACCGCCCGTGGACCTCGTCGCGGCCTAGCCGCGCGGGCATCTCGGCGGGCGCGAAGAACTCGGCCCGGTCGAACCCGCACTCGGGGTTCGGGCGGGGCTCGCCCTCGCTGGTCGCCTCGTAGGTGAGCACCGGCGCGTGGTCGACGTCCACGAGCGACACCCCGCGCAGGGCGACGCCCGTCACCGGGACCCGGATCTGCTCGGCCAGCGTGGTGCGGATCCAGTCCGCCGGATCGGTGGTGGTGAGATCGCACGTGCCCGCCTGCACCCAGTAGGCACCCGGGGGCCACCAGAAGACCTCGCCGCGCTCGGTGCCGCCACGAGCAGGTAGCGGTCGTCCCGGCTGACCAGTACCTCGGGCATCACGGCGGTGTGCGAGACGGAGGCGTCGACGGCGCCCACGGTTCCCCCTCCGGTGGCGGAAAGTCGTGCCGCGCGGCGGGCGCGGACGGGGCGAGGGTACCAGCGGCGTCCGCCGCCTCGCCGTCGTCAGCCCGGCAGCAGGGCCCGCACGGTGTCGATCGTGTCGGCGTCGGCGGGCGTCTTGTCCGGCCGGTAGCGCACCACCCGGGCGAACCGCAACGCCACCCCGCCGGGGTAGCGGGTGCTGCGCTGCACCCCGTCCAGCGCGATCTCCACGACCAGCTCCGGGCGCAGCAGCAGCTCGTGGCTGTGCTCATTGCTCGCTGTGCCCTGCGCATGGCCGTCGCTGTCGCTCGATCCGGCCTGCTCCCGCCGGGCGAGCGCCGGGAACGTGGCGGTCTGCCAGGCCAGGAGCTCGTCCGTCATGCCCTTGAACGTCTTGCCGACCATCACCGGCTCGCCGCCGTCCGGGTCGCGGGCGCCGAGGTGGATGTTCGAGAGGCTCCCCGTGCGCCGCCCGTAACCCCACTCCGCGCCGAGCACCACGAGATCGAGCGTGTGCACCGGCTTCACCTTCTGCCACGCCTTGCCGCGCCGCCCCGCCGCGTACGGGGCGTCCAGCGCCTTGACGACGACGCCCTCGTGCCCGGCGGTGAGCGCGGCGTCCAGCACCTCCGCGGCCTCCTCGGCGCCGGGACGGCGACGCCCGGGCATGCGCAGGGCGGGGTGCGCGGCCAGCAGGCCGTCCAGCGCGGCCAGCCGGGCGTGCAGCGGTTCGTCGATCAGGTCGGTGCCGTCCAGGTGCAGCAGGTCGAAGAAGAAGGGGCTGAGCAGGGTGGGCGACCCGTCCGCCCCGAAGCGGCTCATCGTCTCCTGGAACGGCCGGGGGCGGCCGTCGTCGTCGAGGGCGAGCGACTCGCCGTCCAGCACGGCGGTGCGGCACGGCAGCGCCAGGACGTGCTCCACCAGCTCCGGCACCCCGGCGGTGACCTCGCGCAGCGTGCGCGTCCAGACCCGCACGTCGTCGCCGTCGCGGTGCACCTGGATGCGCGCTCCGTCCAGCTTGTACTCGACGGTGACCTCGGGACCCAGGGTGGCGAGCGCCGCGTCCAGCGACGACCCGGGGCTCGCGAGCATCGGCCGCACCGGCCGGCCCACCCGCAGCGTGACGGCCTGGAGCGCCGCCGCGCCGCCGGAGAGCGCGAGCGCCGCCGTCTGCGGCAACCGGCCCGAGAGCATGAACGCCCGGCGCACCACCGCCGCCGGGACGTCCGCGGCGGCCGCGACGGCGTCCAGCATCACGCCCTCCAGCGCCCCGTGGCGCAGCTCGCCGGTGAGCAGCCGCACCAGGAACCGCTGCTCGTCGGCGGTGGCGGCCCCGAAGAGCTCCGCGAGCAGCGCCGCGCGCCGGGCCGTGGACCCGGAGCCCGACGTGGCGGCGAGCGCGTCCAGCAGCGCGTCGACCGCCGTGATGGTGAGGGTGGCATCGGCGGCGGCTGCGACGTCCAGGGCGGACAGCGTGCGCCAGCCCGCCCCGAGCCGCCCCTGCCGGGGCTCGCCCGCGAGCCACGCCGTGGCTGCCTCGACCTCCTCCGGCGGGGCCGCCCGCAGCAGCGTGGCCAGCGCGTCCCGCTTCGCCAGGCGGGCGCGTGTGGCCCCGACCGCGGCGGACGTGGCGACGACCTCGGCGAGCAGCACGGACCCGATGGTGCCAGCGACCCCCGACGTTTCCGCGCACTCGACGGACTCTTGGACGACCCTCCCCCTCGCAGACCTCCCGCACGCCTCGCAGGGGCTGCGGCGTCTGCGAGGCGTGTGCTGTCCCTGTGAGGCGGCCCCTGACGGCCACGGAGACGGGCGGCGGGGCGGCAGGCGCCATCCCCGTGGCCCGGAACGGCGGATCAGGTCGCCGCGGCACGCACCCGGTCGGCCGCCAGCCCGACGGTGGTGGTCTCGCCGATCCCCGGCAGTCCCGGCCGGGAGACGGCGTCCACGATCAGTTCGCCCTCCGCCACCGACACGACCAGCCGCGTCACCGGCCCCAGGAACGTCGACGAGACGACGGTGCCGCGCTCGCCGTCCGCGCCGACCGTCAGCTCCTCGGGGCGCACGGCCACGACCGGCTCGTCACCGAGCGCGCCCACCACCGGCACCTCCACGCCGAGCACCCGCACCCGGTCGCCGACGACCTCGGCGGTGAGCGTGTTCTGCACCCCCACGAACTCGGCGACGAATCCGGTGGCCGGGGAGCCGTACACCTCCTGCGGCGTGCCGACCTGCTCCAGCCGCCCGCCGAACAGCACCGCCACCCGGTCCGCGACGGCGAGCGCCTCGGCCTGGTCGTGGGTGACGAAGAGCGTCGTGATGCCCTCGGCGAGCTGCACGCGGCGGATCTCGTCGCGCAGTTGGACCCGCACCCGGGCGTCCAGCGCGGAGAGCGGCTCGTCGAGCAGCAGCACCGACGGCGACACCGCGAGCGCCCTGGCCAGCGCCACCCGCTGCTGCTGGCCACCGGAGAGCTGGTGGGGGTAGGCGCCGCCGCGGTCGCCGAGCCCGACCAGTTCCAGCAGCTCGGCGGCCCGCTTCGCGCGCGCGGCCGCCGCGACCTTGCGCATCCGCAGCCCGAAGCCGACGTTCTCCGCGGCCGTCATCGTCGGGAACAGGGAGTAGGCCTGGAACACCATGCCGGTGTCGCGGCGCGCGGCCGGCAGGTCCGTGACGTCCTTGCCGCCGATCAGCACGCGGCCCGCCGTCGGCTTGTCGAACCCGGCGAGCAGCCGCAGCGCCGTCGTCTTCCCGCAGCCGGACGGGCCCAGCAGCGCCAGCAGCTCGCCGGGCTTCAGCGCGAGGTCCAGCCCGTCCAGCGCGTGGGTGGCGCCGAAGCTGCGCCGGATGCCGCGGAACTCGACGGCGACCCCGCGCTGCGTCGCCGGTGGTGCCTGCGCGGTCATCGCGACCTCCCGGTCCGGCCGCCCGCGAACGAGACAGCGAGCAGCAGAAGCCACGTCAGCACGAGCGCGGCCAGCGACAGCGCGACCGACACGCCGGCCGCCGTGCGGCCGACCTCGACCACCGCGACCGGAAAGGTGTCGGTGTAGAGCAGGATCCGCGCGATCACGACCTCGCCGAGCACCAGCGCGAGCGTCAGGAACGCCGCGCCGAGCACGGCGGTGCGGATCGTCGGCAGGACCACCCGCACCAGCGTCGTCGCGCGACCGGCGCCGAGGTTGCGGGCGGCCTCCACGAGTGTGCGCAGGGGGACCGCGGCGAGCCCGTTGTCGATCGCGCGGAAGGCGAACGGCACCGCGAGGACCACGTAGAACGGGGTCAGCGCCGTCGTGGAGGAGGCGAAGAGCTCCCGGAACACCGGGCCACCCAGGTTGGCCTGCACGAACGCGATCCCCGCCGCCATCACGACCGGTGGGATGACGATCGGCAGGATCGTCACGCTCTCCAGCAGGCCCGACAGGCCCGGCAGCCGCAGCCGCACCCACACCGCCGTGGGCACCACGAGGACGAGCGTGAGCGCGGCGGTGAGCAGGGCGATCCCGAGCGAGGTGAGCACGGCCTCGAACAGCGCCGCGTCCCGCACCACGGCGAGGTAGTTCGTCGGCCCGTAGCCGCCGGGGACGCGCAGGCTGAACTCCGCCGCGGCGATCAGCGGCATCAGGAAGTACACCGCGGCGAGCCCGAGGACGACCGCCCGCCAAGGCCTCACCCGTCCTCTCACCGCGTCCACCGGGAGGCGCGCTTCTGCAGCCACAGGTAGCCGACCATGACCACGGAGATCACGAGCACCATGTCGAGGCCCAGCGCGAGCCCGACGTTCTGCTGGCCGGTCAGCACGTTGCCCGACAGCGCCGCCGCGATCGCCGTCGGCACGATCGGGATCTGCCCGCTGGTGAGCGCCAGCGCCGTCGCGTAGGCGGCGAAGGCGTTGCCGAACAGGACGAGCGTGGCCCCGCCGAGCGCGGGCGCGAGCACCGGCAGCGCCACGTGCCGCCAGTACGCCCACGACGACGCCCCCAGGTTCTCCGCGGCCTCCCGCCACTGCGGCCGCAGGCCCTCGAGCGCCGGGGTGATCAGGATGACCATGAGCGGGATCTGGAAGTAGACGTAGGTGAGCGCGAGGCCGGTGAGCGAGTCGATGCGGAACCCCGCGGCGTAGAGGTCCAGGCCCGCGGCGCGCAGCCAGAGCGTCGCCAGGCCCGTCTGGCCCAGGGCGGCGATGAAGGCGAACGCCAGCGGCACCCCGCCGAAGTAGGCGAGCACCCCGGACCCCGTCGCCGTCACCCGATGCAGCGGGCCGCCCTGCCGCCCGACCACCACCGCCTGGGCGAGGAACGCCCCCGCGACCGCCCCGATCAGCGCCGTCAGCGCCGAGATCCACAGGCTCGACGCGAACGCGGCCCGGTACTGCGGCGCCGTCAGCGACGCGATGACGTTGTCCAGCGTGGGACGCCCGTCGGCGGTCGAGAGCGCCCCGCTGATCACGAAGAACAGCGGGCCGCCGAGGAACACGAGCAGGTACGCGGCGAACGGCAGCAACCCGAGGAGGGCCCACGCCCGGCCCGCCCGCCGTGGGGGTGCGGGGTCCGCGGCGGGCGTCTCCAGCAGGGTCACGGCCGTGTCACGACGTGGCGCTCGCCCACGTCGTGGCGACGACCTCCTTCGCCGCGTCCGTCTGTTCCTGGGTGGGGAACTGCGGCTCGCCCTCGACCTGCGGCAGCGCGGCGAGCAGCGCCTGGTCCGCGGTGCCCGCTGTGGTCATCTCGTCCAGCCGGACGGGGCGGGCCTTGCCGGCGAGCCACAGGTTCTGACCCTCGTCGGAGAACAGGAACTCC
Source organism: Pseudonocardia sp. (assembly GCF_050246655.1). Lineage (GTDB taxonomy): Bacteria > Actinomycetota > Actinomycetes > Mycobacteriales > Pseudonocardiaceae > Pseudonocardia. The sequence continues at coordinate 30,185 of NZ_JBFWVQ010000043.1, forward strand.
TGCCACAGCCGGGCCGCCGCCGGGTGCGGGGCGTTCTTGTTGATCGCCTGAGCGTAGTACTGGGCGAACAGGCCGTCGCTCGGCACGGCGACCTTCCAGTCGAAGCTGGCCTTGTTCTTCTCGGTCTCGGTGACGTTGAGGTAGTCCCAGTCCAGGACGATCGGGGTCTGGCCGCTCTGGATGGTCGCGGGCGTCGGGTCGATCTTCAGCAGGTTGCCGCTCTTCGAGAGCGTGCCGAAGTACTCGACGCCGGGCTGGATGTTGTCGAGCGAGCCGCCGTTGGCGAGTGCCCCCGCCCAGACCGACGCGAACGCGGACGCGGCCTGCGTCGGGTCGCTGTTGAGCGCCACCTTGCCCGAGTACTCGGGCTTCGCGAGATCGGCGATCGTCGTCGGGCAGTTCGGGACGAGCGAGCTGTTGCAGCCGATCGAGATGAACCCGCCGTAGTCGTTGACCCAGGCGCCGTTCGGGTCCTTGTTCGCCGCCGGGATCGAGTCCCAGGTCTGCACCTTGTAGGGGGCGAAGAGCGCGATGTTGCCCAGCGCGAAGGACTGGCCGAGATCCAGGACGTCCGGCGCGCGCTCCTGCGTGCCCAGCTGCTGGACGGCGTTGATCTCGTCCTGGCTGGAACCCTCCGGGTTCGCCGACTCGACCTTGATGCCGTACTTGTCGGAGAAGGTCGTGATGATCGCGCCGTAGTTTGCCCAGTCCGGCGGCAGCGCGATGACGTTGAGCGTGCCCTCCTCCTTGGCGGCGGCCACGAGCGCGTCGAAACCGCCGCCCTCCGCAGCCGACGTGGCGGTGGCCCACGCCGACGCGTCGCCGCCCGCCGCACCGCCCCCACCACCGCCGCCCGAGCTCACGCAGCCGGTGAGTGCCGTCGCCAGCACCGCACCGAGCACGACCGCGATCTGGCGCTCTCGTCGCACTGCGTCCTCCACATCGCTCGACAGGGTGATCGCCGGTGATCACCCTCGGCGGCCGAAGCGTGCACGACATGGCGCGGCCGTGACAACCGCTGGGCGGGCGGGTGAACGAGATCGTGACCTGGTGGTTGCCGGCCGGGCAGACTCGCGCCCGTGACGACCTCTCCGCTGCCCGACCCGGCGCTCGTCGTGCTGGCCGGAGCTGCGGGTTCGGGGAAGTCGACGTGGGCCGCGGCCCGCTACCGAGCCGTCGAGATCGTCTCCTCCGACGCGCTGCGCGGGATCGTCGGCAGCGGGCCCGCGGACCTCGATGCGTCGGGGGACGCGTTCGAGCTGCTGGACCGGATCGTCGCCGCGCGGGCCGGCCGCGGGCTGACCACCGTCGTCGACACCCTCGGCCTCGACGACGCCCGCCGCGCCGCGCATCTGCGGCTGGCCCGGGCGGCGGGGTTGGCGGCCGTGCTCGTCGTGCTGGACACCCCTGCGGCGCTGTGCCGGGAACGCAACCGTGGCCGGGACCGGCCCGTCCCGGCGACGGTGCTCACCGGCCAGCTGCGCCGTGTGCGCGGGCTGGCCGCGACGGCGGCGGGGGAGGGTTGGGACCGGGTCGTCGTGGTGGGGGGTGACGCGGTCCCCGGGGTGGCCGTCGCCCCCGCGAGTTCCGCATCTCGCGGCCGCGAGTTGCGCATCTCATCAGGCCGTGATGCGCGTCCTGTCAGGGTGATGCTGCAGCTGTCGCGCTTCCCCTGGGGCGACGACCCGGCGCGATGGGTGCGCGACGTCGCCCTCGCCGCGGACGCCGTGGGCTTCGACGGCCTCGCGCTCATGGACCACCTCGTCCAGATTCCGCAGGTCGGACGGGCGTGGGAACCGATCCCGGAGCCGTACGTGACGCTCGGGATGCTCGCGGGCCTGCCCACCGGGCTGCGGCTCGGCACGCTCGTCTCGCCCGTGTCGATGCGGGCGCCGGGACTCGTTGCGAAGGCCGTTGCGACCCTTGACGTCCTGAGCGGCGGGCGCGCCTTCTGCGGTCTCGGCGCGGGCTGGTGGGCCCGCGAGCACGCGGCGTACGGGCTCACCCTGCCGTCCGCGCCGGAGCGGCTCGATCGGCTCGCCGCCGGCGTCGAGACGCTGCGCGCGCTCTGGGCACCCGGTACCGGGCCGCACGCGGGCCGGTACGTCGCGCTGCCCGAGACGACGTGCTACCCGCGGCCCATCGGGCCGGTACCGGTGATCGTCGGTGGTGCGGGGGAACGGACCCTGCGGATCGCCGCGGAACTCGCCGACGGCGCCAACGTCGCGGCCGACGACCGGCTTCCACAGCGGATCGACGTGCTGCGCCGGGCGTGCGCCGCCGCGGGCCGCGACCCGGCCGAGGTGGAGGTGACCGTGCTGGACGTGGCGGTGGTCGGGACGGACCGCGACGACGCCGCGGCGCGCGTGGAGCGGCTGCGCGGGCGAACCCGAGCCGCGACGTTCGCCGCCCGCCATCACGCCGGGACTCCCGCACAGCACGCGCGCCGCTATCGGGAACTGGCCGGCGCGGGCGTCGGGACGGTGTTCCTCGCCGTGCCGGACCTTCGGGATTCGGAGGACCTGGAACGCTGCGCCCCGCTGCTCGCAGCCTTGCTGTGACCCGAGCCCGACGGAATCCGCATCACGACCTGATGAGATGCGCAACTCGCGGGCGGGAGACCGGCAACTCGCGGGCGGGAGACCGGCAACTCGCGGGGGCGGGATGCGGAATTCGCGGGGGCGGGATGCGCAACTCGCGGGCGGGAGACCGGCAACTCGCGGCGGTGGGATGCGGAACTCGCGGTCAGCGGCCGCCGCGGGCCATCGCCAGCACGTCCAGCGCCGCGTCGAGCTGCTCCAGGGTCAGCTTCCCGGCGTCGACGTGGCCGCGCTCCAGCACCACGTCGCGGATCGTCCTGCGCTGCGCCAGCGACTGCTTCGCGATCGACGCCGCCTCCTCGTAGCCGAGGTAGCGGTTCAGCGGCGTGACGATCGACGGCGAGGACTCCGCGTACTCCCGCGCCCGCTCGACGTCCGCCTCGGCACCCGCGACGACCTTGTCGGCCAGCAGGCGCGAGACGGCGGCGATCAGGCGCGCCGACTCCAGGACGTTGCGGGCCATCACTGGCATCATCACGTTCAGCTCGAGGTTGCCCTGGGCACCGGCGAAGGCCACCGTGGCGTCGTTGCCGAGCACCTGCGCGGCGACCATCATCGTCGCCTCGCAGATCACCGGGTTGACCTTGCCTGGCATGATCGAGCTGCCCGGCTGCAGGTCCGGCAGGTGCAGCTCGGCGAGCCCCGTCCGTGGCCCGGAGCCGAGCCAGCGCAGATCGTTCGCGATCTTGAACAGGGAGACGGCCACCGTCCGCAGCGCCCCCGAGGCCTCCACCAGGCCGTCCCGGGCGCCCTGCGCCTCGACGTGGTCGGGCGCCTCGGAGAGCACATCCAGACCTGTCGCGGTGCGCAGCTCCGCCACCACGGCGGCCCCGAACCCGTCCGGGGCGTTGAGCCCCGTGCCGACCGCGGTGCCGCCGATCGGCAGCTGGCCGAGCCGGGGCAGTGCGTCGCGCAGCCGCGCCACGCCGTTCTCGACCTGGGTGGCCCAGCCCCCCGCCTCCTGGCCCAGCGTGATCGGCACCGCGTCCATGAGGTGCGTGCGACCGGCCTTGACGACGTCGGCCCAGTCCGCGGCGCGACGGCGCAGGGTGGCCGCGAGGTACTCCAGTGCCGGGATCACGTCGGTGGCGAGCGCCTCGGTGGCGGCGAGGTGGATGGTCGTCGGGAAGACGTCGTTGGACGACTGCGAGGCGTTGACGTGGTCGTTCGGGTGCACGTCGACCCCGCCCCGCGCGGCGAGCTCGGCGATCACCTCGTTGGCGTTCATGTTCGAGCTGGTGCCTGAGCCGGTCTGGAAGACGTCGACGGGGAAGTGGTCGTCGTGGCGGCCCGCCGCCACCTCGTCCGCCGCCGCCGCGACCGCCTTCGCGACATCGTAGGCCAGCATCCCGAGCCGCCCGTTCACCCGCGCTGCCGCGGCCTTGACCAGGCCCATCGCCCGGATCTGGGCGCGCTCCAGCCCCCGCTCGGAGATCGGGAAGTTCTCCACGGCCCGCTGCGTCTGGGCCCGCCACAGTGCCTCCGCGGGGACCCGCACCTCGCCCATCGTGTCGCGCTCGATGCGGTAGGCGGTGGCCTCGCGGGCGTCGTCGCTCGTCATGTGCCCGGCATACACGGGCGCGGGCCGGGTGCGCTACCGGACGATCTGGACGACGTCGCCGCGCTGCAGCGTGGCGAAGAACACCTGCGACGCCGACTTCGACAGCCGCACACACCCGTGCGATCCGCCGCGCAGCGGGCCCTGGTGGAACGCGATGTTGCCGTTGAAGAACACCGCGTTGGGCATCGCCACGTCGTAGATGGAGCTGACGTGGTTGCGGCTCTTGAAGAACACCCGGAACGTCCCCGCCGGGGTCCGGTACCCGGACTTCCCGTGCACGATCTTCGTGGGGCCGTACTCGATCTTCCCGTCCCGGATCAGCCAGGCCTGGTTCGAGGACAGGTCCGCGCACGCGCGGGCCGCCGGGGAGCACGGTGTGCCCGCGACGACCGCGGGGACCGGTGCCGGGACGGCGGCGGGTGCCGGCGCCGCGTCGGGGACCGCGACCGCCGGCGCGGTGGCGGCCGACGCCGCGACGACCGGCTCGGTGGTCATCGGCTCGGTGGTCATCGGCTCGGCCGTCACCGGCTCACTGACGACCGGCCCCGTCATCGGCGCGGCCGCCGCGCCGACCGCCACCACCGTGCCCAACGCGACCAACGCCATGCCCAGCACCTGAGACACCCGCATCGCGAACCCCCGTCCCGCCCCGCCCGCCGTACAGCGCACGACCCCGACCACAAGGATGATCTCCGGCCGGAGCGGGTGAGTTGAGATCCGATCGAGTGACCCCGTGCTCACGATTCGATCACGGCAGGGGCGGGTTGTGCTCCTGCTCGGCCAGCAGTTCGTCGGCGATGTCGAAGTCGACGGAGGAGTACTCGCGCAGCTTCGTCAGCCGGTGGTAGCCGTCGATCATCCGGACGGTGCCGGACTTCGACCGCATCACGATCGACTGCGTGGTGCACCCGCCCGCCCGGTAGTGCACGCCGCGCAGCAGATCGCCGTCCGTGATCCCGGTGGCGCAGAAGAAGACGTTGTCGCCGCGCACCAGGTCGTCCGTGCTGAGCACCCTCTCCAGGTCGTGACCGGCGTCGATCGCCTTCATCCGCTCGTCGTCGTCGCGGGGCCACAGCCTGCCTTGGATCGCGCCGCCCATGCACTTGAGTGCGGCGGCGGCGATGATCCCCTCCGGGGTGCCGCCGATGCCGACGAGCAGGTCGATGCCGGTGTTCGGACGCGCCGCCGAGATCGCCCCGGCGACATCGCCGTCGCTGATGAAGTGGATCCGTGCACCCGTCCGTCGGATCTCCTTGACGATCCCGTCGTGGCGCGGGCGGTCCAGGATGCAGACGCTCACGTCGGCGACGTCCGTGCCTTTGGCCCGCGCGATCCGGCGGACGTTCTCCGCGATCGGCGCCGTGATGTCGATCACATCGGCCGCCTCCGGGCCGACGGCGAGCTTCTCCATGTAGAACACCGCCGAGGGGTCGAACATCGCTCCGCGCTCGGCGACCGCGAGCACAGCGACCGAGTTCGGCATGCCCTTGCTCATCAGCGTCGTGCCGTCGATCGGGTCCACGGCGACGTCCACCTCGGGGCCCTCGCCGTTGCCGACCCGCTCGCCGTTGTAGAGCATGGGCGCCTCGTCCTTCTCACCCTCGCCGATCACGACGATGCCGCGCATCGAGACGCTGCCGATGAGCTGGCGCATCGCGTCGACCGCCGCGCCGTCGCCACCGTTCTTGTCGCCGCGTCCGACCCACCGCCCGGCGGCCATCGCCGCGGCCTCCGTGACCCGGACCAGCTCCATCGCGAGGTTCCGGTCCGGGGCCTCCCGCCTGCGCGCGCCGCCCGGCTGAGACCCACCCGACTGCGAAGTCATACCCGGCCTCCTGTGTCTACCGCTCCGGATGCCGATCCTCGCAGACGGACGGCGGTCGCCGGACCTGCTGACGCCTCGGCTGGAACGATCCGGGATGTGACGTTCGACCCCACCCCGCCACACGAGCCGCGCAGGCCACCCCCGCGCAGCGCGCTGGGGCCGCGCCAGCTCGTCGGGGCGATCCTCGTGCTGCTGCCGGTGGTGCTGCTCCTCGGTGGCCTGTCCCGGTGCTCCTTCGCCCCGGGCGGGCCCGAGATCGACCCGTCCGCCGGCCCCGCCGTCGACGCGCCCGCCCTCCTGCGCGACGCGGCGCGGCTGGCGCCGTTCGCCGTCCGGATCCCGGCCGTGCCACCGGGATGGCGCAGCAACGCCGTGGACCGGGCCACCGTCGCCGGCGGGCCCGGCACCGCCGTCCGGGCCGGGTACGTCACCGGTGCGGGCCGCTACCTGGAGCTCGTGCAGTCCGACGCCCCGGAGGAGGCGCTCGTCCGCGACGTGGCGGGGACGGTGCCCCCGCCGACCGGTGTCGTGGACGTGGGCGGTACGCGGTGGGTCGTCTACGGCGGGGACGAAGCGCTGTGGGTGGCCGACGTGGCCGGCGTCCGCCTGCTCGTCACGGGCAGCGCGGGCGAGGACGAGTTCCGCACGCTCGCCGAGGCCACGCTCGCGGGGGAGACGCTGCCTGCGGGGACACCCCCGCCCCGGTGACCGCGAGTTGCGCATCTCATGGCCGCGAGTTGCGCGTTTCATCGGTGGCCAGCGGGCCCGCCGAGTGTGCGGTCAGGCAGGCCGGGAGCTGAGTGGGTGCACGGTCGATGCGCGCTCGGCCCGCCGAGTGTGCGGTTCTGCAGGCCGAGGGGTGAGCGGGTGCACGCTCGGGGTCCGCCCCGCGCCGGGGATCGGATCAGTCGCCGGCGCCGTCCGTGCGGTCCAGCACCTCCCGCACCCGCTCGCGCGCGCCCGCGAGCCGCTCCTCGCAGCGGCGGGCGAGCGCCTCTCCCCGCTCCCACAGCGCGACGGACTCGTCGAGCGACAACCCGCCCTGCTCCAGGCGGCGCACGACGTCCGCGAGCTCGTCGCGGGCCTGTTCGTAGTCGAGGCCGTCCACCGCGGGCTCGCTCATGCCGTTCCCTTCCCCGCCTGCGGGCGCGCACCCGCAGGCTCCGCACCGTCGACGGTCGCCGACACCGCCCCGTCCGCGACCCGGATCCGCAGCCGGTCGCCCGCCGTCACCTCGCCGACCGAGCGCAGCACCGGCGGGATCCCGGCGATGCCGTCGCCGGGTACACGCTGCACCACGGCGTAGCCGCGGGCCAGCGTCGCGGCCGGGCCGAGCGCGGTGAGCCGCGCGCGGACGTGGGCGAGGTCGTGCTCACGGCGCTCCAGCCCGCGCAGGACGCTCCCGCGGACCGCATCGCGCAGCCGCGTGACGTCCCCGGCCCGCGCGTCGAGGGCCGACACCGGGTCGGCCAGCACCGGGCGGGCGCGCAGCTGTGCGAGCAGCTGCTCCTCACGGTCGACCCAGCCGGCCAGCGCCCGCCGCGCCCGGTCGCGCAGCCCGGCGATCCGGGCGGTCTCCTCCGCGAGATCCGGGACGAGCCGCCGCCCGGCCTCGGTGGGGGTGGAGCAACGCAGGTCGGCGACGTGGTCCACGAGCGGGGTGTCGGGTTCGTGGCCGATCGCCGACACCACCGGCGTGCGGCACGCGGCGACCGCCCGGCACAGCGTCTCGTCGGAGAACGGCAGGAGGTCCTCGACGCTGCCGCCGCCGCGGGCCAGCACGATCACGTCCACGTCCGGGTCGCGGTCCAGGGCGTCGAGGGCGTCCACGATCTGTGCGACGGCGAGCCCACCCTGCACGGCGACGTGGCAGATCCGGAACTCAACCGCAGGCCAGCGCGTCGTCGCGTTCGTGACGACGTCGTGCTCGGCCGCCGACGCCCGGCCCGTGACGAGGCCGATGCGCCCCGGCAGGAACGGCAGGCGGCGCTTGCGGGCGGGGTCGAACAGCCCCTCGGCGGCGAGCAGGCGGCGCAGCCGCTCGATGCGGGCGAGCAGCTCACCGATGCCGACGGCGCGGATCTCGTCGACCCGCAGCGAGAGCGTGCCGCGGGCCGGGAAGAACGACGGCTTGCCGTGGACGACGACCCGTCTGCCCTCGGTGACCGCGGCCCCGCCGTCGCGTACAAGCCGGATCGGGGCGGTGAGCTGCAGCGACACGTCGGCGGCGGGATCGCGCAGCACGAGGAACGCGGTGTTCGTGCCCGGGCGGGCGGTGACCTGCGCGAGCTGCCCCTCCACCCACACCGCGCCCAGGCGATCCACCCATTCCATGATCTTGCGCGCCACCGTCCGCACCGGCCAGGGCGCGTCGGCCGAGGTGGGCTCGGGACGGGTCAACTCGCCGTGACCGTGGCGATCCGGTTGGTGAGCATCGTGACGTACGCGGGTCGCGCCTCGTGGGCGTTCTCCCAGGCCAGCAGCAGCCGAAGGTCGTCCACGGTGAGCGAGCGCAGGCGCGCGCGCAGCTGGGGGATCGAGAGCTCAGGGTACTTCGGCAGGACGCTCGGGCCGTCCGGCTCCTCGGGCCCGTCCGGCTCAGCCGCGGCAGCCGTCACCGGCGCCGGCGGGCGGGCGACGGGGATCCGCTCGGGCTCGGGGCGGCGCAGCGGCGTGACGCCGTTCGTCGGACGGCCGCCGTCCTCCTCGAGATCCTCGTCGAACGTCGCCCAGCTCGGCTTCTCCTCGAGGGGGCGCAGCATGCCGAGGACGCGGTCGCCCTTGATCGCGAGATCGGTGATCGTCTGCTGGACCCGCATCGAGGTCTGCAGTGCCTGGCTCACCGCCGTCACCGGCAGCTCGACCGCGAGCCGCGGCAGGTCCCGGACCTGCTCCACAGCGGTGGCGACGAGCCCTGCGGCGACGCGGACCGGCAGCGGCAGCGGTTGCGGCTTCATACCGGCATTCTTCCCTGCTCCGTGGCCTGCGGCACCCCGGGTGCGCACCTGGTCGTGTGGGCCGGGGCACGGCCCGGCGCCCGCAGCCGCCCGTACCATGGACGCCATGACCTCGCCCGAGACCGGCACGAAGCGTGTCCTGCTGGCCAAGCCTCGCGGCTACTGCGCCGGCGTCGACCGGGCCGTCGAGGCGGTGGAGCGGGCTCTGGAGAAGCACGGCGCACCCGTTTACGTGCGCAAGCAGATCGTGCACAACCTCCACGTCGTCGATACGCTCGAGCAGCGCGGCGCCGTCTTCGTCGATGAGACCGACGAGGTTCCGGAGGGTGCCCTCGTGGTGTTCTCCGCCCACGGCGTGTCGCCCGTGGTGCACGAGCAGGCAAAGGAGCGCGGCCTGCGCACCATCGACGCCACCTGCCCGCTGGTGACGAAGGTGCATCACGAGGCCAAGCGGTTCGCGCGCGAGGACTACGACATCCTGCTCGTCGGCCACCACGGTCACGAGGAGGTCGAGGGCACCTCCGGCGAGGCGCCCGAGCACATCCAGCTCGTCGAGACGCCCGAGGACGTCGCCGCGGTGACGGTGCGCGACCCGGAGAAGGTCATCTGGCTCTCGCAGACCACGCTGTCGGTCGACGAGACGCTGGAGACGGTCCGCGCGCTGCGCGAGCGCTTCCCGTCGCTGCAGAACCCGCCCAGCGACGACATCTGCTACGCCACGCAGAACCGTCAGGTGGCCGTCAAGGCGATGGCTCCGCGCTGCGACCTCGTGCTCGTGGTGGGCTCGCGCAACTCGTCGAACTCCGTGCGGCTGGTGGAGGTGGCGCTGCAGGCGGGGGCGGGTGCGGCGAAGCTGATCGACTACGCGCGCGAGATCGACGACGCGTGGCTGCGCGGTGTCACGACGATCGGCATCACCAGCGGGGCGTCGGTACCGGAGGTGCTGGTGCGCGGCGTGCTCGACCATCTCGCCGAGCGCGGCTGGGGCGAGGTCGAGGAGATCGAGACGGCGCAGGAGACGCTCACGTTCGCGCTGCCCCGCGAGCTGCGGCCGGCGCGCAGCGCCCGCTAGGAGCGGCGACCGCTCGGGCGGCGCTCGCGTTCCCCGGCGTCGGCGCGCCCCGCCGCGGCTGCCGCGTCCTTGGTGCCCTCGCGGCCGCTCCCGCCGGATCGCGGGCTCCGGACGCGGCGTGGACGCAGCGGCTGCAGGAGGATCCGGGCGCTGCCGAGCGCGAGCACCGCGATCGTCGTCGTCGCCATCGAGGGGAACGCGTTCACGAGCGGCGCGCCGACGGCGATCATCTTCTCGGTGATGCCGCTCCCGGGCCGGGGAGGCGCGGCGAGGAACACGACCGTCGGGACGGCGATCGCGACGAGCAGCGGCGGCGCCACCATCGGCCAGAACAGGCTCGCCCTCCGCACCCACGCGACCCCGAGCACGCACCCGGTGAAGTAGAACGCGGAGAAGACCCACCCGACCGTGCCGATGCGCAGCAGATCGATCAGCACACCGAGGCCGGTGCCGCCCGCCGCGACGCAGAGCGCCGCCACCGGGGGCAGCCCGAGCACCGTCGGCAGGATCGACCGCTCGGCCATCGGGAACCCCGGCGGGACCGGTCGCGGCTCGCGCGGAGCGTCCGCGCCCGGAGCGTCGGTGCCGCGGGGGCCATCGGTCGAGCTCATCGCGCCACGGTAGCCCGACCGACGTGATGTGGCTCGCCGTCACGGTCCTCCGGATGGAGGAGCGTGCGTTCCGCCGCGTCGAACGGCCGGCCGGGATGCCCGCCGTGCAGGGCGACGAGCGACTCGTCGGCCGACGCGACCAGCTCCGGGGCCGATACGACCCTCGGCGAGCGCTCCACCTGCACCGGTGCGGCCAGCTCGCCGTCCGCCACGTTCAGCTCGGTGAGCTTGCGGGCCGTCACCAGCACCCGCGTCTCCAGCGAGGACACCGCCTTGTTGTAGGAGTCGACGGCCGTGTCCAGGCTGCGGCCCAGCTTTGCGACGTGCCCGCCCATCGTGGCGAGGCGGCTGTGGAGGTCCTTGCCGAGCTGGTGGACCTGGGCGGCATTGCGGGCCAGCGCCTCCTGCCGCCACGTGTACGCGACGGTGCGCAGCAGGGCGATCAGCGTCGTGGGCGTCGCGACCACGACGTTGCGGGAGAAGGCGTGTTCCAGCAGTGACGGGTCGGCCCTGCAGGCCGCCTCCAGGAACGGGTCGCCCGGCACGAACAGCACGACGAACTCGGGCGACGGGTCGAACGCCGTCCAGTAGCTCTTCCCGGACAGCGCGTCGACGTGCTGGCGGAGCTGTCGCGCGTGCGCCGTGAGCCGCTCGGCGTGCACGTCCGCATCCGTGCTCTCGACGGCCTCCAGGTACGCCGCGAACGGCACCTTCGCGTCCACGACGATCTGCTTGCCGCCCGCGAGATGCACGACCATGTCCGGCCGCACCCCGCCGTCCGGCCCGGCGGCGACGACCTGCGTGTCGAAGTCGCAGTGCTCCACCATGCCGGCGAGCTGCGCGATCCGCTCCAGCTGCAGCTCGCCCCACCGGCCCCGCACCTGCGGCGCCCGCAGCGCGTTGACCAGCTGCTTCGTCTCGGCGCGCAGCTGCTCGGAGCTCGCGCCCATCGCCGAGACCTGCTCGCGCAGCCCCGCGTAGGCCGATTCGCGCTCCCGCTCGACCGTGCGCAGCTGCCCCTCGACCCGCTGCAGGGCCGCGGCCATGGGGTCGAGCAGCTTCCCGATCGCGCTCGCGCGCTCCTGCGCCTCGCCGCGCGCCCCTGCCGCCAGGGCCGCCGTCACCTCCTTGATCCGGCTCTCCGCCAGCGCGGCGAACGCCTCACCGTTGCGGGCCAGCGCCTCGGCCGAGAGCGCCCCGAACGCCTCCTTCAGCTCCACCTCGCGACGGGTGAGCAGCTCCTCGCGGCGGGCCGCCGCATCCCGCTCGCCGGCGAGCGCCGCCCTCGCCGCCGCGGCCTCGCTCTCGGCCCGGCGGGCGCGCTCGCGGGACTGCTCGCACTCCTCGGCGAGCTCCTCGACCCGCTCCAGGAGGGACGCACGCTCGGCGCGCAGCGCGGCGGCGTCCGAACGCAGCATCGCCCCGGACTCGGCCGCGGCCCGCGCGGCGTCCGCCTGCGCGATGCGATGGCGCGCCGACTGGTGCAGCCAGGCCACACCCGCGCCGACCACCAGGCCGAGGATCAGGCCGATGAGCAGCACATTCACGGCGGTGACGACGTCCACGCCCTGCAGCGTGCAACAACGGTCCGACGGAACCGGGGCCGACGCGCCGGGGTGAGGCCGCCGTCCGGCCAGCGGGCGGGCCTGATCGCCGAGCGGTCGAACAGGTGGTCGAATCGGTGCGGCCGCTCCGGGCGGTTCGTGTCGGTTCGTGTCGGTTCGTGTCGGTGCGGTCAGCGCGGTCAGTGGGCGGTCAGTGGGTGGCCTCGTGGTCCAGCAGGCGCCGTTTGAGGGCGGTGCCCCACCGGAAGCCGCCCAGCGTGCCGTCCGAGCGCAGGACGCGGTGGCACGGCACGAACAAGGCCGCTGCGTTGCGCGCGCACGCGGACGCGGCCGCGCGGACCGCCGCCGGACGCCCCGACTTCGCCGCGTACTCCGTGTAGGTCACCGGGCTGCCCGCGGGGACCGTGCGCAGCACCACCCAGGCCTGCTCCAGGAAGGCGCCGGACCGCTGCCGGACCGGGACGTCGTCGATCACGGAGAGCTCGCCGGCGTGGTAGCGGGTGATCGCGGCGGCGACCGGCCCGAGGTCACCGCGGCGGGGGTCCGGACGCAGCGTGGGATGGACGAGTGGCAGCAGGTCGTCCAGCTCGGCGGTCCAGCCGGAGGCGAGGACGGCGCCGTCGTCGGCGAGGACGGCGGTGAACGGTCCGAACGGGGTGTCGACGGTGTCCCAGAGGGGGGTCATGAGGTTCTCCTCGCTTGTCGGGGCGCTGGTAGGGACCGGTCTGCCTGGCCGCTCATGCCGATCTCCGGCGCGGGCCCACGGCGGCGGCGCGCCACAGGTGCTGCACGGCGTAGGAGCGCCACGGCTGCCAGCGGGCCGCGTGGCGCAGCAGCCCCGCGGCGTCACCGGGCAGGCCGAGCGCGGCGGCACCGTGGCGGGCCGCCAGGTCGCCGGTGAGCGGTTCGTCGGGGTCGCCGAGCACGCGCATGGCGACGTAGCCCGCCGTCCACGGCCCGATGCCGGGCAGGGCGACCAGGTCCGCGCGCAGCTGCGCCGGGTCGCGGCCCGCGTCGAGCACCAGCTTGCCGGACGCGATCGCGGCGGCGAGCCCGACGACGGTCGCGATCCGGCGGGCCGGCCCGGTGAGCACCTCCGCGCCACGGGCGGCGATCTCCTCCGGCGCGGGGAAGAGCAGTTTCGGCCCGCCGGGGAGGGTGCTGGACGCCAGCGTGGGCGGGAGGCGCTCGCCGAGCGCTGCGGCCAGCCGGGCAGAGGCCGTCCGCGCCGCGGCGACCGACACCTGCTGGCCGAGCACCGCCCGGATCGCGGTCTCCGCCGGGTCGACCGTGCCGGGCAGCCGGACGCCGGGTGTCGCCGCGACGGACGTGGAGAGGGCCGGGTCGGCGGCGAGAACGGCGTCCACCGCGACGGGGTCGGCGTCGAGGTCGAGCAGGCGGCGCAGGCGCTGCACGGCGGGGCCGAGATCGCGGGGATCGGCCAGCCGCAGCGTGGCGACGACGTGCGACGTGTCGTCGCGGCGGCGTCCGGACGGGCGGGCCGCTCGTCCCGGAGCGGGGGCGGGGGACGACGCAGGGGGCACCGTCAGCGCGACCACCGCCGGGCCGTGCGGCAGCCGCACCGTCCGCCGGTAGCCGGCATCGACGGGGTCGACGGGGTCGCCCGGGTCGCCTGCGTCAATGGCGTCGACGGCGCCGACGGACTCGACGCCCGGGACGGCGCGCGCGCCGAGGAACGCGAGCAGCCCCGCCCCGTCGAACGGCGGCCGCAGCGGCAGGCGCAGCACGGTCGCCCCGGCGACGGGCCGCGGCCCCCGGTGCCGGGTTGCGGCCTCGCGCCGCAGCGTCGACGGCGGGACCCCGTACACCCCGTGGACGGTGTCGTTGAACTGGCGCACGCTCGCGAACCCGGCCGCGAACGCGACGTCGGCCAGGCCGAGCTCGGTCGTCTCGACGAGCAGGCGCGCCGTGTGCGCGCGGTGGGCGCGGGCGAGCGCGAGTGGCCCGGCGCCGAGTTCGGCGGTGAGGACCCGGTTGAGGTGGCGCGGCGAGTAGCCCAGGCGCGCCGCGAGTCCCGGGACGCCGCTGCGCTCGACGACGCCGTCGGAGATCAGCCGCATGGCGCGGGCGGCGAGGTCGGCGCGGCTGTTCCAGTCGGGCGAGCCGGGGACCGCGTCGGGCAGGCAGCGGCGGCACGCGCGGTACCCGCGCTGCTGAGCGGCGCCCGCGGTGGGGAGGAACTCGACGTTGCGGCGGCGCGGCGTCACGGCCGGGCAGGACGGGCGGCAGTAGATCCCCGTCGTGCGCACGGCGGTGACGAAGCGGCCGTCGAACCGCGCGTCGCGGGCGGTGACGGCGCGGTAGCAGAGGTCCTCGTCGAGTCGCACGCCACCGATGCTGGCACGGCCCCCGGCGCGGTACTCGCGGGAATCGGACACGGACCTGTTCGCACACACCCGGCGGTGCTCGCGCACACCCGTCGGCCGTGTGTGCGAGCGCCACGGGGTGTGTGCGCGGCTCGCACGTGTGTGCGAGGCGGGCCCGGTGTGGTGCTCGCGGGAATCGGACACGGACCTGTTCGCACACACCCGGTGGTGCTCGCGCACATCGTCGGTCGTGTGTGCGAGCGCCACGGGGTGTGTGCGCGGCTCGCACGTGTGTGCGAGGCGGGCCCGGTGTGGTGCTCGCGGGAATCGGACACGGACCTGTTCGCACACACCCGGTGGTGCTCGCACATACCGTCGGCCGTGTGTGCGAGCGTCACGGGGTGTGTGCGCGGCTCGCACGTGTGTGCGAGCGGCTGTGCGTGAGCGGGCTGTGCGAGCGGCGTCAGGCCCGGGGTGCTCCGTGTCGTCCGTCCTGCGGGTCAGGGGGAGGGACCGCCGCACCCTGCGTGTCAGGCGTGCGCGCAGTGCGGACCCGACAGGTAGCCCTGGTCGCAGGCGAGCCGGACCCGCTGGCGCAGGCTGATCGGTAGCCGCGCCCAGTCCGACTCCGACAGCCCCTCGCGGTCGGGGTCGGGGTCCGGCGACGGCGCGGTGGACGTCCCGGAGCGTCCGCTCGCCGCACGCGGGGCCGGCTCGGCGGGCACCCCGGCGACGGCGCCCGCGCTGCCCGAGGCGAGCGCGGCGATGTCGGCCCCGGTGGCGGTCGGAGGCGCGACGGGCGCGGCGGACGCGGCGGACGCGGCGGACGCGGCCGCCGCCGCGGACCCGGAGGAGGCCATGGGAACGGAGGCCGGGCCGCCGATCATGGCGCTGGGGAAGGTGAGCACGGTGCCGCCGCTCGCGGTCAGGGCGGTCACGACCGCGCCTGCGAGCAGGAGCCGGGGCGGGAACTGCGCGGTCACGGGCGCCTCCGAGGCATCGCACGTCGTCTGTTCGGCCTATACGAAGCAGCTTCTCCCGCGTTAACGCGTTTCCCACGATCGGGTGACGGGCGATGCGGCCCGGAATCCTCCGGCGCCGCCGCCGGACCCGCCCGCGGGCGCGACTACCCTGGACGTCCGTGTCCCTCACCCTCGGCATCGTCGGCCTGCCCAACGTCGGCAAGTCGACGCTGTTCAACGCGCTGACGCGCAACGACGTGCTGGCGGCGAACTACCCGTTCGCGACGATCGAGCCGAACGTCGGCGTGGTGCCGCTGCCGGATCCGCGGCTCGCGACGCTGGCCGAGATCTTCGGGTCGGCGCGGATCCTGCCCGCCACGGTGTCGTTCGTCGACATCGCCGGCATCGTGAAGGGCGCCTCCGAGGGCGCGGGACTCGGCAACAAGTTCCTCGCCAACATCCGCGAGGCGCAGGCGATCTGCCAGGTCGTGCGGGTGTTCGACGACCCCGACGTCGTGCACGTCGAGGGCCGCGTGGACCCCGCGGGGGACATCGAGACGATCGCCACCGAGCTCATCCTCGCCGACCTCCAGACGCTGGAGAAGGCCGTGCCGCGCCTGCAGAAGGAGGCGCGGATGCAGAAGGACCGCCGCCCGGTCCTGGAGGCCGCCGAGTCCGCCGTCGAGATCCTGAACGCCGGGCGGACGCTCTTCCAGGCCGGGGTCGACGCGGCGCCGCTGCGCGAGCTGAGCCTGCTCACCACGAAGCCGTTCCTCTACGTCTTCAACGCCGACGAGGCCGTGCTCGCCGACGAGGCGCGCCGCAAGGAGCTCGCCACGCTGGTGGCGCCCGCGGAGGCGGTGTTCCTCGACGCGAAGGTCGAGGCGGAGCTGCTGGAGCTGGACGAGGAGTCGGCGCGCGAGCTGCTCGAGTCGATCGGCCAGGAGGAGCCTGGCCTGCACGCGCTGGCCCACGCCGGGTTCGCGACGCTCGGCCTGCAGACCTACCTCACCGCCGGGCCGAAAGAGGCCCGGGCGTGGACGATCCGCAAGGGCACCACGGCCCCCCAGGCCGCGGGCGTGATCCACACCGACTTCGAGCGCGGCTTCATCAAGGCGGAGATCGTCTCCTTCGACGACCTGGTGGAGGCCGGGTCGATGGCGGCGGCGAAGGCGGCGGGGAAGGTGCGGATGGAGGGCAAGGACTACGTCATGGCCGACGGGGATGTGGTCGAGTTCCGGTTCAATGTCTGATCGGTCCCTGTTTCTCCTGGTCAGCGGGCTATCCCGCTCGGTCGTTCGTCAGCCGTTCGTCAGTCGGTGACGCGATGGGACCCGCCGACCGCGAGGCCTCCAATGTCAGGTGTCCGCTTCGGGTATCTGCGCGCAGCGCACCGAGGAGCTGTTGATGATCAAGCCAGGGCCTGCAGTGGTCACGAACACCGACCAGGGAGTCTCATCTGCTCGAAGTCCGACGGCTACACAACGCATATCGATCATGTGCAGGTAGCCGCCCGGGGCGGGGATCAAGCCTTCAACGAGATTTACGTCAACGCTGAGACGGGCGAGGTCTCGACGCAACGCTCGATGCCTGCGCCAGTCGGGAGCTCCGTGGGCGAGGGACGGCGGCACAGGATCGCGCTGTCTGGTTTCTGCGAGGAGTGCGGCGGACGGTTTTCGCTGGTCCTCACACAGCACAAGGGTGACACGATCGTCGAGTGGGCCGAGCCGACGCTCAGCTACTAGTGTCCTGAGTCGTTAATTCGGGCGCAGTATCGGGCGATGCTGTCGAGGATCTCGTTGGCAGTCTTGGTCCAGACGTAGGGCCGCGGGTTGTCGTTCCAGGTCGTGATCCAGTCGCGGATGTCG
>NZ_JBFWVQ010000044.1:0-35639 GCF_050246655.1 Pseudonocardia sp.
AATCGGCGTATCCACCACCCGACGCGGACCGAACTTGTCCAAAAACCCCTTCGTCACCTTGAACGCGCCACCGAACTGCCCCACATCCTCACCAATGATGAAGACATCCGGATCACGATCCATCTCGTGATCGAGCGCCAGCCCGACCGCCTCCAGGTACGTCGCCTGCCCGGAATCAGTCGGCATACACACCGTCCTCGATGTTGCTGGGATCGGGCATCGGGTCGGCCAGCGCCTTGCGCCGTGCGGCGATGGCGAGCTGGCGCGCATCCTCACGCACCTGCTTGGCGGTGTCCGCGTCGAGCACGCCCGCGTCGAGCAGCACGTTCTCGAACAAGTCGACCGGGTCCTTCTTCGCCCACTCCTCGTACATCTCCTGCGGGACGTAGTCGGCCGGGTCGTGCTCGGCGTGCCCGTGCATCCGCATCGTGACGCCCTCGACGATCGACGGCCCCTCGCCGGCGCGAGCCCGCGCGACCGCCTCGGCGACGGCGTCGTGCACCGCGAGCGCGTCCGTGCCGTCCACCGTCACACCGGGGATGCCGTAGCCGACCGCCTTCACCGCGAAGGTGTCCGAGTTCGACTGCAGCCGCAGCGGCGTCGAGTACGCGAACTGGTTGTTCTCGATGACGAAGACGTTGGGCAGCTTCTGGACGCTCGCGATCGTCAGCGACTCGTGGAAGTCCGCCCGCGACGTCGAGCCGTCACCGCAGAACGCCAGGCACACCCGGTCCTCGCCGCGGTACTTCGCCGCGAACGCCATCCCCGTGGCGACCGGGAAGTTCGCCGGGATGTGGC
The DNA here is from genome assembly GCF_050246655.1 of Pseudonocardia sp. Lineage (GTDB taxonomy): Bacteria > Actinomycetota > Actinomycetes > Mycobacteriales > Pseudonocardiaceae > Pseudonocardia. The sequence goes on from NZ_JBFWVQ010000044.1 coordinate 799, forward strand.
TGGGCAGGTTGTAGATGCCGAGATCGAGCCGCCCGTAGTGCAGCGTCCCGTCGCGCCCGCCGGTGGGCGAGGTCGCCTTGCCCATGAAACTCGCCATCACCTGCCAGGGCTCCATCCCCCGCCACAGGTGCGCACCGAGGTCGCGGTGGATCGGGGCGAGGTAGTCGTCGGGGCGCAGGGTCGACGCCGCGCCCACGCTGATCGCCTCGTGCCAGTGCCCCGTGTAGAGCGAACCGAGCAGATCGCCGCCCTTGTACATGGCGACCATCCGGTCCTCGACGGCCCGGGTGAGCACCATGATCTCGTGGATGCGGCGCAGCAGCGCCGGGTCGCGCTCGGCGACCGGGGGCGGGCCCGCGGCCTTGCGGCGGCCGCGCGTGCTGTTGCGGGTGGCCATGTGCGCTCCTAGTCGCCGAGGAAGAAGTCGCGCACGAGCCGGTTGAAGTCGGCCGTCCGCTCGATCATGGACCAGTGCCCGCAGTGGGAGAACACGGCGAGATCGGCGTTGTCGAGCAGCTCCATGAGCTTGTAGGAGTTGCTCACCGGGATGACCTTGTCCTCGCGCCCGTGCATGACGAGCGCGCGGTGCGGCAGCGCGCGCAGCGCGTCCTCCGAGACGGTCATCGCCTCCACCCAGCGCTGGCGGGGCGCGGGGAACATCGAGGAGAACGCCTCCTGGAAGCCCGGCTGGATGCTGCCTTCGTAGCGCACCTGGGCCAGCTCGTCGTTCACCAGCTCGCGCGAGTAGGCGAAGTAGTCCAGGACGCGTCGCATGTTCTCGAACGACGCCTCGTAGCCCCAGACGGCGTCGAGGCCCTCGGTGATCTCGAAGTGGACGCCCATGCTGCCCATCAGGACCAGCTTGCGCACGCGGTCCGGGTGCTGGGTGGCCAGGCGAAGGGCGATCCCGCCGCCGAAGCTGTTGCCGATCAGGTGGGCGCGCTCGATGCCGAGCGCGTCCATCACGCCGAGGGTCTGGTCGGCCCAGGTGTCGAGGCTGTACGCGACGTCGACGGGCCGGTCAGAGTAGCCGAAGCCGACCATGTCCGGGGCGACGCAGTGGAAGTCCTTGCCCAGCTCGGGCAGCACGAGGCGCCAGTTCGCGTAGGACGTCACACCCGGACCCGAGCCGTGCACGAGCACGACGTGGTCGTCACCCGTGCCGGACTCGAGGTAGTTCGTCCGGATGCCGTCGGCCTCGACGTCCTTGCCGATCGCCGGGTTCTCGGTCGTGGTCATTACCGCTCCATCTCGTTCGTCGCCCCCGGTCGGTCGCGGGTGGGCCGGGTCAGTCGTAGTAGCGGAACACGAGGTCGGCCACGCAGCACGGCTTCGTCTCGCCCTCGACCTCGTAGGTCAGCCGGTAGACGACCTCGGCGCCGCCGCCCGCCAGCTCCTTCACCTCGGCGATCAGCACGTGCATCCGGATCATGCTGCCGACCCGCAGCGGCGCGGGGAACCGGACCTTGTTCAGCCCGTAGTTGAGCACCACGCCGAAGCCGTCGACGGTGCAGACCTCCCACAGCAGGCCGGTCGCCATGCCGAGGGTGAGGAACCCGTGCTGCACGGTCGCACCGAACGGGCCGGTCCGCGCGCGCTCGGGATCGACGTGGATCCACTGTGCGTCGCCGGTGAGCCGCGCGAAGGTGTCGATGTCCTCCTGCGTCACCGTCCGCCAGGTGCTGGTACCGATCTCGTCGCCCGCCCGCCCGCGCAGTCCGTCGAGACCCTGCAGGACGACGGGCGCCCGGTCCGCGACCTCGGTCATGTTCGTTCCTCCGGAAGTCGACATCGCGGCGAGTCAAGCACCGGGACAGGGTCCGGCTCGGGGCTCGCGGCGGGGTTCCTGCCCAGTGGGAGCCCACGCGGGACCGCGGGCGGAACCGCTGTGGACGGTACGGCGTTCACGCCGCCCCGACCAGGTCGCGGACGTCCGGCGGGGTGTCCGACGTCGCGTACCACTCGTAGACGCCGTCGGGCCGGGTGCGCCGCTCCACGACCCCGGACCAGCGCAGGAACGCGATGTGCGAGAGCGTCTCGTTGATCGCGAGCTGCCGCTGGTGGGCGAGCACGGCCTTGGCGACGAGCCGGTCCGCCAGCTCGACCACGCTGGACGGCCGGTCCGCGATCGCGCGGCGGATCTTCTCCAGCCGGCGCAGCTTGGTGCGCAGGATGGCCTCGATCCGCCCCACCGCGTCCCCGAACGGCATGCCGTGCCCGGGCATCACGTGCTCCGGGCGCAGGTCCGCGACCCGCCGCAGCGACTCGAGGTAGCTGCGCAGCGGGTCGTTGTCGAAGCCGCGTTCGAAGGTCACCGGCGGCGTGATGCCGGGCAGGAGGTGGTCGCCGGACAGCAGGACGCCCCGCGCCGCCGACCACAGGCAGACGTGTCCGAGCGAGTGGCCCGGGGTGTGAACGACGCTCCACCGGTCGCCGCCGATCTCCAGCTCCTCACCGCCACGCAGCCGGGACGAGGCCTCGACGACCGAGTGCAGGTACGGCAGCCAGCGGGTGAGATGGTCGGCGAGGTCGGTCCGCTCCCCCTCGGACACCCCGTGGTCGGCGTAGGTGTCCCGGCGCCGGGCGCGGGCGGTGTCGGGATGGCGGTACTTCTCGCAGTCCAGGTCGGTCATCGCGTGCATGACGAGCTCGGCCCCGGTGCGCTCCATGAGTGCACCGGCGAGGCCGTAGTGGTCGATGTGCGCGTGCGTCACGAGGATCCGGGACACGTCGCTCAGCGCGTATCCCGCGCCCTGCAGGCCCGCCTCCAGGGCCGCGAGCCCGCCGTCGGGCAGGTCCGGCCGCCACACGCCGCAGTCGACGACCGTCACCCGGTCGCCGTCCGCGAGGACGTGCATGTTCACGGTCTCGACCGCGTTGATACCCACCGGCAGTGCGACGCGCGTGACGCCGTCGAGCCGGGCGTCCGGGCCGGTCATCCGTGCATGCGTTCGAGCAGGGTGAACCACACCCGCACCTGCACCTCGTACTCGGTGCGGGCGCCGTCCACGGTGCCCGCGATGCGCTGCACCTCGAAGGAGGTGATGCCCTCCAGCGAGAGCCGGGCGCGGTCCAGCGCCTCCGTCACCGCGTCCTGGACCGAGTCGCCCGTGCCGACGAGGTCGACCGCCTTGTGGACCGTCACCGGGTCATCATCGGGTCGCCGCACCGGCGATCCGTGGGGTTCCCGCTGGCCGGGAGCGGCCCGTCAGGACCCGTCGCGCCCCGCAGGCGCGGATGGGCTCGCGGGTGGGCTCTGGAACAGCCGGTACATGTACAGCAGCGCCGGGACCAGGACCAGCGATCCGCAGACCAGCACCACCGTCATGGCCACCAGCGTGGCCCGGCCGCGCGCGGCCTCCTCGACGGTGAGGTAGGGCAGCAGCACGTACGGGTACTGCGCTGCCGCCCAGCCGAGGAGGATCGTCGCCACCGCGGCGGCGCCGGTGATCCGCGCCGCGGCATAGCGACGGCGCACCAGCAGCGTGATCGTGACGACCCCGGCCGCGACGGACAGCGCCACGACCGGCAGCGCCCGCCCGATCAGCCCCTCGAACAGCAGCGGCGCGTCCGCGCGCAGCACGACGATCCCGACCAGGCTGAGCGCCCCGGTCACCACGGCGGTGGTGAGCCCGCAGGCGCGGAACTGGTCGGCGAGGTCCTCCGCCCCCTCCCGCCGCGCGTCCGAGCAGAGGAACACGGCGGCGAGGAACGCGCACACGGCGATGGCCAGGACGCCGCCGAGGACCGAGGTGGGGTTGAGCCAGCTGGTGATCACGTTGCCCGTCGCGATGCCGGGCGGCACCCGTCCGGACGCCACCGCACCGACCACCGCGCCGAGGAAGAAGGGGGTGACCAGCGAGGACACCGCGAACGACGCCCCGAAGAGGCGACGCATCGGGAGACCCGTGACGCTCTTGCGGAACGCGAAGGCCGCGCCCCGGGCGAGCATGCCGAAGGCGGCGAGCGCGAGCGGCACGTACAGCGTCGTGACGACCGCCGCGAACGCCCCGGAGAACGCCGTCCACAGCACGACCAGCACGAAGATCAACCAGACGTGGTTGGCCTCCCACACCGGAGCGATCGAGCGCTCGATGAGCGCACGCCGGCGCGCGCCGCGGGCGGTGCCCCCCGCGAGCAGGTCCCAGATGCCCGCGCCGAAGTCGGCCCCGCCGAAGAGCGCGTACGCGACGAGCCCGACGAACATCACGCCGAGCAGGAGTTCCGCGAGCGTCATGACACCCCGACCTCCTCCGCCGGCTCGTCCGCCGGGGCGTCCTGCTCCTGCGGGGCCGTCAGGTCGTGGCGGCGGGCGAGCCCGCGCAGCACGTAGACGGTGAACGCGGTGAGGACGGCGTAGATCGCGACCGTCGCGTAGAGACCGAGGTACAGGCCCGGCGCCGGGCTGACGGCGTCCGCGGTGCGCAGGAGCCCGTAGACGACCCACGGCTGGCGGCCGACCTCCGTGGTGATCCAGCCGGCCTCCATCGCGACGATCGCGGCGACCCCGGAGACCGCGACCCCGCGCAGGAACCACGCGTTGCGCAGGAGCGCCGGGCGCCGCCACCGCGCGTAGGCGAACACCAGCGCGAGCAGCAGCAGCGCCGAGCCGAGCCCGACCATCGCGTTGTAGGCGAGGTGCACGACGTTCACCGGCGGCCGCGCGTCCTCCGGGATCTCCTCCAGGCCGGGGACGACGGCGTTCGGGTCCTCGTGCACGAGCAGCGACAGCCCGTAGGGGATCTCGATCGCATAGTGCAGCTCGTCGTCGCGGTAGATGCCGCCGAGCGAGAGCGGCGCACCCGCCTGCGTCTCGTACTGGGCCTCCATCGCGGCCAGCTTGGCGGGCTGGTTCTCGGCGACGACGCCCGCGATCCAGTGCCCGACGACGATCTGGACGACGGCGGCGACCGCCGCGACGGTGAGCGGGATCTGCATGCCGAAGCGGTGGTAGCGGTCGCGGCGCCCGCGCAGCATCCCGATCGCGTACACCGACGCGATGGTGAACCCGGTGACCATGTACGCGGCGACCAGCATGTGCACGACCTGCGCCGGCATCGACGGCCCGAACATCGCCGCGACCGGGTCCGCGTCGACCACGCGTCCGGCCTCGTCGAGCCGGAAGCCGGTCGGGTTGTTCATCCAGGCGTTCGCGGCGACCACGAAGAACGTCCCCGAGGCGCCCGCGACGATCATCGGGATGGCGCTCAGCATGTGCGCGCGCGGCGACATCCGGTTCCAACCGAACAGGTAGACGCCCACGAAGATCGCCTCGATGAAGAACGAGAAGCCCTCCAGCAAGAACGGGAAGCCGAACACCTCGCCGTAGGTGTCCATCAGGACCGGCCAGAGGATGCCCATCTCGAACGACAGCAGCGTCCCCGACACCGCACCCGCGGCGAACAGCACACCCATCGCCTTGGCCCAGGTGTGGGCGAGCTCGTGGAGGTCGCGGTTGCCCCGGCGGTGGGCGCGCCACTCGGTGAAGACCACGATCGCCGGGAAGGCGACGCCGAAGCACGCGAAGATGATGTGCCAGCCGAGCGACAGGGCCATCTGCATCCGCGCGGGATAGAGATTTCGGGCAGCGTCCGCGAGCACCATCTCGATCTCCGGCACGCCGACCTCCGCTCTGCTCGGGACGCCCAGGATCGCGTGCATCCTGGGGGCGCACGGCGGCCCTCGTGCGGTTCCCGCTCGACGGAAGTGGGGCGTCCGGCCCGGCGGGGTCCGCCCGGGGGACCCGGCGCCCGCGAAAGGAGTCCCGGCCCCACCAGGACCGGCGGGTCCGGCCTACCCTCGGCGCCGACCACCCGTCGTGCGAGGGAGACCCGTGAACCGGATCGCGTTGCACCAGTCGACCGTCCACCCGCTGGACCCGGTGCAGGTGGTCGGGATCGCGCGGTCGGCAGGGCTGGACTCGATCGGGCTGCGCGTCGCGGCCGTCGACGAGGTCGGGGCCTGGTGGGCCAAGGGGATCGGCTCGCCGATGCTGGGCGATCTGGCGGAGGCGTTGCTGGAGTCCCGGGTCACCGTCCTCGATGTCGGGCGGGTCGAGCTCGGCGCGGGGCTGCGCGTGCTCGACGGCCAGCAGCCCTACATGCGGGTCCTGGAGCTGGGCGTCCGCCTCGGCGCCCAGTTCGTGACGTCCCGCGCATCGGCCGGGGACGCGTCGAAGGCGCGGGAGCTGTTCGAGCTGCTCGCCGAGCTCGCGGGCCGCTTCCGGATGCGCCCGCTGATGACGGCGGTGCCGGGCTCCGCCGTGCCCACGGTGGAGGAGGCGGTCGCCGTCGTCGCGGGGACCCCCGGAGGTGTGGTGCTCGACGTGCCCGCCGGCCGCTACGACGCCGGAGCGCTCGCCGATCTCGTGGTCGAGCTGGGCGACACGCTCGGCTACGTCCGGCTCCCCGCACGCGACCTGGAGCTCGGCGGGCTCGCACCCGGGCTCCTCGCCACTCTTCCGCCGCAGATCCCGGTCGCGATCGGCGGCGAGATGCCCGGCGGGCATGCGGGCGACGTCGACGCCGATCACGTGCGGCGCGTGCGCGTCCTCCGCACCGCCGTCGACGCCCTGCTGCGGCACCCGCAGGCATCGGCGGACCGCTGACCGCTCCGCCCGGGCGCGCCGTGGCGGTGCGGCGCCACCTCAACCGGCGGCCGGGCCGCCTCGGCGACTGCGGGCCGCCCTGACCCGGATCGCGCGCACGACGGCGGTCGCGAGGGCCGCGCCGAGGATGCCGAGCGGCATCAGCAGGCCGGGCACCACGAGGAGGAGCCAGCCCACGGCATCACCCAGGTTGTCCCCGGCCGTCGCCCCGGTCACGAGCTCGCCGTCCAGGTAGAGCGTCCCGTCGGCGCGGAACCGGCGGACCGACTCGACGAGGTAGACCGGGAACATCGTGACGCCGCAGAAGACGAAACCCCACAGCGCCGCCTGCACGCCCGCCCGGAAGGACCGGGCGACGGCCGCGACGGCGACCGGGGCGATCACGACGACGAGGAACAGCGCGGGCAGCGTGTAGACCAGCGCACCCGCCTCGAGACCGCCCGCCCGCGAGAGCAGCAGCAGCCCGACCCCACCCGCCACGCCGAGGCCGAGGCCGGTCCGTCGGGCCAGGGTGCTCGACCGCAGCCCCGCCGGAGCGGCGAGCGTCAGCGTCAGGCAGGCGACAAGGAAGACCACCAGCACGGCGACGACGTGAGGCGGGGTGACCGCGAGCGTGTCCGGGTGGGCCGCACCCAGGTACCCCGCCGCGACCAGGCAGGCGAGGACCCCGACCACCCCGACGCCCGCTCCGGCCCAGCCCGCGGCCGGACGCCACGACCCGGCCGGGGGGAACAGCGCGGCCCGCGCGCTGCCCGTCGCGAAACGCCACCGGGCCGCCCGGCCGGTGACGCTCGACAGCTCGGCCGCCATGGCGGTCCCCCAGTCGCGGCGCTCCTGCGGCAGCGTCGCGACGGCGACGGCCAGCAACCGGGCCGGGGCGTCGGGCTGGGCGTCCAGCGACGCCCGACGGCGCCACGCCAGCCAGAGCACGCCTCCCGCCGCCGTGCCAAGGACCGCGACGAGGATCGATCCGGCGACGAAGTTCTGCCAGGCGTTCCCGCCCCGGACGGGGTGGTCGAAGGACCCGGACTCCGTGACGTAGAGCGAGCCGGTCGCGACCGCGGCCACGACGGCGGCGAGCACCAGGAGCTCGGCGGCGACGCGCAGCCGGCGCGTCCGGGCGGGCCTCACGGGTGTCCCCCGGCGAGCCTCTCGCGGCCCGGCGCGAGCACGCGGGCGGTGCGGGCCGCGGCGGCGGCCGGCTCGGGGAGCTCCGCGGCCAGCGCGAGGCCGGTGCCGGTCAGCCGATAGAGGTGGCGGGGCGGGCGCCCGGGCGCGGCGTCGGCGTCGGCGTCCCAGGTCGTCTCCAGCAGGCCGCGATCGGCCAGGCGCATGAGGATCGGGTACATCGAGCCCGGCTTGATGCCCAGCTGGCGGCACAGCGCGTAGCCGTGGCGCCAGGTGGAGGGCTCGCGAGCCAGGGCGTGGAGGACAGCCGTGGTCTGCGGAGAGGGTCGGCGCGCTCGTGCCACCGGCAAAGTCTACATAGATAGAGAACGCCGGACGACCCCCGCGAGCGCCCGAACCGGCGGTCCGGACGCGGTGGTCAGGCCGCGAGCACCTCCGGCAGCGGCCGGATCGCCACCCCCGCCTCCTCCAGGCGCCGCCGCGTCGTCCGGGCGATCTCGACACCGTTCGGCGCGTCCCCGTGCAGGCACAGCGTCGGCGCCGCGGTCGGGATGACGGTCTCCCCGTCGTTGGCGACGACGGAGCCCTCGGTCGCCATCCGCACCGCGCGCGACGCCACCAGCTCCGGGTCCCACGCCTTCTTGATCCGCTCGATGATCAGGTGCCCGTCGGGGGTGTAATGCAGGTCTGGGAAGGACTCGGGGACGAGGGTGACGCCGTGCTTCGCGGCGTGCTCGGTCATGGCGGTGGTGAGCAGCAGCAGCGGGAGCGTGGCGTCCACCTCCGCCACCGCGGCGGCGACGGCGTCGGCGTACTCGGGCATGTCGCTGGCCATCACGTAGAGCGACCCGTGCGGCTTGACGTGCGTGAGCCGTGCCCCCGCGGCCGTGACGAACACCTGCAGCGCCCCGATCTGGTAGAGGCACATGTCCTGCAGGTCCGCCGGGTCGATCCACATCTTGCGTCGCCCGAAGCCCATGAGGTCCGGGAACGCGATGTGGGCACCGATGTTCACCCCGCGCTCGACGGCCCCGTTCACGGCGCGACGGATCGTCGACGGGTCGCCGCCGTGGTAGCCGGTGGCGACGTTGATCGACGTGACGTGGTCCATCATCCCGAGGTCGTCGCCGAGGATCCAGCGGCCGTAGCTCTCCGAGCAGTCGCAGTTGATGTCGACGGCGGTCACGTGGCCACCCCCGTCGAGAACGACGTTGTGCTGATCAACAGGGCCTCCGGAGCTGCGCAACGTCGTTCTCGACGGCACACCCCGGTCACGACCCCACCGCCTGCGCCAGCGCGGCGAGGCGCCTGGTGCGGTCCGCGCGGATCGCGAGCGCCTCGTCGAGATCGACGGCGACGAAGCGCGTGCGCGTGTTCGGAGCGCACTGCGCCACCACGTCCAGATCCCCCGAGAGCACGGTCGCGATCATCATGTAGCCCCCGCCGGAGACGGCGTCGCGGTGCAGGATGATCGGCTCGACGCTGCCCGGCACCTGGATCGAGCCGATCGGGTACGGGGCGTCGACGATGTTGGACGGGTCCTGGCCCGCCCCGAACGGCGGCTCGCGGTCCACGGTCTCGAGCTTCTCGCCCTTGTAGCGGAAGCCGATGCGGTCCGCCGTCGGCGTGAGTGTCCAGGTGGTGCCGAGGAACGTCGCGCGCCCGCCGTCGGTGAGGCGGTGGTCGTAGAGCCCCATCATCACCCGCACCTCGACGTCCTTGGCGAGCGTCGGGCGCAGGTCCTCGGGCACGACCCGGCCGGCGCGCACGCCGTTGTGCGCGCCGACCGGTAGCTCGTCGCCCTCGGCCAGCGGACGCCCGCCGAAACCGCCGAGCGCACCGAGCGCATAGGTGGACCGGCTGCCCAGCACCTCGGGTACGTCGACCCCGCCCGAGACGGCGACGTAGGCGCGCGCGCCGGCGGTGAGGAAGCCGAACGACAGCGTCTGCCCGGCCGCGACGTCGAAGGACTCCCAGACCGGGCGCTCCTCGCCGTCGACCTTCGGCACCATCGACGCCCCCGCGACCGCGACGACGGCGTCCTCGCCGAACACCAGCTCCGGGCCCAGGTAGACGCATTCCAGCGCCGCCGCCCCGGCCGGGTTGCCGACCAGCAGGTTCGCCGCGCTCAGCGAGTACTGGTCCAGCGCCCCCGACGGCGGGATGCCGACGTCGTAGTGGCCGTTGCGGCCCGCGTCCTGCACCGTGGTGGACAGGCCGGGCTTCTGCACCGTGAGGCTCATGCCCCCTCCCCCAGCAGCCGTCGGTTGTAGCCGTCCGGGTCGTCGAGGAACTCCCGCGCGTGGAACTCCACCGGCCGCGCGGTGATGCGGAACGTCCCCGCCTCGACGTCGGCGAGCGTGGCGTCGTAGGTCTCGCGGTCGATGGGCACGAACCGCACGATGTCGGCGGGCCGGAAGAACACCATGAACTCGTCGAAGTCGGGCAGCTTCTGGGTCGGGTCGTAGATCGGCGCCGGGGTGATGCCGAACATCTGGTAGCCGCCCGCGCCGCGCACCGAGTAGATGCAGCCGAAGCATCCCCCGTGCCCGACGGTCTGCTTGGGCGTGTCCGTGCGCGGCCGCAGGTACTTCGGCACGACGAGCTGCCGCTCCCGACCCACCATCTGGTAGAGGAACGGCAGGCCCGCGACGAAGCCGACCATGGAGGTGATCCACGGCGAACCGGAGTGCGCCGCGATGAACCCGTCGACGTCGGGGAACCCGTTGATCCGGGCCGCGTACTCGATGTCGGTGGCGTCCGGGTCCTGGTGACGGTCCCGGAAACGCAGCAGCGTCTCGGTCGTCCAGGGATCGCGGTAGAGCACCGGGACCTCGACGACGCGGGTCGCGAGCGCCACGTCCGCGGCGTCGCCGACCTGCGCCTCCGCGTCCTTCAGCCGGGCGAGCAGCGCCCGCGGCTCGATCACGTCCGGGTCGTAGCGGACCTGGTAGGACGCGTTCGCGGGGCAGATGTCGAGCACCCCGTCCGGCCGCTCGTCGCGCAGCTTCTTCGTGATCGCCATCGCGCGGAAGTTCGCGAGCAGGCTCATCTCCTCGGCCAGCTCGACGAAGATGTGGTCGTCGCCGCCCCAGCTGTAGCGGGCGGCCACGTCCGGGGTCACCTCGGTGGTACTCATCTGCCTGCCCTCTCTCGAAGCCACTCCTCGAGCGTCCCCGTCGTGAACGCACCCGCCGCGAACCACTCCTGGTCGAGCAGCTCCGTGAACAGGCCCGCCGTCGTCGGCACGCCGGTCACCGAGAACTCCGCCAGCGCGCGGCGCGAGCGCGCGAGCGCGGTCCCCCGATCCTCACCCCACACGATCACCTTGGCCAGCAGGGAGTCGTAGAACGGCGGGACCTGCCCGCCCGGCTCCAGCCAGGTGTCGCAGCGCACCCACGGCCCGCCCGGCAGGGTCACGCGCTCGATCCGGCCGGGTGAGGGCAGGAAGTCGCGCTCCGGGTCCTCGGCGCACACGCGGAACTCGATCGCGTGCCCGCGCACCGCGACGTCGTCCTGGCGGATCCGCAAGGCCTCCCCCGCTGCGATCCGCAGCTGCTCGGCGACCAGGTCGATCCCCGTGACGAGCTCGGTCACCGGGTGCTCGACCTGGATGCGCGTGTTCGTCTCGATGAAGAAGTGCTCGCCGCTCTCGTCGTCGACGAGGAACTCCACCGTGCCCGCGCTGGAGTACCCCACCGACGCGACGAGCGCGACTGCGTCCGCCGTGATCCGCGCCCGCTGCTCCTCGCCGATCCCGGGCGCCGGCGCCTCCTCGACCATCTTCTGGCGCCGCCGCTGCAGCGAGCACTCCCGGTCGAACAGGTGCACGGCGTCGATGCCGTCCCCGAGCACCTGCACCTCGACGTGGCGGGCCTTCGCGACGAAACGCTCGACGTACATCCGGCCGTCACCGAACGCCTTCGCCGCCTCCTGCGACGCCGGGCCGAAGGCCTTCCGCAGCTCGTCGGCGTCGCCGACCACCCGGATGCCCCGGCCGCCACCCCCCGCGGCGGCCTTGAGCATCACCGGGTAGCCGACCTCTTCCGCGGCCGCCAACGCGCCCGCGGAGTCCTCGACCCCCTCCGGTGTGCCGGGAACGGTGGGCACCCCCGCCTGCGCGGCGGCGACGCGGGCGCGCACCTTGTCCCCCATCATGTCGATCACCCGCGCGTCCGGCCCGACGAACGCCAGCCCCGCGTCGGCGACGGCCTTCGCGAAGTCCGCACGCTCCGAGAGGAACCCGTAGCCGGGGTGGACGGCGTCCGCGCCGGTCTCCTTGGCGGCGGCGAGGATCGCGTCGGTCAGCAGGTAGGACTTCGTGGCCTGCGGGGGCCCGATCTCGACGGCGACGTCCGCCATCCGCACGTGCGGCGCAGCGCCGTCCGCGGTCGAGTGCACGGCGACCGTCTCGATCCCGAGGTCGCGCGCGGCCCGGATCACCCGGACCGCGATCTCCCCGCGGTTCGCGACGAGCAGCCGCCGCACGGTCAGCTCACCTCGACGACCGCGACCGGCTGGCCCGCGTCCACCACGTCCTCGTCCTCCACCAGGAACTCGACGAGGGTGCCCGCCGCACCCGCCGGTACCGAGTGGAACGACTTCATGACCTCGATCAGGCACACGGTCTGGTCCGACTCGACGCTGGCGCCGGGCTCGGCGAACACGTCGCTGTCCGGGTCAGGGCGCCGGTAGAAGACGCCGGGGATGGGCGAGACGACCTCGTGGCGGGACATGGCTCTCCTCACTCGGGGTTGCGGGCGGCCTGGATCGCGCGCCACACGCGCTGGGGTGTCGCGGGCATGTCGATGTGCCGTACTCCGAGATGCGCCACCGCATCGACCACCGCGTTCAGCGCCGCGGGCGACGAGCCGATCGCGCCGGACTCCCCGATCCCCTTGACACCGAGCGGGTTCGTCGGGGACGGGGTGACGGTGGCGTCCAGCTCGAAGCTCGGCAGGTCCGGCGCAGCCGGGAACGCGTAGTCCGCGAGCGTGGCGGTGGTCGGGTTGCCGTCGGCGTCGAAGAGCGCCTCCTCGTAGAGGGCCTGCGAGATCCCCTGGGCGACGCCGCCGTGCACCTGCCCCTCGACGATCATCGGGTTGACCACGATGCCGCAGTCGTCGACCGCGACGAAGCGGCGGATCTGCGCCCGCCCGGTCTCGGTGTCGACCTCCACCACGCAGATGTGCGTGCCGAACGGCCAGGTGAAGTTGGGCGGGTCGAACGTCGAGTCCGCCGCCAGCGTCGGCTCGACGTCCTCGGGCAGGTCGGCGGCCATGTAGGCGGCGAGCGCCACCTCCTGGATGGTCGTGCCCTTGTCCGTGCCGCGCACGGAGAAGCGGCCCGCCTCGAACTCGAGGTCGTCCTCGGCCGCCTCCAGCATGTGCGCGGCGATCTTGCGGGCCTTCTCGACGACCTTGCCCGATGCCAGGTGCACCGCGGTGCCGCCGACCGCGACGCTGCGCGAGCCGTACGTGTCGCGCCCGTAGGGAGCGACGGCGGTGTCGCCGTGCAGCACCTCGACGTCCGCCGGGTCCACGCCGAGCGCGTCCGCGACGATCTGCGACCACACCGTCTCGTGGGCCTGCCCGTGCGGCGACGTCCCCGTCACGACCTCGACCTTGCCGCTCACCAGCATCCGGACGGCCGCGTTCTCCCAGCCCCCGGACTGCAGCCGCACACCGGCGGCCACCTTGGACGGGGAGAGCCCGCCGCTCTCGGTGAAGTTGCCGATCCCGATGCCGAGCGCCACGGCCTCGCCCGCCTCGCGGCGGCGGCGCTGCTCGGCGCGCAGCTCGTCGTAGCCGACCAGCTCCATGGCCTTGCGCATGCACGTCTCGTAGTCGCCCGAGTCGTAGAGCACGCCGGACGGCACGGCGCGCGGCTCGCTGAACGCCGGGTGCAGGTTGCGCAGCCGCACCTCCGCCGGGTCCATGCCCAGCTCGGCCGCCAGCTCGTCCATGATCCGCTCGTGGGCGTAAGCGGCCTCGGAGCGCCCCGCGCCCCGGTAGGCGTCGGTGGGTGTGAGGTTGGTGAACACGCCCTGGCACTCGAAGGAGTAGGCACCGAAGTCGTAGAGGCCGCAGTAGGTGAACGCGCCGAACACCGCGATGCCGGGCGTGAGGAGCTGCAGGTAGGCGCCCATGTCCGCGAGCAGGTTCACCCGCATCCCGAGGATCTTCCCCTCGCTCGTCGCGGCGACGGCGATGCGCTGCACCTGGCCGCGGCCGTGACACGTGCCGATGTGGTGCTCGGAGCGGGTCTCCACCCACTTCACCGGCGCGCCCAGCCGCCGGGCCAGCGCCAGCGCCAGGGCCTCCTCGGCGTACACGTTGAGCTTCACGCCGAACCCGCCGCCGACGTCCGGGGCCACCACCCGCAGCTTCGAGTCGGAGATGCCGCAGATCATCGCGAGGATGTCGCGCAGGAAGTGCGGCACCTGCGTGGAGGAGTAGACGGTGTACCCGGCACCGACCAGGTCCGGGACGACGACGACGGCACGGGTCTCCATCGGCGACGGGATCACCCGCTGCTGCAGGTAGCGCCCCTCGACCACCACGTCCGCCTGCGCGAACGCCGCGTCCACGTCACCGACGGGCATCGGCCAGGTGTAGCAGTGGTTGGTGCCCAGATCCTCGTGCACGAGCGGGGCGCCGTCGGCCAGCGCCGCCTCGATGTCGACGACCGCGGGCAGCGGCTCGTAGTCGACCTCCACGAGGCCGGCCGCGTCGAGCGCCGTGGCACGGTCGCGGGCCGCGACCACCACGACCGGCTCGCCGACGTGGTTGACCTCGCCGCGGGCGAGCGGCGGGTGGTCGGGGATCTTGATGTCCTCCGTGACGGGCCAGCCGCACGGCAAACCGATCGCGAACTCCCCGGCGACGTCCTCGCCGGTGAGGACCGCGACCACACCGGAAAGCTCCCGTGCCCGGGTGGTGTCCACGCCCGTGATGCGGGCGTGGGCCAGGGGGCTGCGGACGAGCGCGAGGTGCAGCGTGCCGGGCGGGGTGATGTTCTCGGTCCAGGAGGCCCGACCGGTGAGCAGCGGTGCGTCCTCACGGCGCGGGAGGCTGGTGCCGACGTGCCGGTGTGGCGCGGTCTGGGTCACGGATGGCTCCTCGCGGTGTCGGTGATCGCGGTGTCGGTGATCGCTGCCTCCAGGACGCCCAGTCCCTCGTCGAGCACGTCGTCCGCGATGACCAGGGGTGGGAGCAGGCGCACGACGTTGCCGTGGGTGCCGCAGGTGAGCACGACGACGCCCTCGGCGTGGCAGGCGGAGGCGACGGCCTTGGCGAACGCCGGGTCGGGTACCGCGTCGGGCCCGGCGGTACCGGGCCGGACGAACTCGGCGGCGAGCATCGCCCCGCGCCCGCGGACGTCGCCGATCGCGGGCACGCGCTCCGCGAGCGCCCGCAGCCGGGGCACGACGGCCGCCTCGATCCGGCGCGCCGCCGCGGCGAGGTCCCGCTCGCGCATGGTCGCGATCGCGCCGAGCGCCGCGGCGCACGAGACGGGGTTGCCGCCGTACGTGCCCCCGAGCCCGCTGGGGTGCACCGCGTCCATCAGCTCGGCGCGGCCGGTGATCCCGCCGAGCGGCATCCCACCCGCCATGCCCTTCGCGGTGACGACGATGTCGGGCACGACGTCCTCGTGCTCGCTCGCGAACCAGGCACCGGTGCGGCAGAAGCCCGTCTGCACCTCGTCGGCGACGAACACGACGCCGTTCGCGGTGCACCACTGCGCGAGCGCGGGCAGGAACCCCGGCGCCGGGACGACGAACCCGCCCTCGCCCTGGATCGGCTCCACGACGACGCATGCGACGTTGCGCGCGCCGATCTCCGACTCGATCAGCGCGGTCGCGCGGCGGGCGGCGTCCGGGCCGGGGAGGCCGTCGCGGAACGGGTACGACGCGGGCACCCGGTGCACCTCCGCCACGAACGGGCCGAACCCGTCGCGGTAGGGCATGTTCTTCGCCGTCATGGTCATCGTGAGGTAGGTCCGGCCGTGGAAGGCGTGCTCCACCACGACGACGCCCTGCCGCCCGGTGGCCCGCCGGGCCACCTTCACCGCGTTCTCGACGGCCTCCGCACCGGAGTTGACCAGCGCCGAGCGCTTCTCGTGCGTGCCCGGCGTGAGCGCGGCCAGCTCCTCGCAGACCTCCACGTACCCCTCGTACGGGGTGATCATGAAGCAGGTGTGGGTGAACGCCGCGGCCTGCGCGGCCACCCCCCGCGCGACGGCAGGCGCCGGGTTGCCGACGCCGGTCACGGCGATGCCGGACCCGAGGTCGATGAAGCGGTTCCCGTCGACGTCGGTGAGCGTGCCCTCGCCGCCCTCTGCCACGTACACGGGCAGCAGGCTGGCGACGGCCGAGGTCACCGCCGCGGCGCGGCGGCGGTGCAGCTCCTGCGACCGGGGTCCGGGCACGGCGGTCGCCAGGTGGCGATGGCGGGCGGCGGGTAGAGCGGAGGGTGTGACGGTGTCCACGCTTGACTCCTTCACGACGGCTCTCAGCGTGATCTGGAACACGTCGGGC
The DNA here is from genome assembly GCF_050246655.1 of Pseudonocardia sp. Taxonomy (GTDB): domain Bacteria; phylum Actinomycetota; class Actinomycetes; order Mycobacteriales; family Pseudonocardiaceae; genus Pseudonocardia. The sequence continues at coordinate 17,073 of NZ_JBFWVQ010000044.1, forward strand.
CGGTAGTGTCCAGATCGGCGCGTCGACCGACCGGGACGCGCCGGTTCGTCTACCGGGAGGTGCCGTGCCCGCCACGCTGCGCAGCCTCGTCGCCGATCGGGCGCTCGGTGTGCGGCCGCTGTGCGCGGACGGGCTGCTGGACCGCACGGTCAGCTGGGCGCACATCAGCGAGCTGGACGACCCGACCGTCTACCTCGACGGCGGGGAGCTGCTGCTCACCACCGGCCTCGCCCTGGGGGACGGGACCGACCACGACGCGTTCGTCGCGCGGCTGGTCGCACACGGCCTGGCCGGGCTCGGGTTCGGAACGGGCCTTTCCCACGCGACGGTGCCGTCCCCGCTGGTGGACGCCGCGCGGCGGCACGGGTTCGCGCTGCTGGAGATCCCCGAACGCACGCCGTTCATCGCGATCACGAAGGCAGTGTCGGCGGCCCTCGCCGCGGACGCGTACGCCCAGGTGGTGCGCACGGACGAGGCGCGGCGGGCGCTCACCGCGGCCGCGCTCGGCAACCAGGGCACGGGACGCGTGCTCCGCCAGCTCGCCCGGCGGCTCGACGCGTGGGTGCTGCTGCTCGATGCCTCCGGGCGGGTGGAGCACGCCGCTCCGGCATCCGCGGCGCGCCGGCTGGCCGGGCTCGCCCCGGAGGTCGAGCGGGTGCGGCACCACCACGGGCCGACCAGCCGGACGGTGCCCACTTCGGACGGGTGCGCGGTGCTGCAGCCGCTGCGCCTGCGCGGGCGCGCCGTCCTCGCGATCGGCCGGACGGCGGGGTTCGCCCCGGCGGACATGCAGATCGTCGGGGCGGCCGTCTCCGTGCTCACGCTGCTGCACGCCACCCCGGCCGCCGTGGAGAAGGCGCGCGGCGCGCTGCGCACCACGCTGCTGCGCACCGCGCTCGCCGGGCAGGCCGCCGCGGCCTGGGAGATCGCTGCCGAGATGGAGGGGCCGCAGCCGGCCCCACCGCTGCGCGCGGTCGTGTTCCGGGGCCGCCTGCACGCACTCGCCGATCTCGCCGACGTCATCGGCGCGCGCAGCGCGGAGCACGGCCCGCTGTTCACCGCGCACCTGGACGGGGCGATCGTCGCGCTCGCCGCTGCGGACGGCCCGGTGCCGGAATGGCTCGCGGGGCTACCCGGCCCCGGCGTGCACGCGGGGGTGTCCGAGCCCGTGGGTCTCGCCGATCTCGCCGCCGGGCACGTACAGGCCGAGCGGGCGGCCGCGGCCGCGCAGCGGGCGGGCGCCCCCTCGGCGCGGTTCACCGATCTCGCCGCGGGCGGGCTGCAGGCGCTGCTGCCCGCCGAGGACACCGCCGCGTTCGCCGCCGGGCTGCTCGGCCCGCTGCGCCGCCATGACGCCGATCACGGGACGCGGCTCGTCGAGTCGTTGCGCGAGTGGCTCGGCCATCACGGGCACTGGGACGCCACCGCCACGGACCTGGGGGTGCACCGGCACACGCTGCGCGCACGCATCCGCCGCGCGGAGGTGCTGCTCGGCCGGAGCCTGGACTCGCCGGGCCTGCGCGCCGAGCTGTGGTTCGCGCTGCACGCACCCGCCGAGCAGGAGTGAGCCGATCACCCTGGGGAGCCCGGGCTCGCCCTCGGGCGGTCCCCGACTCCTGCTTGCGAAGGGCCGATAGCTTGCTATCTTCATTACATAGCGAGCTATCTACCATGCCGCCACGTGCCGCCACGTGCCGCCACGTGCCGCCACGTGCCGCCACCGTGAGGAGGATGGCCATGCCCATCGCTGCAGGGACACCGAGACGCTGCCGAGCGCGCCTTCGCGATCGGCAGCGGGTCCTGCACCTGGTCGCCGGGATCGCCGTGCTGATCGCCATCTACGCCGGCCCGCTGCTCGGGCCGGGGTTCGTCGCGATCGTGCAGTGGGTGGCGATCCCGGTCGTGGTCGCCTCCGGTCTCGCCTTGTGGAAGTGGCCGCGCATCCGCGTGGTGCTGCGGGCCCGGAGTCGACGGTGACCTCCCACCCCGCGCTGGCGCGGACCGAGTCGCTGGGCTACCAGGTCAACCACCTGGCCCGGCTGCTCGAGCGCCGCCTCCGCGACCGCATCGCGGCGTCGGGCGTGGTGCCCGGGCAGTTCGCGCAGCTGCTCGCCCTCTACGAGGCTGACGGGCTCACCCAAGCCGAGCTCTGCGCCCGCGTGCAGGTCGAGCAGCCCACCATGGCCAACACCCTCGCCCGGATGGAACGCGACGGACTGATCACCCGGGAACCGGACCCGGGCGACAAGCGCCGTTCCCGGGTGCGACTCACCCCCCGCGCACGAGAGATCGAACCCGAGCTCGTCGCCGCCGCCCGCGAGGTCAACGCCGAGGCCGTCCACGGCCTGCCCGCGGGCGAGGTCGCCGCCTTCATGGCCTCGCTCGCAGCGGTGATCGCCAACCTCGACCCCACACGCCCCGGTCCGATCCGACCGAGCACCGAGGCCATCGAGCCGTCCCGATGACCACCGCCCTCCGCCCCGCGCTCACGACGGCGCGCACCACCACGGCGGGCGCGCGGGTTCCCGGCAGGTTCGAGCGCGGCGGCGCCGGGCCCGGCGCCGCCGCGCCCCGCAGGTCCCGGCCGGTCAGCGGCGAGCCGGGACGAGGCCCGCGAACAGCAGCGAGACGACCCCGAGGACCACGAGCAGGAGCACGTCGGCGCTGAACCCGGCGGGGATGCCGAACAGCGGCAGCGCGCCGAGGTAGCCGAGCACGGCGGCGAGCACGAAGAAGCCCGCCATCGCGAAGTTGACGCCCTCGACGGCCGTGGTGGTGAGCGCCAGGCCGGCGAACAACCACAGCCCGCCGATGCCGAGGAGGGCGACGTTGTACATGGGCGTCAGGTGGAACAGCCCGAGCAGGAGCGTGTCCTTCTGCTCGGTGAAGTCACTGAAGCCGGTCACGAAGAAGCCCACCACGCCGAGCAGGAGGCAGACGATCCCGGCGGCGACGGCGAACTTGTTGGGCAGCGATCCGGCACCGAAGGCCGTCCCGATCCCCCAGTTGTTGTCGGAGCCCTCGGCCTTCGGGGTGCCCCAGTTGATGGGCTTGCTCGTCATGGTCTCTCCCTGTGTCGGCCGGCCCACCGAGCGGCCGGGTTTCGGAGTTGGTGTCGACACCACCCCGGGCGGGGCGGAGATCCTGCGATGGCTGCGCGCCACGCCGGTTTCGGCGGCGCGGCGACAACCACGGCCCCTCCCCCTCGTTGTCCGGGTATGGAAACCACGCGGGAATCCACTCCCGAAAAGCAACGTGGCGCATTCGGAAGGGCGCTCACGGGTCGGCGCGGTGCGGTCGCCGCCGCGGTGGCGGTCGTGGCCTGCGCCGCGCTGGCACCGGTCGCCCTGCCGTCCGGCGACGGCGCCGGCCCCGACCCCGCCGCAGGCGCCTCACCTGCACCGACATCGGTCGAATCCATCCCCGGGATGCTGGAGTTCCACAGCCCGGTGGGCGGCTTCGCCCTCACCTACCCGTCGAGCTGGACACGGGCGGTCCCGGCCGATCCGCAGGTGCCGATCGTGGCGCACCGCGGGCCGTACTCGTTCCTGGTGCGGGTGGTGGAACTGCCGGCCGCACCGGCCGATTCGACCGTGGCCCGGCAGCTCACCGACGAGATCGCATTGTCCGACGAATCGGTGAAACTGCTCGCCGAGCCAAGGCCGATCACACTCGCCGGACTGCCGGGGTACTTCTACCTCTACACGTTCACCGATCGCGACTCCGGGCGGACCGGAGCGCATTCCCACTTCTTCGTGTTCAAGGGTTCGACGATGCTGGCGCTCGTCTTCCAGGCCCTTCCCGCCGATTCCTTCCAGGCGGGTGCCGAGACCTTCGACGAGATCACCCACTCGTTCCGCGCGGAGTGACGGGATCGGGCGTCGGAGGGCTACCAACGCCCGATCCCATCGGACGACGAGGTCAGTTCAGCCACTTCGTGAGTGGCTCGAGCAGACCCTCGTCGGCCGGCTCCTCCTCCGCGGACGGCGCGGGCTCGTCCTCCGTCGGCAACGCCTCCGTCAGGGCGGGCGCCGGCTCCGACACCGGGACGCTCTCGTCGACCGCGCCCGGAGCCGCCGTCTGGACGGGCGGCGGGCCGCCGCTGATCAGCGAGTTGAGCGAGTCGAGAAGCGCACCCGGCAGCTTGGCCGCATCGAGGTTGATCACCGGGCTGCCCGCGATCGCCGCAGCGTTCTTGATGATGTCGGGCACCAGCACGTTGAGGACCTTGTCGAGGTCACCCTTGATGCCCAGGACACCGCCGATCGCGGTCTCGACCTGGTCGTCGGCCCGGTCGATCCGGTCGTCGATGGACGCCGCCCGACCCAGGATCTGGTCGAACTTGCTCTTGATCCCGTGGGCGGAGTCGTTGATCTCGTCGACGTCCTTGCCCACGGCCGTGAGCCCGGAGTCGATCTTCGTGACCGTGCCGTCGATCGAGTGCACCGAGGTGTTGATCTCGTGCACGCTGGTGTTGATGCTCGCCACGCTCCCACCGATCGAGACGACGTGCGCGTCGATGCTGCCGACGGCCTCCACGATCTGGGTGAACTGCGGCCCGACCGGCGTGACGGCCTGGTTGATCTCCTCGGCGATCCGCCCGGTCTCCTCCGCGAGAGGGATCGAGCGGAGGTCCTGCTCGACCTCGGGGTAGGTGGTGTTGATCGCCACCACGTCGTCCTGGATCGAGCTCGCCGCCATCATGGTTCCCGTGAGCGTGCCGACGGCGAACAGCGCCCACACGGCCACCACGACCAGGGCGATGATCGGCAGAAGGCCGGGCCTGAGCTGCTTGGTGTTCATCGGTGCCCTCCGCTCAGCACTGCGCGGGCGGCAGCGCGACGAGCAGCGGCGAGTTGCAGATGGCGGAGAGGTTCTTGTTCACGTCCTTGAGACCACCGACGATGCCCTCGGTGTCGTGACGCACGTCGCCGAGCGCACCGTTGGCGATCTCGATGTTCTTGACGATGTCCGCCGTGCCGTCGCTGTCGGCGCTCTGGACCGCCTCGAGCTTGGTGTCGATGGCCTGCGCCCGGTCGAGGACCACCTTGAGGATGTCGGTGGTGTCGGCCAGCGACGAGTCGATCTCGCCCGCGACGTCCGCGACGTGCACCAGCTTGCTCGCGGTGCTCGCCAGCGTCGTGTTCGTGTCGGCGAGCGACGCCGCGGTGTCGGCGAGCGAGGGGCCCGCCACGGCGAGACCGTCACGCACCTTGATGAGACCCGCGTCGATCTCGGTCGCCTGGCCCGGGACGGGCTTGAGCGTCTCGTCGATGCTCGTCAGCGCCTCGTTGATCTTCTGGAGCGCGTCCGGGAGCGGGTCGGCGTTGGTGCCGATGTTCTCCACCGAGCTCGCGGCCTCGAACAGGCCGCCGTCGATCGAGGACAGCGCCCGGGTGATACCGATCAGGAACCCGATGACGACGACCACGACGAGGATGCCCAGCGCGATCCAGGTCCACATCCACCGGACGACCGTTGATCCCTGTGCCATCACGGAGCTCCCGTCGTGCAGTGGCCGCTGCTGATCGGCGGCGGCGCCAGAACCTTCTCGGCGATGCAGGACGAGATGTGGCGGGCCTTCACGGCCTGGTCCACGATCGCGCCCGTGTCGCCCTTGATCCGCCCGGCGATGTGCAGCGTGACGTCCAGCCGCTGGTTGATCGCCTCGGCGTCGTGATCGATGGCCTTGGCGGTGTCGAGGATCTCGCCTGCCTCGTTGTTGATGTCCTTGGCGACACCGTTGATCGCGTCGGCGCTGCCGAGGATGCTCCCGGCGGCGTCGTTGATCTTCACGGCCGTGGCGTCGATCGCGTGCGCCGAGTCGTTGATGCCGTGGGCGGAGGCGTTGATCGACGCGGCGGAGTTGTTGACGCTGCCCGCCAGGTCGTTGATCGTGCCGGCGCTGCCGATGATCGAGGCGAGAACCGGCTGGAGGGGCTTGGCGCTCTCCAGGATGGACGCCGCGGTCGCGTTCGTGCGCTCGAGCTGGATGATCGAGTCGGTCGCCGTGTTGATGCCCCGGCCGGTCAGAGCGATCGTCTGCGCCTTCGCGCTGATGCTCTGGGCGATCATCATCGTGCGCGCCAGCAGCACCGCCGCGATACCCACCCCGAGCACCGCGACGATGAGGACGATCACGCTGACCAGCGGGAAGATGCCCCGGCCCCGTGCGCCGTCAGCCATCTCGGCCACCCCTCTTCACCCGCGAGGTGCTCGCAGCACGACGCTCGGCCTCCTCGATCCCTTCGCCGGATATCCCGGCATGGTGTGGTCTGAGGTGCATCGCTCTCCTCATGGTCGCAGCAGTCGGGCGGCATTACCCGTAGCCCGAGGACGCGGTCGGATTCCGCGACCGCTCGGGATTTCGATGAAATCGAACGGTTAACGACCACGATCGCCCGAAGTGACGGGACCAACATGGGTGCAGGACCCACTCGTGAGGGTCGGAGAGCACGTTCCGGCGGACACCATTCGTGTCCTTCCACGCTGGTCAGCGCCCTCTGCTCACACGTTCGAGCGACCGGCTCACCCTTCAGTGGTACCGCTTCGCGAAATGCGCACGGAGGGCCTCCGAGGCATTACCGGAAAGTTAACAGTCGACTCCGACCGCAAGCCCGGACACGCTGCGGAAACGGGGGTGATATCCGCGTGGGCGAGCGAATTATTAACCGAACCCTTAAGACGAAGTTAAGCGATCGCTGAATCGTCGCGGAGGGCAGGCGCCGGCTCAGAGCGGGTCCGAGCGGGAGATCAGCCACGGGCCGTCGCCGTCGCGCGTCATCGTGACGGCGAGCTGGAGGTCCTGCTGCTCGGGCTGCGGCTGCGTCGACGCCCGGACGGTCTGGTCGGCGAGCAGCAGCACGTCCACCCGGCCGGGACCGGCGTCCACGAGCGCGATGCGCGCGACCGCCACGACCGCGGTGAAGGACCGCTCGCGGCCCGCGGGGACGATCACGTCGCGGGCCGTCTGCTCGAACTGGGCGGCGAACGGGCCGGTCACCAGGGCGCGGGCCCGCGCCAGGTCCTCGTCCAGCGTCGAGGAGTCGTAGCTGTAGACCTCCTCGATGCCGGAGCGGGCCGCGGCGACGGCACGGTCGACCTCGTCGCGCGCCTGCTCGGCACGGAAGGCGCGCCAGCCCAGCAGGCCGACGCCCAGCAGGGCCGCCGCGACCAGCACGCAGAGCACGGCCGGCCAGATCCGCGCCCGGACCGTCACGGGAGGACCTCGACCCCGGAGACGAGCCAGCGCCCGCCTTCGGGGCGCAGCTGCAGCGACAACCGGTACGAGACCGGCTGGCCCTGGGGCGTGTCGGCGTTGGCGAGCGTCCCGGTGAGCACGACGAGCGCCGTCGCGGCGTCCGGCCCGAACTCCTCCAGCCCGGCGGCCGCGACCTTGCCGCTGGAGGTCACGCGAGCCCCCTGCATGGCCGCCGCGAAGTCCCCGGCTCGGCGGGTGAGCTGGTCCCGGAAGGGTCCCGTCGTCCCGCGCATCAGGCTCTGCAGCTTCTCCGTGGCGTTCTCGCCGCCGAGTCCGACGATCTCGGTGGCCACGACGCGGGCCTGCGCCAGTGCCGCCTGCCGCTGCCCGGGCTCGGCCTGCGCGGCCCGATCCCGCACCAGCAGGACCGCGCAGGCCACCGACAGCACGACCAGCAGGGCGGCGAGTCCCGTGAGCAGCCGGCGTGGTCCGCGGCCGGTCCCGGCCTGCGACGAGGCGACGCCCGTGGGACCCGTGCCCGCGTCCGGTCCGGCAGTGGAACCGGCAGCGGAACCGGCAGTGGAACCGGCAGTGGAATCAGCAGCGGCATGGGTCGTGGAACCGGTGCCGCCCGGAGGCGTTCCGGTGTCCACGTCGACCATGCCGTCTCCTCACGCGTCGCTGCGGGCGTCGCCGGGTGTCGTACCGGGACGCCGCCGATCGGATCTGCGCACGCTGCACCGTCCGCCACGCGAATTCATCCCCCACCTGGGGGAGCCCGCGGGGTACCGGCCTACCCCCCGCGTGACCTCCCGTCGCTCCCCCCAGGTGGGGAGGAACGAGGTCATCGTGCCGGGTGAGATGGTTGCGGGCGCCCGGTCCGGGTGCACGGAAGGGGAGACAGAGTGGATCGGCAGCTCGCGCCCGCACTGCGCGCCGTGATCTTCGACGTCGACGGCACGCTCGCCGACACCGAACGCGACGGCCACCGGCACGCGTTCAACGCGGCGTTCGTCCGCCACGGCGTCGACGTCGAGTGGAGCGCCGACGAGTACGGGCGCCTCCTGGAGATCACCGGTGGCAGGCGACGCATCGCCACCGACCTGAGGGCCCGCGGATTCGGCGAGACGGCCGACGGGATCGCCGCCCGCGTGCACCGGACCAAGACCGACCTGTTCCGCGCGCTCGTCGTCAACGGGCGCCTCGCCCCCCGTCCGGGCATGCGCGCGCTCGTCGCCGATCTCGTGGGCGAGGGCGTCCGGATCGCCGTGGCCACCACCGGGCGGCGCTCGTGGGTGGATCCGCTCATCGCCCGGCTGCTGCGCGGGTTCCCGGTCGACCTCGTCGTGACCGGCGACGACGTCGCCGACCTCAAGCCGGATCCCGAGGCCTACCTGAAGGCGCTGGACGGCCTCGGCATCGCCCCGCACGAGGCGCTCGCCGTGGAGGACTCCGCCAACGGCCTGCAGGCGGCGACGGCGGCGGGCCTGCCGACCGTCGTGGTGACCAACGGCTACACCCGGGCCCAGGACTTCACCGGCGCGGTCGCCGTCCGGCCGGCCTACGACGACCCCCACCAGCTGCTCACGGTGCACTGCCGGGAGCTTCAGCGGCAGTGGTGGGAAGCCCGGGCGGACGCCGCGGTACCGGGCCCGGGCGCGTGACCCGTCAGGTGGTGCGCAGGTCCTCCAGGAGCTCGACCTGCTCGGAGAGCACCCCGGTGAGAATCCGGCGCGCCACCGCCAGGAGCTCGGCGATGTGCGGGCTGGTGAGCGAGTAGAACACCGTCGAGCCGGATTTCCGGGTGGAGACCAGCCCCGCCCGGCGCAGGACGGCGAGCTGCTGGGACAGGTTCGCGGGCTCGATCCCGACCTCGGGCAGCAGCTCGGCGACGGCGTGCTCGCGCTCGCTGAGCAGTTCCAGGACACGGATGCGTGCGGGATGGCCCAGGGTTTTGAAGAACTCGGCCTTGAGCTGGTAAAGCGGTCTGCTCATCACGATCCTGTCCTGGTGTCAGGCGGTTCTCACGCTAGCAACTGCGAGGAGTCGATCACAGGTCGTTGCCGGGGTAGGACAGGTTGAAGCTCTTGTTGACCAGGGGGAAGTCCGGGACGATCGTGTCCGCGAGCGCCACCGGCAGCGCGGGCCAGGTGAGGAAGCTCGGGTCCACCACCTTCACCCGCGTGAGCGAGCCGTCGCCCGCCGTCTCGACGCGGTGCACCAGCGTCCCGCGCCACGCCTCCACGATCCCGACGCCCGAACGCGCCGGTCTGGCCGCCGGCGCGGGGGGCGCGGTCGCCGACCTGCGCCCGTCGAGGGCGGTCGCCAGGGTGGTGATCGTCCGCAGCGACGCGGCGATCTCCTCGGCGCGCACCACGAAGCGGGAGAGCACGTCGCCGTCGGTGCGCGTGTGCGTGACGGCGGGCACCGGCTCCGGGAGCCACGGGTGATCCTGGCGGGCGTCCACCCGCAGGCCGCTGGCGCGGGCCACATAGCCGAGGACCCCGAGGTCCGCTGCCTGCTCGGCGCCGAGCACCGCGGTGCCGGTGAACCGGTCCAGGACGACGCTGTGGTGCAGCGCCAGCCCGACGATCTCGTCGACGTCGCGGCCGATCCGCGCGAGGGCGCCGAGGTCGGGCAGCGCGGCGAGCGCCGCACCACCGGGATGGACCGCCCCACGCAGCAGCCGGTGCCCCGTCACGGCGTCGTTGACGCGCAGGAGGCCCTCGCGCACCCGCAGCGCGTGGACGCCGAGGATGCCGTGCCCGACATCGGTGCAGAGCGCACCCAGGTCGGCGACGTGGTTGTGCAGCCGCTCCAGCTCCAGCACGATCCCGCGCAGCCGGGCGGCGTCGGGCGGGACCGCGATGCCCGCCGCGTCCTCGACGGCGCGGCAGAACGCGAGCGTGTGACCGACCGTGGTGTCTCCCGCGATGCGCTCGGCGAGCCGCACCGCATCGGCCGGGCGGCGGCCCTCGAACAGCTTCTCCACACCGCGGTGGGTGAACCACAGGCGGGCCTTGAGCTTCACGATCGTCTCGCCGACGACGGAGAACCGGAAGTGACCGGGCCCGATCATCCCCGCGTGCACCGGGCCGACGGGGATCTCGTAGACGCCGGTGCCCTCGACCGTGCGGAACGGGTAGGGCCCGTCCACCTCCGCGAACTCCGGCGGCGCGCCCGCGCTGCGGCGCATCGGGTACCAGCCGGCGGGCCAGTGGAAATGGCGCACGAGGCGGCGCGGCAGCGGGTGGCCGGTGGGCACGATCCCGAAGAGGTCGCGCAGCTCGCGCTCGAACCGCCCGGCCGGGAACGACAGCCCCGCGAGCGTCGGGACCGTCGGCCGTGCGGCGTCCAGCGGCACGTGCAGCTCGACGCGCCGGTCCGGGGTATCGGCCGTCGCGGCCCGGGTGAACAGGTACACCGCGCGCAGCCCGGCGTCGGGTCCGGCGCCGGGTCCGGTGTCGTCGTGCCCGGCGACGAGGGCGAGCCGGAACCCTTCGGCGAGCAGCCGGCGCGCGCAGTCCGGCAGCTCACGTGCCGCGATCGTCCGCCGGTCGTCGCGGTCCGCCGCAGCGACGAGCCCGGCCGTCATCGCGCACCCGCGGCGCTCGCGGCGGCGTCGAGCAGCGGCTGCAGCGGGCCGGCCCAGAGGCCCAGCACGGCGCAGGCGACGAGCCCGGTGACCAGCACCGGTGCCTCGGGCACCGCGGTGCGGGTGGTCACCCCGGTCCGGACGGCCCCTTCGCCGGCGGCGCGCGGACCGTCGGCGGCCGGGCCGTCCGCCTCACCCAGCAGCATCCGGGCACCGTGGCCGATCAGCGCGGCCGCGATCACGAGGACCAGCACGAGTGCCGCGGCCACCTCCCAGCCCCGGCCCGCCGCGAACCCGGCCGTCACGATGCCCAGCTGGCTTGCGAACACGCTGAACGGCGGGAAGCCGAGCAACGCGGCCAGCCCGGCGGCGAGGCAGCCGGCGAGGACGGGGCTGCGGGTGGCGAGGCCACGCACCTCGGCGATGCGGCTGGTGCCAGTGAGCTGCAGGACCCGTCCGGCGCCGAGGAACAGCACCGCCTTGGCCAGCCCGTGGCCGAGCACGTGCAGCAGCGCGGCCGCCACGGCCGCGCGGGTGCCGATCGCGGCGCCCAGCGTCACGAGCGCCATGTGCTCCATGCTCGAGTAGGCGAGCATCCGCTTGTGGTCGCGCTGGGCCAGCAGCAGCGAGGCGACGACGGCGAGCGTCGCGAGTGCCGTCACCGCCAGCAGCACGCCGAGGAACGCCGGGCCCAGCGCGGCGTCCGACACCGCCTTGACCCGCAGCACCGCGTAGGCGGCCACCGACAGCAGCACCCCCGACATGAGCGCGGACACCGGCGCGGGCGCCTGCGAGTGCGCGTCGGGCAGCCAGGCGTGCAGGGGCACCAGGCCCACCTTCGTGCCGAACCCGAGCACGAGCAACGCCACGGCGATGCGGGTCGCGTCCGGGTCCAGCAGGGGCCCGAGCGCGACGAGATCGGCGAGGTCGAGCCCGTTCCCGCCGGCGTGCGCGCTCACGACGTGCAGGATCAGCGTCCCGAGCAGCGCGAGCGCGATGCCGGTCGAGCACACCACGACGTACTTCCACGCGGCCTCGACCGAGGCGCGCGTGCGGCGCTGACCGACGAGGAACGCGGTGCAGATCGTCGTCGCCTCGATCATGATCCAGACGACGCCGAGGTCCGCCGCGATCACCGCAGCCGTCATGGCAGCGACGAACAGCGACACCAGGACGTGGTGGCGAGCGGCGGTCCGGGCGGTCGCGCGGCCCGCGGCGATCTCCGTGTCGAAGTGCGCCGGGGTGGCCGCGGCGGCCAGGACGGCGACGGCCCCGATCACGAGCAGCAGAAACGCCGAGAGCGCGTCCACCCGTACGGTGCCGCCGAGCGCGGTGACCGGCGCCGATCCCGTCACCGTGACGGCGAGGGCGACGGCGGTGGCGAGCACGACCGCACAGGCGGCCGTGCCGATCCAGCGGGTGGCGGGCCGCCAGCCGAACGCGGCGTACGCGGCGGCGGCGGCGAGCGGTGCGAGCAGCCCGAGCGGTGTCATCGCGTCATCAGTCCCACTCAGTCCCTCAGCTCCCGCAGCTCGTCGAGGTCGGTGTCGCCGTAGGCCTCCCGCATCCGGGTGGTGAGGGTCTGCAGCACCAGCACGGCGAGCAGCACGTCGAGCGAGACACCCAGCTCGACGACCAGCCCCATCTCCGCGCCGGCGAGGAACCCGACGGCGGTGATCCCGTTGTCCATCAGCAGCAGGCCCACCACCTGCGACAGGGCGCGGCGGCGGGTCACCATGACGAAGAAGCCGATCAGCACCACGGTCAGGCCGACCGGGACGGCCGCCGCGGCGGGTGCGTCCGAAAGCGCCACCAGCGGCCGCGACACCGCGTACGCGAGCGAGGCCAGCAGGGCCGCGCACAGCAGGGAGGCCGTGACGTTGACCGACGGGTGCGTCTCGCGCCGCCCGGGACCGGCCTCGGCGAGCGCCCGGCCGAGCAGCAGCGGCAGCAGCACCGCCCGCAGCAGCGCCACCACGACGGCGACGACGCCCAGCTCGGCCGAGCCCTCCGCCACGGCGAGCAGCGCCACCATGACGGCGAGCAGCGCCCCCTGCACCGCGAACACCCGCACGATCACGGCGAGCTCCCGGCGCCACAGCACGAGCACGGCGCAGAGCAGGAACCCGCCGCAGGCCAGGTCGAGCAGGCGCGCGGTCACGGCTGCCCCCCGGTGCCGGCAGCCAGGAAGAAGGAGGCCGCGACGGCCAGCAGGGCGAGCAGGAACGACCCGGCGAGCAGCTCGGGCACCCGGAAGAGCCGCAGCTTGGCCAGGAACACCTCGATCCCGCCGAGGGCCGCCCCGAGCAGCGCCACCTTCACGAGCAGCGCGAGCACGCCGAGCGCGAGCGCGGCGGGGGTGAGCGCGGTGGCGATCCCCCACGGCAGGAAGAGCGTCGCGACCAGGCCGAGCAGCACCGTCATCCGCATGGCGGACGCGAGCTCCACGAGGGCGAGGTCCGGGCCCGCGTACTCCAGCACCATCGCCTCGTGGATCATCGTGAGCTCCAGGTGCGTGGTGGGGTTGTCCACCGGGAGCCGCCCGGTCTCCGCGACGAGCACGACGAGCAGGGCCACCGCCGCGAGCAGGCTCACCGGCGAGACCACGCGCGCGGGATCGTCCAGCGTCACGGCCAGCAGGTCGGCGAGGTTCGTCGAGCCTGCCCGCACCGAGAGCGCGAAGATCGCGAGCAGCAGCGTCGGCTCGGCGAGCGCGACGATCGTCATCTCGCGGCTCGCGCCCATCCCGCCGAAGGCGCTGCCGGTGTCGAGCCCGGCGAGCGCGAGCGCGGTGGTCCCGACCGCCAGGACGGCGACGACGACGAACAGGTCCGCGATCGGGTACAGCGCGGACTCGGCGGCCACCAGCGGCACCGCCACCGCGACGACGAGCGTGCTCGCCACCAGCACCGCGGGCGCGAGCCGGAACGGCTCGCTCGTCCCCCGCGGGGTGACGGCCTCCTTGCCGACGAGCTTGCGCAGATCCCGCCACGGCTGGGCCAGACCCGGCCCGACCCGGCCCTCCAGCCGGGCCCTGACCTGGCGCATCACGCCGACGAGCAGGGGCGAGGCCGCCACCACGACGGCGATCTGGAGCATGCCGCCCACGAGTCCGAGCGCGCTCACCCGAACACCGCCAGCACCGCCAGCAGGGCGCACAGGCCCACGAAGCCGTAGCCGAGGTAGCGGTGCACGCTGCCGTCGGCCAGCGCGCGCCCGCGCCTGCCCCACTCCCGCGCGGCGGCGAGCACCGGGGTGTAGAGGCGCCGCTCGATGCGGTCGGGCACCTGCCGACGGAACGCGACGGAACGCACCAGGTAGCGGGACTCGTCGTAGTGGTCGACGTCGACGCTGGTCTCGGGGGCCAGCACGTCGTCGAAGACCCGCTGGAGCGGCTCGGCGAACGACGTGGCGGTGTACTCCATGCGCGCGGTGAGCGGCCCGCCGCCGCACTCCCACTCGCGCGCCGCCCGGCGGTTGCCACCCCCCAGCACCCGCACGGCGGCCACGACGGCGACCGTGCCCGCGACAAGGGCCAGCGCGAGCAGCGCCGGGGACAGCACTCCCGCCACACCCGCGAGCTGCAGCGACACGAGGCCGGTCACCGCGGGCGAGCCGGGCACGGCGACCGCCACCGCCGCGGACACGGCCGGCAACATGAGCCCCGGTGCCCAGGCCAGGACGGCGCAGGCCACGGCGGCGAGCCCCATCCCCGCGAGCATCCCGGACGGGGCCTCCGTCGCCCCTGCCGCCGCGTCGCTGCGCGGCCGCGCGAGGAAGCCGACCCCGAAGGCCTTGACGAACGTGGCGATCGACAGCCCCGCCGTCAGCGCGACGGCGGCCACGGCGAGCGGCATCGCGATCGTCACCGCGGTGGACTCCTGCCCGCTCCCCGGCCCGTGGACCAACGCCTGCAGCAGCAGCCACTCCGACACGAACGCCGTCCCGGGCGGCAGCGCCGACGCCGCGAGCGCGCCCACCCCGAACAGCGCCGTCGTCGCGGGCATGGTGGGACGCAGCCCGCCGAGAGCGTCCAGGTCGCGGGTGCCGGTGGCCCGCACCACCGATCCCGCGGCGAGGAACAACAGCGTCTTGAACGCGGCGTGGCCCAGCAGGTGCACGAACGCCGCGGTGAGCGCGAGCGCCGCGAGCTGCGGGCGGCCCGCGGTGGTGAACAGGCCCGCCGCGCCGACACCCAGCAGCACCAGGCCCATGTTCTCGGTGGTCGACCGGCCAAGCAGGCGCTTGAGGTCGGTGCTGATCGCCGCCTGCAGGATCCCGTACACCGCGGAGAGCGCGCCCAGCCCGAGCAGCGCGAGCCACCACCAGGCGGGCCCGCCGCCGAGCAGGTCGAAGCCCACGCGCACGATCCCGTACACACCGAGGTTGACCATCGCCGCGGACATCAGCGCGGACAGGTGGCTGGGGGCCTCCGCGTGCGCCCGCGGCAGCCAGGCATGCAGCGGCACGAGGCCAGCCTTCGATCCGAACCCCACCACCGCGGCGACGAACACCACGCCCGCGACCGCAGGGGAGAGCGCCGGCCCGGCCGCCCGCAGCGCCGCGAACCCGCCGCCGCCCGCTTCCCCGGCGAGGACGGACAGGCCGACCAGCAGTGCGAGGAAGCCCAGGTGGGTCATCACGGCGTACCAGCGGGCGGCGCTCGCGACCTCCGGCCTGCCGCGGTGCTCCGCGACGAGCACCGCGAGCGACGTCAGCGCCGTCAGCTCCCAGCAGACCAGGAGCGTCGCCACGCTCGACGCCAGCGGCACCGCGATCATCGCGAGCACGAACAGCGGCAGCGCGGCCTGCGGCACCCGGTCGTCGAGGCCGTGGGAGCGGGCGTAGGAGGCGGCGTAGACACCCACCGGCACCGCGACCGCCGACACGACGCACACGAAGAGCGCCCCGAGCGGATCGCCCTCGAAGGCGAGCCCCGCGAGCGGCAGCAGGCCCGGCGCCGCGACCGCGAACGGCGCACCGGCGAGCATCGCGATCCCGGCCACGAGGCCGAACCCGCCGGTGAGGGCGACGCCCGCGCCCGCCACGCGCGGGCGCACCCCGCAGGGCAGCAGCCACGCGGCCACGGCGGAGCCGATCGCCGCCGCGCACGAGGCGAGCAGCGCGAGCCCCGGCGTCATCGGCCGGTCAGCTTCCGCACCGCCTCGACGACGGCCTCCGGGCGCGGCGGGCAGCCCGGCACGTCCAGATCGACCGGGACGACGTCGGACACCGCCCCGACGACGCCGTGGCCGCCCGCGAGCTCGCCGCAGTTGCGGGCGCAGTCGCCGACGGCGATCACCCACTTCGGGCCGGGGACGGCCTCGTAGGTGCGCTGCAGCGGGCGCCGCATGTTGCGGGTGACGACACCCGTCACCATCAGGACGTCCGCGTGGCGGGGTGAGGCGACCAGGCGCGCGCCGTAGCGCTCGGCGTCGTAGACCGGGCCGAACGCGGCCCCGATCTCGATCTCGCAGCCGCCGCAGGACCCGGCGTCGACGTGGCGGATCTGCGCCGATCCGTGCAGTGCCGGCGCGGTGGCCGGGCGGGGCGGGGCGGGTGGGGCGTCCTGTGCGATCCGACCCGTCCGCCGGATCAGCCGCCACAGTTTTCGCACGAGCCACCACCACATTGCGATGCAGGATTTAACAGTTGCGGACTTTAGCAACTTGGAAGAACGGCAGGGGTGTGATGCCTGCCGCGTCGGGTTGGGTGCCGGTGCTGTCGGGGGCCGGGGGTGCCGGGGGCCGGTGCTGCCGGGGGTGCCGGGCCGCGGCCCGGCGGGTCGGGCGCCCGGTGGACCGCGGGCACCGGCGGACCGCGGGTCCGGTGGACCGCGGGCACCGGCGGACCGCGGATCCGGCGACCGGCCGCCACCCCCGGCCAGCCGCGACCTGGCCGCCCGGCGAACCGCGGGCCCGCGAACCCGGGCCCCGGCGAACCGGTCGCCACCTCGGCCAGCCACGGCCCGGCAGAGCCCCTCGCAGAGGCTGCACACGCCTCGCACAGGCCGCAGCACCTGCGAGGCGTCGCGAGACCCTGCGAGGTGCACCGTGGGCTCTGCGAAGTTCACCGCGGGCTCTGCGAGGTGCACCGCGGATCTGCGAAGCCACCGCCACACCACCGCACACCACCGCGACACCACCGCCACCGGCGGACCGGCCGCCCGGCGAACTGCGGGCCCGGCGAACCGGCCGCCCGGCGGACCGGCCGCGACGAACCGGCCGCCACCCCCGGCCAGCCGCGCCCCCGGCAGGACCTCGCAGAGGCTGCACACGCCTCGCACAGGCCGCAGCACCTGCGAGGCGTCGCGACGCCCGGCGAAGAGCACCGCGGGCTCTGCGAAGAGCACCCGCGGGCTCTGCGAGGTGCACCGCGGGCTCTGCGAAGTGCACCGCGGGCTCTGCGAAGAGCACCGGCGGGCTCTGCGAAGAGCACCGGCGGGCTCTGCGAGGTGCACCGCGGACCTGCGAAGCCACCGCCACACCACCGCCACACCACCGCCACCGGCGGTCCGGCCGCCGGCGAGGCGAACCGGCCGCCACCCCCGGCGAGCTACGGCCTGGCCGCCCGGCGAACCGCCGGCCCGGCGAACCGGCCCCCACTCCGACCAACCACGGCCCGGCAGGACCCTCGCAGAGGCTGCACACGCCTCGCACGGGCCGCAGCACCTGCGAGGCGTCGCGAGGCCCTGCGAAGAGCACCGCAGGCTCTGCGAGGTGTCGCGCGGCCCTGCGAGGGCGGACGGCCGCGGGCACCCCGCAGCCCGGGCCTGCGCCGGACGACCCTGGCCGCCAGCCCGCCGGACGACCCTGGCCGCCAGCCCGCCGGACGGCCGGCGAGCCGCCGCAGGCAGCACGGCAGCGCGCCGACGCCCACCGGACCCCGGCGGCAGCCCCGCCGGCGGGCGTCACCCCAGCTCGGCGGATACGACCACCGGCATTCGGCGCAGCCGGTGCACGAGCAGGTGCGCGTCGGCCGCGGTCACCACGACGGTGCAGGCCACCCGGCTCTCCACGACGCCCTCGCGGACGTCGACTTCCAGGTCGCGCACCCGGTAGCCGCGCCCTCGCAGCAGGGTCACGACGCGCAGTACGCCGTCGAGACCATCGGTCACGTAGGCGGTGACGGCGCGGTGGACGGGTACCGGGACGACGTCCTCGGCGGGCACGGCCGGGGCGGGGGCGAGTACGGCGTGAGGCATGGCGGATCTCCTCGGGGGAACGGGCAGGAGGATCCGGACCAGGTCCCGGAGGACGCACGGCGACAGCGCGCCGGCGACCTGGCTCAGCCGGCGCGCTCGGTAATGATCAGACCCGCGGGGGTCGGGCGGCGCACGGCGACACCGTAACAGCCCGGGGCAGGACTGCCGACCGTTACGCGGCAGGCGGCCGGAAGGCCGAGCCCGCTCCGCCACACCCGCGCACTGCTGCACCACCGCGCCGGGCCCACCGACCATGCCTCGCCGCACACCACGACACCGGCCACCGGCCCACCGACCATGCCTCGCCGCGCACCACGACACCGGCCACCGCGCCCGCCGACCGCACTTCCCAACGCACCACCGCACCACCGCACCGGGCACAAGCCCGCCGAACCCGCGGACCACGGCATCCCGCCGCACCCCGGGCCGATCGTCCCCCACCGGACGACGATCGCGTCCGCTCTCAGCGGGTCGGCACCGAGTCCGCCGGACGGGCCGGGTCGGACGAGTCCTCCAGGCAGCGGGGGCCGAGGACGGCGACGGGGCACGGGGCGAACGCCACGAGGC
>NZ_JBFWVQ010000044.1:35739-47181 GCF_050246655.1 Pseudonocardia sp.
CCGGACGACGATCGCGTCCGCTCTCAGCGGGTCGGCACCGAGTCCGCCGGACGGGCCGGGTCGGACGAGTCCTCCAGGCAGCGGGGGCCGAGGACGGCGACGGGGCACGGGGCGAACGCCACGAGGCCCCGCGCGGTCGAGCCGAGCTCCAGCTCCGAGTGCGGGGTGCCGCGCCGGTGTCCGACGACGAGCGCCCGCGCCGAGGGCGCTCGGTCCATCAGCGCACGCAGGGACGTGTCGGAGACGAGCTCGCGCTCGGTCGCCACGCCGGGGCGCAGCGCCTCGATCCAGCCCGCCGCCTCGGCGAGGACCGTGGCCGCCTCCTCCTCGACCGCGCCGCGGCCCTGCAGGTCCAGCTCCGTCCACGCGTGCAGCAGGTGCAGGGGCGCGCCTGCCGCCGTGGCGAGGTCCGCGCCGAAGGCGAGCGCGGCGCGTCCGGTGGCACCGCCGTCGACGCCGACGATCACGGGCCCGCTGCGCGCAGGCGGCACGCCGGGCGCCGTTCCGCGCACCGTCGCGACCGGGCAGCGCGCCCACTCCAGCAGCGCGAGGCCCAGCGAGCCCGTCAGCAGGCCGGTGTGCGCGCCGCTGCCGTAGCTGCCGAGCACCAGCAACCGCGCACCGGCCGAACGTTCCAGGAGGACGCCCGCTGTGTCGCCCGGGACGACGTCCACGAGGCAGCGCACGGCCTCGCGGTCGGCCGCGGCCGCCACCTCCTCGAGCCAGCGGGGCCGCTGCGGCAGCTCCGCCCGCACGACGTGCACCAGCCGCAGCGGCACCTGCCAGGCCGCGGCGAGATCGATCGCCCACTCCGCCGCGATCCGCGCCGAGTCCGACGCATCGGCCCCGACGACGACACCATCCGTACCGCCGTCCCACTCGTTCCCCGTCATCGGTTCCTCCTCCGAAGGATGGTCAGGCCGGCAGGTGTCGCAGGTAGGGGTCGTCGAACGGGGCGGGTGCCACCCGCACCCGCACGTCGACGGCGACCGGATCCCCCGCGCCGACCACCAACGGGTTCACCTCCGCCTCCGCGACCTCCGGCAGAACCGCGGCGAGCCAGGCCAGGCGCGCCGCTGCGTCGCGTGCCGCGGCCCGGACGCGCGCGCCGTGCTCCCCCGCGTACAGCCGGGGCGCGGCCCGCAGGCCGTCGACGAGATCGTCGAGGTCCTGTTCGGTCGCGGGCACGAGGCAGTGCGCGCGGTCGTCGAGGACGTCCGTGCCCGTCCCGCCGAGGCCGTAGGTGAGCAGGGGCCCGCACAGCGGGTCCGCGGTCGCCCCGAGCAGCAGCTCGGTGCCCGGCGCCGCCATCGGCTGCACGACGACCCCGCGCAGCGCGCTCCCGAAACGGTCCCGGTACTCGGCGAACACCTGCTCGATCCGGGCTGTGCCGTCCACCCCGGTGCGCACGGCACCGGCGCGGCTCTTGTGCAGCACGTCGGCCACGTCGGCCTTGAGCGCGAGCGGGACCCCGTGCTCGCGGCGGCGGCGCACCGCCTCCTCCACCGTGGTGACCACCTCGGTCGCGACGACCGGGACGCCCGCGGCACCGAGCAGCGCCGCCCCGTCCTGCGGGGCGAGCCAGCCACCGGCCGGGAGCTCGGCGAGCGCCCGGGTGACGATCGCCAGCGCGGCCTCCCGATCGACGCCGGACGGCACCGGCGCCGGATCGGCGGGTCGCCGCAGCCAGCGCGCCCGGCCCGCTGCGGCCGCGATCGCGCGGGCGGCGGCGCCCGCCTCGGCGAACACCGCGACCGGGTGGCCCGCGGCGTCGGACATCCGGTCCACCCGCTCGGGCTGCCCGGGACGAACCACGACGACCGGCTTCGTGTCCCCCCGCACGATCTCCGCCAACGGGTCGGCGAGCGCGGTGGCCACGCCCACCACGACGACCGCGTCGACCTCGTCGTCGGCGAGCAGCACCTGCAGCGCCGCGGCGAACGCGCCGGGCTCGACCGTGGCGGTCGTGTCGACCGGGTTGGCCGTGGCCGCGCCGGCCGGCAGCACCCGGGCGAGCGCGTCGCGGGTCGCGGACGCCAGCTCGCCGACCGTCAGGCCGCTCCGCGCGCACGCGTCCGCCGCGAGCACGCCGAGCCCGCCCGCGTTGCCGAGCACGGCCGCCCGCCGTCCCGCCGGGAGGGGCTGGTCACACAGCAGGGCGAGCAGGCCCGGAAGCTCCCCCAGCTCGTCCACGGCGGTCACGCCGGCCTGGGCGAACAGGGCATCGCGCACGACGCGGGGCGTCACCGCGCCCGCGCTGTGCGAGACCGCCGCCCGCGCGCCCGCCGCCGAGCTCCCTGAGCGCACCGTCAGGACCGGGATGCGCCGCGACAGCCGCCGCGCGAGGCGGGCGAACCGCCGCGGCCTGCGCAGCGACTCGACGTACAGCACGGCCGCGCGGGTGCGCCCGTCCCGGGCCCACCACAGGAGCAGGTCGTCGCCGTTGACGTCGGCAGCCTCCCCCGTCGACACGAGCGTCGAGACGCCGAGCCCGAGCCGTCCCAGCTCAGCGGCCAGGGCGATCGCCACGCCGCCGGACTGCACGGCGAGCCCCACCGACCCGGCCACGACCTCGGGGCCGAAGCTCGCCTGCAGCGACACCGCGGGATCGGTGTCGACCAGCCCCAGGCAGTTCGGGCCGACCAGGCGCAGGCCGAACTCCTCGACGACCGCCGCCAGCTTCCCGCCCGGCGAGCCGTCCACGCCCGCGCTCACGACCAGGACCGCCCGGACGCCGCGCTCCCCGCACTCGCGCACGAGCCCGGGCACGAACGGGCCGGGGACGGCGAGCACCGCAAGGTCGACGTCGGCTGGCAGGTCCGCGACCGATCGGCAGGTGGGCAGGCCGGCCACGGCCGCGGCATGCGGGTGCACGACGTACACCGGACCGTGGAAGTCCGACTCCACGATCCGCCGCAGGAGCGCCCGCCCGACCGAGCCCGGCCGCCTGCCCGCGCCGATCACGGCCACCGAACGCGGCGCGAGGGCGGGCCGCAGGCTCGCGGCGGCGGCTCGCTCCTCCCGGTCGAACATCGCGTCGAGATAGCGTTCGCCCGCCCCGTCGGGCCCGCCGACGGTGGGCAGGTCGAGGACGAGGTGGAGCACGTCGCCCTCGGCACGCCGGGTGACGGGCAGGCCCGCGTCGGCGACGACGCGCAGCATGTCGTGGTTGTCGGCGAGCACCTCGGCGGTGAGCCGGCGGGCGCCAGCGGTGCGCGCCGCCGACACCAGGTGTTCCAGCAGCAGCGAGGCGATCCCGCGGGCTTGCTCGCGGTGCGCGACGGCGACCGCGATCTCCGGATCGGGGCTCGCGAAACCCCGCCGGGCGTACGCGACGCCCACAAGCCGCTCCCCGCGGAAGGCCCCGACGGCGATGCTTCCCGGCCCGACGGCCGTGTCGGCGACCCGGTCCGGGGCCCGACGGTCGGCGGCGCCGAAGCGCTGGCGGCGGTCGTGCGGCGGAAGCTCCCGATGCAGGCGCTCGATCGCGGGTCGGTCCCACGGTCCCAGCGGCCGGACGAGCACGGACGAGCCGTCCACGAGCAGGGCGCGGCGGCTCGCGGGCACCACCAGGCCGCCCTGCGCAGTCACGCGGGCGATCCGCCGAGCACCAGGCGGCGGCCGGTGATCCGTTCGCCGGCGATGCGGATGACGTGCCCGCCACGGCCCGGCGCCCACGGCCGCCGGGACAGGTCGATCGCGGCGACGAGCTCGTCGACGTCGGTCACCTCCGAGGCCCGACCGATGACGAGCACGCTCCAGCCCGTGCGGGTCTCGGGATCGATGTGGTCGGCCTGGAAGGCCAGGAGATCACCGCGGCGGGCCGCGGTCAGCTTGTGCCCCGCAGCGGTACGGACGATCACGTCCTCCCCGGCCAGCGCGAAGTTCACCGGGTGCACCGCGGGCAGGGCGTCCTCGGTGAAGACGACCCGCCCGATCGGCACGGTCACGAGCAGCTCCAGGCATCGGCTACGCGGGATCGGTTCCAGGGCCCGGACGCCCGCGGGCGACGCGTCGATCGCGTGTTCCACCGCCCCAGGACACACCGGCCGCCGGATCGCGGACAGGGGCGTTCGGCCCGCACCGCCCGGGACGTGCGGACGATGCGGCCGCCCGGCCGGCGAAGCGGCGCGCGTGCCGCAGCGACGTGGGAACACCCGGGACGTGGACGGCGGCGCGCCGCGGGGCCGACCACCGCGACGCCGCGCGCTACTGCCCACGACGTGGCGCCGGGCCGGCGCTCCCCCGAGAGCACCGGCCCGGCTGGGAACCACCCGTCCGCTCCCCAGCGACGAGTGGAGGTCGGTCACCTACCGTCCGTCACCACGAGGATGCACGCGGCCGGGCGCCGCGGGCAGGGACCAACGTCCCGTCCTGCCCGGCTGCTGGTCGGCGCGACGCCCCGGCGGAGGCGGACCGAGCGCCCGAGTTCACCGGTGCGGCGCGGCGCCCGGACCCCCGAGATGGCCCAGCTCGGCCGCGATCCCCCCGACGAACGCGTCCAGGCTGCCGATCGCGGCGTCCGCGTTCACCGTGACCGCCAGCGTGCCCGCGTAGGACAGGACGGCGACGCCCAGCGCGATGTCGGCCGACAGCGGCGCGACCCCGACGGCGTCCAGCATCCGCGCCCCGGCCAGCCACAGCGGTTGCGGCGGGCCTGGCACGTCGGTCACGACCAGCGTCACATAGCGCGCTGCGCGGCCGCGCAGCCACCGCACGGCCGCGCGCGCCACCGGTACGGGCAGGCGGAGGACGTCGAACAGGTCGCCGTCGCCGTCGCGCAGGCGCCGCTTCGCCGCGGACGTCGCCGTGACGATCGCGGCCAGCCGTCGCCGCGGGTCCGGCTCCCCGACCGGCAGGCCCACCAGGACCATCCCGCCGGGGCGGCCGCCGCCCCGGGCGACCGGCATCGACACGGGCAGGGTCAGGCCGTCGACCCGCTCGCCGCGGGCCGTGAAGTGCGCCCGCAGCCCGGCCGCGACGGCGGAGAGCACGATGTCGTTCACCGTGGCGCCCGCAGCGTGCCCGGCGGCGCGCACCTCGCTGAGCGGCACCCGGACGGCCGCGAGGCGGCGGTGGGGTCCCAGATGCCGCGGCAGCGAGGTCCGCGGGGCGGGGTGGCGCAGCTCGCCGGCCGTCCCCGCGAGGCTGCGGACCGCCCGCCGCAGACCGGCAGGCAGCTGCGGGAGGCGGGCAAGCGCGGCGCGCGCGGAGTGCAGCCTCGTGCGCCAGGCATCGGCGACCAGTGCGCGGCGGGTGGGCTCGGTGCTGTCCGCCACCGCGGGCTCCGCGACCCCGCCGGTGCCACCCTCCACCGCTGGCTCCGCGACCCCGCCGGTGCCACCCTCCACCGCGGGCCCTCCCGCACCGCCCGCGGCAGTGGCCGGCCGCCTGCCGCCTGCCGGCGCGTCCGGCTTCGCGACCCCGCCCCCGTCCTCGCCGGGCGCGCCGTCCAGCAGCCGGGCGGCGAGCGCCACCCCGGCGAGCCCGTCGGCGAGGACGTGGTGCAGCACGACCAGCAGGCCGAACCGGTCGCCCGGCAGGCCGTCCACGATCTCCGCGCGCCACAGCGGCCCGTCCCGATCCAGCGGGACGACGACGCGGTCCGCGCACCAGCCCACCAGATCGGCGCCTTCCGGCAGGGACGCGGTGCCGATCCGCCCGGCCGGGTCGGGCGCCGGGTCGGCGACCCAGACCGGCAGCCCCTCGCCGGGCCGGGTCCACCGCACACGCCGTGTCAACGCGGGGACCGCCGCGGCCCGCCGCGCCAGCTCCGCGCGGATGCGGGGCAGGTCCGGGCGGCCGCCGGGAGTCGTCAGGGGGCCGGCGGCGAACTCGGCGACGAGCGCGATCTGCGACGGCGAGCCCGGTCCCTCGGCCCACAGGTTCGCGAGATCGGCCGGCCGCAACCGGTGCACGCGCGCGGCTCCCACACCCTCACGGTGCCCGTCCCGGCGCGGCGCCGCCGCGGCCGCACGGCCCGGCGACCACCGGCGAACGGCCCCGGTTCAGGGGACGAGCACCGCCGCGCCGGTGATGCGGTCCGCGGCGAGATCGGCGAGCGCCCGGTCCGCCCTGTCCAGCGGCCGCACGTCCACGTGCGGGCGCAGGCGCAGGGTCGCGGCCAGACGCAGGAACTCCTCGCCGTCGGCCCGGGTGTTGGCGGTGACGCTGCGCAGCTGTTTCTCCCGGAACAGCTCGTCGGCGTAGACCATCGGTGGGATGTCGGTGAGGTGGATGCCGGCGACGGCGAGCGTCCCGCCCTGGTCCAGGGCGCGCATCGCGACCGGGACGAGCGTGCCGACCGGCGCGAACAGCACCGCGGCGTCGAGCGGCTCCGGTGGTGCCGCGTCGGCGGCCCCCACAGACGCCGCGCCGAGCTCGAGGGCCAGCGCGCGGGCTTCCGCCGATCGGGTCAGGACGTGCACCGTGGCGCCCTGCGCGATCGCCACCTGCGCGACGACGTGCGCGGACGCCCCGAAGCCGTAGATCCCCAGCCGCCCGCCGGGCGGGAGCTCGGCGCGGCGCAGCGCCCGGTACCCGACGATCCCGGCGCACAGCAGCGGCGCGGCCTGCGCGTCGGGCAGCGTGTCCGGGAGGCGGTAGGCGAACGTCTCGGGCACGACGGCGTGCTCGGCGTAGCCGCCGTCGGCGTCCCAGCCGGTGAACGCGGCGTCGGGGCACAGGTTCTCCCGGCCGGTTCGACACCAGCGGCAACGCCCGCAGGTGCCGCGCAGCCAGGCGATCCCGATCCGGTCGCCCACCGCGAAGCGCGCGGCACCCGGCCCGGCGGCGTCGACGATCCCCACGACCTCGTGGCCCGGGACCGTCCCCCGCTGCCGCGGCACGAGGTCCCCTTCGGCCAGGTGCAGGTCCGTGCGGCACACGCCGCAGGCCGTCACCCGGACCCTGACCTCTCCCGCGCCCGGCTCGGGATCGGGCAGCTGCACCGGTCGGAGCGGGTGCTCCCCGATCGGGGCCGGTGTCTCGATCCGCCATGCGCGCACGGCCCGCAGTGTCGCCCGGGCGGGCCGCGGCCGGGCAGGGCCGAAGGTCACCGGGCACAGGGCCCGCAGGCCGCGGGACCGACGCCTCTTCCGCCGACCGGAGCCCGGGTCCACCGTGGGTTGGAGGGCGGGGGCGCTCCCCCGCCCGCGACCGAGGGAGGCGGCCATGACGGCCCCGGGACCTGGCGGCACGGGCGGCACCGGCGCATCGGTGCGTGCCATGGTGGCGGAGTCGGTGGAGGACGCGCTGCGGGCACCGTCGGTGCACAACACCCAACCGTGGCGGTGGCGGCTGCGGGGCGGCACCGTCGAGCTGCACGCGGACTGGACCCGCCACCTGACGGCCACCGACCCCGACCGGCGCGACCTGCTCGTGAGCTGCGGAGCGGCCCTGCACCACCTCACGGTGGCGCTGGCGGCCCGCGGCCTGGCCGTCGACGTCACCCGCCTGCCCGACCCCGAGAACCCCGCACACCTCGCGACGGTCCGCGTCACCGACGGTCGGCCGGACACCGGGCTGGGCGCGCTCTACCCGGCGCTGCTGCGCCGCCACACGGACCGGCGCCGGTTCGCCGAGGCGTCCCCCACCGCCGACGAGCTGGAGGCGCTCGCCGCCCGCGGCCGCGATTCCGGGGTCGTCGTCCTGGTGCTCACGGGCGCGGCGTTGGAGCGGCTCGCGGCGGTGCTCGTCGAGTCCGCGCGGCGGCAGCGCGACGTCCCGGGCTACGCGGCCGAGCTGCGCCACTGGACCCACCGCCACCCCGGGAGCCACGACGGGGTCGTCCCCGAATCCGTGCCCCGGCACCCGCCGGTGAGCCCGGCCGCCGCCCCGTTGCGCGACTTCGGCCACGGCCGCCTGCGCCCCGTGCCGGAGCCGCCGGGAGCGGGCACGACGAACGACGGATCGGTGGCGCTGGTGGTCCTGACGGCGGGCGACACCCCCCTCGACAGCCTCCGCGCAGGTGAGGCCGCCAGCGCGATCCTGCTCGCCGCGACCGCCGCCGGGATGGCCACGACCCCGCTCAGCCAGGGCCTGGAGACCGCGCAGAGCCGCCGCGCGGTGCGGTTCGACGTTCTCGGGGTGCCCGAGAACCCGCAGGTCGTCCTGCGGGTCGGGCGGCCGGCGCCCGGCTCCGAGCCCCTGCCGCCGACGCCGCGACGGCCGCTGCGGTCCGTGCTGCTCTCCGGGCGCGGCTGACGGTGCGCGCGGGGCCCTCCCGCCCCGCGCCGCCAGGACCTTGGCCCCGTAGCACGCCCCCGCGGGAAGGGGCAGGCTGATGCGCAGAGGCGTCGGCGAGGAGGCATCGTGACCGAGTGGCTGGAACCGGACACCGCGGCCGTGGTCGAACCGGGTGCGGTGGTGGTCGGCGTGGACGGCACCGACACCGCGCTGCACGCCGCGGTGTGGGCGGCCGGGGAGGCCGCCGTGCGCGGCGTGCCCGTGCGGATCCTGCACGCCGCCCCGTACGCGACCGATCCCGCCGACGGCGCGGGGCGACGGCACGCGAGGGGGATCGTGGACCGCGCCCGCACGGTCGTGCGGCGCCAGGTCCCCGGCGCCGCGTCCCGCACCCTGCTGTCGACGCTCCCGCCACGGGACGCGCTCACCGCCGCGGCCCGCGACGCGAGCCTGCTCGTCCTCGGCCTGATCCCGACCGAGTCGCCGGTGGCGCCAGTGCTGGGGTCGATCACGCCCGCCGTCAGCTCCGACGTCCCGTGCCCGGTCGTGGTGGTCCGCGGGACGGCGCAGCACCGGCCGGGCGCACCCGTGGTCGTCGGCGTCCACACCACCGGTGACGACGCCGCCGCGCTCACGGCGGCCTTCGAGGACGCCGGACGCCACGGGTCGGGGCTCGTGGTCGTGCACGCCGGGGACACCGGCCGCGACGAGCTCGCCGCCGCGCTCGGCCCGTGGCGCGACACGCATCCCGGCGTGCCCGTTGAGTACCGCGTGGGGGAGCACAACCCACGCGACGCCGTGCTGGAGGCGGCGCGCACGGCGCGTCTCGTCGTGGTCGGGACGCACCGGCACAGCACGACGGCCCGGCTGCTGTTCGGCTCGACCAGCCAGGAGGTGCTGCGGCTGTCGCCCGTACCCGTCCAGATCGTGCGCCCCGAGCCGGCCGCACAGGCAGCCCGGTGACACAGTCCCTCGCGGAGCAGGCCGCGGTCCTGGAGACCCACATCGGCCTGGTCCTGCTCTACGGCGACCGCGCCTACAAGCTCAAGAAACCCGTCCGCACCGCGTTCTGCGACTTCTCGACCCCGCAGCGGCGCCGCGACGCGCTGGCCCGCGAGCTGGAGCTCAACCGAAGGCTCGCCCCGGACGTCTACCTCGGGGTCTCCGAGATCGGGCCGCTGCACGAGCCCGGTATGCCCGCCCCCGCGGAGGCGGGTGAGCCGCTGCTGGTCATGCGGCGCATGCCCGCGGCGCGCCGGCTGTCCACGATGGTCCGGGACGGCGCCCCGGTGGGACCGGCGCTGCGCCGCCTCGCGCGGCGCGTCGCCGTCTTCCACGCGGGTGCGCGGCGCAGTGCGGCGATCTCCGCCGACGGCGACGCGCCCGCACTCATGCGGCGGTGGTCGGACAACCTGGCCGAGCTGGAGCCGTTCCGCGACCGCCTGCTCGACACGGGGACGCTGGACGAGCTCGCCCGGCTCGTGATGCGCTTCCTCGCGGCGCGGGGGCCGCTCTTCGCCCGCCGCGTGGCGGACGGGCACGTCGTCGACGGGCACGGCGACCTGCTCGCCGACGACATCTACTGCCTCGACGACGGCCCCCGGGTACTCGACTGCCTGGAGTTCGACGACCGGCTGCGCCACGTCGACGTGCTCGACGACGTCGCCTTCCTCGCCATGGACCTCGAACGGCTGGGCCGCGCCGATCTCGCGACCCTGCTGCTGGACGCCTACGCGGGGTTCTCCGCGGACCCGGCGCCCTCGTCGCTGGTGCACCACTACGTCGCCTACCGGGCCGTCGTGCGGCTGAAGGTCGCCTGCCTGCGCCACGACCAGGGCGATCCGCATGCCGCGGAGCAGGCCCGGCTGCTGGCGCTCGTGGCGCTGCGCCACCTGCGCGAGGGCGCGGTGCGGCTGGTGCTGGTGGGCGGGCTGCCGGGGACCGGGAAGTCGACGATCGCGGGCGGGCTCGCCGACCGGTTCGGCGCGACGCTGCTGTCGACCGACGCGCTGCGCGCGCAGGTACCCGGCGACCCGACCGCGGCGGACGGTCCGGCTCCCGCGACGGGGTTCCGGCGGGGGCGCTACACCCCGGAGCGTGTCCACCGCACGTACGAGGCGCTGCGCGAACGGGCGGGGCTGCTGCTCGCCCGGGGCGAGTCGGTCGTCCTCGACGCCTCGTGGACCGACGCCGCGGAGCGTGACGCCGCGGCGAGACTCGCCGAAGAACACGTCGCGGACCTGGTGGCGCTGCGCTGCACCGCCGCGCCCGCGGTCGCCGCCGCGCGCATCGTGGACCGCGTCGCGGGCTCGACGCCGTCCGAGGCCACCCCGGAGATCGCCGCGGCGATGGCCGCGGCGGAGGACCCGTGGCCGGAGGCGATCCCGGTCGACACGGAGCTGCCCGTCGAGCGGTCGCTGGAGCAGGCGGGGTCGGCGTGGCACCGCGCGGGCCGGGCCGCCGTCGCGGTCGCGCGGGCCGCGGGCTGAGCCGCGTCGCGCGGGCCGAGCCACCTCGATCCGCGGGCTGAGCCGCATCGCGCGGGCTGAGCCACCTCGATCCGCGGGCTGAGCCGCGTCGCGCGGGCCGCGGCGATCCGACGGGCCTCCCGCGGGATCGGTCGGGTGGCCGCCTCCGGCCCGGCTGTCGGCGCGCTGGTCTGCTCGCGGTGGCACACATGTTCGAGCGGTGGCACAGACCCGCGAGCGGTGGGACAGAGTCGCGCGCGGTGGGACAGGCCGCGCGCGGTGGCACATACGTTCGAGCGGCCGCACACACCCCCGGGCCGTGGCACACATCGTCTGCGGCGTGTGCGAGCACCACCGGATATGTGCGAGCACCGCGGGATGTGTGCCGGCACCACCTGGTGTACGCGAGCCCCCGGTGCGGCACCCGACACCCGCGCGCGGGCGGCGCACAGACCCCCGCGCGGTGGCACACATGTTCGAGCGGCCGCACACACCCCCAGGCCGTGGCACACATCGTCTGCGGCGTGTGCGAGCACCACCGGATACGTGCGAGCACCACCGGGGTGCGCGAGCCCCCCGGCGCGGCACCCGACATCCGCGCGCGGCGGGCCGGACCCTTGCACGCGGTCGCACACATGCTCGAGCGGTGGCACACCCCGGGCGCTGGCACACGTGTTCGAGCGGCCGCACACACCCCCGGGCCGTGGCACACATCGTCTGCGATTTGTGCGTGCACCACCGGATACGTGCGAGCACCACCGCGAGTGCGCGAGCCCCCCGGCGCGGC
>NZ_JBFWVQ010000045.1:0-46079 GCF_050246655.1 Pseudonocardia sp.
CGGGTTCGGCCTCACCGCCCGCCGATTGCCCGCCCTGCTCTGGGCCTCGGCCCGGCTCGTCGCGGACCGCGCCGAGCCGGCCGTCGAGATCGTGCTCCCGGACGGCACCGTCACCGTGGACGACGCGGTCCTCTCGGACTGGCTGGGCCGCCCCGTGGCGCTGCGCGCCGCCGAGGAGGTGGTCGAGCGCCGCTACGAGAACCCGTCGGACACCGAGACCGAGGCGCCGGCGTCGTGGGCGGCGTTCCGGGGTGCGGAGGGCGCCTTCCACGACAGCGTGGTGGTCACCCTCGTCTCCCTGGCGACCCTGGCGGGACAGCCGCAGCGGCGGTTCCGGGCGAACGTCGTCCTCGCGGGCGGCGAGGGCGAGGACGACCTGGTCGGCCGCGTCGTGCGCATCGGCGAGGCGGCCGTGGACGTCGCGAAACCGGTGTCGCGCTGCGTCATGGTCACCCGCGCCCAGCCCGGCGGCATCGCGGTGGACCGCGAGATCCTGCGCCGGATCCACCGCGAGCGCGACGGGCTGCTCGCGGTCGGCGGATCGGTGACCCGGCCGGGGACGGTCCGCGTGGGCGACGAGCTCATCCCCGCCTGACGCCCCGGCCGGGGCGTAACGTCGCCGTCGGCTGCCGCCGCCCGTGCGGGCGGACTAGCGTCGACGCTGCGCGGCCGCCGCTGTCCGCCAGGCCCGCCCCGTGCGATCCGCGAGGAGTCCCTGCATGCCCAAGCCGGTGCTCATGACCGTCGACGACGATCCGCAGGTCTCCCGCGCCGTCGCCCGCGACCTGCGGCGCCGCTACGGCGAGGAGTTCCGCGTGGTCCGCGCGGAGTCCGGTGCGGACGCGCTCGACGCGCTGCGGGAGCTGGTACTGCGCGGCGAGCCCGTGGCCGCGGTGCTCGCCGACTACCGGATGCCCGAGATGAACGGCATCGAGTTCCTGGAGCAGGCGATGGACATCGCCCCGCTCGCCCGCCGGGCCCTGCTCACCGCGTACGCCGACACGAACGCCGCGATCCAGGCGATCAACGTCGTGGACGTCGACCACTACCTGCTCAAGCCGTGGGAGCCGCCCGAGGAGAAGCTCTACCCCGTCGTCGACGCGCTGATCGAGACGTGGCGGCTGACGGGTGTCCGCGCGATCGAGCAGACGCGCGTGGTGGGCCACCGCTGGTCCGCCGAGGCGTTCGCGCTGCGCGACTTCCTGGCCCGCAACTCCGTCCCCTACCGCTGGTACTCCGTCGAGGACCCCGAGGGGCTGCGGCTGTGCACCGCCGCGGGCGCGTCCCCGGACGACGTCCCCGTCGTGATCACCCCCGAGGGCACGGCGCTGCGCTGCCCCAGCGAGTCCGAGCTGGCGGCGGCCGTCGGGCTCACCACCACCCCGATCTCGGACTTCTACGACCTCGTGATCGTCGGCGGCGGCCCGGCCGGGCTGGGCTCGGCGGTGTACGGCGCGTCGGAAGGCCTGCGCACGGTGCTCGTCGAGCGCCAGGCCACGGGCGGGCAGGCCGGGCAGAGCTCGCGGATCGAGAACTACCTCGGCTTCCCGGACGGCGTCTCGGGCTCCCAGCTCACGGACCGGGCGCGGCGGCAGGCGGCGAAGTTCGGCGCCGAGGTGCTCACCGTCCGGGACGTGGTGGCGCTGGAGCCGCGCGGCTCGGCGCGGGTGGTGCGCTTCGCGGACGGCAGCGAGATCGCCGCGCACAGCGTCGTGCTCGCCACGGGCGTGGCCTACCGCAGCCTCGTCGCGCCCGGGATCGCCGAGCTGACCGGCCGCGGCGTGTACTACGGCTCCGCCGCTACCGAGGCCCCCGCCTGTGCGGGCCAGGACGTCTACATCGTCGGCGGCGCCAACTCGGCGGGCCAGGCCGCGGTGTTCTTCTCCCGCTACGCCAAGACCGTCACGCTGCTGGTGCGCGGCCCGTCGCTGGAGGCGTCGATGTCGCACTACCTCATCCGGCAGCTGGAGGGCATCGACAACGTCACGGTGCGCACCGGCACGCAGGTGTGCGAGGCGCGCGGGGACGGGCACCTGGAGCAGCTGGTCCTCGCGGGCCCAGACGGCACCGAGGCGGTGAACGCGGCGGCGCTGTTCATCTTCATCGGGGCGGCACCCCGCACGGACTGGCTGGACGGCGTCGTGGAGCGCGACGAGCGCGGCTTCGTCCGCACCGGGCCCGACCTCGTCGTGGCCGGGCGCCCGCCCGCCGGATGGCCGCTGGACCGCGAGCCGTACTACCTGGAGTCGAGCGTGCCCGGGGTGTTCGTCGCGGGCGACGTGCGGGCGGCGTCGGTGAAGCGCGTGGCGTCGGCGGTCGGCGAGGGCGCGATGGCCGTCACGCTGGTGCACCGCTACCTGGAAGAGCAATGATCCCCGCCCAAAACATGCCGCTGACCTGCAGAAACGCGCTCACGCCTCATCCTCGGTCCGCATGAGGTCCGCATGAGGTCCGCACGAGGCTGCGCCCGGGCATCGGCATCGTCCACGGCCCGCCGAGTACGGTCCTCAAGATCGGGAAGTAGGTGGCCGTACACCCCGCAGAACCATCGTCGCGTCGTCATGCCCGAGCCGTTCGGAGACCGCCACGACCCACTCCCCCGCGGCGAGCAACACGGACGCGTAGTGATGTCGAAGATCATGGCTCGACGTGCCCGCTGGCACGGCCGGGACCAGTCGACGCACGGCCTGCGCGATGATGCGTGCGGTATACGTAGGGTGCAGGTAGGGCCTGCCGCTCTGCGGGCCGTAGAACAGCGACCACGGAGCCCGACACCGGTCTGTGCGAGCACCATCGCGCGGCAGCGGTCGGGTACCTCCTCGGCGA
The DNA here is from genome assembly GCF_050246655.1 of Pseudonocardia sp. GTDB lineage: Bacteria > Actinomycetota > Actinomycetes > Mycobacteriales > Pseudonocardiaceae > Pseudonocardia. The sequence continues at coordinate 2,827 of NZ_JBFWVQ010000045.1, forward strand.
TTAGGCGGACCTGGTCGACGGTGAGCGGCACGATCCGCGGGCGGTCGCTGCGCGGCAGCGCGATCCGCACCACGGGCAACAAGGCCACGAGTCGGTCCAGCACCGCAGCCGAGTAGATCGACGGTGTCGCGGTAGGCCCCGCGGCCCCACACCCAGGGCAACGACCCGGCCCGGTCGTGACCAGGTTGCCGAACACCACCGTCGTCTCCCCGTCGAGGGCGGCGTCGGTGATCGTCACCCCAAGCTCGACCGTGCGCACGATCGTGTCGGCGACAACGCAGACCGGCGTGGACGTAGGCTGCGACACAACCCCCGGGGAACGATGTTGACCGACGTCGGGCCCGTCGAGATCGGCGTGCCATGTCACCGCGACGGCAGCTTCGAGCCGAAGATCGTCGCGTAGCGGCAGCGGCGCTCCGGGGTGGACGAGCTGGCCATCTCGCTGTCGGCGAAGGGCCTGACCACTGGTGAGGTGCAGGCCCATCTCGCCGAGGTCTACGGCGCCCAGGTGTCGCGGCAGACCATCTCCACGATCACCGACCAGGTCGGCGACGGCATGGCGAGGAGGCCGCAGTCCGATGACGTCACCGGCCGGTACCGGCGGCGTACCGGCCGGCGGCAACCGCCTCCGCCGCAGCGCCTCGACCATGCCATGCAGGTGGGCCACCGCGAGACGCGATGTCGTGGTACGTGCGCTGTCCCGCGCGCGACTCGGCGGCCAGCAGCCCGCAGTGGTGGACCTTCTCGACGTCGCCGTACGGGTACATGTAGCGGCCCTTCCGCTCCGGGTCCTCCCTCGTCATCCCCCGAGGTACCACCTGGCATACTCCCCGATCCCGGGCTCCTCGACGAACGCGTTCTCCCGCTGTGCCGAGGGCCGGTTCACTCCACGCGTCGCGGTCGTCGAACGTGCACGACCCCGAGATGATCAGATCGCGGGCGTGGTCGAACGCCCTCCTGTTCAGCCTGACCGTCATGATCCGTCCGTTCCCGGCTCGGCGGACCGGAGGTGGGCGAGGAACCAGTCCCGCGCCAGCCCGGCGACCTGCTCCAGCACGCCGCGCTCCTCGAACAGGGGGCGTCGGCGATCTCGTAGGCCACCGGGACACCGCCCCGGGGCAGCCGGAGGACCACGACGTCCGGCTGCCCCGGTAGTGCTGGAGCAGGCCGCCAGCGTCCGTCCCGCGTCCCGCGGTCCCGGAACCCCCGATCCGACATTCCCTCTCCCGGGTCAGTAGACCAGCTCGAACACCGCGAACGCCCGGTCCCAGTGCTCGGCCCCGGGGCGCACCAGCCGCGGGTCCAGGATCCGGAACGAGCGCGCCAGCGCGATGCTCAGCCCGCCGAACAGCTCGGGCAGCAGCCGCTCGGTGTCCTCGCCGAACGTAACGTCCCCGGGCGGGCGGCGCACCGTCGCGCGCAGCAGCTCGCGGACCTCGTCGGCGACGTCGAGCCCGTCGAACTCGCGCATCCGTTCCTGCAGGCCCTTGGTGATCGGCAGGTCCTGCGGGGCGATCACGTCCCGGCCGTTCCACTTCGCCGAGTTGCGTCCGGTGACCGCGATGTCGTCGATCATCTCGTCGACGAAGCGCCGGTACCGGCGCAGGTCGTCCTTGTTCATGTCGAGGCTCGCCACCTCGCGGAAGAAGCGCTGGAACAGCGGGATCCCCGTCGGCCGCGTCACTGATCCGCCTCCCTTCATCGCGTCGAGGCCAGGTACTCGTGCACCATCCGGACGGCCATCGCGCCCTCGCCCACCGCAGAGGCGACGCGCTTCACCGACCCGCTGCGGACGTCGCCAGCGGCGAACACCCCGGCTACGCTGGACTCCAGCAGGAGCGGCGGGCGGTCCGCACCGTCGTCCCGCCCGGCGTCGCGGCCGGTCAGGACGTAGCCCCGGTCGTCGAGCGCGACCGCGCCGTCGAGCCACCCGGTGGACGGGGCGGCGCCGATGAACACGGCCAGGATTCGGGCGGGCAGCGTGGTGCGCATGCCGTCCTCGTCGTCGCCCTCCACCACAACGGCCTCCAGGGCGCCCCGCTCCCCGGCCAGCTCGCGCACCTCGGTGTGCAGGTGCACCTCGATGCGGGAGTCGCGCAAGACCCGGTCGGCGAGGTAGCGGGACATGTTCTCGTCGAGGCTGCGCTCGCGCACGACGAGCCGTACCGCGCCCGCGTAGTCGGCGAGGAACACCGCGGCCTGGCCCGCCGAGTTGCCGCCGCCCACGACCACCACCGGGTCGCCCGCGCACATCCGCGCCTCGACCACGGTCGCCGCGTAGATCACGCTGGTCGGCTCGAACTCCTCCAGCCGCGGTACGGGCAACCGCCGGTACCGGGCCCCGGACGTGACGACGACCGCGAGCGCGGCGATCGTCGCCCCGTCGCCGGTGCGCAGGCGGTGGTGCCCGTCGGCGCCGACCTCCAGGCCAACCACCTCGGCGGGCACCGACAGGTTCGCGCCGAACTTCTCGGCCTGCACCACGGCCCGGTCGGCGAGCTCGCCGCCGGAGATCCCGGCCGGGAACCCGAGGTAGTTCTCGATCCGCGACGAGGTGGCGGCCTGCCCGCCGGTGGCGATCCCGTCGAACAGGACGGTGGTGAGGCCCTCCGAGGCGCCGTAGACGGCGGCGGCCAGCCCGGCGGGCCCGGCGCCGACCACGGCGAGGTCGAACACGTCGACGCCGCCCTCAGCGGAGCGGAGCCCGGTGAGCGCGGCCAGCTCGGCGGGCTCGGGGTTGCGCAGCACCCGGTCGCGCCAGACCACGACGGGCGTCTCCGCCGGGGGAATGCCCAGCTCGCGCAGCAGGTGCTCCGCAGCCGGGTCGGACTCCACGTCGACGAACCGGTGCGGCAGCCGGTTGCGGCAGACGAACTCCCGCAGCCTGTGGGCGTCGGGGGAGAACCGGGACCCGATGATGCGGAACCCCGCCCCCTCCGCGATCACCAGCGTCCGCCGGAGGAGATAGGCCCGCAGGATCTCGTCGCCGAACGCCGGTTCGTTGACGCAGCGGGCGCGGAAGCGGTCGGCGGGGACGACGAGCAGCTCGGTCGGCTCGGCCGCCACGTAGGTCACGAAGGACACCTGCCCGGTGAGCAGGCCGAGGTCGCCCAGGAACCGCCCCGGCCCGTGCACCCGCACCACCCGCTGCTCGAGGCTGCCGAACGCCTCCACCACCGCGACCCGCCCGGACAGCACGACACGGAACGCGTCGTCGGGGGCGCCCTCGGCGACCAGGACCTCGCCGCGCCTGGCCCGCCTGCGCTCGCCGAGGGCGGACAGCGCGCGGATCCGCGGCTCGTCGAGCCGGGGGAACGCGCCGCTGAGGTCGGGCGTCTCCCCGTCGGGCACGGAGGCGAGCAGCCGGTCGAGGTCGGGCGGGGCAGGCTTTGTCGTCTGTGTCATGCGAAGCTCTCGTCGACGTAGCACCACCGCCAGCGCTCCCCCCGCTCCATCGACTGCACGATCGGGTGCCCGATGACCCCGGCGTGCGTCCGGGCGTGGCGCATCGGCGAGGAGTCGCAGCAGCCGACGTGCCCGCAGGTCAGGCACATCCGTAGGTGCACCCACGGCGTGCCCATCCGCAGGCACTCCTCGCAGCCCTGCGGCGTGCGCGGCGCGACGTCACGGATCCAGGCGACGTGCGGGTCGGCGACCCGGTCGGGGACCGCGTACCGCGCTGTCACCGCCGGCTCCGGTCGCCGACCACGAGCGCTGCTCCGATGGCGGCGAGCCAGGCGTCCTTGGCCAGCGCCATCCCGTCCTGGCTCGGGAACGGCGAGCCGGGGCGGCGCATGCCCGGCGTGCGGGCGTAGAGCCCGAGCAGGCCAGCGCCGAAGCCGAGCAGCCCGAGCCCGGCCACGGTCGCGGGGACCATCGGGACCAGCAGCGCCGTTCCGATCAGCACCTCGCCGACCGAGAGCGCCTTCGCGAACGTCGTCGCGTCCGTGTCCTTCAGGAAGGGGTAGGCCCCGCTTGCGAAGCCGTGCAGGTGCTTCGCGCTCTCCTCGTCGGCGCCCCACTTGCGCAGGCCCGAATCCAGGACGTAGGCCCCGGTGCTCAGTCGCAGCGGCAGCTGCCAGGCCCGATCGCGCAGGTTCACGTCGTGCTCCTCTCGTTGGATGTGTCGCCGAGCGTCCCGTCCAGCCAGGTGCGCAGTGCCGGGACGGGCGCGGCGCCCGGCTGCCGGGCGAGGACCGCGCCGTCGCGCAGCACTATCAGGGTCGGCACGGCGCGGACCTCGAAGCGCTCCGCGAGCCGCGGGGCGTGGTCGATGTCGACCTTGACGAGCTTGATCCGGCCCGCGCGCTCGGTGGCCAGCCGCTCAAGGGCCGGACTGATCATGCGGCACGGGCCGCACCAATTGGCCCACAGGTCCACCAGCACCGGCAGCGGCGCCCGCTCGGCGACCTCGGCGAAGTCGTCGTCCCCGGCGTCGGCGATCCACGGCAGCGGGCCGTGGCAGCTGCCACACTTCGGCACCCCGTCCCCGACCGCGGGGACGCGGTTGCGCTTTCCGCAGTGGGGACAGGTGACCACCGTCGAGCGGGAGGTCCCGGCCGTCATACCGGCACCGCCACCTTCTCCACCCGCGTCGGGGCGTCGTGGCTGACGACGAGCTGGCCGTCGCGGACGTCGACCATCACCCGGGAGCCGTCCACGACCTCGCCGGCAACGAGGGCCCGGGCCACCCGGGTCTCCACCTCGCGCGAGATGAAGCGGCGCAGCGGCCGCGCCCCGTACACCGGGTCGTAGCCCTCGCGGGCGATGAACGCCCGCGCCTCATCGCTCACCTCGATGTCGATCCGGCGCTCGGCGAGCCGCATCCGCAGCTCGGTGAGCATCAGGTCGACGATCTCGCCGATCTGCTCGGGCGCCAGCGGGGTGAACAGCACGGTGTCGTCCACCCGGTTGAGGAACTCGGGCCGGAAGTGGGCCCGCAGCTCCGCCATGACCAGGTCGCGGGCCTCCGGCTTGAGCTGGCCGCCAGCCGTGACGCCGTCCATGAGGTACTGCGACCCGATGTTCGACGTCATGATCACGACCGTGTTGCGGAAGTTCACCGTCCGGCCCTGCGCGTCGGTGAGCCGGCCGTCGTCGAGCACCTGCAGCAGCGTGTTGAACACGTCCGGGTGCGCCTTCTCGATCTCGTCGAAGAGCACCACCGCGTAGGGCCGGCGCCGGACCGCCTCGGTGAGCTGGCCGCCCTCGTCGTAGCCGACGTACCCGGGCGGCGCGCCGACCAGCCGAGACACCGTGTGCCGCTCCTGGTACTCGCTCATGTCGATCCGAACCATGTTGTCCTCGGAGTCGAACAGCGCCGCGGCCAGCGTCTTGGCCAGCTCGGTCTTCCCGACCCCGGTGGGGCCGAGGAAGATGAACGACCCGGTGGGCCGGCGCGGGTCCTTGATCCCCGACCGGGCCCGGATGATCGCATCGGCGACCGCCTGGACCGCCTCGTCCTGCCCGACGACGCGGTTGTGCAGGATCGTGTCCAGGCGCAGCAGCTTCTCCCGCTCACCCTCGGTGAGGCGGTTGACGGGGATCCCGGTCCATGCCGAGACGATCTCCGCGATCTCCTCCGGCGTCACCTCCTCGCGCAGCAACCGGTGCGCCCCCTGCTTCTCGACCAGACGCTCCTCCTCGGCCGCCAACCTGCGCTCCAGCTCGGCGAGCCGCCCGTAGCGCAGCTCGGCGGCGCGGTTGAGGTCGTAGCTTCGCTCGGCCTCCTCGGCCTCGTGGCGCACCTGCTCCAGCTCGGCCCGCAGCTCCTGCACGCGCCGGATGGCGTTGCGCTCAGCCTCCCACTGCGCGCGCATGGCGTCGGACTCCGCACGCAGGTCGGCGAGCTCGCGACGCAGGTCCGCCAGCCGGGCCTTGCTCGCGGGGTCGTCCTCCTGCGCGAGCGCGGCCTCCTCGATCTCCAGCCGCGTGACCCGCCGGGTGATCTCGTCCAGCGCCGCGGGCATCGAGTCGATCTCCGTGCGGAGCCGGGCGCAGGCCTCGTCGACCAGGTCGATCGCCTTGTCCGGGAGGAACCGCTCGGTGAGGTATCGGTCGGACAGCGTCGCCGCGGCGACCAGCGCGCCGTCCTGGATCCGGACCCCGTGGAAGACCTGCAGCCGCTCGCGCAGTCCGCGCAGGATCGAAACGGTGTCCTCGACGGTGGGCTGATCCACGTACACCGGCTGGAAGCGGCGCTCCAGCGCGGCGTCCTTCTCGACGTGCTTGCGGTACTCGTCCAGAGTCGTCGCACCGATCATGTGCAGCTCGCCGCGCGCGAGCATGGGCTTGAGCATGTTGCTCGCGTCCATCGCGCCCTCGGTCGCGCCCGCGCCGACCACGGTGTGCATCTCGTCGACGAACAGCAGGATCCGGCCCTCGGCCGCCTTGATCTCGGCGAGCACCGCCTGCAGCCGCTCCTCGAACTCGCCGCGGTACTTCGCGCCCGCGATGAGCAGGCCCATGTCGAGGGCGAAGATCGTCCGGTCCTTGAGGCCCTCGGGGACGTCGCCGTGCACGATCCGCTGCGCCAGCCCCTCGACGATCGCGGTCTTGCCGACGCCGGGGTCGCCGATGAGCACCGGGTTGTTCTTGGACTTGCGGGACAGGATCTGCACCACGCGGCGGATCTCCGAGTCCCGGCCGATCACCGGATCCATCCGGCCCGCCCGCGCCGCCTCCACCAGGTCCTGCCCGTACTTGGACAGCGCCTCGTAGGTGACCTCCGGGGTGGCCGATGTGACCCGCTGGTTCCCCCGGACCGAGGTCAGCTCGGCGAGGAAGCGGTCCCGGCTGACGCCGTAGTTCGCCAGCAGCCGCCCGGCCGAGGTCCGTTGGCCCTCCTCGGCGAGCGCGACGAGCAGGTGCTCCACGGACACGTACTCGTCCTTGAGCCGGCGGGCCTCGCGCTCGGCCGCCTCAAGCAGTCGGGCGAGCCGCTGGGTGACCGAGACCTGGCCGGGCTGCGTGGCCGGCCGGGTGGTCCGCGGCTTGCGCTGCAGGTCCGCCTCGAGCTCGCCACGGACCCGGCCGAGGTCGACCCCCAGACCCGCGAGCAGCCGCGGGACCAGCCCGTCGGGCTGGTCGAGCAGCGCGAGCAGCAGGTGCTCCCCGTCGACCTCGGTGTGGCCCGCGCGGGTCGCGAGGTCCTGCGCGGTCGAGAGCGCCTGCTGGGACTTCTGGGTCAGGCGGTTCAGCTCCATCTCCGTACCCCGTCGGTGTCGTGTCGCTGCCGCAGCGCGGCCTCGAGCTGTTGGATCCGGTCGAGCAGGTCGATCACCAGCCCGAGCGCGGTGTAGTTGAGCGAGAGCCCGGTGCGCAGCCGCTCGACCCGGGCCACCGCGGGCAGCTGGTCGGGTGAGAACCAGAGGGAGCCGTCGGGCACGCGGCTCGCGCGGACCAGGCCGAGCGCGACGAACCGCCGCAGCAACTCCGGGTGCACGCCGCTGCGCCGCGCGAACTGCTCCTGGCTCAGCAGACGGTTCGGAATTCGCACGGGGAGGTACCGGGTGCTCATCGCGGGCCGCCCTTCACCGCGACTCCCGCCGCGGGTCGAACCTCGAGTCCGCCGCCAGCTGGGCGAACAGCTGGCGTTCGCGATCGGTCAGCCGAGGCGGAACCATGATCTTCACTTCGGCGATCAGGTCGCCGGGCCTGCCTTTCGGGTTCGGCATCCCCTCGCCGCGCACCCGCAGCCAGCGCCCGGTCGAGGATCCCGGCGGGACCGTCACCTTGGCCTCACCGCCCGGGGTGGGTACCGGCACCGTGGCCCCGATAGCGGCCTCCCACGGCGCCAGCGGCAGGTCGACGTGGATGTCGCGGCCCTCCACCCGGAACCGGTGGTGCGGCTGGAGCCGCACCACCAGGTAGAGGTCGCCCGCTTCGCCGCCGCCGATGCCGCGCCCGCCCTCGCCGGCCAGCCGGATCCGCTGTCCGTCGGTGACCCCGGCCGGAACGGTGACGGTGTAGTTCCGCGGCCCCGACGTGCCGGTCAGGGTGATCGACCGCCGGCCGCCGCGGTAGGCCTCCTCCACCGTGAGCGGCAGCTCGGCCTCCTGGTCGGCGCCGTGGATCGGGCCCGTGCGCCCGCGGCCGCGCCCGAAGGCGCTCCCGAGCAGGTCCTCGATGTCGATTCCCTCGAAGCCAGAGAACCCCTCGAACCCCCGGTCGTCGTACCCCTCGGAGTAGCCCCCGCCCGGGGCGTGGCCGGAGCGGAAGCCGCCCGAGCGGAAGCCGCCCGCGCCCGCGCCGACCCGCTCCTCCCAGTCCTCGGGGACGCGCCGGAAGTCCGCCCCGAACCGGTCGTACCGCTTGCGCTGCTCGGGGTCGGACAGCACCGAGTAAGCCTCGTTGACCTCCTTGAAGCGCTCCTCGGCCGCGGGGTCGGAATTGACGTCGGGGTGGTTGGCCCTGGCCAACCGCCGGTACGCCTGCTGCAGCTCGTCGGGGCCGGCGTTCCGGGACACGCCGAGCACCTCGTAGTAGTCCCGGGCCATCCGGTCACCCCCCCGGCGCCCGGCTGACGGTCACGGAGGCGGGCCGCAGCTGCCGCTCCGGAGGGCCGTAGCCGGGCCGCACCACCGTCGCGACCGCCCCGGGCGGAACGCCGGCGTCCTCGGGCGCGACGATCCCGACGACCTCGTGCCGGGCGGGGTCGAACGGCATGCCCGCCTCGTCCTGGCGTGGGTAGCCGAGCGCGGCCAGCAGTGCCAGCGCCTGCTCGCGCACCGCGCGGACGCCCGCGACGATGGCTGCCGGATCCGCCTCCGCGTGCCGCAACGCCAGGTCGATGTTGTCGAGGACGGGGAGGAAGGCCGCCGCCACCCGGTCGCGCTCCGCGCCGCGCTCCCTCGCGAGATCGCGGTGGTAGCGCTTGCGCAGGTTGTCCAGGTCCGCGGCGGCGCGCCGCCACCGGTCCTCGAGATCGGCGACCGTCGGGCCTTCGGTGGTGGGCCCGTCCGCGCTGGTCGGGGTCCGGCCCTCCCGTTCCTGCGTCGCGCCCTCGGCCGGGACCGACGGGCCGGAGGCCGACCCGTCGTGCCCGTTCTGTTGTGTGCTCGTCATCGCGCCCGCCTCAGCCGCGGTCGAACTCGGCGTCGATAACGTCGTCGTCCGCCGCCGACGAGGCCGACCCGGCGCCGCTCCCATCCCCGCGTGCCCCGGTGCCGCCCGCGGCCGAGGCTTGCAGCCCCGCCAGCACGCCCTGCAGGTCCTGGATCAGCTCACGGACCCGGTCCGCCGGGGCCTGGTCGGCCACCGCTTGCCGGGCGTCGGCGACCAGTATCTCCGCGCGGGCCCGCTCGTGCGCCGGCGCGGCGTCGCCGAGCTCGTCGAGCTGCCGCTGCACCCGGTAGGCCAGCGCATCGAGCTCGTTGCGCGCGTCGACCTCGCGCCGCAGCTGTTGGTCCGCGGAACGGTTGCGCTCGGCCTCCTGCACCATCCGGTCGACCTCGGCCTGGTCGAGGGTCGAGCTCTCCGAGATGGTGATCCCCTGCTCCTTACCGGTGTCCTTGTCCCGCGCGGTGACGTGCAGGATGCCGTTGGCGTCGAGGTCGAGGGTCACCTCGATCTGCGGTTCCCCCCGCGGCGCCGGCCGGATGTCGGTGAGCTGGAAGCGGCCCAGCACCCGGTTGTCGGCGGCGCGTTCCCGCTCGCCCTGCAGCACCACGACGTCGACCGCGGGTTGGTTGTCCGCGGCGGTCGAGAACGTCTCACCGCGCCGGGCCGGGATCGTGGTGTTGCGCTCCACGATGCGGGTCATCACGCCGCCCTGGGTCTCCACGCCCAGCGACAGCGGGGTGACGTCGAGCAGGACCACGTCGGACACGTCGCCCTTGAGGACACCGGCCTGGATCCCTGCGCCGACCGCGACGACCTCGTCGGGGTTGACCGACATGTTGGGGTCCTTGCCGCCGGTGAGCCGCCGCACGAGGTTCTGCACGGCCGGGATCCGGGTGGAACCGCCGACGAGGATGACCTCGTCGATGTCGTCGGGGCTGACCTTCGCGTCGGCCATCGCCTGCTTGACCGGGTCCATGGTGCGGTCGATCAGGTCGGCGGTGATCTGCTCGAACGTCGAGCGCATCAGCGTCGCCGTCAGGTGCTTGGGCCCGTTCGCGTCGGCGGTGACGAACGGCAGGTTGACCTGGGTCTGCGTCACCGAGCTCAGCTCGATCTTCGCCTTCTCCGCAGCCTCGTAGAGCCGTTGTAGCGCCTGCGGGTCCTTGCGTAGGTCGATCCGCTCCTCCTTCTGGAAGGAGTCGGCGAGGTGGTCGACGACGCGCCGGTCGAAGTCGTCGCCGCCGAGGTGGGTGTCCCCCGCGGTGGCCCGCACCTCGACCACCCCGTCGCCGACGTCGAGGATGCTCACGTCGAACGTCCCGCCGCCGAAGTCGAACACGAGCACCGTCTCGTGCTGGTGCTTGTCCAACCCGTAGGCCAGGGCGGCGGCCGTCGGCTCGTTGATGATCCGCAGCACCTCGAGGCCGGCGATCCTCCCGGCGTCGCGCGTGGCGGTCCGCTGCGCGTCGTTGAAGTAGGCGGGAACGGTGATCACCGCTTCGGTCACCTTCTCGCCGAGGTGGCGCCCCGCGTCGTCGGCGAGCTTGCGCAGGATCATCGCGCTGATCTCCTCGGGGGCGTACAGCTTGCCCCGGATCCGGATCCGCGCGTTGCCCTGGTCATCGGGCACGACGTCGTAGGTGACCTGCTCGGCCTCCTCGCGGACCTCGTCGAACTTGCGTCCGATGAAGCGCTTGACCGAGTAGACCGTGCCTTTCGGGTTGAGGATCGCCTGCCTGCGCGCGAGCTGCCCCACCAACCGCTCGCCGCTCTCCGTGAACCCGACGACCGACGGCGTCGTACGCTGCCCCTCCGCGTTGGGGATCACGTCCGACTCGCCGCCCTCCCACGCGGCGATCACCGAGTTCGTGGTGCCGAGGTCGATCCCGACGGCTCGTGCCATGGTCAGATCTCCTTGTCGAGCAGGCGGATGGCCTCGTCCGCGACGTCGGCGTCGACGAGGACCTCGTAGCGCTGCGGTTGCATCAACACCACGGAGGCGAAGTCCCGTCGGCCGCCCTGCATCGCGTGGATGATGAGGCCCACGATGGCACCGAGGGCCGCACCGATGACCAGCCCGTAGAGCCCGAGCAGCAGCCCGGCGATCAAGGGGTCCACCCAGCTGAACACACCGAAGATCCAGCCGATGAGGGCGCCGGGCAGGGCCCCGCTCAGCGCACCGCGCCAGGCGGCCCGGCCGTAGGTCATCCGACCCGTGACCTGCTCGACGAGCTGCATGTCGTGGCCGATGATCGCCACCCGCTCCACCGGGAAGCCGCGGTCGGACAACGTGTCCACGATGCGCTCGGCCGTCGCGTAGTCGGCGGTGGAGATGATCGACCGACGCGGACCGGGTCGAGGCGGTGCGGTCGGCGGGGCGGTGGCGCCGTCGCGGGCGATGACCGGGACCCGCCGGACGCCGCTCGGTTGCTCAGTCATGACTGCCCTCCAAAGGGGGACGACGGCCTAGCCGCTCGCCGACGTGGCGGTCTCGGACGTTTCCGTGGACCTGGACCGGTCCTTCCCGTTCGTCACTCCGTCCTCCGGCGGGCCGCCGGAGGACCCGAGGGCGACGCGGCGCGGCTTGCTCGACTCGGTGACCGGGATGCGCAGGCTCAGCACGCCAGCGGCCAGCTCGGCCGACAGGCCGCCCGGATCGAGGTTGTCGCCGAGGAACAGCTGACGGGTGAACTCCCCGTACGGCCGCTCGTCGACGATCACCTCGTCGCCTTCCTGGCGCTGTGGGACGCGACGCGTGCGGACGGACACGACGTTGCGCTCCACCGTCACGTCGACGTCGTCCTGGCGAACCCCGGGCACGTCGAGGTAGACGAAGAACTCGTCGCCCCGGCGCAGCGCCTCCATGGGCATGCTGCGCGACGCCCTCGCCGCGACCGAGAACGCTTGTTCGGTCAGGCGGTCGAACTCACGGAAGGGGTCGAACCGCATCAGTGTCATAGGGAACCTCCAAAGATCTCGTCTCGCTGCCCTTGTTCGGGTCTGCGGTCCGGGACCACGGTTGCAGCGCCGGGTGCGGCGTCGAACCGGCCTCGCGGGGTCAACCTCCGCCGCACCGATCACCCCGGGGGACCGAGTCCTGGCCGGAGTGGTGCCGTAGGTGCCTCGGCGAATCGACAGCGGGAACATCGTGTCGCTGATCCCGATGACCTGGCCGACCTCGACGAGCTGTCCCTCGGTGTGGCCGGTGCTGCCCGCAGGCGCAACGCTCTGCACCGCCGCGGGACCACGCGCGCGGGCGAAGGGGGACAAGCGCCGACCGGGCGTTTGCTGCACCGATCGCCCGGGTACCCTCCTGACCCCTGCGTCCGAGGAACTCGATGAGCGCACTCCGGGAGGTTCGGATGGCCCCTGTCGCCCACGGGCGCTCCGCGCATCCGCCCACGGGCGTTCCGCGCATCGACGGCGCCGAACTGCTGTCCCAGGGCTACGTGACCCCACCCGCTACCGCAGCCGGCGCCATGCCGACGCAGGCGCTGATGTCCGAGGCGGTGGCGCGCAAGCTCGTCGCTGCGGCGGTCGACGCAGTGGCGCGCAGCCAGGAGCTTCTCGAGCAGGTTCGCTGCGGCCAGCAGGAGACGCGCCGGGAGCGCAGGGGCGAGGGATGACGTGCCCGTCGACGACGACGTGTCGCTGCGGACGCGGATATCCCAGCTGACCGGCCTGTCGGTCCTTGCCATGCTCATGCTCGACCGGCGGGAGGACGCGGAGATCCTACGCCTCGCCGTCACGTCGGCGACCTCGTTCGGACGGTCCCACGTCGTCGCCACCAGCCTGGCCAGCGACGGGGGCATGCTCCGCGGTGCCGACGGTGAACCGCTCGCGGGCCATGACATCGGCGCGCAGCTGGTCGCGCTGGACGGCGCGGACGGGCCGGTCTCGAGCAGCTTGGCGCCATGGGTCTGGGCGTTCACCCTCCGCGGCATCGGCGGGTATGCCGGATACGTCGTCGTCGGTGCCGACGCCGAGCCCCCCGAGAACGACCTCTTCCTGCTGCGCATGCTCGCGCTGCAGACTGGCGTCGCCCTGACCAGCGCCGGGCTGCACCGGCGGGAGCGCGAGACAGCGGCCGAACTGGGCCGGGTGAACTCCGAGCTCGCCTTCGTCAACGAGCAGCTCGGCGCGAGCATCGTCGACCTCCAGCGGCACCGCCGGATCCACGAGGTACTTACGGCGGTCTCCGCATCCGGCGGCGGCGAACGCGGCATCGCCGCCGCGGTGCACGACCTGACCGGCCTTCCGGTCACCGTCGAGGACGGATTCGGCAACCTGCGGGTGTGGGCGGGCCCGGGCGAGCCCCCGACCACCCCCACCTCGGTATCCCACCGCCGGGAGGAGGTGCTGGCGAAGGCCCGTCAAGCGGGCCGGCCGATTCGGGACCGCGGCCGCGTGATCGCTCTCGCTCAGCCCCGCAACGAGGTCCTCGGCGTGCTCGCCCTCATTGACCCCGAGCGGCGCGCGGGCAAGCACGAGCTCGTGGCCCTCGAGGAGGGCGCGGTCGTCCTGGCAATGGAGCTGGCCCACCAGCGCGCGCTGGCCGAGACCGAGCTGCGGCTGCGTCGCGACCTCGTCGACGACCTGCTGTCGGGAACCGACGACGCAAGCGCGCTCCCGCGCGCGGCCGTCCTCGGGCACGACCTCAGCGACCCGCACCAGGTGCTGCTCGTCAGATGGCCCGGCGAGTCCCGCGACGACGCCGTGGAGCAGGCGCTCGAACGCGCCCTTGCCGCGGTCCTGCAGACGCGCGCCCTGCTCGCCCGCAGGCCGGGCGGCGTCGTCGCGATCGTCCCCCAGCCCGCCGGCCCGCCCGCACGTCCCCGCTGGGGCGAGGTCTACAAGGCGGTGGGCGAGCGGCTCCGCAACCCCAATGGCGCGATCGGCGTCGGCGGTGTCGTCATGTCCGCATCACAGGTCCCGCGCTCGTATCACGAGGCGCAGCGTGCGCTACGCATCCGGCAGGGGTCGACCGTGCCCGCCGGCGTGACCGCCTACGACGAGCTCGGCGTCTACCGGCTGCTCGCCTCCGCGGACAGCGTCGAGGCCGAGCATTTCGTCCGGGAGTGGCTGGGCACCCTGCTCGACTACGACGCCGCGAAGCAGACGGAACTGGTCCTGACGCTGTGGCGGTACTACGAGTGCGGCGGGAACTACGACTGCGCGGCCCGGGCGCTGCACATTCACCGCAGCACCCTGCGCTACCGGCTCCGCCGCATCCGCCAACTCACCGGGCACGACCTCAACGCGGTGGACAGCAAGCTCAACCTGCACGTCGCCACCCGGGCATGGCACATCATGCTGGGCTCCTCCTGAGATCGCGCCAAACCGCTCCCGGAGGGCGACGAGCGCTTCTGGCTGCCTGACCGAGGGTGGCACGCGATCGGGCTCGACCGCGACAAGCGTCACCTCGACGCGCTGACCTCGAACGTGGGCCACGCCGAGCTCGCCGCTCGAGAAGCGCCGTTGGCGGGGGCGCGGGTCGCCCTCCACGTCGGCGACGACGGGGCGCATGTCGAGGGCGTGCCGGCGGGCCTGGACATCCACCGACATCCACCCCGACGGCTGACGCCGGTCACGCCACCATGCACCAGGGGTTCTGCACGAGGAGGTTGCCGATGAGCAGCTTCGGGTGCGTTGTCATCGCGTCGACCAGCATGCCGCCGCCGAAGCGCCGCAGGTCGTACATGCACAGCAGCGCCTGTGGGTACCGCGGCGCGAAGCGGTTGATCGCCGCCTCGTACGTGAACAGCTCCTCGCTGGCCGGGGGCTCGCGCAGCACCCAGCTCATCTCGCCGACGGTGCGGACGAACCGGAATGCGTCGGTGGCGAGGGCCGCCCCGATCGTCTCGTCGAGGTACTCGATCATGATATCGGGGGAGAACCGGCCGCCGTTCCGCAGGTAGGCGGGCCCCGCTGGCTCGACCACGAGCTGATCGGAAGCCGCCGCAACGCCCTCGTCCTCGACCTGCCGACGCACCACGTGCGGCTCAGTCGAGTCGATCAGGCAGATGCACTTGTCCCCGTGGCGCAACCCGGCGCGCAGATAGGCGCGCAGGATCCGGTCCCGTTCGTCCGCCCCCGAGTAGAAGCAGCAGATGTGGTCCCCCGACGTGATCACCACGCCGGCAAGCCCGAACGGTGGCGGTGAGGGGACGAGGGGCAGCTGGTCGCGAGGGGTCGGTGGGGGGCTCGCAGCACCCATTGGAGGAGCTCCTGGCAGCGGTCGGGGCTGCTGTCCAACCCGAAGCAGACTCTAACCGCGAGCGATCCCTATTTCCAGCTGCGACGGGAGGGCTACGGTGGGGTGCGCCTCCCGGCGATCCGGAACGGAGGCCCAGTGGGCGGCCCCCCAACCCTGCAGCAGCGATCTTCGACGGCGCGGACCCGACCCAGGCCGCGCTGCGGGCCGCGGACTGGGCGGCAACGCCACTCGGCCCGGTGGAGGGGTGGCCCGACGGGCTGCGGGCGGCCGTGCGGACCGTGCTGCCGTCACGCATGCCAATGCTGCTGTGGTGGGGCCCGCGGCTGACCCAGCTGTACAACGACGCCTTCACCCCGCTCATCGGTGACAAGCACCCGCTGGCGATCGGGCAGGACGCGGCCGAGTGCTACCCAGAGGCGTGGTCGGAGCTCGGGCCGCTCGCCGACAGCGTCCTAGCCGGCGGCGGGGCGATCTACTCCCCGGACCTGTACCTGCCGCGCGAGCGGCACGGCCATGTCGAGGAGACCTACTGGACGTTCTCCTGCAGCCCGATTCGCGCGGGCGGCGGCGCCGTGGGCGGCATGTTCATCGCATGTACGGACACGACCTCGCGGGTTCTGGCCGAGCGGCGGCGGCGCATTCTGCACGAGCTGGGCGGGGTGTCGACAGCCGCGGCACGCAGCCCAGCCGACGCCTGCCGGGTCGCGCTCGCGGTGCTCGCCCAACACCGCCGGGATGTGCCGTTCGCGCTCGCCGCCGTGCTCGACGATACGAGCGCGGAGCTGCGCCTTGCCGCCTCGTTCGGCGCGGCGGACGTCCTGAGGGGGCGCAGCCCGACATCCGACTCGGTGAACCAGCGGGTCCTGGCGTCGGGACGGACGGAGATGGCCTCGGGCATCCGCCAGCGGATCGGGCCGGTCGTCGAGCCCGTCGAGCCGGGTGGGGCGGTCGCGGACAGCGCCGTGGTGCTCCCCCTGACCGATCGGTCCAGTGGACGCACCGTCGGCACGATCGAGCTGGGGATGAGCCCGCACCTGGCCTTCGACGAGGAGTACCGTGGGTTCGTCGACTCCGTCGCGCGGCAGGTGTCCGCGGCCGTGACCGACGCCCTCGCCTACCAGGCCCGGCGGGAGCGGGCGGAGGTCATCGAGGCCCTGGACCGTGCCAGGACGCGGTTCCTGCAGAACGTCAGCCACGAGTTCCGCACGCCGCTGACCCTGGTCCTCGGGCCGCTCACGGAGCTGCTGCGCGACCCGGACCTGTCGGTGCCCCGGCGGGCGGGGGCCGAGGCCGCCCTGCGGGCGGCTCGGCGGCTGGAGCGCCTGTTCGAGAGCCTGCTGCAGTTCGCTCGCGCCGACGGCGAGCCCGAGACGCGCCGCGAACCGACGGACGTCGCGGCGCTGACGGCGGCGTGTGCGGGCATGTTCCGGCCCGCGATCGAGCGCGCCGGGCTGACCCTGGTGCTCGACGCGCCGGCGGGGCCGGGCCTGGTCGAGCTCGACCAGGAGATGTGGGTCAAGATCCTGTCGAACCTGCTGTCCAACGCCGTGAAGTTCACCGCGACCGGCACGATCGAGATCCGGCTGCGTCACGGGGAGCACGATGTCGAGCTGGCGGTCGCCGACACGGGTGCCGGGATCGCGGCCGACCAAGTGCCCCGGATCTTCGACCGGTTCCACCAGGTGCCGGAGGTGGCGGCCTCCCGCACCGGCGAGGGGATGGGCATCGGGCTCTCCCTCGTCACCGAGCTCGTGCGGGTGATGGGGGGCGAGGTCGGCGTCGTCAGCACGCCCGGCGCAGGCAGCAGGTTCACGATCGTCGTGCCCGCTGCACCGTCGACCGACCCCGGCCGCGAGCGCCCGGCGGCCCTGGCGTTCGTGCGCGCCGCGGTCGCGGAGACGGAGTCGTGGGCCAGCACTCCCGAGGAGCCCGAAGCGTCGCCCGCGCGGGAGCCCGGCCCGGGTGGCGCGAACGTCCTGCTCGTCGAGGACAACGCCGAGATGCGCTCCTACCTCGTGCGCCTGTTGCGCGACGACGGCTGCTCGGTCGAGGCGGTCGCCGACGCCGACGCCGCGCTGCGCGCGATCGAGACGGGTTACGACCTGGTTCTTTCCGACGTGATGCTGCCCGGCATGGACGGTCTCGACCTGGTGCGGGCCCTCCGCGCGGCGCCCGCCACGGCCCGGCTCCCGATCCTCCTGCTCACGGCTCGCGCCGGGCCCGAGTCGGCGGCGGAGGGACTGCGTGCCGGCGCGGACGACTACATCGTGAAACCGTTCGGCCCGGTCGAGCTGCTCGCCAGGGTGCGGTCCCACGTGGAGCTGACGCGGCTGCGCGAGTACGCCCTCGACCAGGCCGAGCGCCGGGCGGCCAACCTGCAGGCGGCGTTGGCCAGCAACCGGCAGATCGGCACGGCGATGGGCATCCTCATGCAGCAGCGCAAGGTGACCGAGGCCGAGGCCTTCGACCAGCTCCGCCGCGCCAGCCAGACGGCGAACCGGAAGCTCCGGGACGTCGCCGACGATGTCGTCCTGACCGGTACGCTCCCACCGCTCGGCACCTGATCGCTCTGTCGCGACGTAGACGACCTCCAGCCCGGTCAGGGCCCCCGAATCCGCGTACCGAGCCGTCACCGGACGCCCGGGACCCAACGTCTCTCCCGGCGTCCGGCCGTAGATGCGCAGGTAGACATCGGCGAACCGGTCCGAGTCGGAAAATCCCCAGCGGCAGGCGGTTTCCGTCACCGAAGTCTCGTCCGGGCTCCCGTCCCGTAGCTCGTCGTGCACCCGCTCCAGGCGGACCCGGCGCAAGTACGTCATGGGCGGCCAGCCCACGTGCCGGAGGAACCCCTCCCGCAAGGCCCGCGGCCCCACCCCGACCGTGTGCGCGAGCAGAGTCGGGGTATACGGGAGCTCCGGTCGGTCGTGCATCGTTTCGACGGCCCGGTGCACCGGGCCCAGACACCACGTCCGGATCGGCCGCTCCATCCCGTCCCGGTCGCGGTGGTCAGCAGCGACGAGCATCCCGCGGACGACGGCGTCGCGAAGCGGCGCGGCGACCAGCGGGTTGGCGAGCGCCCCGCTCCACGCGGCGGCGCCCACTAGGCGCACCAGGCGGGCCCAGCGCGCACCGGCCGGAGCCCGCAGATTCACGCTCGGCTGCGGGTCGGGCGGGTGGCCGGGGGCTCGGTCGAGCAGCTCGAGCAGCGCGTCCTCGAGCGCCTCACGATCGATCCGAACCGTGAAGCAGGAGTACCTGTCTCCGAGCCTCATCCGGACGTCTCCGACCGGCTGGCAGATGACCCCCTGCCCGCGGAACGCCTCGGTGGACGCCGACCGGTGCTCGGTCTGCCGCACGCCGGCGCCGGGAAGGTCGACCGTGTAGCAGGTCTGAATGTCTGACGCGGTAGCCCGGATCGCGGCGGCGCACTGGAACCGCCCCACGCTCAGGGGACCGAGCACGACCTCGGCGCCGCGGACGTCGTACGACGATTCTCGGTACAGCATCTCCAGGGAATTCGTGGCGAGGCCGCGTCCCCCCTCGGCCGCGGCGCGGTCGAGGTCCCGATCGTGGTACGAGCTGATGTGGGTTGGCTCCGCCATGGTGCGCACTCCTGTCGCGTCGCGTCGCAGCGGAGCACCAGCGTCACGGGCCGGGCCGCACCGGACATCGGCACGGCGTGCCCAGGAGGTCGGGTCGATCCGGGCCCGCCGGGACGAAGACCGAGCGCCTCCGGTGTCGTCGGATCACTTCGCACCCTTCGCGGTCCACCTGGTGTCCGGCTCCGGCCTGCCTCGTCGGGTCTCCCGACCGAAGCGGCGGACAGTCCACCCGGCGTCTACCTGAGGGCGGCGGTGCCCACACGAGGTAACCGATGGTCAGCAGTTGCAGGTCGACCCCGTCGGGCCGCCCAGGCGACGGGTGAGCCGGTCACGCGGCGCCGGGGTGGGCCAGGTACGTCGTCGCGGCCAACAGCGCGGAGTACGTCGCCAGACCGATGGCGAACCAGCCGAGGCTGGAATGACGTTCAGGCGGGAGCTCGGCGATGAAGACGTTGAGCAGCACGGCGCCACCCAGAAACGCGGTGAGCAGATTGATCAGCACCGTGCTGGTCGGCGCGGCCAGCACGGCCGCCAGCCAACCGCCGACCGCACCCCCCGACAGGGCTAGCAACCTCGCGCGAGTAAGTCCGGCCGGGAGACGCTCGCGCAGGACGTGGTCGGTGGAGAGCAGGTGCAATGACATCGCCGCGGCGAACAGCGTCGCCGGCAGCACGCCGGCCTGCAGTTTGGTCGGCAGGGTGTAGGTGATGAGGCCGCTATACAGCGCGAACACGCCCAGCTGCAGGCCGAACACGGCCGGGATGACCCGGCTGTTCTCGGGTAGCGACAGACGCGCCGCGCGTTCCAGCGAGTAGAAGGCCAGGAAGCCGAGCAAGGCGACCCCGAACGCTGCGAGATTCGACAGCGGGGTTCGTCCCACCTCCTGCTCCAGCAGCCGTCCGACGACCTGGTTTCCCTCCGAGAGCCGGGGCAGCAGGTACAGGAAGACGTAGGCTGCGGCGACCCCGCCGCCGAAGGACCGCACGTCCCGGACCGGGGTCACCGGCATCCTCTCGATCCTCGGGCTGAGCAGGTGCACGGCGGCCAGCACGGCAGTGATCCCCAGAGCGACCCAAACGCTCTGCGGAACCGGCAGGGTCACGGCAGCCCCATGGCGGACAGGGCGTCCCTCACTCCGGCGGCCCACGTCACCGCGCCGTCGGTGGATCCATGCCGCGGCAGGCCTGTGTCCAGGCCGCCGCTGTCCTGAGGCGCGCGCTCCGCTCCCACGGCAGGGACGGTCCAAGCGACGGCGCGCGATGTCAACCGGTAACTCCTCGGCCCGCGACGCGCCGTCAACACCCCTCACGCACGCCTGCGCCAGCTCGGCGGCAGCGGCAGACCGCTCTACCGCGTCGCCGTTTGGTCGCAATGTTCCCGGCCGGTTCTCCGCCGAGTACAAGCGCCGCTTCGGCGTGTCCCCGTCGATGGAAATCCCGCGGAGCTGACCGTCGTGCTCAGCTGCACACGCCCAGCGATCGCTCAGCGCGTCGGACGCTGTCGTGGATGTCGAACAGATCCCCGGCGGGAGCGCCGTCGAGCACACGGTCCACGGCGCCACCGGCGGTGACGAGGTAGAAACCGATGTCCGCGCAGCCAGCGCGACCAGCCAGTGGGTTGAGGCCGACCCGACCGGGCGGGCCGAGCATCCCGATCTCGTCCTGCCAGAGCGATGCCGCCGGCCGATGACCCGCGCATCGGTGGGTGTGGCCGCCGATATGGCTGGTCGATGGGGTGGCGGGGCGGCAGCTTGCGCGGTTCGGCTTCGTGTCCGAGTCGGCGGTCCGGCTTTCCGACGCGGATCGGATCGCGGAGGGCCGATCGACTCGGCGATCATCCGGGAGGACGAATGTCCGAATCTCGGCCGACTCGGGGGAGAGCCGTCGCACCCGTCCCGCCCGGCAGCGTGTTAGCGCGCACAGTTCGCACGATCGAGATCACCGAGGACATCGTGCACGCGATGGTGTGAGTCCTCCTCGTGCTGGTCGGGATCCTGCTCGTCGTCGACACCGCGCGTCACGTCGCCGCCGCGCTGACCGACGGGCAAGACCTGCAGGCGATCGTGATCGTGATCCTCCAGGAGACCCTCCTGCTCTTCATCAACTGCATGACCCACCCCCGGCGGTGTTGCGCGTCCTGGCCAAGGTCAGACTCGCCGACCTCCTTGACGAACGGGCCGCCTGACCCAGCCGTAGCCAGGCACGCGCAGCAGCCAGACACATTGCGCGGCTCAGCGTGCCGCGCCGGCCGGATCGGCTCGAGAGTCAGCTCACGACCGGTACGGGGTCGAGGTGCTCGGCCAAGAACCACACCTGCATCTCGTGCCGCCGGAGCACGTCGCCCATCAGCAGGTCGTTCGTCCCCCATTCGCCGGTCTCCTCGGTGCGCACGATCCCCTCCCGCACCTTGCCAATGATGATCTCGTGGGTCTCGAGCAGCCGGGACAGCATCGCCGGCACCTCCTCGGCGCCATCCGGCGGGCGAGCTACCGAGGTCAGCTCGGCGACGTGCCGCGGGTCGCCGACCGCGACGCCACCCAGCATCTGCACCCGCTCGGCGAGCATGTCGATCAGCTCGAGCTGCTCCGCCGCGTGCTTGTCGAGCAGCAGGTGCAGCTGGTAGAAAGTGTGCCCGCGCATCAGCCAGTGATACTTCTTGTAGTGGCTGTACAGGAGCAGGGAGTCGGCCAGGATCGGGTTGAGCAGCTCGACGCTGCCCTTCCGGGTGCCCTGATCGAGCGCGATCGGCAGGTCGCGGAGCTTCCCGAACGGCTGGATCTCCACGCCGTTGTGGTGCAGGCGGGGCTGGCTGTCGCGAACTTGGGTGTCGCTGGTCATCGTGGCGGCTCCTTCGTGTCAGTTGGTGGATGAAAGTGCTGGCCAGGTCAGCTGGGGACCTTGATCGCGGAGATGTCGACCTCGATGTTCACGCACTCGCTGACCAGCAACCCGCCGGCTTCGAGCGCAACGTTCCAGGCCACTCCCCAGTCCTTGCGGTTGATCGTCGTCTTGCGGTTGATCGTCGTACAGCCCTCGAAACCCACGCGGAGGTTGCCGAACGGGTCGGTGGCGGGGCCGGTGAAGTGGAGATCCATCTCTACCGGACGGGTCGTGGCTTTGATCGTCAGGTCGCCGACGACGTGGAAGACCTCCCCCGACCTCCGCTGCACGGACGTGTTGCGGAAGACGATCTCCGGGTGAGCCGTCGCGTCGAGGAAGTCGTCGGTGCGCAGGTGCTCGTCACGCTGGTTGTTGCCGGTGTCGATGCTCGCGGCCTTGATCCGCACCTCGGCCCAGGGGTTCGCCGGATCCTCGTCCAGGTGTCCCTTGCCTTCGAGCTCCCGGAACTGGCCGCGGACGCGGGTCACCATCGCGTGCCGGGCGGCGAAACCGAGCCGGGTGTGGGCGGGGTCCAGGGTGTAGTCCCCGACGAGCCGTTCGAGGCTGGTGGTCGTGGCGGCGGTCATGGTTCTCCTCCATACGGACATGCCGGTGGTCGATCGCCCGGGGCCGCCGCGGTGAGCAGCGACGCGGCGGCACCACTCGCGAGCATGGCGCCTGACCCGCCGTTCGCCATCGGCCTGGCAGCGCGAGCCGCCAGGGCAGGCGCCGGCCTTCCAGGGCGGTCCAAGGGAAGGTGTCAGATCGTCTGTATACAAGATCGACGATCAGTTGACAGGAGTAGACAGCGACCGTGACTGAAGATCAGCAGTCGGGGCATCCATGGGGGGTGCCGGCCCAGGTCGGCGCCGGCGAGCGGGGCCTGTGCCGCCATCGATCCGGACGGACCGTCCTGCGGTCGAGGTGAGCGTCAGCGGGGTTCGGGGCCGCCGCAACCCCGCTGGTGTTCATCTCGGCCGTGCCGGCCGGCCGCGACTACGCTCGACGGGGTGACGACCACCGGCGCCGCCCGTGCCCGCCGCTACTACGACGCGAACACCTGGAAGTTCCTGCTGTCCGGCAGCGGGCAGCGCGCCATCCACCGCGAGCTGTGGGCGCCGGAGGTCACGGACCTCAAGGGCGCGCTGCACCACGCGCACGACCTCGTCGCCACCGAGATCGGGCCCGAGGACCGGTCGGTGCTCGACCTCGGCTGCGGGGTCGGCACGGCCGCGCTGTACCTGGCGCGACGCCTGCCCGTGGACGTCGTCGGGGTGTCGATCAGCCCGGAGCAGGTGCGGCTCGCTCAGCGGTTCGCCGCCGCGCACGGACCGCTGCGCGGCACCGTCCGGTTCGAGACGGCGGACTTCACCGCCCTGCCTGCCGGGCTCGTCGGGTTCGACGTGGCGTTCGCGATCGAGTCGTTCGTGCACGCGGACCCGGCGTCGGCGTTCTTCCGCGAGGCCGCCCGGGCGCTGCGCCCCGGCGGGCGGCTGCTCGTGATCGACGACGTCCGCACCGGCGATCCCGCCGATCCCCGGCTCGACGACGTCCGCACCGGGTGGCACGCCGAGACCCTCGTGTCGGTGCCGGAGGCGGCCGCGCTCGCCGCCGAGGCCGGGCTGGAGCTCACCGGCTCCACGGACCTCTCGCCCTACCAGCGCCTCGGCCGCCCGCGCGACCGGCTGATCGCGGCCCTGCAGCCGGCGCTGCGCCGGGCACGGTCCCGGTCGGTGTGGGCCGAGTCCCTCGTCGGCGGGGATGCGCTGCAGCGCTGCCACCGCGCCGGCCTGCTGGAGTACCGGCTCTTGCGGTTCGTGAAGCGTTCGTGAAGGAGGGGCCGTCATGACCGACCGCATCACCACCGAAGAGCTGCGCGGGCTCTTCCTGTTCGAGGCCCTCGACGAGGCGAAGCTGGCGTGGCTCGCCGAGCACGCCCGCGTCGTCTCCGCGCCAGCGGGCACGGTGCTGTGCGCCGAGGGCGAGCCGGCGGACTGCTTCCACGTGCTGCTCACCGGGACGGTCGCGATGAGCAGGCGCATCGGGCCCGACGACGTCGAGACCACCCGCACCGACCAGCGTGGCGTCTACTTCGGCGCGGTGCAGTTCTACCTCGACGACGACTCCGCCCGCATCTACCCGGCGACGGTCCGCGCGATCACCGACATCACCGCGATCGCGCTGCCCGCCGTGGAGTTCGCCCGCGCGTTCGCGGACTGGTTCCCGATGGCGGTGCACCTGCTGGAAGGGCTGCTGCTGGGCATGAAGCGCGGCAACGCCGCCGTCGCCCAGCGGGAGCGGCTGCTGGCGCTGGGCAAGCTGACGGCCGGGCTCACCCACGAGCTCAACAACCCGGCCGCCGCGGCCGGTCGCGCGGCGCACGCGCTGCGCGACCGCGTGTCCGCGATGCGGCACAAGCTGGGGATGATCGCGTCGGGCCGGATGAACCGCGACCACCTGCAGGCGCTCGTGGAGATCCAGGAGAAGTTCGTCGAGATCGCTGCGGAGCCGCCGCGGCTCACGTCGCTGCAGGCCGCGGACGCCGAGGACGAGGTGGCGGACTGGCTCGACGAGCAGGGGATCGCCGGGGGCTGGGAGCTCGCGCCGGTGTTCGTCGCGGCGGGGCTGGGGGCCGACCAGCTGGAGGCCGTGCGGGCCGCCGCCCCGCCCGACGCGCTGGAGGGCGCGATCCGGTGGCTCTCCTACACCGTGGAGACCGAGTCGCTGATGCGTGAGATCGCGGACTCGGCGGAGCGGATCGCCGCGCTCGTCGGTGCGGCCAAGCAGTACTCCCAGCTGGACCGGGCGCCGCACCAGTTCTTCGACCTGCACGCCGGCCTCGACGCCACGCTCGTCATGCTCGGCCCGAAGCTGGGCGGGATCCAGGTGGTCAAGGACTACGACCCCGCCGTGCCGCAGATCCCGGGCTACCCCGCCGAGCTCAACCAGGTGTGGACGAACCTCATCGTCAACGCGCGCGACGCGATGGACGGATCCGGCACGCTCACCCTGCGCACCCGGGTCGTGGAGGACTGCGTGGAGGCCGAGGTCACCGACACCGGCACCGGTATCCCCCCGGAGATCCAGGGGCGGATCTTCGAGCCGTTCTTCACCACCAAGCCGGTGGGCCACGGCACCGGGCTGGGGCTGGACGTGAGCTACCGCGTGGTCGTCGGGCGCCACCACGGCGACCTGCAGGTGGACTCCGAGCCGGGCCGCACGACGTTCACCGTGCGGCTGCCCGTCCAGGAGCCGCCCGCCCAGGGATAGCGGGCCGCACGCCTACAGCCAGGCCGGCAGCGCCGGTGCGCGCCTGCCCGAGCCCGTCCGCAGCTCCTTGCCCCTGGACCGGCCGGTGAGCCACGCGGCCAGGCCGGCGATCGGCCCCGTCACCGACTCGGCTGTGCGCCCCTTGCCTGCCAGCGCCCAGGTCCGGTCCACGTCCGAGGCCACCAGCTGCAGCGAGGGGCACCCCTCCCGGGATCCGAGTTGGCCCGTGACCTCGTGGACCAGGGCCAGGAGCATCGGCACCGGCATGTCCGCGAACGACGCGCCGACGTCGAGGTCCACGGCGTGGATCCACATCTCCCGCGCCCGGTACCAGGGCACCGACGCCGCGAGGATCGGCGAGCCGTTGGGGTGCGTCACCGTGGCCGACCAGGCCGACTCCGGCATCCCCCGCACCACCGCGGCGAGCCGGTCCCCGGAGCCGAGGACGTCCTCGCGGATCTCGGCGGGCGTCCGCTTCGCGCCCGCCTCGATGTCGGCGTCGCGGCGCTCCCGGCTCGGGTAGGCGGGGGTGACCGTGCCCGTCCGCGCCCACTCCAGGAGGTTCACCATCGCGTCGGCGTTGCGAGCGATGTGGCTCAGGACGTGCGCGCGGCTCCATCCCGGCAGCGCCGACGGCGCCGCGAACGCGTCCTCGCCCATCCGGGCCATGAGTGCGCGCAGGTGGGCGGCACCGTCATAGGCCCAGGCGAGCGACCTCGCGCGGGACGCCGTCACCCGGCATCGCCCCGGACCGCAGGATGAGCGGGCGACGCCTGGCGCATGGCGACAAACCTACCCGCGGGCGGGCCGCCCCGCTGGGCGGCGGCCGCGGGACGTGGATCACCTCGAGACGACGTCGCCCTCGCGGTTGTCGAACAGGTCGTTGCCCTCCGGTTCCTCCGGCTCGGACCCGTCGCTCTTGATCAACACCCCCACCCGGCTGCCGAAGATGCTGTTCCCGTGGATGTCGAACCGGCCCTGGGTGTCGACGTAGATGCCGTAGCGGGCGTTGTTGCCCAGCGCGTTCGCCCGGACGGTGTTGTCGCCGGCCTCGCTGACCAGCCGCACCCCGTCCCGGCCGTTGGAGAGCACGACGTTGCGCTCGACGACGTTCGCCGCGGACGTCTGGCCGACCCCGATCCCGGACTCGCCGTTGTGGTAGACGCGGTTGTTGCGCACGAGGTTGTGGTGCGACTCGTTGAGGTTGATGCCGTGCGCGACGTTCAGGAACGTCTCGTTGTCCTCGATCACGTTCCGGTCCGACCGCTGGTAGAGCACGATCCCGTGGTGGGCGTTGCGGTACACGACGTTGCCGCGGATCACCGAGTCCACGCAGTCCTCGGCGAGGATGATCCCGTGCTTGCCGTTGTCGTGCACGACGTTGCGCTCGATGACCATGTTGCGCGATCCGGTGTGCGGGTCGATCCCGTAGATGATGTTGTCGTGGAACTCGCTGTCCGCGACGGTGAACCCGTCCACCTCGTAGGTGTAGACCCCGAAGTACAGGTGTGAGACGACGCTGCGCGTGATCGTCCCCGTGGTCCCGGCCGTGCGCAGCGACAGCCCGTAGGACTCCACCGCGCCGTAGCCGAGGAAGCGCACCTCCGCGTGGTCGACGGAGAGCTGCGCGCGGTCGCGGGCCAGCACGTACGCGCGGCCGTCCAGGTGGTCGGTGTCGGCGCGTCCCGCCGCCTCGTCCCACGAGGTGACGCAGCTCCCGGCGACGTCGAGGCGGCCGCCGAGCACGCTCAGCGTGACGTAGCGGCCCGGCTCGCTGCTCAGGCCGAACCACCGGACCTCCGGTGCCGCGATCCGCATGGCCGTACCCGCGGACAGCACGAGGTTCGCGCCGAGGAGCCAGTTGCCGGGGCTCACCTCCCGCAGCACGCCCGGATCGCGCACCGCGGCGGCCAGCGCCGCCGGGCCGAACCCGGTGCCCGCCGTGACCGTGACCGTCCCGGCCGCCCGGTCGTAGCGCGCCGCCACCGGCGTGGGCGGCGCCGGCGCCTGCGGCCCCTGTGCGGCGAGCTCGGCCGACAGGTCCGCCTGGCGCGGGCACGGGTTCGCGGGATCGATCACCACGGGCGCCGGCACCTCCCGCGGCGTGAACGGGGTGGCGTCACGCCCGCACCCGGTGAGCGCCGCGAACAGCAGCAACGCCGCGGCGAGGACGCGGACCGCCCGGCCCCTCACGCGGCACCCACCGGGACGGGCGGGGTGCGCCGGGGGCGCGGCTTGAACCTGCGCTGCCGCAGCGCGTGCACCAGCTCCAGGAACACCGCCACCCCGATCAGGGGCAGCCCGATCGCCGCGATCAGGTTCAGCGGCGGCAGCGACACGTCGTTCACCCCGACCAGCGTCACGTCGCCCCGCAACGACTCGATCGCGTGCACCCGCGACTCGCGCAGCTCCACGCGGGCGGCCGGACCCGCGTCGATCCCGATGTCGAAGGCCTGCACCGCGGCCCGCCGGATCACCACCGGGTCGGCGCCGCGGGCCCGCAACCCGACGTCCGACGCGGACACCGCGACGTCGGTCATCGTCGTGGCGGCCTGGGCGACGATGCCGGTCTCCGAGCCCGCGATCCGGATGTCCTCCAACGTCGCCCCGCTGGAGAACGTCCGCACCGCGTCGTTCGCGACGCCGTCCGTCCGCACGTCGCGGAGCACGACCTGGCCACTGCCCGGGTTCGCGACGATCCCGTCCTCGCCCCCGGAGATCCGCACCCCGGTGACGGTGAACCCGACGGCGCCGCGCTCGACCCGCAGGGCGGTGCCCGTGTCGCTGACGGTCACCCGGGTGAGCGACACGGCCTTGCCGCCGCTGGAGACGCCGACGACCTTCGCACCCTCCACGGTGCTGTCCTCGATCGCCAGCCCGCGGGTGGACTTCTCGATCACGATGCCGCGCCGGCCACCGCTGATCCGGGCCCGCTGCACGACGGCGTCCGCCGTGCCCACGTGGGTGAAGAGGGCCAGCGGCTGGTCGATCGCGGTGAAGTCGGCCACCAGGGCGTTCGTCGAGCGGTTGATCCGCAGGCCACCGGTGAGGTCCGCCTCGGTCGTGACCCCGCGGATCTGCGGCGCCACCTGCCCGACGACCGCGAGCCCGAACCCCTTGTTGCCGGTGGTGGTGATGCCGGTGATCGGCCGGTCGCTGCTCGGGCCCTTCACCAGCACGCCGTTGGCACCGTTGCGCTCGGCGCGGACCTCGCGCAGCACGGTGCCGCGGTCGCCCTGCAGGACCAGGCCGTCCACCGCGGACCCGGCGACCGTCACCCGTTCCAGCGTGACGCCCTGCGTGCCCGACAGCTCCAGGCCGATGGTGTTGCCCACCAGCGTCGTCCCGACCAGGGAGCCCGTGGCGCCCGGGTTGAACTGCACGCCGCTGCGGCCCGCGGGATCGTCGACGTGCGTGCCGAGCCCGCGGAACGTCGCGTCGAGCGCCTCCAGCCGCCCGCTACCGGCGACCACGACGAACGGGCGTCCCGGACCGGGCGGCATCGGCTCGCCGGCCCCCCGCACGGACTCGACGGTGACGCCGCGCACGACCAGCCGCCCGCCACCGGTGTAGACGGACGAGGCGTCCGCGAGTGTGTCGCCGCCGGAGAGCGCGATGCGGGGCGCGCCGGTGAGGTCGAGCGCGGTGCCGGGGGTGAGCACGATCGCCGTCGAGATCAGCACCTCGTCCGGCGTGGCCTGGATCCAGCCGGGCGGGGTGATCCGCGCCAGCGCCGCCGGGGTGACGGTCGTGCCCAGCGCGCGCTGCACGCCGAGACGCCCATCGGCGACGACGTCCACGCCGGAGGCCCGTACGACGACCATCCGGTGCGGTGACCCGTGGCGCAGCCAGGCGTCGCGGGCCTCCCGCTCGTCCGCTGCGCGGCGGGCCGCGGCCTTCGCCGCCGCCTCGGCCGCCTTGCGGGCCTGCTCCGCGGCCCGCTTGCGCGCCTGCTCGGCCGCCTTGCGCCGGGCCTCCTCGGCGGGATCGGGACCCGTGGTGGGCGGCGCCGGCACGGGTCCGGTGCTCGGAGGCGCGGCGGGGCTCGGCGCGGGTTCCGGCGCGGGATCGGCCGACGGTTCGGGACCGGGCTCGGCGGACGTCTCGGGCCCGGAGTCCGACCCGGAGTCCGGCCCGGAGTCCGCGCCGGGTTCGGGTGCGGCGGCCGCGACTCCGAACGCGACCGGCGCCCACGGCTCGGCGGTCGCGGTTCCGGGGACGGTCCGCGCCGCCGTCCCGTCCGCCGTGGTCGTGACGCCCGGCGTCGCGACCAGCACCAGGGCGGCCACGCCGAACGCACCGGCCGCCCGCAGCAGGGCTCCCACGGTCCCGCCGCTCACGACGACACCTGCTCCGGCTCGCGCAGGGCACGCGGTCGGGGCGCCGGGCTCGGCACCGGTGCGGCGCGCTCCTGCAGCCCGGCGACTGCACTGGCCACGGTGGCCACAGTGGCCACAGTGGCCACAGTGGCCACAGTGCTCACGGTGCGCACGACCTGACCGTTCTCGACCGCGACCTGCCGGGTGAGCCAGCGCTGCTTGCGGATCGTGCAGAGCGCGTGGATCTTGATCAGCGCCATCACCCAGGAGACGACGACGTAGCCCGGCACGAAGAAGAACGAGGAGGGCCTGCGCCGCAGGTGCGGCAGGAGCTTCGCCGAGCGGCTGATCCACCACCACGCGGCCAGCACACCGCAGAACACCCAGTTCTGCACCGCGATCGAGTAGATCATGAAGGCCGGGCCCACCAGCAGCGTGAAGCTGGAGATCCCCTTGTCCACCATCGTGTAGGCCAGGAACGGCTTGCGCCACACCCAGCGCCGCGACAGCGCCCGCAGGTCCGACCGCCACGTGTTGCGCGCCCACCGCAGCCGCTGCTTGACGAACACCCGCCACGTGTCCGGGAAGGTCGACCAGACCTCCGCGGTGCGCTGCATGTAGGTGAGGTGGCCCCGCTCCAGGATCAGCGTCGTGAGCCGCTTGTCGTCACCGGACAGGCACGGCACACCCCAGAACGTCTCCTCCATGAACTCCTGCTCGACCTCCAGCAGGAGCTCCCGGCGGTACACCGCCGTCCGCCCGGACAGGCAGGACACGGCCTGGCCCAGCACCGTCTGGGAGGCGTTCTCGTCGAAGTAGCGGTGATCGAGGAACATGTCGGTGATCCGCGCCAGGAACCCCTTCGACCCGTAGACGTTCTGGCGCGTCCCCACCCCGCCGACCCGCGGATCGGCGAACGGCTTGCACACCTCGCGGGCGACGTCCGCGGCCCAGATCGTGTCGGAGTCGACCAGCGCCACCAGCTCGGTGGACGCCGCGTTCCAGCCGCGACGCAGCGCGTCCCGCTTGCCCGGCACGTCCGTGACCAGCA
Organism: Pseudonocardia sp.; assembly: GCF_050246655.1. GTDB lineage: Bacteria > Actinomycetota > Actinomycetes > Mycobacteriales > Pseudonocardiaceae > Pseudonocardia. Next base: position 33,228 of record NZ_JBFWVQ010000045.1, read on the forward strand.
CCGTGACCGGGTAGCGCGCAGCGATCTCCCGGCACGTGGTGTCCGAGACGTCGATCACCAGGATGACCTCGTCGACCCGGTTCGCGAGCCAGGACTCGATCGCCGCCGCGAAGACCTCCGGATCCTCCTGGTAGACCGGCACCACGATCGACATCGACAACCGGTGCCCACCGCTGATCGGCCGATACAGCACCGCCGGGATCCGGCGCACCAGCCAGCACCCCCACCGGAACAGGCCGAGGATGCCCAGCGGGGTTCCGAACACGTAGTAGTAGACCGGGAGCGACATCGTCGTCACACCCCTGCCGCGATCGTGGGTGGCACGGACTCGGGGTATCCGCTCCACGACGAAGGGCGGGATGAAGGCACGTTCAGTACTCCTGGGGAGCCGGGGAGCCGGGGAGCGGGCTCCTGGTCGGACACACGGCTGTCGAGGCCTCGAAGACGGGCGTTACCGGTCTGCGAGTACGTCGTTGACCATCTCGGAGTGATCTCGGATCGATCCTCGGAGAATCACGAGGTCACGGCCTTATCACGATCATCGATCACTTCACGAGTGTGAGGTAGATCACAGCAACGTCGGGCCGCCTCACGCAGAGTGCTCGACCCGCAACTGCTCGATCACGGCCTCGCCGACGGCGTCCGGGGCGTCGCCGCGGTCGACGTTCGACTGCAGGTAGGCGCCCGCCTTGAAGTACCAGCCGGAGCCGCTGAGCGGGATCGAGGCCTTCCGCTCCTCGCCGAGGAGGACGTCGATCCGGCCCGCGGTGGCGATGATGCGCACCTCGTACGGCGTGCCGAGCCGGTACGCCGGATCCAGGACGGCCTTCGAGTCGCCGTCGTCCCATTCCACGAGCAGCTCGTCGTCCTCGACGCGCACGAGGACGACGTCGTCCTCCGCGTCGTGGATCTGCGCCACGACGATCTCCGGCTTGGCCGGCGGCAGCGACAGCACGGCACCGCGGACCGTCATCGTGTGGGTCCCGCTGGTGTTGGACCACGACGCCTTCTCGGAGCCGTCCATCTCACGCAGCTCGGAGCGCGGGTACTTGCTGCCCTCCGTCGTGGCGCCGCCCGCGTTCGCGGTGAACAGCACGCCCGTGCCCGCGTCGTCGACCCGGAAGTACGGGCCGCTGTAGTTCTCGAGCTCGGGCTGGTGGACCGTGTCCGGGTCCTCGGGGGTGCCGGTGGGCAGGGTGAGGTACCAGTCGCGGAGGTCCAGGAGCTGGCCCGGGACCTGCGCCGAGACCCCCGGCGCCGGGGTGGCGGGCGCGGGCGGCGGCGCCGCGGGGACCACGGGCTCGGGGCCACCGCAGCCCGCCACGAGCGCCACGCCCGAGGCGACCAGTGCGGTGGCGATCGCGGTGCGGAGTGCGGCGCCGCGCGGCGCGGCGTACGGGCGGCGGGTCCGGGGCAGTCGCGGGTGCGACGTGCGGGGGAGCATGCGCGCGACGCTAGCAAGGCCCGGGCGCGGGACCCGCCCGGCCGTCGCGCGCCCCCGGGCCGGCCACCTGGAGGTGGAGCTCCGGTCGGAAGCCGTGCGCGAGGGCGAGCACCGAGGTCGGCGGCGTGAGGACGGTCAGCGTGCCGCCGGGTCGGGGCCGCGGATCGGCCCACCCGGCGAACGAGAACGCGAACCACCGGTCGCCGAGCAGCAGCCGCGGTGCGCCGGCGAGCACGACGGTGCCGTCGGGCAGGCTCGCCGCACCGGCCTGCCAGGTGCGCCGGTCGGCGGCGCGGGACAGCGAGCTCCCGGCGCGGCGGGCCGGGACGGCGAACCGCTCGGCCGCGAGCCGCCGGTTGAGTTCCCCCGCCCGCACCGGGGCCCCCAGCGCGGCCCCGACCGCGTCGCGGTAGGCGCGGTAGGCCGCGTGGCGGCACTCCCCGCACGGGCGGTGGCCCGCGGCGAGCGCCACCGCGTCGTCGAGGAAGAAGACCGGCGTCCAGCGGCGCGGGCGGGCGAGCCCGACCCGTCGCCCCCGGAACTCCGTGCGGCAGGTGATCCAGAGCGGGCCCCGGTGATGGCGCACGGTCTCGCCGTCGTCGTTCACGAGGCACCCCCGGTTGCCGGTGAACCGGCCCCGCTCGGCGACGGCGTGCAGGTCGCCGAAGGGGTCGACCCGGTTGCGGCGCGGCACGGACCCATGATGCGCCCGGTGTCCATGATCGCCACGGCAGGTGCACGGCGCTCGTATCCGATCGCCCCGCACCCGCCTCGACGATCATGAAGGGGGTCGGTGAGCGGAGCCGTCACCCGCGCGGGCCCCGTCCGTGAGCAGGGTGCGGCACAGCATCTCCGCCCACCACTCCTCGACAGCGTCCGCGGTCCAGCCGCGCTCGTCGCGCAGGACCCGGAAGCCCTCCAGCGTGCACAGGCCGGCGAACACGTCCAGTGCGATGTCGACGTCCACCCCGTCGCGCCACGCGTGGGCGGGCCAGGACGAGAAGACCTCCCGGCGCACGCGGTCCCCCCGCCCGCGCCCGTCGGCGTAGGCCGCCGCGAGCTCGGGACTGTCCCGGCGGCCGTCCACCACGATCCCGACGAGCGCCCCGCCCGCGTCGAACAGCCGCCGGTCGAACGCGACGAACGCCCGCAGCTGGGCGGCCGGATCGCCGCCTGCGGCCTCCAGCGCGGCCAGGGTGGTCTCGGGGCCCGCCAGCTCGTCCGCGGCGTCGATCAGTGCCACGGCGAGCGCCGCCTTCGAGCCGAACGTGGCGTAGACGGTGGCCTCGGCGACCCCCGCGGCCCGCGCGACGGCACGCACGCTCGTGCCGGCCCAGCCACGCTCGACGAACAGCGCGCGCGCCGCGTCGACGATCGCCGCCCGGGTGCGGTTCGCCTGGTCCTCCCGCACCCGCGACCGGTACGGCCGCCGGGCGCTCGCCGAGGTCATGGACCGCACTGTACCAGTTGGCTGTAGATAGCTATATTCACTGAGCGATACTCAGTCAAAGCAGCACCACTCGTCGAACCGGAGGAACCGTGACCGCACCCCTCCGCTCCCCCGCCGCCCTGCTCGGCGCCGGCGGCGTCCTGCTGCTCGCCGGCGGCCCGCTGCACCCCGACGGTTCCGGCGCGACCGTCGAGGAGCACCTGGCGTCGATGCTCACCGCACCCACCTGGGGCATCTCCCACCTGCTGCTGCTCGCCGGGTCGGTGCTGGCGGTCGCCGGGTTCGTGGCCGCGTGGCGCGGCGAGGCGTTCGGCCCGCGCGTGACGCCGCTGCTGCCGCTCGTCATCGCCTGCTGGACGCTCGGCGTGCTCGACGCGGTGCCGCACCTGCTGGCCTCGCACGACCACGCGCACCTCGTCGGCGGCGCCCCGACGCCGATCCTCGACGTGCACCTGGTCCTGCAGACCGTCGCCGTGCCGGCGGTCGGCCTCACGGGCGCGCTCGTCGCGGCGGCCGTCGCGTGGTCGGACCGCACGGTCGCCGCCGTCGCGCTCGGCGCCGTCGGCGTCCTCGGCGGGCTGGGGTACGCCGCCGCGGGGCTGCTCGTCCCGCTCACCTGGGACGTGCGCTACGCCGCGCTGTTCCCGCTGCAGACCGGCCTCGCGATCTGGCTGATCGGGACGGCGGCGCGGCTGGCCGCCCGGTCCCGGACGCCCGTCCCCGCGTGATCGTCCGCGTTCCGCGGGCGGCGGGTCGGCTCCCCGGCTGACCTGCCGTACGGTCGGTCCGGACCGCATGCGGCGGAAGGACCAGCATGGCGAGCTTGCTGCCCGGACCGGCCGATCCCCCTCGTGCCCGCCTGCGCGCGCTGCTCGCCGGTCCCGCCCCTGTCCTCGCCCCCGGTGCGTACGACGCCCTGTCGGCCCGGCTCGTCGAGCAGGTCGGATTCGGCGCGGTCTACATGACCGGGTTCGGCACCACCGCGTCCCTGCTCGGCAGGCCCGACGTCGGCCTGCTCGGCGGCGAGGAGATGATCGCCAACGCGCGCCGGATGGTCGCGGCCGTGGACGTGCCGGTGATCGCCGACGCCGACACCGGCTACGGCAACGCCGTCAACGTCCTGCGCACGGTGGCGAGCTACGAGCAGGCCGGGGTCGCGGGCATCCACCTGGAGGACCAGGTCTCGCCGAAGCGCTGCGGGCACATGACCGGCAAGGCGGTGATCGACCGCGAGGAGATGGCCGGCAAGATCCGCGCCGCGGTCGCCGCCCGCCGCGACCCGGACCTGGTGCTCATCGCACGCACGGACGCGGCGGCCGTCGAAGGGTTGGACGCTGCGCTCGACCGCGCGAGGGCCTACGCCGATGCGGGCGCCGACCTGCTCTTCGTCGAGGCCCCCACCAGCGAGGACGACATCGGGCGGGTCGCAGCCGAGCTCCGCGGCGCGGCGCCGCTGGTGTTCAACTGGGCCGAGGGCGGGCGCACCCCGCCGATCGGGCTGGACCGCATCGCCGAGCTCGGCTTCGCCCTCGTCCTGTTCCCCATCGGCACGCTGCTCGCGGCCACCGCCGGGATCCGCGCCTTCCTGGAGACCCTGCGCGCGGACGGCACGCCCGTCGCGGCGCTGCCGGGCCTGCCGGGCTTCGACGAGTTCACCGACCTCGTGGGGTTGGCGGAGGTCCGCGAGCTGGAGCGGCGGTTCCGCTGAGGCCCGAGGTCGGGCGGCACAGGGGGTGTGCCACCCGACCGCCATCGAGACCGGCGGCCGATGGGGGGGCCCGGCCTTCCGGACCCGGCCGACGGTAGCCAAGCCGACCCCTGCCGCGCAGTGCCGAACCGGACAACACTCGCCCGTCCGGATGCAGCGTTTCGCGGCCCGGCGGGCCCCTCTGGGCCCGGGCACGCGAAGATCGCAGGCGACGGCGTACGGAGGCGACATGGGCGACGCGGAGGGCACGGCGACGTGGGCGGACGTCCACCGCCTGCTGCGTGCCGAGGCCGACGAGATCACCGATGCCCTGGTGGCGCGCTTCCGCGCGGAGCTGCCCGGTTTCGCCGCGCTCCCCGAGCCGATGGTGCGCAGCGGGCTGCGCGACCATCTGATGCGGGCGATCGACGCGCTGGCCGACGACCCGGCCCACCCCGATCTGCTGGAGATGGCCGCGACGGCCGCGACGCTGCGGGCCGCGCAGGGCGTCCCCGTCGACGACGTGCTGCGGGGCTGGCGCATGGGCGCCACCGAGCTGTGGCGCCGCCAGCAGCGCATCGCCGCCGAGATCGGCATCGACGTCGGCGAGCAGCTCGACGCGGCCCGGTTCGTCCTGGAAGGGGTGGACCGGGCGCTCGACGCGGCGATCGCCGGGCACCGCGAGGGCCTGCGCCGCCGCGACGGCCCGGACGCGGCGCTGCGCGCACGGCTCCTGCGCGGCCTCCTGCTCGGCACCACCACCGCGGCGGACCGCGACCTGCTCGCCAGCGGCTACCGGGTCGGCCCGGACACGCCGTGGCGTGCCGTCCGCGCCCGGGTGGACTCCGACGACGAGGCCCGGCTCGCCGAGCAGGCGCTGACCGCCGCCGGTGCGGCCCTGACCGCGCGGGTGGACGGTGAGATGCTCGCGATCGTCCCCGACGGGGCCACGCCTGCGTCGCCCGTCCCGGCCGGCGTGGGCGGGGCCGCCGGGCTCGCCGAGCTGCCGCGCTCGTTCGCCGAGGCGGCCGCGGCGCTCGCCACGCTCACGACCTTCCGGCGCAGCGGCGCAGCGACCCTCGACGAGCTCGGCGTGGAGGTCGCGGTCGCGACCCGCCCGGAGCTCGGGGTGCGGCTCGCCGCCCGCTACGTCGCACCGCTGCTCGCGACCGGAGTGGCGGGCGCGGACGTGCTCGGCACCGTCGACACGTACCTGCGCAGCGGGCTGCGGGTGCACCGGACCGCCCAGGCCCTGTACGTGCACCCGAACACCGTGCGCCACCGCCTGCGCCGCTTCGAGACGCAGACCGGTGCCCGCCTCGACGACATGGCGGAGGTGGTCGGCGTCTGGTGGGCGCTGCGCCACCACGAGGCGCACGGCGACGCCGGCTGACCCGGGCCGGGCGACGACCCCCCGCCTTCCCGGGGGAGGCGGACCCCGTCCCGACCGCCCGCCGCGGACGGGCCGGGATCAGGTGTCGCGGCGGAGCATCGAGTCCTCCAGGTCCAGCTCCCGCTGCACCCGCCGGAACACCTCGTCGTCGATGCGCCGCTCGTCGCGGTAACGCACGAACACCTCGCGCTCCGCCGCGAGCATCTGCATGCGGAGCCGGCGGAACGCGACGCTCGGGGTGCGGTCGACCTCCTCGACGGGGCCGAGCCGCTCCCACGCGGCGTTGCTGCGCGACTCCGCCATGTAGCGCAGCTTCGCGACGGCGTGGCGCGTCAGGGGGTTGCCGTCGTCGAGCTCCGCCAACCGCGCCGCCGCGGCCTGCGCCGCCGCCGTCTGGGCCTGCGCCTCGGCGAGCGCGTCCGCGAAGTCCTCGTGGCCGCGGACGTCGAGGCGGCGGATCACCGTGGGAAGCGTGAGTCCGTGCAGCAGAAGCGTTCCGACGGTGACGACGAACGCCAGCAGGATGATCTCCTCCCGGCCGGGGAACGGCGCGCCTGTGTTCGTGACCAGCGGGATCGCGAACGCCGCAGCCAGCGTCACCACCCCGCGCATCCCCGCCCAGGAGATGACGGCAGGCACCTGCCAGCGCGGGGACGGGTCGCGCTCGCGCAGCCGCCGGAACAGCCACCGCGGCACGTACGTCGTCGGGAACACCCAGACGATCCGGGCCAGCACGACGACGAGGACGAGCAGAACGCCGTCGAGCAGGAGCGGCAGCAGCGGGGAGTCCACCCCCTCGACGACGGCCCGCAGCTGCAGGCCGATGAGCGCGAACACCAGCGACTCCAGCACGGTGTCGGCCGCCTTCCACACCGCCTCCTCCTGCAGCCGTTGCGCCGGGCCGGCCTGCGGCGCCCGGTGGCCGAGGTAGAGCCCGGCGACGACGACCGCCGTGACCCCCGAGACGTGCAGCGCCTCCTCGGCGAGCAGGAACGTCCCGAACGGGACGAGCAGCCCGACCGCGCTCTCCAGCACCCCGTCGCGCAGCAGCAGGCGGATGCGGTGCATCACCGCCCCGACGGCCCAGCCCACCACCGCACCGCCGAGCGCGATCAGGACGAACACCCCGATCCCCTGCCAGACCGTGTAGCTGGCACCCACCGCCACGGCGACCGCGACCCGGAACGCGGTGAGTGCGGTGGCGTCGTTGAGCAGGCTCTCGCCGGCCAGGATCGTCATCACGCGCCGGGGCAGGCCGAGCCGTCGCCCGACGGCCGTGGCGGCGACGGCGTCCGGCGGCGACACGACGGCGCCGAGCACGAGCGCGGACGCGAGCGGCAGGCCGGGCACCAGCCACCAGGCGGCGAGGCCGACGGCCGCCGTCGTGAAGAGCACCAACCCCACGGCCAGCAGCCCGATGGGGCGCAGGTTGTCACGGAAGCGCAGGTAGGAGCTGTCCAGCGCCGCCGAGTAGAGCAGCGGCGGCAGGATCAGCAGCAGGACGAGGTCGGGGTCGATCGCGTAGTCCGGCACGCCGGGCACGAACGACACCGCGAGCCCGACGACCACGAGGACGAGCGGTGGGGACGCGCCGATCCGGCGGGCGAGCGCGGTGACCGCGAGCGACCCGACGAGCAGCGCGATGAGCGGCAGACCGTGCACCTGGTCGGCGCCCCGTCAGACGATCATGGAGTCGACGTAGCACCACCGCCACCGCTCAACCGGCTCGAACGAGGCCATGACGGGATGACCGGTCGCGTCGTGGTGGGCACTGGCGTGCCGGAACGGCGAGGAGTCGCAGCAGGCGACATGCCAGCACGTGAGGCACTCCCGCAGGTGAGCCCACGTCTGCCGGCCCTGCGCGAGGCAGTCCGTGCAGCCCTGCCTCGAGCTGGGCGCCACGTCGCGGATCTCGGCGAGATGGGAACAATCGGGCACTGCAGGTCCCCTCGGGAGGCGGGTGGGCCGGGTGGACGCCGCGACCACGACCGCCCGGCGACCACAACCGTCGAGTACAGCCCCGCGGCGCACGCGGCGCAAGGTGATGATCGCCGGCTCCACGCGCACGAGGGGCTTCGGCGACAATGTCGGCGTGAGCGACGCGCGTCGGCGGGCCGGAGCGGCCCCGACATGACCACCACCGCGCCCGAACGCACCGACGCAGGACCGGCAGGTCCGCTCTCCGCCCAGGTCGCGGCGCCGGTTCGCCGGTTCCTGCGTACGGAGGCCGGCAGCGCCGGGCTGCTGCTGGCGGCGACGATCGCGGCCCTGCTGTGGGCCAACCTCGGCAGCGGCTACGAGGCCTTCTGGGACACCGAGCTGGCGATCCGGCTCGGCGACCACGAGCTGTCGCTGAGCCTGCAGCACTGGGTCAACGACGGCCTGATGGTGTTCTTCTTCTTCGTCGTCGGGCTCGAGGTGAAACGCGAGCTCGTGATGGGCGAGCTGACGGACCGGCGCCGGGCCGCGGTGCCGCTCGCGGCCGCCATCACGGGTCTGGTGGTGCCGGCGCTCGTCTACCTCGCGGTCAACCCCTCGGGCCCGGCCGCGCACGCCTGGGGCGTGGTGATCTCCACGGACACCGCGTTCCTGCTCGGGGTGCTCGTGCTCGTCGGCCCGGCGTGCCCGACGCAGCTGCGGCTGTTCCTGCTCACCCTCGCCGTCGCCGACGACGTCGGTGCGCTGGGCGTCATCGCGATCTTCTACACCGAGGAGCTCGCGATCGGTCCGCTGGTGCTCGCCGCGGCAGGCCTCGCGCTCATGGCGGCGATGCGGTTCTGGCTGCGGCTGTGGCGCGGGCCCGCCTACCTCGTCGTCGGCGTCGGGGTGTGGCTCGCGATGCACGAGTCCGGGGTGCACCCGACGATCGCCGGGGTCGTCATCGCGCTGCTCTCGCCCGCGTACCCGCCGCAGCGCGACGAGGTCGAGGAGGCCGAGCGGCTCACCCGCGCGTACCGCCAGTCCCCCAGCCCCGAGTACGCCCGCGCGGCGCGGCTGGGGATCGAACGGACGGTGTCGGCGAACGAGCGGCTGCAGCTGCTGTTCCGGCCCTGGTCGAGCTACGTCATCGTGCCGATCTTCGCCCTCGCGAACGCCGGGGTGGTCCTCGACTCCGCCACGATCGCCGCATCCGCCACCTCGCCGGTGACGCTGGGCATCGTCGCGGGTCTCGTGCTGGGCAAGCTCGTCGGCATCCTCGGCGGCGCGGCCGCCGCGGTGGGCCTGCGGCTCGGCGTCCTCGCACCGGGGCTGCGGTTCGGCCAGCTCGCGGGCGGTGCGGCGCTGTCCGGGATCGGCTTCACGATCTCGCTGTTCATCGTCGATCTCGCGCTCGACGACGATCCCGCGCTCGCCGACCAGGCCCGGGTGGGCGTGCTGGCCGCGTCGCTGCTGGCGGCGCTCCTGGGCTGGGCGCTCTTCCGCATCGCGGACCTGCTGCGCGGGGGTGAGCTCGAGCGCCGTCCCACCGCGCTGGACCCGCCGGTCGACCCGGAGCGCGACCACGTCCGCGGTCCCGTCGACGCGCCGTTGACGCTGGTCGAGTTCGGCGACTTCGAATGCCCGTTCTGCGGGCGCGCCACGGGCCTCGTGGAGGAGCTGCGGGAGCGGTTCGGGGACCGCCTGCGCTACGTCTTCCGCCACGTCCCGCTCGTCGACCCGCACCCGCACGCCGAGCTCGCCGCCGAGGCCGCCGAGGCCGCCGGGGCGCAGGGCCGGTTCTGGGAGATGCACGACGTGCTGTTCCGCGATCAGGGCCGGCTGCGTGCGGTGGACCTGCTCGAACACGCCGAAGAGATCGGGCTGGACGTCGAGCGGTTCGCCCGCGATCTCGGCAGCGGCCGGTTCGCCGCACGGGTGCGCGAGGACGCCGCGTCCGCCGACGCGAGCGGCGTGGCGGGCACGCCGACGTTCTTCGTGAACGGGGTGCGCCACACCGGCCCGACGGACACGGCGAGCCTCGCCGCCGCACTCGGCGATCCCGGTCCGGCGCCCGTCACCGCGACCACCGCGCCGGCACGGCCGTTGCCGGCGCTGGGCAACCCTGGCCGGGCCGAGATCGGCGACCGCGTCGACCCGGCGCTGCTGCCTCCCGACCCGCCGGAGACCCCCGACGACGGTGGCGCCTACCCGCGCCTGTCCGCCGAGCAGATCGCCCTGCTCGAGCGGCACGGCACGCGCCGCACGGTCGTTGCGGGCGACGTCCTGTTCCGCGAGGGCGATCCCGGCTACGACCTGTTCGTCGTCCTGTCGGGCCGGATCGGGATCCTGGAGCACGCGGGCACACCGGAGCAGCGGGTGGTCAAGGTCAACGGTGCGGGCCGCTTCCTCGGCGAGCTCAACCTGCTCGGCCACGAGCCGGTCTTCCTCAGTGCGGTGGCCGTCACGCCGGGCGAGGTCCTGGACGTGCCCGTGACCGCGTTGCGGACGGCGTTCGCCGAGTCCCCCGCGCTGCGCGACCTCGTCGTCCGGGCGTTCCTGCTGCGCCGCTCGCGGCTCCTGCGGTTCGCCGCCGAGCTGCGGATCATCGGTCACGCCGGGGACCCGGCGACGACGAGCCTGCGCACGCTGGCACAGGAGCGCGGCGTGGCGGTGAGCGTCGTCGACCCGGAGGAGGACGGCGACGGCGCGGCCGAGCTGCTCGACGAGATGGGTATCGACCTGGGCGCCGAGGGCGAGGCGGGCAGGCTGGTGCTGCCGATCGCGCTGTGGCGCGACGAGGTGCTGTTGCGCCCGACGCCGGACGAGCTCGCGGCGCTGCTCGACGAGCGGCCCGCGACCCGGCCGGAGCCGTGATCAGGGCCGCTGGTCAGGCCACCGCGAGCAGCGGCCGCGCGTCCTGGAGCGTGAGGCCGAGGTCGCGGGCGACCTCCGCGCTGGTCAGCGCCCCGTCGTGGGTGGCGAGGCCCGCGGCGAGCCCCGGGTCCGTGGCGAGCGCGTGGCGCCATCCCTGGTTCGCCAGCCTCAGCACGTACGGCAGCGTGGCGTTCGTCAGGGCGTAGGTGGAGGTGTGCGGCACCGCGCCGGGCATGTTCGCGACGCAGTAGAAGACGCTGTCGTGCACCCGGTAGGTCGGGTTCGTGTGGGTCGTGGGTCGCGAGCTCTCGAAGCAGCCACCCTGGTCGATGGCGACGTCCACCAGCACCGAACCGGGCTTCATCCGCGCCACCAGGTCGTCGGACACGAGCTTGGGCGCCCGCGCGCCGGGGACCAGCACGGCGCCGACCACGAGATCCGCCTCCAGCACGGCCTGCTCCAGGGCGTGGGCGGTCGAGACGATCGTGCGCACGCGCCCCGCGTAACGGTCGTCCAGCTCGCGCAGCTTGGCGACGTCCAGGTCCAGGACGGTGACCCGCGCCCCGAGCCCGACGGCCATCGCGACCGCGTTGCGGCCCGCGACACCCGCCCCGAGGACGACGACCTCCGCGGGCGCGACACCGGGCACGCCGCCGAGCAGGACGCCCCGCCCGCCGTTCGCGGCCATCAACGCGGTGGCCCCGGCCTGCGGCGCGAGCCGGCCCGCCACCTCGCTCATCGGCGCGAGCAGCGGCAGCGACCCGTCGCGGCCGCGGACCGTCTCGTACGCGATCGCGGTGGTGCCGGAGGCGAGCAGCGCCTCGGTGCACTCGCGGGAGGCGGCGAGGTGCAGGTAGGTGAAGAGCACCTGGCCGCGGCGCAGGCGGTGGTACTCGCTCGCGACGGGCTCCTTCACCTTGAGCAGCAGGTCCGCCGCGGCCCAGACGGCGTCGGCGTCCGCCATGATGCGCGCGCCTGCCGCGACGTAGTCCTCGTCGGCGATCGCGCTGCCGAGCCCGGCGCCCGCCTCGACGGCCACGTCATGGCCCGCGCGCACCAGCTCGTGCACCCCCGCGGGGGTGAGGGCGACCCGCGCCTCGCTGTCCTTGACCTCACGAACCACACCGACCAACATGCAGCTATTCTGAACTTGTCAGTCATTCACTGCCATACTATCGGCGTAAGATTCGAGAGAATGCTGTGTTAACCGCAGAATCTACAGATGGTGGCGCGCGTCATGTGCCGTTGCCGAAGGATGTTCGGCCGCGCCTGGACGACGTGGACCGCACCCTGCTGCGCCTGCTCGCCGCGGACGGCCGCATGTCGAACAAGGATCTCGCCGAGCGCGCCGGCATCGCCCCGTCCACCTGCCTCGCGCGGATCCGGTCGCTGCGCGAGCGCGGCGTGATCCGCGGCTTCCACGCGGACGTCGATCCGCGCGCGCTCGGCCACGACCTGCAGACGATGATCGCGGTCCGGCTGCACCCGCACGCCCGCGGCCATCTCTCGGACTTCGCCGAGAGCATGCGGCGGCGACCCGAGGTGCTCGACGTCTACTTCGTCGCGGGCGCCTACGACTACCTGCTCCACGTCGCCACCGCGGACACCGACGCGGTGCGCTGGTTCGTCGCCGAGCACCTCAACCGCAACCGCGACGTCGCGCACACCGAGACGAGCCTGATCTTCGACCACCTGCCCGCCGCGGGCCGGTACGGATAGCGTCGGGACGTGCGTGTCGCGGAGCTGTGGCGTTTCCCGGTGAAGTCGCTCCAGGGCGAGCAGGTGCGGTCGAGCGAGGTGGGCCCGCGCGGGCTCGCGGGCGACCGGGGCTGGGCGCTGTTCGACGTCGCCACCGGGTTCGGCCTCACCGCACGCCGCATGCCCGCCCTGCTCATGGCCTCGGCCCGGCTCGTCGCGGACCGCGACGAGCCGGCCGTCGAGATCGTGCTCCCGGACGGCACCGTCACCGTGGACGACGCGGTCCTCTCGGACTGGCTGGGCCGCCCCGTGGCGCAGCGCGCCGCCGAGGAGGTGGTCGAGCGCCGCTACGAGAACCCGTCGGACACCGAGACCCAGGCGCCGGC
>NZ_JBFWVQ010000046.1:0-45351 GCF_050246655.1 Pseudonocardia sp.
GACGGTGGCGGCCTGCAGGGTCCTGCGGCGGGGAGGCACGCGGGCCAGCATGCCAGCGGCACGTGGGGTGGCGGTGAGGGCGGTCACCTGCCGGGGTGACCGCCCTCACCCGCTCACGAGTACGAGTGCTCCGCGTCCGGGTAGACGCCGCCGCGCACCTCGTCGCCGAACCGGCGGGCGGCGTCGAGGAGCTGGCCGCCGAGGTCGGCGTAGGGCTTGACGAACCGTGGCTTGCGGCCCCGGTTCATGCCCGCCATGTCCGACCACACCAGCACCTGCGCGTCGGTGTCGGGGCCCGCGCCGATCCCGATCGTCGGGATGACGAGCTCGGCCGTCACCCGCTTCGCGACGTGCGCTGGCACCATCTCCAGGACCACCGAGAACGCGCCGGCCTCCTGCAGCGCCAGGGCGTCCTCGACGAGCCTGCGCTCCGCGCTGTGGCCCCGGCCCTGGATCCGGAACCCGCCGAGGGCGTGCTCGCTCTGCGGGGTGAACCCGAGGTGCGCCATGACCGGGATGCCGGAGGCGGACAGCGCCTCCACCTGCGGCGCGAACCGCGCCCCGCCCTCCAGCTTCACCGCGTGCGCCCCGGCCTCCTTCATGAAGCGGAACGCCGTGGCCAGCGCCTGCTCGGGGCTCAGCTGGTAGCTGCCGAACGGGAGGTCGGCGACCACCATCGCGCGCCGGGTCCCCCGGGTCACGGCCTTGACCAGCGGCAGCAGCTCGTCGACCGTCACCGGAAGGGTGTTCTCGTAGCCGTAGACGTTGTTCGCCGCCGAGTCCCCGACCAGCAGGACCGGGATACCGGCCTCGTCGAAGATCTCCGCGGAGTACACGTCGTAGGCGGTGAGCATCGGCCACCGCTCGCCGCGTTCCTTCATCTCGCGGAGGTGGTGGACGCGGGTGCGCTTCGGCTTGAGGGTGCCGGTCGCACCGGTCGCCGTCGTCGCAGAGGCTGGCGGGCCGGTGCGGTACGGGGCCTGGACCTCGCCGGCGGGCAGGCGGGAATCGGGCTGAGACATCGTTGTCCGTCCTCCCTCGAGGCCCGGTGCGCCGGGTCCCCGGGTCGTCAGGTTGTGACGCGACAAGCCTTGCACCCGGGCCGGGGTGCCGCGCCGTGGAGCGACGGACTTCACACCACCTCCGGACCCGGTCAGCGCCCTGTCCGCGCGCCCTGCCGCCCCACGGGTTTCAGCGGCCGATGGCCCGCCTCCCCGGTTCGCTCGGAGAGGGACGGCAGGAGCGGGCGCCGGGGGGCCGCCCGGGCTCACCGGGCCGCCCACGGCTCAGCCTGCGAGCAGCGCGGGCAGCGACCCGCCCTCGGCGTGGCGGCGCAGGAGCTCGGTCGCCGGGCACTCGCGGCGCGCCCACCGCTCGCGCAGCGACGCCAGCCGCGCGACGTGCGCCTCCGCACCCGGGAGCGCCCGCTCGGCGGCGTCGAGGAGCGCCCCGGTGCAGCGGTGGACGTCGTCGTCGGCGAGCCCCGGGCCCGCGACCCGGCGGTGCGCCGCGGCGTCCGGGACGGTGGCGCGGCCGGGCAGCGTCTCGTCGCAGATCAGCCCGGTGAGCAGGCTGAGCAGCTCGCCGTAGAGATCCGTGCCGGGGCAGGCGTCGAACGCCTTGAACTCGATCCGCCCGATCTCGGCGGGTAGCCGGGCCGGCTGGGTGAGCGACGGATCCGACGGGATCTGCTCGTCGCCCGGGCCGAGGAAGACGAGCGCAGCGGGCCGCGCTCCCGTCCGCAGCGCAGTGCGCGCGGACAGCCCGCCCCACGGCGCCCCGTCCCGGAACGGCGAGGAGAACGACAGCGGCACCAGCCACGGGCTGTAGTAGGTGAGCTTGCGGCCGACGTCGACCAGTGCGGCACCGCCGAGGCCCGCGCGAGAGAGGTTGAGGTCCGGGCCGTAGGTGACCATGTGCAGGTCGGCCGTCCGCTCCTCCGGCGAACCCTGCCGGTGCCGACGTTCCCAGGCGTTGAGCGGCGGGTCCACGGTGTAGGCGGAGCGCAGCGGGTTGAAGCCGACCGTCACCGGCACCAGCCCGCGCGCGCGGGCGGCCCCGTCGAGCAGCGCCGCGTCCGAGGCGAGCGCGGCGGTCGTGTCCTCCACCGAGCCGTGGATCGCGGTGCGGATCTCCAGACCCTTGGGGTCGCAGCGCACCAGCTCGCCGTCGAGGTCGAATCGCTCGTAGCCCTCGACGTACCAGCGCTTGCGCTTGATGCCCTGGTCGCCGGTGCGCAGGTCCGGGTCGTCGGTCTCGGGCAGGGCGTCGACGACGCCCTGCAGCTCCTCGAACGTGGCGCTCGCGAAGTCCGCGAGGGACCCGTCGGTGCGCAGCAGGGCGCACTCGTGCTCGATGCCGTAGCGGAACCCCAGAGACACTGAGCGAGCTTAGCCTCAGCTGATCATTCGACGTGGCCAGGCCAGCGCCCCCTGACCCCCGCGAGTTCCGCATCCGACGGCCGCGAGTTGCGCATCTGACGGCCGCGAGTTCCGCATTCGACGGCCGCGAGTTCCGCATCCCACGGCCGCGAGTTCCGCATCCTGTCAGGCCGTCTTGCACCTCTCATCCGACCGGAACACGCACACAGCCTGACGGAATGCGCAACTCGCGGGAGCACGACCCGCACACGGGCTGATGGAATGCGCAACTCGCGGCCGCGGAATGCGGAACTCGCGGGGTCAGGCCAGCGCCCACACCCCGAGCAGCACCGAGCAGCTCAGCGCCGCGACCCCGAGCAGGCCCAGGTAGATCCGCCGCCACAGCCGCCAGCCGCCGCGCAACCCGAGGATCACCCCGAGCGCCACGAGCACCCCCAGCACCATCGCCACCACGGGGAGCACCAGGACCCACGCCCATCCCGAGGGCAGCCCGAGCAGCAGGAGCGCCTCGTCGGTGCCGAACGCGGAGTAGACCGCCACACCCAGCGCGACGGCGAACGTGACGATCACCAGCCCGTCCGCCAGCACCAGCCACGGGACGGCGCGCGCGAGCCATGCGCGGGGGCCCGGCCGCCGCTCGCCCCGCAGCTGGCCAAGGAGCCACGCGAGCGGCAGCAGGAACCACGCCGAGAGCAACACCAGCAGCGCGCCCGCGAACACGCCCACCTGCACCAGCGTCGTCCCGCTCGCCGCGAGCACCTTCGGCAGCGCGGGCAGCTCGACGACGTCGTCGGCGGTGTAGAAGTCCGGACCGCCGAGGGCTTCGAGGCAGGCGTCGCGGGGTTGCCCGGCCGGGTCCTCGAGGAACGAGGCGACGATCTCCTCGGCGCAGGGGTCGCTGCCGAACGCGCCGTGCCCCGTGGTCGGGAAGGTGTAGGAGCGCGACCTCTCCAGCGTCCCCGCCGCGAGGGCGGCGTTGCCCGCCGGGGTGATCGGGTCGAACCGGCCGGACAGCAGCAGCGTCGGGACGTCGCTGGTCACGGGGTCGTCCGCACCGCGCGCGGCGGGGACGTCCCATGCGGCGCAGCCGGCGGCCTGGTTCGTCACGCCCTCGCGCCCGAACGCGGCGACCTCGGGGCGCAGCCCGGCCGTCGGTGCGGCGTCCGGGTCGAGGTCGCCGTCCTCGGCGCAGAGCACCGACAGGTACATGCCCTGGGCGGTGGACCGGTCGAACAGGAACAGGCTCGCGACCTCGCCCAGCGCGGTGTAGTCGTCGCGCTGCACCGCGCCCAGCAGGAGCGGCAGCGCCCGCACCAGCGACGCCGGGTACAGCGCCTGGAACACCACCCCGAGCAGGTCCTCGCCGCGCATCGGGGCGAGGTAGGTGATGCCCGAGTCCGGGTCGGTGAGCGGGACGCGGGCGGGCGTGGCGTCCAGCCGCGCCATCTCGGCGGCGAGGGTGGCGCCGAGGTCCGGGTACGCGGCGGCGCAGGGTGGATCGGCGGCGCACGCAGCGTCGAGCGCGCTGAGGGCGCCGTCGAGGCTCGGACCGACGGTCTCGACGAAGTTCACCTGCGGGGGCACGACGCCGTCCAGGACGGCGCTGCGCACGCTGCCGGGGAAGCGGCGCAGCACCTCCAGGACCAGCTCGGAACCGTAGGAGACGCCGTAGAGGTTCACCTGGTCGTAGCCGAGCGCCTGGCGCAGCGCGTCCACGTCGGCGGCGTTCTCGGCGGTGGTGTAGCCGGTGAGGTCCACCCCCTCGGCGACGAGCCGCGCCCGGCACGCCGCCGTCGCCTCGACCGCCTGGCGGGTCGCCTCCTCGTCGGGGATGTCCTGCTCGACGGTGCGCAGCGTCAGCTGGTCCAGCTCCGGGCAGAACAGCGTCGGTTGCGAGGTACCGGTGCCACGCTGGTCGAACAGCACGACGTCGCGGCCCTGGGCGAGCGGGACGCGGGCGAGCAGGCCCGGGTCGGCGAGGAAGGTGGAGATCGTCGCGCCGCCCGGGCCGCCCTGCGCGTAGAACAGCGGGTCCGGCTGCCGCTGCGGGCCGGTGGCGCGGGCGACGAGCACGCCGAGGGTGATCGCCCGGGTACCGGGCGCGCCGCGGTGCTCGGGCACGGTGAGCCGCCCGCACTCGACCTGCGCGGGCAGGTCCGGGACGACGACGTCCAGCTCGCTGCACGCGACCGTGCGGTATGCGCCCGCCGCGGGTGCGGGCGGAGGAGCCGGAGCGCTCGACACCGCGCGAGCCGCGTCCGGACCGGGCGCGGCCTGTCCCGCCGGGAGCAGGGCCAGCGCCGCGACCACCAGCGCCGCGACCCGTCGTCCGAACCCGCCTGACATCGCCCACCCCTCCCGGACTGCGGGCGACCCTAGACGTCAGGCGGCGGCCGCCGTGGCCCGGATGACCGAGGCGACCGCGTCCGGTGCGTCGTAGAACGGCAGGTGCCCCGCGTCGAGGGTGACGTGCCGGGCGTGGGGCAGCACGTTGCGGGCCCGCGGGGCCTGGCGACCGTAGGGCAGGAGCCGGTCGCAGTCACCCCAGGCGACCGTGACGCGGGCGCCGTCCAGCTGACCGCCGCCGGTGAACGTGTACTGCTCGAACGCCGCCAGCGTCCCCGCGAAGGCGGGCGCGGCGAACGCGTCCACGAGCGTGGCGTCGACCACGTCGAACGGCACCGCCGACGGCCGCTTCACCAGCTGCGCGAGCAGCGCGGCCCGCCCCGCAGGGGTGCGGGCCAGCCGCCGCACCCCCGGCTGGAGCCCCATCGGCATCCGCGCGAACGCCGCCAGCGACAGCAGCGCGTAGCGGCGCTCGGCGGCCGTCCAGAACCCGGCGGGTGAGAACGCCGTGGCCGACGCGACACGACCGCGGCGGGCCAGCTCCAGGGCGATCGCCCCGCCCATGGAGTTGCCGGCCACGTGGGGTGCGTCCAGACCGTGCTCGGAGAGGAACCTCTCGAAGGCGTCGACGTAGGCCCACAGCGTGGGCTCCGTCCCCGCGGGCAGCGGCGGCGACTGGCCGAAGCCCGGGGAGTCGCAGGCGAGGACGTCGAACCGGCCGCCCAGCCGGTCGATCACCGGCTCCCACGCCTGCCAGTGGTGCCCGACGCCGTGGATCAGCACGAGCGGCGCCCCGCTGCCGCTGCGGTGGTGGTGCATGCACCGCACCCTAGCCACCCCGGCCGCAGCCGGGTGGCCGTGATCGTCACGCGGGCGGGGGGACCGCCCCGACCTGGACGAGCACGCCGAGCATGTCCGCATGCGACCAGCGTTCGACGCAGCGGCCGTCGCGGAAGTGCAGGATCGTGATCCCCGGCAGCGCGATCTCCGTGCCGGTGCCCGCGACGCCGAGGAACGGGCCCTCGTGGCGGCCGGTGAGGGTGAACCGGCAGACGAGCCGGTCGCCGTCGGAGAACGTCTCGTGGACGGCGATCCGGCAGCCGGGGAACGCCGCCATGACGCCGGCGTAGAACTCCCGGACGGCGGGCTTGGGCATCGGCTCGGGGGTGTAGCCGTGCAGGAGGACGCCGTCGTCGTAGATCCCGAGGTAGCCCTCCAGGTCGCCGGCGTTCCAGCGCTCGATCGCGGCGTGCAGGGCGGCCTCGTTGCGGGCGAGGGTGGCGCTGGTCATGACGGCCTCCGGTCCGGTGGGTGGGAGGCCGAGTGTGGGTGCGCGGCCGGGGGACGACATCGGTCGTTCGACCGATGGGTGTGACCCGGCTCCCACCATCTGGACCGTCTTGGCCGGACGGCGGGACGGGTGGCACCCTGTGCAGGTGACGACGACGCGCGCCCTCGGACGCCCTGCCACGTGCGCGGCGCTGCGTCCGGTCTTCGTGGCGCGCCGCTGGGTGGACTTCCAGCGCGTCGACAGCGCGCTCTGTCGCTGACGCCCGTCCACGCCCCCTTCTCCCCCACCACCCGGCCGGCGCGTGCCCGGCTGCGATCCGGAGGCTCCGACGTGCCCCCATCCACCCCTGTCAAGCGCAAGCGCGGCGAAGGCCAGTGGAAACTCGGCCACCGCGAGCCCCTCAACCCGAACGAGCGCACGAAGAAGGACGACAACGGCCTCAACGTCCGGGCCCGGATCGAGAACGTCTACGCCAAGCGCGGCTTCGACTCGATCGACCCGGCCGATCTGCGCGGCCGTTTCCGCTGGTGGGGGCTCTACACCCAGCGCAAGCCCGGCATCGACGGCGGCCGGACGGCGGCGCTGGAGCCCGAGGAGCTCGACGACAGCTACTTCATGCTGCGCGTGCGGCTCGACGGCGGGGCGCTCACCACGGAGCAGCTGCTCGCCCTCGGCGAGATCTCGCAGACCTACGCCCGCGACACCGCGGACGTCACGGACCGCCAGAACATCCAGTACCACTGGATCCGGGTCGAGGACATGCCGGCGATCTGGCAGCGGCTGGAGAGCCTCGGGATGCAGACCACCGAGGCGTGCGGCGACACCCCGCGCGTGGTGCTCGGCTCCCCCGTCGCGGGGATCTCGCGCGACGAGGAGCTCGACCCGACGCCCGCGATCGACGAGATCGTCCGCCGGTACGTCGGCGACCTGGCGTACTCGAACCTGCCCCGCAAGTTCAAGACCGCGATCTCCTGGCAGCAGGACGTCGCGCACGAGGTCAACGACGTGTCGTTCGTCGGCGTCGTGCACCCCGAGCACGGACCGGGTTTCGACGTCTGGGTCGGCGGGGGCCTTTCGACGAACCCGAAGATCGCGCAGCGGCTGGGCGCATGGGTGCCGCTGGACGAGATCCCGGACGTGTGGTGCGGCATCGTCTCGGTGTTCCGGGACTACGGCTACCGGCGCCTGCGCCACCGCGCCCGGATCAAGTTCCTCGTCGCGGACTGGGGTGCGGCGGAGTTCCGCCGCGTGCTGGAGGAGGAGTACCTGGGCCGCACGCTCGTCGATGGGCCGGCACCCGAGGTCCCGGAGCGGCCGATCGACCACGTCGGTGTCCACACGCAGACCGACGGCCTGCGCTACGTCGGCGTCGCACCGGCGTCGGGGCGGGTGTCGGGCACCACGCTGATCGCGCTGGCCAAGGCCGCGGAGACGGCCGGGTCGCGCCGGGTGCGGCTCACCGCCCAGCAGAAGATCGTCGTGCTGGACGTGCCCGAGGAGAACGTCGCCGCGCTCGTGGACGAGCTGGACGGGCTGGGCCTGCAGAGCAACCCGTCGCCGTGGCGGCGCGCGACGATGGCGTGCACGGGGATCGAGTACTGCAAGCTCGCGATCGTCGAGACCAAGGAGCGGGCGATCCGGCTGGTGGACGAGCTGGAGAAGCGGCTGGCCGACGTGGTGCCGGACGTCCCGATCTCCATCCACCTCAACGGCTGCCCGAACTCGTGCGCCCGCACCCAGGTGGCCGACATCGGGCTCAAGGGCCAGATCGTCACCGACGCCGAGGGCAACCAGGTCGAGGGCTTCCAGGTCCACCTCGGTGGCGGGCTGGGCCTGGACTCCGGGTTCGGACGCAAGCTGCGCGGGCTGAAGGTCACGAGCGCGGATCTGGGCGACTACGTGGACCGGGTGGTGCGCCGCTTCGCCGCGCAGCGCGAGCCGGGCGAGCGGTTCGCGCAGTGGGTCACCCGGGCCGCCGAGGACGACCTCAAGTGACGGTGCACATGACCGAGCCTGCGAGGTCATCAACCCACGCAGTGTCGCCAGACACTGACCGACGAGCGCCGGCGAGGAGGGCACGTGTCTGAGCGCGCCGTGCCCTTCTACTGCCCGTACTGCGGGGAGGAGGACCTCCGTCCGGCCGAGCAGACCGAGCGGGTCCCGCGGGGGGCGTGGTACTGCGCGTCGTGCCTGCGCACGTTCGCCCTGACCATGATCGGAATCGGAGTACCCGAGGTGAGGCAGTGATCCCGACCACCACCGACGGCCCGGAGCTCGCACGCCGCGGCATCGAGGAGCTCGGGCCGGACGCGACCGCCGAACAGGTGCTCGCCTGGACCGCGCGGACGTTCGGCGACCGCGTCATCGTGGCGTCGAACATGCAGGACGCCGTGCTCATCGACCTCGCGGCGAAGGCGATGCCGGGTGTGGACGTGCTGTTCCTGGAGACCGGCTACCACTTCCCGGAGACGATCGGCACCCGCGACGCCGTCGCCACGGTCTACGACGTGAACGTCGTGGACGCGCTGCCCGAGCACACCGTCGCCGAGCAGGACGCGCTGCTGGGCCGCGACCTGTTCGCCCGCGAGCCGGACCGCTGCTGCTTCCTGCGCAAGGTCGTGCCGCTGGAGCGCACCCTCGCCGGCTACGACGCGTGGGTCACCGGCGTGCGCCGCGTCGAGGCACCGACGCGGGCGAACACCCCGCTCGTCACCTGGGACGACAAGTTCGGCCTGGTGAAGGTGAACCCGCTGGCCGCGTGGTCCGACGACGACATGGACGCCTACGTGGACGAGCACGGCGTGCTGGTCAACCCGCTGGTGTCGGCCGGCTATCCGTCGATCGGGTGCGCCCCGTGCACGCGCAAGCCGCTGCCGGGCGAGGACAAGCGCTCGGGCCGCTGGGCGGGGCGGGAGAAGACCGAGTGCGGGCTGCACGGATGAGCCAGGGACACCGTCGAGAACGACGTTACGCAGCTCCGGAGGCCTTGTTGATCAGCAGAACGTCGTTCTCGACGCGCAGGGGGACCCGGTGACCACGGCGACGGCCACCACGATGGACGCCCTGGACGCGCTCGAGTCCGAGGCGATCCACATCTTCCGCGAGGTGGCGGGCGAGTTCGACCGCCCCGTGATCCTCTTCTCCGGTGGCAAGGACTCGACGCTGCTGGTGCACCTCGCCGTCAAGGCGTTCGCGCCCGCGCGGGTGCCGTTCCCGCTGCTGCACGTCGACACCGGCCACAACTATCCGGAGGTCATCGACTTCCGCGACGCCCTCGTCGAGCGCCTCGGCCTGCGCCTGCACGTCGCCCACGTGCAGGACTGGATCGACGACGGCAGCCTCACCGAACGCCCGGACGGCACCCGCAACCCGCTGCAGACCGTCCCGCTGCTGGACTCGATCAACTCCCACAGGTTCGACGCGGTGTTCGGCGGCGGTCGCCGCGACGAGGAGCGCGCGCGGGCCAAGGAGCGCATCCTCAGCCTGCGCGACGGGTTCGGCCGCTGGGATCCGCGCACGCAGCGCCCCGAGCTGTGGAACCTCTACAACGGCCGCCACGCCGCCGGCGAGCACGTGCGGGTGTTCCCGATCTCCAACTGGACCGAGCTGGACGTGTGGCGCTACATCCAGCGCGAGCAGGTCGAGCTGCCGAGCATCTACTACGCCCACGAGCGCGAGGTCTTCCACCGGGACGGGATGTGGCTGGCGGAGGGACCGTGGGGCGGCCCGCGGGGCGGCGAGACGGTGGAACGCAGGACGGTGCGCTATCGGACCGTCGGGGACGGTTCCTGCACCGGAGCGGTGGAGTCGACGGCGACGACGCTGGACGAGGTGATCGCCGAGGTCACGGCCTCGAGGCTCACCGAGCGTGGCGCGACGCGCGCCGACGACCGCCTGTCGGAGGCGGCGATGGAGGACCGCAAGCGGGAAGGCTACTTCTGATGGACACCACGGCGCCGCGCGATCTCCTACGTTTCGCGACGGCGGGTTCGGTGGACGACGGCAAGTCCACGCTGGTCGGCAGGCTGCTCTTCGACACCAAGTCCGTGCTCGCCGACCAGATCGAGGCCGTCACCCGGGCGTCGGTGGACAAGGGCCTCGCGACGCCGGACCTGTCGCTCCTGGTGGACGGCCTGCGCGCCGAGCGCGAACAGGGCATCACGATCGACGTCGCCTACCGCTACTTCGGCACGCCGACGCGCGAGTTCGTGCTCGCCGACACCCCGGGGCACGTGCAGTACACCCGCAACACCGTCACCGGCGCGTCGACCGCCGAGCTCGCGGTCCTGCTCGTGGACGCGCGCAACGGCGTGGTCGAGCAGACGCGCCGCCACGCCGCCGTCCTCGCCCTGCTGCGGGTGCCGCGGCTGGTCCTCGCGATCAACAAGATCGACCTCGTCGACTACGACGAGGGTGTGCTGCGGGCCATCGCGAAGGAGTTCGCCGGGCTCGCCCGCACGCTGGGCTACACGGACGACGCCGTCGTCACGATCCCGGTGTCTGCGCTGGTCGGCGACAACGTCGTCGAGCGTTCGGAGCGCACCCCCTGGTACGACGGGCCGACGCTGCTCGGGCACCTGGAGTCGGTGCCCGTCACCGGCCCCGAGGAGGACGCCCCGTTCCGGATGGCGGTGCAGTACGTGATCCGCCCCGGCGCGGACACCGCGACCGCAGGCTCCGCCTGGGACGGGCGCGACCTGCACGACTACCGCGGCTACGCGGGCCAGGTCGCGGCGGGCACCGTCGCCCCCGGCGACGAGGTGGTCGTGCTGCCCGGCGGCAGGCGCACCCGCGTCGCCGCCGTCGAGACCGCGGACGGCCCGCTGGCGTCGGCGGGCGCGGGCCGCAGCGTCACGATCCTGCTCGAGGACGACATCGACATCTCCCGCGGCGACGTCCTCGCCGCGGCCGACGCCGCCCCGCGGGTCACCGACGAGATCGACGCGACGCTGTGCTGGCTCGCCGAGAAGCCGCTGCGGCCCGGCGCACGGCTGCTGCTCAAGCACGGCACCCGCACCACGCAGGTGATCGTGGGCGCGGTGACCGAGCGGCTGGACACCGAGACGTACACGTTCACCGAGCCGCCAGCGCAGCTGCAGATCAACGACATCGCCCACGTGTCGCTGCGCACGGCCGACCCGCTGCCCGTCGACGCGTACGAGCGCGTGCGCGCCACCGGCAGCTTCCTGCTCATCGACCCGCCCACCGGCAACACGCTGGCGGCGGGGCTGGTGGGCACGCCCCTGGCCGCGGTGGGTCTCCAGCCGAGCCTGTCCGTCCGGTAAGGCGGCTCTCACCGATCGGTCCCGGAATCCTCGCCCGGAGGGGGATCCCGCCGGGCACCCGGTGCGAGCAGCCTGGACGGACGACCGCCGCGCCGGGCGGTCGCCGAGGAGGCCTTCGCCATGTGGACGTTCGTCTGGTTCGTGGGCACGCCCGTGCTCGTCCTGCTGGTCGCGCTCGCGCTGGAGCGGCTGCAGCAGGTCGTCGTCGACGCCGGGCCGGGAACGGCCGCGCCGCGCACACCGCGATCCCGGCGCGTCGCGGGCAGCACGCCGCGCTGACGCGCGGATCACCCGGCGGTGGGGCCCGCCGCGGTCTACGCTCGTCCTGCCCCGGGAACCAGAGTCGCTCCCCCGACGTTGCACCGGCAGCAGACTGCCCCCTGCGAGAGGATCATGGCCCCGTCCTGTGATACCGGCACCGCCCTGCGCGGTCGGTGTATGCGGTGTCGACGTCGCGGGGCGTCGCGATGACGCTCGCTCTCGAGATCCTGCTCGGCATCACGATCGTCCTGGCGATCACCGCCTTCACCGGCTACTTCGTGGCCCAGGAGTTCGGCTACATGGCCGTGGACCGGTCGCGGCTCAAGGCGGCGGCGAACGCCGGTGACACCGGCGCGCGGCGGGCGCTGGCCATCACGCGCCGCACCTCGTTCATGCTCTCCGGCGCCCAGCTCGGCATCACCGTCACCGGGCTCCTCGTCGGGTACGTCGCCGAGCCGATGATCGGCGAGGGGGTCGGCGAGCTGCTCGGCGGCATCGGCGTCCCGCAGGCGGTGGGCATCGGGATCGGCACCGTGCTCGCGCTGCTGATCGCCACGGTGGTGCAGATGGTCTTCGGCGAGCTGTTCCCGAAGAACCTCGCCATCGCCCGCCCGGAGCCGGTCGCCCGCGCGCTGGCCCTGTCCACCGCCGTCTACCTGCGGATCTTCGGCTGGCTGATCCACCTGTTCGACACGGCCTCGAACGTCTTGCTGCGCGCCGTGCGGATCGAGCCCGTACACGACGTCGAGCACGCCGCCACGCCGCGCGACCTGGAGGCGATCATCGACGAGTCCCGCGAGAGCGGCGATCTCGACGAGGAGCTCTCGTGGCTCCTGGACCGCGTCCTGGACTTCACCGACCGCACCGCCCGCGCCGCGATGATCCCCCGCCCGCAGGTGGCGTCGATGCGCGCCGGCACCACCGTGGCCGCCGTCGTCGAGCGGATGAACTCCGGCCACTCCCGCTACCCCGTGCTGGGTGCGGGCCCGGACGACGTCGTCGGCGTGATCTGCCTGCGCGACGTCCTGGCCCTGGAGGGCCGGGACCTGCACGGCATCCGCGTGGAGGAGGTCGCGCGCGAGCCGGTCATGGTGCCGGACTCGCTGCCGCTGCCCACCGTGCTGGCCCGGCTGCGCGACAGCGGTGAGGAGCTGGCCTGCGTCGTCGACGAGTACGGCGACCTCGCGGGCGTGGTCACGATGGAGGACATCGCGGAGGAGCTGGTCGGCGAGATCACCGACGAGCACGACCGGCCCCGCGCGGACGAGCCCTTCGCCGGGGACGGTGAGTGGCTCGTGTCCGGCGGCATGCACGTCGACGAGGTGGAGCGGCTCGTCGACGCGGACCTGCCGCACGGGCCGTACCAGACCATCGGCGGACTGGCCGTCAAGGAGCTGGGCAGGCTGCCCGAGCCGGGCGACGTCGTGGCGGTGCGGGTGCCGGGCGAGGAGGACGAGGAGCGCGTCCTGGAGGTCCGGGTGCACACGGTGGACCGCCACGTCGCGCGCGAGGTGCGGCTGCGCTGGCTGGATGCCACCGAGGACGCCGCCGAGGGCGCCACCGAGGGGGCCACCGAGGACCGGGCGGTGCCGCGGTGAGCCTGACGGCGGTGCTCGTGTCGGTCGGGCTGATCGCGCTGAGCGCGTTCTTCGTCGCCGTCGAGTTCGCGCTGGTGGCGGCCCGCCGCTACCGGCTGGAGGAGCAGGCGCAGCACAGCGCCGCGGCACGGGCCGCGCTGCGCAGCGCCCGCGACCTGTCCCTGCTGCTCGCGGGCTCCCAGCTCGGCATCACGCTGTGCACGCTCGGCCTCGGCGCGGTGGCGAAGCCCGCGCTGGACGCGGCCCTGGAGCCGCTGCTCACGAGCTGGGGCCTGCCCACGGCCACCGCGGGGGTCCTCGCGTTCCTGCTGTCGCTGATCGTGGTGACGTTCCTGCACCTGGTCGTGGGCGAGATGGCGCCGAAGTCCTGGGCGATCGCACACCCGGAGCGTTCGGCGATCCTCCTGGCCCTGCCGATGCGGGGGTTCATGTGGGCCACCCGCCCGCTGCTCGTCCTGCTGAACGGGCTGGCCAACCGCTGTCTGCGGGCCGCAGGCGTCGAGCCGGTGGACGAGGTCGGGGAAGGCCGCAACCCGGCGGACCTGCGCGAGCTGGTGGACCACTCCGCCACCGCGGGTGCGCTGGACCGGCAGCGGCGCGACCAGATCGTCACGGCGCTGGAGGTGGACTCGGCCCCGCTGCGCGAGGTGCTGCTCCCGATCGACCGCATCGTCCGCGTGCCCGCCGACGCTGCGGCCTCCCGGATCCGCGCGGCCGCCCGCGACAGCGGCCACCTGCGACTGCTCGTCGAGCGCGACGGCGAGCCCGTCGGGATCGTGCACGTCCGCGACGCGCTCACCCGCTCCGAGGACACGACGGCCGCCGACCTGCTCAAGCCGGTGCTCACCCTCGCCGCCACCACCCCGATCCACGAGGCGCTGCGGCGGATGCGGGACAGCCGCACCCACGTCGCCCTCATCGAGGACGGCGACGCCCTGCGCGGGTTCGTCACGATGCGCGACCTGCTGGACCGGCTGCTGCCGGTGGGCGCCTGACCGGCAGCGCCGCCCGGGTGCTCAGCGGCGACCGCGCGCCTCGGCCAGCCTGCCAAGACCCCAGTCCATCGCCCGCCAGCCCGCGAGACCGCCGCCGACGCCCGCGCAGAAGCAGGCGATCAGCATGCCGACCGTCGTCATGGTTTCCTCCGCTCTCGTGCCCCCGGGAAGGTGCTCGCCGGGAGGACGGACGCCGTGAACGGGGGGACGGGCGTACCCGTCCGCGGCGCGCCGAGCTGCACCTCCCCCGCGACGAGCGGCTGGACCGGTCAGTCCTCGACCTGCAGCGTCCCCAGCGGGTAGGAGCCGTCACCGGCCCGCCCGGCGACGGCCAGCTGCATCGGCGCGAGGTACCCGGCGGGGCTCACGACGCGCACGGCGACGGAGTAGCTCCCGGGAGCGAGATCGGGCAGCTCGAAGGTGTCGGTGACGCTCACGGGGGCGGCCGTGGGCGGCATCGTCGCGAGATCGGCCGTGGAGCGCCCCGACCAGGCCGTCCGGCCCGCGGGGTCGCGCAGCTCGATCATGACGTCCCACGGCAGGTAGGCCGGGGTGACACCGACGTTGGACCAGTCCGCCGTCACGGTCATCGAGGAACCCGGGTCGACGGTCTGCGGCACGGTGAGGGCGTCCAGCACGAACCGGTACCCGGTGGTCTTGTTGACCAGCTGGAACGTCTGCTGCTGCCCTGGCGACAGGTCCTCGTAGTCGCCCGGGAAGTTCGCGCTGGAGAGTGCGGCCACGTGGTAGTCGCGCACCTGCTGCAGGCCGAGCTGGAACTGGTCCGGGACGTCGGTGTCCCCGCACCACTCGCCGATCCACGGCGCGGTCCGCCACCGCTCCAGCGCCTCCGGCACCTCGTCGATCTTCGAGCCCTTGAAGCCCTCGTTGCCGACGCAGTCCACCCGGATCCCGACGCGGGGCGAGAGCGCGAGCGCGTCCCGCAGGAGCCCCGCGTCCGGGGTCATCATCAGCACGTACTTCGACGGGAACGCGTCGAGCACGGACTGCACGAGCCGCCGCGAGTTCTCGGGCGTGATCGGGGTGCCGATGGGGCCGGAGTCGTCGCTGGACAGGTGGTACTCGCCGAAGGAGCCGTAGCCGCCGACGTCGACGAACCCGAGCCGCGGATCGGCGTCGTAGCGCGCGCCGATCGCCTTCATGAGCGCGGCGTAGCCGGAGAGGAACTCCTCGCTGTTCCAGTCCGGCTGCCCGTCCGGCTGTCGGGGGACGTAGTCCGGGGCGAGGTTGCCGCCGCAGTCCGGGCAGTACGCCATGACCCGGAAGCTGAACAGGCCCTTCCCGGCCTCCGCCGCTGCGAGGCCGCGGTCGATCGCGGCGAGGTCGTAGCGCCCGCGGACCCGCTCCAACCCGCCCGCCCAGCGGATCTGGTCGCGGTGGTAGACGTCCGGGGCGGGCCAGTCCTCCGGGGCCGGCCCGTTCTTCAACCACTGGTACTGGCCACGCAACGGGTTCGCGAGCTCCGGCGCGTCGACCGGTACGGCCTGCGGCGCGAGCCGGACGGTGGGCCCGTCGACGGTGCCGGTGCTCGAACAGCCCACCACCACCCCGGCGGCGGCGACGATCGCGAGCACCGCGGCGAGCAGGGCACGGGCCTGCGCTCGGGACTGCATCGGATCCGATCCCCCTCGGCTGGGACGGCTCCGAAGGGTAGCCGCGGCGGCCGGAAGATCAGCTCTGGGGCGGCGGCCACACCGATCGCCAGGAGCGTTCCTCCGCGGTGAAGCGGGTGACGATCTCGGGCAGCGTCCCCGTCGCCACCTGCTCGACGGTGGTGTGTTCCAGCAGCGCGCGCAAGCTCGCGCGCACCGCCACCCACACGTCGCGCAGGTGCTCGGCGCAGCCGTCGTAGGTGTGCAGCTCGGGCCGCTGGCCGCGCACCATCGCGAGCGGCCCGTCGAGCACCCGCATGACCTCGGCGACGGTGATGTCCGAGGCGGGCCGGGCCAGGCGGTGCCCGCCGTCGGGACCGCGACGGCTCTCCACGATCCCCGCGCGGCGCAGCTCGACGAGGATCGCGTCGAGGAACGTGCGCGGGACCGACTGCCGCACCGCGATCTCGTCCGCCTTCACGGATACCCCGTCGGGGGCACAGGCGAGGACGCACAGCGCGCGCAGCGCGTAGTCGGCGCGGGCCGAGATCTGCACCACATCATCCTGTCAGGTGGGAGAATTGTTGACCCTCCCGGGCGACTTTGTCAGGATCGACACCGTGCCTACGACGCTGCGCCTGGATCAGCCTGCGCTGGTCCGTCGGCTGCACGTCGACCTGATGCGCCTGTCCACCGTGGCCTGCTGTCGCACCGCCTGACGCTTCGCCCGCGCCGCCCCACCGCACCCTCGCCCGTCCTGAACGGGCCGGTGGCCTGCTGCGCCCCCGTCAGCGCGCACCCCGCCACGCCCGGAAGGACCACCCATGCGCACCCCGACCCGTCGGCTCGCCGCAGCCGCACTCGCCCTCGTCGCCACCCTCGCGCTCGGCGCCTGCTCGCGCGCCGACGAGGGCTCCTCCTCGGCCCCCGCCGGCGACGCGGGTGCCACCGCCCCCGAGCTGCGGCTGGGCTACTTCCCCAACGTCACCCACGCGCCGGCGATCGTCGCCGTCGAGGACGGGCTCTACACGAAGGAGCTCGGCGCCACCACGCTCACCACGCAGAACTTCAACGCGGGCGGCGAGGCGGTCAACGCGCTGCTCGGCGGATCGCTGGACGCCACCTTCATCGGCTCCGGCCCGGCGATCAACGCGTTCGCGAAGTCCAACGGCGAGGCGGTCCGGCTGATCGCGGGCGCGGTCGGCGAGGGCGCGCAGCTCGTCGTGAAGCCCGAGATCACGTCACCGGAACAGCTCAAGGGCCGCACGATCGCGACGCCGCAGAAGGGCAACACCCAGGACATCGCGCTGAAGAAGTGGCTGCCCGAGAACGGGCTCGCGGCCGGTGAGGGCCCGGACGCCGTCACGATCGCGAACCTGGACAACCCGCGGACCTTCGACGCGTTCCGGTCCGGCGACGTGGACGGCGGCTGGCTGCCCGAGCCGTGGAGCTCGCGCCTGGTGCTGGACGCGGGCGCCACGGTGCTCGTCGACGAGAAGACCCTGTGGCCGGACGGGAAGTTCCCCACCACCGTGGTGATCGTCCGCACCGAGTTCCTCAAGCAGTACCCCGGCACCGTCACTGCCCTGCTCCGCGCACACCTCGCCGCGATCGACGAGATCAACTCCGACCCGGCGCGGGCGAAGACGCTGGTCAACCAGGGCCTGAAGAAGCTCACGGGCAACGAGCTGCCCGGACCGGTCATCGACCGCGCGTTCAGCAACATCAGCATCGGCCCGGACCCGATCGCCTCCACGTTCCCGCAGCTCGCGCAGGACTCCGTCACCGCGGGCATCACCAAGGAGCCGACGAACCTCGCCGGGTTCGCCGATCTCACCCTGCTCAACGCCGAACTCGCCGCAGCAGGCAAGCCGCCCGTGGACGCCGCAGGTCTCGACAAGCCCGGAGGCACCGGATGACCCTCGCCCTCGACCGCCCGACCCGGGACACCTCGTCGCTGGTCGCGCATCTGCGCGGCGTCGACAAGGTGTTCGGTCGCGGCCAGGACGCCGTCACCGCGCTCACCGGCATCGACCTCGAGGTCGGCCAGGGCGAGTTCGTGGTCCTGCTCGGCGCGTCCGGCTGCGGCAAGACCACGCTGCTCAACCTCGTCGCCGGGCTGGACCGGCCGACCACGGGCGAGGTCGACGTCGCCGTCCGGCGCCCGGCCGTGATGTTCCAGGAGCCCGCGCTGCTGCCCTGGCTCACCGCGGGCCGCAACGTCGAGCTGCCGCTGCGGCTCACCGGTGTCTCGCGGGCTCGGCGGCGCCACCGCGCCGGGGAGCTGCTGGAGCTGGTACGCCTCGGGGGACAGTCGGGCAAGCGGCCCCACGAGCTGTCCGGCGGCATGCGTCAGCGCGTGGCGCTCGCCCGCGCGCTGGCCGCGGCGCAGCCCGAGGAGGGCTCCCAGGGCGGCCTGCTGCTCATGGACGAGCCGTTCGCCGCGCTGGACGCGATCAACCGCGACCACCTGCAGGGCGAGCTCACCCGCGTGTGGGCGACCACCGGTACCGCCGTCCTGTTCGTCACGCACGACGTGCGCGAGGCGGTCCGGCTCGGGCAGCGCGTGGTGCTCCTGTCGTCACGGCCCGGCACCGTGGTGCGGGAGTGGAACATCCGCCCCGACGCGGACCAGGCGGACCGTGAGCTCCTCACCGCCGAGATCACCTCGGACCTGCGCCAGGTCATCGCCGGCCATGCCCGCACCTGACGTCGTCGAGTCCGACCGCGAGCGCGATCTCGCGTCCGGGCTCGACGCCCTCGACACCCCTACGGTCAGCCACGAGCCGTGGTGGCACCGCATCGTGCACAACGTGGTGCCACCGCTGCTCGCGCTGGCGGCGTTCCTCGTCATCTGGCAGCTGCTGTGGGCGGCGGCGATCTGGCCGGAGTACCAGCTGCCCGCGCCGGCGGACGTCTGGGACCAGTTCCAGGAGACCGTCGCCGAGGGCAGGCTGTTCGACATCGTCTGGACGTCGGTCAGCCGCGCGCTCATCGGCTTTGCCGCCGCCGTAGTGATCGCCACCCCGCTGGGTCTGCTCGTGGCGAACGTCCCGTTCGTGCGTGCCGCGATCGGGCCGCTGCTGCAGGGCCTGCAGAGCCTGCCGTCGGTGGCGTGGGTGCCCGCGGCCGTGCTCTGGTTCGGCCTCACCGACGCCACGATCTACTTCGTCGTGCTCGCGGGCTCCATCCCGTCCATCGCGAACGGCCTGGTGGCCGGCATCGACCAGATCCCGCCCATCCTGCCCCGTGTCGGCCGGGTCATGGGCGCCTCGCGGATCGCGGCCGCCCGGCTCATCGCGCTGCCCGCCGCGCTGCCCGGCTACGTCGCGGGCTGCAAGCAGGGCTGGGCGTTCTCGTGGCGTTCGCTCATGGCGGCGGAGATCATCGCGACGTCGCCGCAGCTCGGGTTCGGCCTGGGCGCCTACCTCAAGCAGGGCAGCGACTTCAACAACATCTCCGAGGTGTTCGCCGCGATCATCCTGATCCTCATCGTCGGCATCGGGATCGAGCTGCTCGTGTTCCGGCCGATCGAGCGCCGGGTGCTGCGCGCCCGGGGACTGGCCCTGACGTCGTGATCCCCCTGCTCACCCGGCGGCTCACCGTCGACCACCTCCGGACCTCCAGTGCGCTGTGTCGCGGGACCCGCCGTCCCCCGTCACCTCGAACCCTGGAGCCCAACCATGTCCGTACGTTCCTGGGAGGTGGCCCGTGAGCGGGTCGCCGCCCGCCTGCTCGACTCCCTCGACGACCTGGTGCGCCGCCACCGGTCGCTGACCCCACCCGAACCCCACGGTGCGCTGCACGCCGAGCTGATCACCGCCGAGGTGGCGCACGAGCTCGCCGTCGCCCGCGACGCGCTGCGCCGCCACCCGCGCATCCCCGACCCGTCGCTGCGCGGGATCGACGGGGAAGCCCGGTGAGCGCCCCCGAGACCCGCCCAGGGGGTGACGGTGCGCCCACGGACGCCGCCGACGCACCCGCGGACGGCGGCTCGGACGACAGCTCAGAAGACAGCTCGGAGGACAGCTCCGAAGAGAGCTCCGACGGCACCCGTGACGGCACCGTGGCGGCACAGCGGCGGCTCGCGCTGAACGAGGACTGGCTCGCCACGATCGTCGGCCTCGTCCTGCTCGCGCTCGTCCTGCTCGGCGCGCTCCCGGGGTGGGTGGTCCCGTGAGCCTGGACAGCACGCAGACCTCCACCCGCGACTCCCGCCGCGACGGTCTCGCCTGGGCGCTCGGCGGCGTGGCCGTCGTCGTCGCGCTCGCAGCGGTCACCCGGTTCCTGGAGGGCTGGGTGCCCGCCGCGACGAAGGGCACCGGTTTCGGCAGCATCGCCAAGGCGATCGAGTACCCCGTGTACGCGATCATCCTCGGGTTGCTCGGCAACGTCGTGCTCACCCAGCTCGGGCTGCGGGACCGGCTCGCCGGCGGCTTCCGCACCGAGTTCTTCATCAAGACCGGGCTGGTGCTGCTCGGTGCGTCGATCAACTTCGCGGTGATCGTCAGCGCCGCCGGGCCGGCGATCCTGCAGGCGCTGCTGCTGATCAGCGTCGTCTTCGGGTTCACCTGGTGGCTCGGCGGCGTGCTCGGCGTGGACGCGAAGCTGCGGGCGCTGCTGTCCTCGGCCGTCTCGATCTGCGGGGTGAGCGCGGCCATCGCGGCCGCGGGCGCCGTGCAGGCGAAGAAGGAGCAGCTGGCCTACACGGCGAGCCTCGTCATCGTCTTCGCGCTGCCGTCGATCTTCATCCTGCCCGCGCTGGTGGACCTCCTCGGTCTCTCCCAGCCCGTCGGCGGGGCGTGGATCGGCGGCAACATCGACACCACCGCCGCCGTGAGCGCCGCCGGGGCGATCGCGGGCGAGGAGGCGCTGCAGATCGCCACGATCGTCAAGACCACCCAGAACGCGCTGCTCGGCGTCGTCGCGGTGGCCCTGACGGCGTACTTCGCCCTCAAGATCGAGAAGGTCGCGGACGCGCGGCCGCGCCTCGGCGAGTTCTGGGAGCGGTTCCCGAAGTTCGTGCTCGGGTTCCTCGCCGCCTCCGTGATCGCCACGCTCTACATCGGCGCGGTCGGAGCGGACGCGTCGAAGTCCGCGATCGCCACCGTGAACGACCTGCGGACGCTCTTCCTCATCCTCGCGTTCGTCTCGATCGGGCTGGAGTTCCGCGTCGCGCCGCTGCGCGAGGCGGGCTGGCGGCCCGTCGCGGTGTTCGGGGCGGCCACCGGCGTGAACCTGGTGGTCGGGCTCGGGCTCGCGGTGCTGCTGTTCAGCGGGTTCGGGAGCTGAGGGCCGATACCGACGGCACCCTCGTACGCACCGTGCGTACGAGGGTGCCGCTCAGCGCGGGCCGGCGAGCCGGTACGGATCAGGCGGCCAGGCGGGCCCCGGCGCCCCCGACGGCCCGCAGCACCGCACGGGCGACGGCATCGTTGTAGCGCAGGCTCTGCGCGTTCATCCCGGGCCGCGTGAACGCCCCCGCCACCTTCACCGTGGTGTGCGGCCCGACCGCGAACCGGCGCTGATGCGCCCGCCCCGCGGCGTCGACCAGCGCCCCGTCCGCCGCCCGTACCCGGACGAGGCCGGTGTTGCGCAGCACCTCGCCGTCCTCGTACAGGACCTCCTCGACGGCCTCGCCGCGGGCGACGAGCGCGGCGAGCAGCGGGTCCAGCGAGCGGGACGCGCTGGCGTCGGGCAACCGGGCGTCGACGAGCACGCGCGCCGTCACCGGCTCGGCGCCCGCGAGCGACGCGGACGTCGCCCGGAACCCGTCGTCACCGACGTCGACCTGCATCCCGGCGCCGAGGAACGTCACGTACCCGGCGTGCGCCAGCGCCAGCAGCTCCCGCACCCGGAACCCGGGTGGGCCCGAGGCGACGCCGTTGAAGAACCCCTGCCACCACGCCACGTCGAACGCCTGCGAACGCGCGGTGAGCGCACCCGAGGTGGCCAGTCGCGTGGTCTCGCCGTACACGGACAGCATCGCGACGAACGCGCCGAGGTGCGGGGTGTGCGCGGGATCGACGTGCTGGCGCAGGTCCTCGGCGATGCGCCCCCGCACGAGCGGCTGCAAGTCGCGCAGCGTGCGGGCGTGGACGCCGTCGAGTGGGCGGTCCAGGGCGGCGAGATCGATGCGGTCGACCGGGTCGGGGACGGCCTCGGCCAGCAGCGCGAACATCTCCGGGGAGTCCCACGCCGCCGCGGCGAAGCGGGCCGCGAAGTCCGCCCACGGCAGACGAACGCGGCCGGGATGGCCGACGACGAGCTCGTGGTACCAGCCCCAGGCGATCTCCTTGGCCATCAGCGGCCAGGCGTCGCGGCGCAGGTCGATCCCGCCCCGCGCGATCAGCGGGTCCACGGCCTGCTGTCCGAAGAAGCGGGGCAGCGGCGGGCGACCCGCGCGCAGGTCGTAGTGGGTCTTGGAGTGGTAGGGCATCCCGCGGGGCGAGCCCACGACCAGGCGCGGCTCCGCGCCGGACGCGACGTAGCGCAGCCCGTCCCCGTCCGGCACGTAGCGCCCGCCGCGACCCTCGAACAGCAGCACCAGCAGGTCGATGAACGCCAGGCCCATCCCCCGCACCAGCACCCGCTCCCCCGGCGCGAGCCCGGAGAGGTCGGAGTCCGTGGTCTGCTCTGGCGGCAGGTAGCGCAGGCCCCGCCGGACCGCCGTGGCGGCCAGCGCGCGCTCGTCCGGGGTGGGAGCGGCGTCGAGGTGCCCCGACGCGAGCACGACGGCGTCCGCGCGCAGCACCACCCCGCCGTCGAGGGTGACGACCTGGCGTCCGCCCTCCTCGCCGAGCCCCAGCGCCCGGCACCGGTGCACGTGCACGCGCAGGCCCGGCGGCGCGTCGCCGATCACCCGGCGCAGCACCCACGACAGGTAGGCGCACTGGAGGCGCCTGGACGGGAACGTCGACGGCGTGACGGCGTCGCGCTCCTGCTCCAGCTCGGGGTCGAGCTCGGGATCGAGCCGGTCCCGCGCCCACTCCCAGAACGACGGTCCCGGCCGGATCGGCCCCTCGCAGACGACGGTGTCGTCGGTGAACATCGTGACGTCCGCGGCCATCGAGTTCATCGCCAGCAGCGGCGACTGCTCCCGCCGCCAGATCCGTCCCGCACCCGCGGGATAAGGGTCCACCAGGTGGACGTCGAGCCGCTCGGGTCCGAGCTCCGGCAGGCTCGCCGCCATCCGCTCCAGGATCCCCGCGCCGCGGGGGCCGGCCCCGACGATCACGATCGTCGATGCACCGGTCACCGCAACCATTCTACGAGGGCGGACACTGGATCTCGCGTGGTTGTGGGAAGCCTCCCAGCTTTGCGTCATCCACTCGCCCGACGGGCGTCCGGAGAGGACGATCACACGGTCGCGCCGATCCGCCGAGGGGGCCCGTTGGGTCGCGAGTCCGCACCGCCAAGCACCACCGCCACCACGGCCACGTTCCCGGCCCGTCGTCCGCACCGGCGCTCGTCGGCGCCGACGACCTGCACACGCCGTCCTGGGCAGAGGGCTTCGTCACGTCGCCGTCGAACACCGCAAGAACCGCGTCGTGCTGGCGGGGCGCGCCGTCGGCGGCGTCGCGACCGGGCTGGTGTACGTGCTTCTCGGGGCTCTCGTGGTGACGGGCTCGCTGCCGCTCGCCCTCGCCGGGGCAGCCGTCCTCGCGATGCGCACCACCGCGACGGCGCTGCGCACCACGGTCTACGCCACGAACCAGCTCTTCGAGCAGGGTTTCTACCTGGAGCTCTACCTTCGCTGCGTCGCGGACTGCGCCACCCGCCGCCGCAGCCCGCCACCGCCGAGGCGCCGCGCTCGCCCGCGACGATCACGCTGCGGGACGTGCGCTTCCGCTGCCCCGGCCAGGTCGAGGCCGCCCTCGACGGTGTCGACCTCACGCTGCGCCGCGGCGAGATCGTCGCCCTCGTCGGGGAGAACGGCTCGGGCAAGCCGACGTCCGGCGAGCTGCTCGCCGACGCCGCCGCGCGCTCCGTGGCAGCGGAGGTGGCGGCCGATCTCCCGGCCGGCTGGGAGACCCTGCTGTCGCGGCACTTCCAGAACGGCCGCGACCTCTCCGGCGGTCAGTGGCAGCGCGTCGGCGTCGCCCGCGGGCTTTACCGCGACGCCCCGTCGTCGTCGCGGACGAGCACGCACGACGAGCTGATGGCCCGGCCGGGGCTCTACGCGGAGCTGTTCGGTCTGCAGGCCCGGGCCTACGTGGGGGTGCCGATGGGCTGATCACGCGCGATACGGTCCGGCACATGAGCACCGAGCTGGTCCGTCTCGACATCACCGACGGGGTCGCGACGGTCACCCTGGACTCCCCCGCGAACCGCAATGCGCTCTCCCGGCAGTTACGCGGCGAGCTGCTCGCCCACCTCGACGCCGTGCTCGCCGACGACGCCGTCCGGGTCGTGGTGCTGACCCA
Source organism: Pseudonocardia sp. (assembly GCF_050246655.1). Taxonomy (GTDB): domain Bacteria; phylum Actinomycetota; class Actinomycetes; order Mycobacteriales; family Pseudonocardiaceae; genus Pseudonocardia. The sequence goes on from NZ_JBFWVQ010000046.1 coordinate 24,197, forward strand.
CACCGGCACGGTGTTCTGCGCGGGCATGGACCTCAAGGAGTCCCGTGGGGCGGCCGCGCAGGACCAGGGCGTCAACGAGGTGCCCCGGATCCTGCAGACCCTCCTGACCTCGTCGAAGCCGGTGATCGCGCGGCTGTCGGGCCCTGCCCGGGCGGGCGGGGTGGGGATCGTCGCGGCCTGCGACATCGCGGTGGCCGCGGAGAACGCCACGTTCGCGTTCAGCGAGGTGCGGATCGGCGTGGTGCCGGCGGTGATCTCGGTGACGGTGCTGCCGCGGCTCCTGCCCCGGGCCGCGCAGGAGCTGTACCTCACCGGCGAGACGTTCGACGCCCGTCGTGCCGCTGAGATCGGCCTGATCAACGCCGCCGTCCCCGCGGAGGGGCTGGACGCCGAGGTGGCCCGCTACGTCGGGATGCTGCGCCTCGGCGCGCCGGGCGCGCTCGCCGCGACGAAGCAGCTGCTCCAGGCCCCGCCGGAGGGCACGCTCGAGGAGCGCTTCGCCCGGATGCTGGATCTCTCGGCGCAGTTCTTCGCCGGCGCGGAGGGACAGGAGGGGATGCGGGCGTTCGCGGAGAAGCGCCCGCCGTCCTGGGTGGGGTAGCTACGCGCCGCGAACGATCCGCAGCTCGCGGGTCGCGCTGTCGCCGAGCGCCTTCAACGCGTGCTGGTAGCCCTCGGAGTGGTAGCACGCCACCGCCGCGTCGACGCTGTCGAACTCGATGAGCGTCGTGCGGTCCGCGTCCCCCGCGCCCTCCAGCACCGCGGCGGCGGGTCCGCGGGCGAGGAACCGGCCGCCGCTCTCGGCGATCGCGGGAGTCGCGAGCCGCGCGTACTCGGCGAGCTTGTCCGCGTCGCCGATGCTCGTGAACACGTTGATCCAGTACGCCTTCGGTCCGTCGGCCACGACGCGAGCATTCCACCACTGCCCCCGCGGCGCCGTACGGTGGTCGCGTGGACGTGCTCGCCGCCCCCGACCTGGACCGGGTCCGCCACCTGCTTCGGGGCCGGCCGCTGGTGGCGCTCACCGGGGCAGGGCTCTCCACCGACTCCGGGATCCCGGACTACCGCGGCCCCGGCGCGCCGCGGCACAGCCCGATGACCTTCCAGGAGTTCGTCTCCGGGGAGGATCCGCGGCGGCGGTACTGGGCACGCAGCCACGTCGGCTGGGCGCGCGTCTCGCGCGCGGTCCCGAACGCAGGCCACGCCGCCCTGGCCGCCCTGGAACGCGCGGGCGTGCTCGCCGGCCTGATCACGCAGAACGTGGACGGGCTGCACACGCGGGCGGGCAGCGGCGCGGTCGTCGAGCTGCACGGGCGGATCGCGGATGTCACGTGCCTGGGCTGCCGGGCCGTCACGTCCCGGGCGGAGCTGCAGCGCCGCCTCGATGCGCTGAACCCCGGCTTCGCGGACCTCCACACCGGCACCCCCACCGCCCGGCCGGACGGCGACGCCGACCTCGTCGACGTGGCCGGCTTCCGCGTCGCGCCCTGCGACGCGTGCGGTGGCGTGCTGAAGCCGGACGTCGTGTTCTTCGGCGAGAACGTGCCGCGGGAGCGGGTGGCCCGCTGCTACGACCTCGTCGACACCATCGCTGTGCTGAACGGCGCGCTGCTGGTCGCCGGCTCGTCACTGCACGTGATGTCGGGGCTCCGGTTCGTCCGCCACGCGCACCGGCTCGGGCTGCCGGTCGTGATCGTCAACCGCGGAGCGACGCGGGGCGACACGCTCGCCACCGCGCGGCTGGACGGGGGCTGCTCCGAGACGCTGACGGCCCTGGCAGCCGCCCTGCACTGAAGTGGCTCTCCGGAGCCCGAGCTCCGGCTGCCACGGCCCACCGAGCATGCACCCGGGCAGGCCGGCGGCGGACTGCCTGCCCACTCGACATCGGCGAACCGTGCGGCCCACGGTCGAGCGCTCACCGGCGGCGCGCCCACCGCGCCACGACGACGTCCACCCCGCGGTCCAGCCCCGCCGCGGCCGCCCAGCACAGCGGCAGCAGGACGGCGGCGGCGAGTACGACCTGGAACGGGAACGCGAGCTGCGTGAGCCACAGCTCGACCGCGTCCCACCAGTTCGCGAGATCGCGCAGCACGCGGCCACGATAGCCGGGTCGGTGCCGACCGACCGTCCGGGCGCGGTCGAGGCACTAGGTTCGAGGTCATGTTCGCCGTCTACGCCGCCGCCCCGAACCCCGACTCCCCGCTCGACGGGCTCACCGTCGGCGAGCGACCGGACCCGGTCGCCCCCGACGGCTGGGTGACGGTCGACGTCACTGCGGCGAGCCTGAACATGCACGACATCGCGACGCTGCGCGGGATCGGCATCAAGCCGGACCGCTTCCCGATGATCCTCGGTTGCGACGGCGCGGGACGGCTGGCCGACGGCACGGAGGTGGTCCTGCACTCGATCATCGGTGATCCGGACTGGCGCGGCGACGAGACGATCGACCCGAAGCGCACGCTGCTCACCGAGCTGCACCAGGGGACGTTCGCGGACAAGGTGATCGTCCCGGCGCGCAACGCGATCCCGCGCCCGGAGGGCCTGCCGCTCAACCACGCCGCCGTGCTCGGGACGGCGTGGCTCACCGCCTACCGGATGCTGTTCACGAAGTCCGGGCTGCGGCCGGGCCAGACGATGCTGGTCCAGGGCGCGTCCGGCGGCGTGTCGACGGCGCTCGTGCAGCTCGGCCGCGCGGCCGGGATGCGGGTGTGGGTGACGGGCCGCTCGGAGCAGAAGCGGGCGCTCGCGGAGAAGCTCGGTGCGCACGCGACCTTCGCCTCCGGGGAGCGGCTGCCGGAGCGCGTGGATGCGGTGTTCGAGACCGTGGGCGAGGCCACGTGGTCGCACTCCCTGAAGTCGCTCAAGCCCGGTGGCACCCTGGTCGTGTCGGGTTCGACGAGCGGCCCGAACCCGTCCGCCGAGCTGCAGCGGGTGTTCTTCCTCCAGCTGCAGGTGATCGGCTCGACGATGGGGACCCGCGAGGAGCTGGCCGATCTCATGAAGTTCGTCGCGACGGCGGGGATCAACCCGGAGATCGGCCTGGAGCTGCCCATGGAGCAGGCCGCGGAGGGTTTTCGCGCCATGCTGGCGGGTGATACCGCTGGGAAAATCGTGTTCACTCGATCGGCTTAGTGACATTGTGACGTTCGACTCCAACTTCCGTGTGAAGTCTCTGTGAGATGAGCTACGCCAAGCGAGTGGCGATCGTCACACAGCGCGAGAAATTCTTCCGAGTCGGTACAGTCAGTCAGCGTGTCCGATTCATCGAGTAGATCGGCGCCGGTATACCCCCGCGGACCGGCGCCTCGTGTGACCGGAATGGTCGACCTTCTCGACCGTGTCGACCGCGCCGTAGCGACCGCCATCGTGCCCTCTACGGAGGCCGAAGGAGTGAGCCGCGACGGCTGGCGTGTCCTCCTGCTGCTCGCCCGCGGGGGCGGGCGCAGCATGGGTGAGATCGCGTCGCACACCGCGCTTCCCGCGCCCACGGCCACCCGGGTCGTCGACCGGCTCGTGGCCGCCCGCCTCGCCTACCGGCGCCACGACCCCGTGGACCGCCGCCGGGTCCTCGTCCATCTCGCGAGCGAGGGCCGCACGGTCGTCGAGCGAGTCTGCCTGCGCGTGGAGAGGCGCGTCGGCGTCGCCCTCGGCTCGGCCCATCCCCCGCGCCGCGCGCAGCTCGCCGAGCTGCTCGAATCGCTCGCCACCCCGCCGACCCCCGCCCGGTAGACCCCCGCCGCTCCCGCTCCGCACCCCCTCACCACGCATCCCACGGACCGTCCGGTCCACACTTCCGGCCCTGCGGTCGGAGAGGAAGCGACCCGGGTTCACCCCGCACCCACCATCCGGTCCGACCGATCCCGCGCGTCCGTTCACACCCGTTCCACGAGCGCCACGCACTCCATGTGATGGGTCATCGGGAAGGCGTCGAACGCCCGCAGCCGCGCCAGCGCGTAGCCGTGCCGGGCGAACGCGGCGACGTCCCGGGCCAGCGCCGCGGGATCGCACGCCACGTGCACCACCCGGGCGGGCCGGCGCGCGCAGAGCGCGCCGACGAGCGCCTCGCCCAGGCCGCGCCGCGGGGGGTCCGCGACCACGACGTCCGGCCCGGTCAGCGCGGTGGCCCCGGGCAGCCGCCCGAGCATCCGCTCGACCCGGCCTTCCGTCCACGTCACCTGCGGCAGGTCCGCGAGCGCTGCGGCCCCGTCGAGCACCGCGCGCGTGCCCGCCTCGACGACGTGCACGGCACCGTCGGGCCCCACCTGGCCAGCCAGGACGGCTGCGAAGAGGCCCACCCCGCCGTAGAGGTCCCACGTGGTGCCGCCCGGGGGCGCATCCGCCCACTCGGCGACGACGCCCGCCAGCGTGGCGGCGAGCTCGGGATGGACCTGCCAGAACGTGCCGGGGCTCAGGTGCCACTCCCGCCCGGCGGCGCGCTGCAGCACCGGCCCGCCCGGTCCGCCGGGGACGACGTGCGTGGCGCCGTCCGCGTCGCGGACGACCTCCACCTCGGAGCGCGGCGGCAGGCGCCCCGCGAGCACCGGCGGCAGCAATCCGGGCGGCGCGAGCGGGCAGTCCGCGATCGGCAGCACGTCGTGGCTGCGGTGCGCGCGCAGCCCGCCGCGGCCCTCGCCGTCGACCGCCAGCCGCACCCGGTGCCGCCACCCCAGCGGGCCGCCGGGCAGCTCCTCCACGACGACGTCGCGCTCGATCCCGGCGATCCGCCGCAGCTGCTCGGCGAGGACGGCGGCCTTGAGCGCGCGCTGGGCCGCGTGCGTCGCGTGCTGGAAGTCGCAGCCCCCGCAGCCGCCCGCCCGGGCCCACGCGCACGGCGGCTCCACCCGGTCCGGGGACGGGCTGAGCACGGCGATCGCGTCGGCCCGGCAGAAGCGCCCGCCGAGGTCCTCGGTGACGACGGCGTGGACCCGTTCGCCGGGCAGGGCGTGGCGGACGAACACGACGCGGCCCGCGGGGTCGTCGCCCGCGCGCGCGACGCAGTGCCCGCCGTGGGCGACAGCGCCGACGTGCAGGTCCAGGACGCGGTCGGTCCAGTCACCGGGTGCCGGGTGGCCGTCCGCCCGAGCCTCGCGAACGGCCCGTTCGGGAGCTAGGTCTTCCCGTTCGTGCCGTTCGCGCGGAGGGACGGGGCGGCGGCCCGGGGAGACGGGGCCGCGCGCGGAGGTCGCGCGGCGCGACCTCACCGGCGCACCGGGTCCTTGCGGCGCGGGGTCGCGGCCGGGTCCGGCAGCACGGACCCGTCCTCGCCGGTGAGGGTGGCGCGCCCGCGCAGCGACGCCCCGCGGGTGCGGTCCTCGGCCCGCCGGGCACGGACCTTCGCCCGCTCCGACGACGCGAGCTGCCACGGCACGCTCGTGACCATGACGCCAGGCTGGAACAGCAGGCGGCCCTTGAGCCGCAGGGCGCTCTGGTTGTGCAGGATCTGCTCCCACCAGTGCCCGACGACGTACTCGGGGATGAACACGGTGACGACGTCGCGCGGGTTGTCCGTGCGGATGCGCTTCACGTAGTCCAGCACGGGCCGGGTGATCTCCCGGTACGGCGACTCGATCACCTTGAGCGGCACCGGAAGCTTGCGCTGCGACCACTCCCGCACCAGGCGGCGGGTGTCGGCGTCGTCGACGTTGACGGTGATCGCCTCGAGCACGGCGGGGCGCGTGGCGCGGGCGTAGGACAGGGCCCGCAGCGTGGGCTTGTGCAGCCGCGAGATCAGCACGATCGCGTGGTTGCGCGAGGGCAGCACGGTGTCCGCCTCGCCGGCGACGAGCTCCTCGGAGACCCGGTCGTAGTGCTTGCGGATCGCCGTCATGATCATGTAGAAGCAGCCCATCGCGGCGACGGCGATCCAGGCGCCCGCGACGAACTTGGTGACGAGCACCGTGACCAGCACGACGCCCGTCATCGTCGCGCCGAACGCGCTCACCGCCCGGTAGCGGCGCATCCGCGCCTTCTCCTCGGCCGTCGCGTCGCCCGCGAGCAGCCGGTTCCAGTGCCGCACCATGCCGGTCTGGCTGAGGGTGAACGACACGAACACGCCGACGGTGTAGAGCGCGATGAGCCGGCTCACCTCGGCCTGGAAGCCGATGACGAGCAGGATCGCGAACCCGGCGAGGAACAGGATGCCGTTGGAGAACGCGAGCCGGTCCCCCCGGGTGTGCAACTGGCGGGGCAGGTAGCGGTCCTGGGCGAGGATCGAGCCGAGGACGGGGAAGCCGTTGAACGCGGTGTTCGCGGCGAGCACGAGGATCAGGGCGGTGAACACGACGACGAAGAAGAACCCGACGCGGAAGTCGCCGAACACCGCGTCCGCGAGCTGGGCCACGAGCGTCTGCTGGACGTAGCCCGCGGGGACGCCGACGAACTGCTCTGCAGGGTTCAGCGCCAGCTTCGCCCCGGTGAGCCCGGCGAGCAGGATCAGGCCCATGAACATCGACACGGCGATGAGACCGAGCAGCGCCAGCGTCCGGGCGGCGTTGCGGGACTTCGGCTTGCGGAACGCGGGCACCCCGTTGCTGATCGCCTCCACGCCCGTGAGCGCCGCGCAGCCCTGCGTGAAGGAGCGCAGCAGCAGCAGGGCGAGCGCGAGCCCGGTGAACGCGTCGTGGCGCGCGACCATCTCCAGCTCGGCACTGGCGACCCGGACGTCGTCGCCGAGGATCAGGATGCGGGTGAAGCCCCAGATGAGCATGGCACCGATGCCGACCATGAACGCGTAGGTGGGGATCGCGAACGCGAGCCCCGACTCGCGGATCCCGCGCAGGTTGACGGCCGTGAGCAGCACGATCGCGGCGATCGAGAACCCGACCTTGTGCTCGGCCACGAACGGCACGAGCGCCCCGAGGTTGTCCGCCGCCGCCGAGATCGAGACGGCGACGGTGAGCGTGTAGTCCACGAGCAGCGCGCTGCCCACCGCGAGCCCGGCGCGGCGGCCGAGGTTGACGGTGGCGACCTCGTAGTCGCCGCCGCCCGACGGGTAGGCCTGCACGTTCTGCCGGTAGCTCACCACGACCGTGACCAGCACCAGCGCCACCATCGCGCCGACCCACGGAGCGAACGTGTAGTAGGCGACCCCGGCGGCGGACAGCGTCAGGAAGATCTCCTGGGGCGCGTACGCGACCGAGGACATGGCGTCCGAGGCGAAGACCGGCAGCGCGATCCGCTTCGGCAGGAGTGCGTGGGAGATCCGGTCGCTGCGCTGAGGTCTGCCGACCAGGATCCGCTTCACGACGGTGCCGAGCGTGGACACGTCGCAGAGCGTATTCCTGGTGGACCCGCCACGGCGGGCCCCGGCACCCGGCTCCCACCAGACGGTGAGGCGGGGCACACACCCGTCAAGGATCCGTCAAGACCCCTTCGCTCGCGCCCCGCCGCGACGCACCCTCGGCGGCGGCCACCGACCCGGTGGCGCTCGCTCGGATCCCGGGAGGCACGGGTGGCGGACATCGGTTACGTCCTGCTGGTGGTGGGCGGCTTCCTCGCCCTCCTCGGCGTCCTGCGCGGGCTGGCGCGGCTGTGACCATCGCGAACATCGTGGGCGGCGTGATCGCCGCCGCGCTCATCGTCTACCTGTTCATCGCGCTGATCCGGCCCGAGAAGTTCTGAGGCGACCATGTCCACGATCCTGGCCGGCCTGCTCCAGGTCGGCGTCCTCGTGCTGCTGCTCGGGGCCGTCTACGTGCCGTTCGGCGACTACATGGCCCGCGTCTACAGCGACCGCAGCCACTGGCGCGCCGAGCGGGTCCTCTACCGCGTGTTCCGCGTCGATCCCGACGCCGAGCAGCGCTGGACCGTCTACGCGGCGGGCGTGCTCGCCTTCTCGTTCCTGTCGATCGTGCTGCTCTACCTGCTGCAGCGCCTGCAGTTCCTGCTGCCGTTCTCGCTGGACCGGGGCGCGGTCGACCCGGGAATCGCGTTCAACACGGCGATCTCCTTCGTGACCAACACGAACTGGCAGTCGTACGTGCCGGAGAAGACCATGGGGCACGCAGTCGCCATGGCCGGGCTGACCGTGCAGAACTTCGTCTCGGCCGCCGTCGGCATGGCGGTGGCGGTGGCGCTCGTCCGCGGTTTCGTCCGGACGTCGACGGACCGGATCGGCAACCTCTGGGTGGACCTCACCCGCAGCGTCGTGCGGATCCTGCTGCCGATCTCGTTCGTCGCCGCGATCGTACTGGTCGCCGGCGGGGTCGTGATGAGCCTGCGCGCCGGGGTCGACGTCACGACCGTCGACGGCAACGGCTACACGATCGCCCTGGCGCCCACGGCGTCCCAGGAGGCGATCAAGGAGCTCGGCACCAACGGCGGCGGGATCTACAACGCCAACTCGGCGCACCCGTTCGAGAACCCCACGGCCTGGACGAACCTGCTGGAGATCTTCCTGCTGCTCGTCATCCCGGTGTGCCTCACCCGCACGTTCGGCACGATGGTCGGCAACCCGCGGCAGGGGCACGTGCTCGTCGCCGTCATGGGCGCCATCTGGGCCGGCCTGCTGGCCGTGGCCTGGTGGGCCGAGAGCCATCCCAACGGTCCGGCCGCGATCGCGGCGGGGGCCGCGATGGAGGGCAAGGAGGTCCGGTTCGGCATCCCCGGCTCCACGCTGTTCGCGGTGTCGACCACGGGCACCTCGACCGGTGCGGTGAACTCGATGCACGACAGCTACACCGGCCTCGGGGGCGGCGTCACGCTGCTGAACATCCTGCTCGGCGAGGTCGCGCCCGGCGGGGTCGGCGCGGGCCTCTACGGGATCCTCGTGCTGGCGGTCGTCGCCGTGTTCCTCGCCGGGTTGATGGTCGGGCGCACACCGGAGTACCTGGGCAAGAAGCTCGGCCGGGTGCAGGTCACGGCCGCGGCGATCGCCATCCTCGCGATGCCCACGCTGGTGCTGCTGGGCACCGGTGCGGCGATGGCCCTGCCCGGCGAGCTGGACGCGGCCCTGACCAACGACGGCCCGCACGGGCTCTCGGAGGTCATGTACGCCTTCGCGTCGGCGGCCAACAACAACGGCAGCGCGTTCGGCGGCCTGACCGTCACCAGTCCCTTCTTCCAGTCCGCCCTGGGCCTGGCGATGCTCCTCGGCCGGTTCGTCCCGATCCTCGCGGTGCTGGCGCTGGCGGGCTCCCTGGCCGCACAGAAGCGCGTCGAGCCCGGCGCGGGGACGCTGCCGACCGACGGCGTGCTCTTCGGGGTCCTCGTCGGCGGCACCGTACTCCTGGTCGCCGCCCTCACCTTCTTCCCGGCCCTCGGGCTGGGGCCCATCACGGAGGCACTGGCATGACCGTCACCACCCCCCGCCAGGGGCGCACGCCGGACGAGGCACAGCGCCTGCACGCCGAGCGCACGGGCCGCAGCGTCGCGGCCGGTGCGTTCAGCCCCGGCCAGCTCGTGATGTCGTTCCCCGAGGCGCTGCGCAAGCTCGACCCGCGCACGCAGGCGCGCAACCCCGTCATGTTCGTCGTCTGGGTCGGGTCGGTGCTGGTCACCGTGCTCGCGATCGTCGACCCCAGCGTCTTCGCGGTGTCGATCGCGGTGTGGCTGTGGCTCACGGTGCTCTTCGCGAACCTCGCCGAGGCCGTCGCGGAGGGTCGCGGCAAGGCCCAGGCCGACACGCTGCGCCGCTCCCGCAAGGAGGCGGTCGCCCACCGGCTCGTCGGCGACCGGACCGAGGAGGTCCCCGGCACCGACCTGCGGATCGGCGACCGGGTGGTCGTCGAGGCCGGCGAGGTGATCCCGGGCGACGGCGAGATCGTCGAGGGCATCGCGACGGTGGACGAGTCGGCCATCACCGGCGAGTCGGCGCCGGTGGTGCGCGAGTCCGGCGGCGACCGCTCCGCCGTCACCGGCGGCACCACGGTGCTGTCGGACCGGATCGTCGTCGAGATCACGACGAAACCGGGCGAGTCGTTCGTCGACCGGATGATCGCCCTGGTCGAGGGCGCGGAGCGGCAGAAGACGCCCAACGAGATCGCCCTGACGATCCTGCTCGCGACGCTGACGATCATCTTCCTGCTGGCGGTCGTGGCGCTGCAGCCGATGGCCGCCTACTCCGGGGCCGAGCAGTCCCTGATCGTGCTCACGGCACTGCTGGTGTGCCTCATCCCGACCACGATCGGAGCGCTGCTCTCGGCGATCGGCATCGCCGGCATGGACCGGCTGGTGCAGCGCAACGTGCTCGCGAAGTCCGGCCGCGCCGTCGAGGCCGCGGGCGACGTCGACACGCTGCTGCTCGACAAGACCGGCACGATCACCTTCGGCAACCGCCGCGCCACGGAGCTGCTGCCCGTGGGCGGCGTCGACGCGAGGAGGCTGGCCGAGGCCGCGCGGCTGTCCAGCCTGGCCGACCAGACCCCGGAGGGGCGCAGCATCGTCGAGCTGTGCGCGGCCGAGCACAGCCTGCCCGCCGGCGCCACCGCGGACGAGGCGGTCGCGCAGTTCGTCCCGTTCAGCGCGCAGACCCGGATGTCCGGGCTCGACATCGGCGGACGCGAGATCCGCAAGGGCGCGGCGGGCGCCGTACTCGCCTGGGCCTCCCGTCGAGAACGACCTTCTGCAGATCAACAGGGCGATTCCATCAGCACAACGTCGTTCTCGACGGTGCAGGCGGTGTGCGACGACATCGGCGAGCAGGGCGGCACCCCGCTCGTCGTCGCCGAGCGCCGCGACGGGGAACCCGCGGAGGTGCTCGGCGTCGTGCGCCTGTCCGACGTCGTCAAGCCGCTCATGGCGCAGCGGTTCGCCGAGCTGCGCGCCATGGGCATCCGCACCGTCATGATCACCGGGGACAACCCGAGGACGGCGAAGGCCATCGCCGCCGAGGCGGGCGTCGACGACTTCCTCGCCGAGGCCACCCCCGAGGACAAGATGGTGCTGATACGTCGCGAGCAGGACGGGGGCCGCCTGGTCGCCATGACGGGCGACGGCACCAACGACGCACCCGCGCTCGCCCAGGCCGACGTCGGGGTCACGATGAACACGGGGACGGCCGCGGCCAAGGAGGCCGGCAACATGGTCGACCTCGACTCCGACCCGACGAAGCTCATCGAGATCGTCGAGATCGGCAAGCAGCTGCTCATCACGCGCGGGGCGCTCACCACGTTCTCGGTGGCCAACGACGTCGCCAAGTACTTCGCGATCGTCCCGGCGATGTTCATGCTCGTCTATCCGCAGCTCGGCGCCCTGAACGTCATGGGGCTGGCCACGCCGGAGTCGGCGATCCTCTCCGCGGTCGTCTTCAACGCGCTGGTCATCGTGGCGCTCGTCCCCCTCGCGCTGCGCGGGGTGCGGTACCGGCCCTCCAGCGCGGCCGCCCTGCTGCGGCGCAACCTGCTCGTCTATGGGCTGGGCGGGATCGTGACGCCGTTCGTCGGCATCGCGCTCATCGACCTGCTCGTCCGCCTCGTCCCAGGGATCTGATCATGGTCGAGCTCCTCTCCCGCCAGGCGGGCGTCGCAGCCCGCGTGCTCCTCGTCATGACGCTGCTGCTCGGCGTCGGCTACCCGCTCGCGGTGTGGGCCGTCGCGCACCTCCCGGGGCTGTCCGCCTCCGCGGAGGGCTCGGTCGTGACGGGCCCGGACGGCACGTCCGCCGGATCGTCGCTGATCGGGATCGATCCGGTCGCGCCGGACGGCGCGCCCGACCCGTGGTTCCACACCCGACCGTCGGCCACCGCGAGCGGCGTCCTCGGCCCCGGCGACCCGTCGACGTCCGGCGCGAGCAACAGGAGCGGCTTCAACCCCGACCTGCTCGACGCGGTCGAGCAGCGCCGGGCCGCGATCGCCGCCCGCGAGGGCGTGGATCCCGCCGCCGTCCCCCCGGACGCCGTGACGGCGTCGGCGTCGGGGGTGGATCCCGACATCAGCCCCGCCTACGCGCGGCTGCAGGTCGCCCGGGTGGCCCGGGTGACGGGCCTGTCGCCCGACGAGGTGCGGGCCCTGGTGGCCGCGCACACCGACGGCCGCTCGCTCGGGGTGCTCGGCGAGCCCGGGGTGAACGTCACCGAGCTGAACCTGGCGCTCGCGGCGGCGCTGCGATGACGCCCGGCGGTGAGCGAACGGCACGAACGGGAAGACCTATGTCCCGTCCGTGCCGTTCGCGGGGAGGGACGGGGGCGGCCGCGGCCGTTCGCGGGGGCGGACGGGGAGGGACGGGGCGATGATGCATCCATGACCAGGCGCGGCGAGCTGCGCATCTACCTCGGCGCCGCACCGGGCGTCGGCAAGACGTTCGCCATGCTCGGCGAGGGCAGGCGCCGTGCCGGGCGCGGCACGGACGTGGTCGTGGGCGTCGTCGAGACCCACGGCCGCGCACGGACCGCCGAGATGCTCGACGGTCTCGAGGTCGTCCCGCGCCGCACGGTCGTCCACCGCGGCACCGAGCTGAGCGAGATGGACGTCGACGCGGTGCTCGCCCGGCACCCCCAGGTCGTCCTCGTCGACGAGCTCGCCCACACCAACGCCCCGGGCTCGCGCAATCCCAAGCGCTGGCAGGACGTCGAGGAGCTGCTCGACGCCGGCATCCACGTGCTGTCGACGGTCAACGTGCAGCACCTGGAGTCGCTCAACGACGTCATCGAGCGGATCACCGGTGTGCGCCAGCGCGAGACGGTCCCCGACGAGGTGGTGCGCAGGGCCGAGCAGGTCGAGCTGGTGGACATCACCCCGGAGGCGCTGCGGCGACGGATGGCGCACGGCAACATCTACCGCCCCGAGAAGGTCGACGCCGCGCTCGCGCACTACTTCCGCCCGGAGAACCTCGTGGCCCTGCGCGAGCTGGCGCTGCTGTGGGTGGCCGACCAGGTCGACGTGGCGCTGCAGCGCTACCGGGCGGACCGGCGGATCACGGACGTGTGGGAGACCCGGGAACGTGTCGTCGTGGCCGTGACGGGCGGCCCGGAGAGCGAGACCGTCCTGCGCCGCGCGGCGCGCATCGCCCAGCGCTTCGGCTCGGCGGACCTGCTGTGCGTGCACGTGCTGCGCGGCGACGGCGTGGCCGGGGCCCCGCCCGCGGCGCTGTCGCGGCTGCGCAGGCTCGCCGACGACGTCGGGGCGTCGTTCCACACCGTCGTCGGCGACGACGTGCCGGCGGCGCTGCTGGACTTCGCCCGCGGCACCAACGCCACCCAGCTCGTCCTCGGCACGTCGCGGCGCTCGCGGCCGGCACGGCTGCTCGTCGAGGGCATCGGCTCGCGGGTGGTGCAGGACTCGGGCACGATCGACGTCCACCTCGTCACCCACGGCGAGGCCCGGCGCGGCTACCGGCCGGGGCGCCGCCCGGGGCTCTCCCGGCTGCGGGTGGGTCTGGGCTGGGTGCTGGCCGTCGTGCTGCCGGGGCTCGCCACCGCGGTCGGTGCCGTCGCCGGGAGCTGGTTCGGCCTGTCCACGGACGTCGTGCTGGTCCTGCTGGCGATCGTGATCGTCGCGTTGGTCGGGGGGCTCGGCCCCGCCCTGCTCGGCGCCGTGGCGGGCGGGGTGCTGCTCAACTTCTTCCTCACTCCGCCGCGGTACACGTTCACGATCTCCGAGCGGGAGAACCTCGTCACGCTGGTCGTGATGGTCCTGGTCGCGGTGCTGGTGGCGCTGGTGGTGGACGGCGCGGCGCGGCGCGCGGAGCAGGCCGCCCGCGCAGGCACGGAGGCGGCGCTGCTCGCGTCCGTGTCGCGCATCGTGCTCGCGAGCGCGGACCCGCTCCCCCGGCTGCTGGAACGGGTCCGCGAGGCCTTCGCCCTGGGCGGCGTCGCCCTGCTGGAACGCGTCGACGGCCGCTGGATCCGGGTCGCGGGCACCGGGCCGAACGCGTGCGACCGGCCCGAGGACGCCGACGTCGACGTCGAGATCGAGCCGGACGTGCACCTCGTCGGCCGCGGGCGGACGCTGCCGGCCGCGGACCGGCGGCTGCTCGACGCCATCGCCGGGCAGGCCCTGCTCGCCCTGCGCAGCCAGCGCGCCGCCGCCGAGGCCGCGGCCGCGCGGCGCCAGGCCGAGGCGAGCGCGCTGCGCAGCTCGCTGCTCTCCGCGGTGGGCCACGACCTGCGCACCCCGCTGACCTCCATCAAGACCGCTGCAGGGAGCCTGCGGGATCCGGACCTCCCGCTGTCGGACGCCGACCGGGTCGACCTGGCCGCCACCGTCGAGGAGTCCGCGGACCGGCTCACCGCGCTCGTCGACAACCTCCTCGACTCCTCCCGCCTCGCCGCGGGGGCGGTGCAGCCGCGGCTGCGCGCCGTCGGCTACGACGAGGTGGTCGCACGTGCCCTGACCGCCACCGAGGGGGCCGGGCGCGTCGCGCTGGAGCTGGACGACGTCCCCGCCCACGACGTGCTCGCCGATCCGGGACTGCTGGAACGGGTGGTCGCGAACCTCGTCGGCAACGCGCTGCACCACGGTGGCGGCGCGCCGGTCGCGGTGCGGGCCAGCGCGCACGCCGACCGCGTCGAGCTGCGGGTCGTCGACCGCGGGCCCGGCGTGCCACCGGACGCCGTCGACCGGCTCTTCGCCCCGTTCCAGCAGCTCGGAGGCGTCGGCGACCGCAATCCGACGGCGGGGGTCGGGCTGGGGCTCTCCGTCGCCCGCGGCTTCACCGAGGCGATGGGCGGCACCCTGCGGGCCGAGGACACGCCGGGCGGCGGGCTCACGGTGGTGGTGTCGCTCCCCGCGGCGCACGCGGGGGTGCGGCCGTGAGCCTGCCCGATCCGACGTCCGTCCTCGTCGTCGACGACGACCCGCAGATCCTGCGGGCGCTGCGGATCACGCTGCGCGCGGGCGGCTACCGCGTCGACACGGCCGCGAGCGGCGCGGGTGCGCTGCAGGCCGCCGCCGAGCGGCATCCCGACGTCGTGGTGCTCGACCTCGGGCTGCCCGACCTCGACGGCGCCGAGGTCATCCGGCGGCTGCGGGGCTGGTCGACGGTGCCGGTGATCGTGCTGTCCGCGCGCACCGACTCCCCCGACAAGGTCGCGGCCCTCGACGCGGGCGCCGACGACTACGTCACCAAGCCGTTCGGCACCGCCGAGCTGCTCGCCCGGCTGCGCGCAGCGGTCCGGCGGGCCGCCACCGCCACGGTCGAGGGCGACGCGGTGGTCGACGCGGGCGACTTCGTCGTCGACCTCGCGGCCAAGCAGGTCCGCCGCGGCGGGCACGACGTGCACCTCACCCCGACCGAGTGGCAGGTCCTCGAGGCCCTCGTCCGCCGCCGCGGCAGGCTCGTCAGCCGCCGGGACCTGCTGCGCGAGGTCTGGGGCCCCGCCTACTCCACCGAGACCCACTACCTGCGCGTCTACCTCGCCCAGCTGCGCCGCAAGCTGGAACCCGAGCCGTCACACCCGCGGCATCTGGTCACCGAACCCGGGATGGGGTACCGGTTCGAGGTGTGACCGATCCCGGGATAGCGTGCGGACGACAGAGGGAGGATCGCGAGTGTACGTCGTGATCATGGGGTGCGGACGGGTCGGCTCCTCGCTCGCGTCCGGGCTCGAACGGCTCGGGCACGAGGTGGCCGTCATCGACCGCAACGCGCAGGCGTTCCGCAGGCTCGGCCCGGAGTTCCGCGGGCGGCAGGTCGTCGGCGAGGGCTACCACCGCGACGTCCTCGCCGAGGCGGGCGTGGAGCGGGCGCACGCGTTCGCGGCCGTCTCCAGCGGCGACAACTCCAACATCATCGCCGCCCGGGTGGCCCGCGAGAGCTACGGCGTCGAACGGGTGGTCGCCCGTATCTACGACGCCAAGCGCGCCGCCGTCTATGAGCGTCTCGGCATCCCCACCGTCGCCACCGTGCCCTGGAGCACGGACCGCTTCCTGCGGATGCTGCTGCCCGACGGGGTCGCGACGGCGTGGCGCGAGCCCTCCGGCACCGTCGCGATCCTGCCGCTGCCCGTGCACGAGGACTGGGTCGGCCGCCCCGTCCGCGAGCTGGAGGCCGCCACCGGCAGCCGCGTCGCGTTCATCGTCCGGTTCGGCACCGGCGTGCTCCCCCGACCCGACACCGCCGTCCAGGCTGAGGACACCGTCTACGTGGCCGCCCTGTCCGGCACGGTCAGCGATGTCACGGCGGCCGCGGCCGCCCCACCCCAGGAGAGCTGAGCAGATGCGGGTCGCCATCGCCGGAGCGGGCGCCGTGGGGCGCTCGATCGCCCTGGAGCTCGTACCGAAACACCAGGTCATGCTGATCGAACGGGAGCTGTCGCAGATCGCCCCCGAGACCGTCGAGGCCGCCGAGTGGGTGCACGCGGACGCCTGCGAGCTCAGCTCGCTGGAGGACGCCGACCTCGAGAGCTGCGACGTCGTCATCGCCGCCACCGGTGACGACAAGGTCAACCTCGTGGTGTCGCTGCTCGCCAAGACGGAGTTCGCGGTGCGCCGCGTCGTCGCGCGGGTCAACGATCCCCGCAACGAGTGGCTGTTCACCGACAACTGGGGCGTCGACGTCGCCGTCTCCACGCCGCGGCTGCTCGCCGCGCTCGTCGAGGAGGCGGTGGCCGTCGGCGACCTCGTCCGGCTGCTCACCCTGCGGCAGGGTCAGGCCAACCTCGTCGAGGTCACCCTGCCCGAGGACACCCCGCTCGCCGGGCGGCCCGTCCGCACCCTGAAGCTCCCGGCGGACTCCGCGCTGGTCACGATCCTGCGCGGCGGACGCGTCATCGTGCCCAGCCCGGACGACGCCTTCGAGCCGGCCGACGAGCTGCTGTTCGTGGCCACGACGGCCGTGGAGGAGGACATCCGGGCAGCCCTCGGGCACTGAGGCCACTGAGGCCCCGGCAGCGACTCAGGCCGTCTGCGACGTCCGCTGAGCGCGCCGTACCGCCCAGACGGTGCCGAGCAGGGCAATCGCCACGAGCGGGAACCCCATCGCCAGGCGGGCCACGCCCAGCCAGTCGTCCTCCTGGGCGTTGTAGAGCCAGCCCTGCACGACGACGCGGGCGACGAACACCAGCGCCCAGAGCAGCGTCGCGAACGTGTACGCGCGCAGCAGGCGCGGATCGCGCCGCCAGCCCTGCCCGTCGCCGTTGATCGCATGCCAGATCACGCCCGCGAGCGGCCAGCGCACGACGGTCGACGCCAGGAACGCCGCGCCGACCACCGCGCTGTAGATCAGGCCGGGGAGGTAGAACCCCCGCGCCTCACCGGTGCGGTAGGCGATGAAGGCGCACAGCCCCACCCCCAGCAGGCCCGAGACGGCGGGCTGCAGCGCTTCGCGGCGCGCCAGCCGCCAGACCGCGACGAGGACACCCGACGCCAGCGCGGCGATGATGGCGGCCCGGAGGTCGAACGCCACGTTGGTGACCACGAAGACCAGCACCGGGATCGTCGAGGCGATGATGCCCGGCACGCCGCCCATCTGCTCGATGAGCGGCGGGAACGCACGCTCGCGTACGTGCTCCTGCGGCGCTGTCACGGGGAAGCGCGTGGTCGGCGTCTCCCCCGCGGCGTCCGCGTTCAGATCTGGGCCTGCAGGATCTCGTAGTACGGGTTGTAGAGGACCTTCCGGCCGTCCCGGAGCGCCAGGCGGCCGCGCACCCGCAACGTCCGTCCGGGCTCGATACCCGGGATCCGGCGGCGTCCCAGCCAAATGAGCGTGACCCCCTCGGTGCCGTCGAACAGCTCGGCCTCCAGCGATGCCTTGCCGTCCTCGTCGGCCGCCTGCGCGCAGAACTCGACGCTGCGGAGCCTACCGAAGAACGTGACCTCCTCACCGCAGGTGCACTCGCTCGCCCGCCGAGCCCCGGACGCCTCGGCGTCGGAGGTGAGATCGTCGGCGTCGAGGGCCTCGACGTCGCTGGTCAACCTGCGCACCATGCGTCGGAAGACGCCGTCCTTGCCCATCGCTCTCTCCGGCACTTCGTCCCGGGCGTCGCCGTCGTCGGCATCGCCGTACATCAGGGTAACCTCAGCGAAACGTTCGCACGTGTCGAGCGAGGAACTCGTCCATGCCGAAGCCGGTGGGCGGCACCGGGGGTGGTGTCGGCGGGGATCCCGGGAGCGTGCTCTCCGCGGCCGTGAGCGCCGTCGTCCTGCCCGGGTCCGGGTCGGACGGCGACTTCGTCCGCCGCGCCTTCGCCGGACCTCTGCACGCAGTCGGCATCCGGCTCGTCGCCCCGGCACCCCGGCCCGGGCACGAGGTGGTGGTGGGCTACCGCGCGGCGCTCGACGCCGCCGCGGCGCGGGCCACCGCACGGGGGGAGGCGCTGCTCGTCGGAGGGGTGTCGCTCGGGGCGCTCGTGGCCGCCCGGTGGGCGGCGCAGCGGGTGGGCGCAGCTTCGGATCATCGGGAGGGGTCGGGGTGGTCCGGTGCCACCGGCCCGGTCGCGGGGCTGCTGCTCGCGCTGCCCGCTTGGACCGGGGAGCCCGGGGACGCACCGGCCGCGCTGGCGGCCCGAGCGACGGCCGCGCAGGTACGGGCGTCGGGTCTCGACGGGGCGATCAGCGTGGCCCGCGCAGGCGCCCCGGCCTGGCTCGCCGACGAGCTGGCCCGCGCCTGGTCCGGCCACGGCACCGGGCTCGCGGACGCGCTCGACGTCGCTGCCGCCGAACCCGGGCCGGATGGCACGGAGCTCGCCCGGATCGGGGTACCCGCGGGCGTCGTTGCGGCGGCCGACGACCCGGTGCACCCGCTCGCCGTCGCCGAAACGTGGTGCGGGCAGCTGCCCCGCGCCCGGCTGGTCACCACCCGGCTGGCCGCGGTGGGCGCCGATCCCGCGGTTCTCGGGCGGGCCGCCGTCCTCGGCTGGCTGCGCGCCCGCAGCGCGTGCCCGCCCGGGCTGCCCAGCGGCGGGCGGACGGTCGATCCGACACCGGTCCCGGCCGGCTGACGCCGGCCGCGTCACTCCGGACGGCGGTGGCGCCCCTTCGGGTTCGCGGCGCGGCCCAGCGGGCTGTCGAGGAACGCGAGAGCCGGCTCCCCGGGGCGGCGCGGCGGCGCGTCCGGCCAGGCGTCCTCGTCGTTGTGGACGCCGCTGTCGCCGCCGTTGTTGCCGCCGTTGTTGCCGCTGCCGCCATCGGGGATGCCCGGGCTCGCGGTGTCCGCGTAGGAGGCCTCGGGGCGGGGCAGGGCGACACCCGCCCGCCGGGTGCCGTTCGCCGGGGCGCGGAGGCCGTCGTGGCGGGCGCGGTGGGTCCCGTTCCCCCCGCCGTGCGGGTCGGCATCGCCGTGGGCCCAGCGGTCGACCCGGTGGGGGGCCCGGTGCTCCGCGTGCGGCCCGCCGTTCGCGCCACCGAGGGGGTCCCGGTGCCGTCCGGACGACGAACCGTTCCCGTCGCTTCGGGGGACGGCCACGAACCGCGATGTCGCGGGTTCGCCCGGACCGCCGAAGTCGTCGCCATGGGCTTCCTCGGCCCATCCGGCTGCCCGGTCGCGGCCCTCGTCCGCGCCGAGCGGCGCGTCCCCCGTCGCCGGGCGCCGATGTGCCGCCCGGCGCTCGCGCCGCCCCGGGGCCTCCTCGCCGGACGTCGACGGGTACGCGACGGCGGCCTCCGACCGGAGACCCGTGTCGTCGGCGTACTCCGCGCGGCGCTCGGTCGCCCGGCGCGCCGCTCGGCGGCCCGTGGCTGGCGCACCCGCCTGTGGACGGTCGTTCGTCGCGGAGAGGTCACCGGCGGGCGTCGTGGACGGGGCGGAGGGCGAGGAGGGGGGTGAGAATGTCGGCCGCGCGGCCGACCACGCATTCTCGGCGGCGAGTTCGGCGCGCTCGGCGAACTCGGCGAGCTCGGCGGCCCGCCGCGCCGCCCGTCGGCCGGTCCGGGCCTGCGGTGCCTCGCGGCGGTGGAGCGGGTCGGCCGTCCCGTCGGTGCTGCCACGCTCCGCGGTCCCGTCGCCGGGCAGGAGGTCCTCGAGCGGGACGCCGCCGTCCGCGTGCTCGTGCGACCGGCTCGCCGCACGCTGACCCGCGCGCCCCACCGGGCGCGACGGCCCGTCCGCGGCACGGTTCTCCTGCGCGTACCGGACCTCCTCGGTGGGGTCCGGGTCGGGATCGGCGTACCCGTGGTGCTCCGAGGCCCGGTCCGGGCCGTCCGTGGCCGACGCCGTGGCCCACGAGGAACGCGGATCGAGATCGTCGACCGGACCGCCGCGCTGCGGGACCTGCCCTCCGCCGATGTCGCCGAACCGATCTCCCGGCCGGGGATCGAACGGGTCGCGACCCGCCGCCGAGCGGTCGGAACCGTCCTCGGGCTCTGGCCACCCGACCGCCGCGAACCGGCTCCGGCCGACCTCGCCCGCGCGGGCGTCGACCGATGCCGTGCCGTTGCGTGCCGTGCCGGTGCCTGGCGTGCCGGTGCCTGCCGAGCCGGTGCGCGGCCACGCGACCGGCCGGGCGGGCGGGAGCGCGGGGAACCGCTCGGTCGGGGCGTCGGGGGCGGGACCGACGACCGCGGGCAGGAAGGTCGTCGCCGCGAGCTCCCCGGCGCTGCCGGGACCGGGATCCTGCGACACTGCGAGACTGTGGGGCGGGACGGGACTGCGGGGCGGGACGGCCGGCTGGTCCGGGACACCGAAGCGGTCGCCCGGGCCCGGCAGCGCCGCGGCGGGCCCCGCGTCGCCGGCACGGCGGCCGAGGTTGCGCCCGGCCTCGGCGTACGCGTGCTCGGCGGCGGCACGTCGAGTGGCGGCCCGCTCCGCCGCGGCCCGCCGCCGCGCCGCACGCTCGGCCGCCGCCCGCTCGGCCAGGACCCGCTCCTGCGCTGCGGCCCGCTCCGCCGCAGCCCGCTCCGCCGCAGCCCGCTTCGCCGCAGCCCGCTCCGCCGCAGCCCGCTCGGCCGCCGCACGTTCTGCCGCAGCCTCGCGAACAGCAGCCTCGACCGCGGCGTGCTCGGCGGCCTGCGCCTGCTGGGCTTCCTGCGCCTCCAGTGCCTCCGCGGCGATCCGCTCGCGCTCCGCGCGGGCGTCCCGCTCGGCCTGCATCTGATCGGGCAGTTCGAGCGGCAGCACCGTCCGCACCGGATACGGCGCCGGACCCCGGACGACCACCGTGGCCGTCAGCAGGCGGCGCAGCTCGCGGTCGAGCATCCGGGCGTTCTGGGCCGGCCCGGTGGCGACGCCGTAGACCATCCACCGGGGCCCGTCCACCCCGACGAACACGGAGACGGCCTCGCCCGTGCGGGCCCGCAGCTCGCGGCCCCACCGGCCCTGGACGGAGCGGACGCGGGCACCGGCCT